>JAPPLG010000019.1:148968-166946 GCA_028819545.1 Bdellovibrionales bacterium | reverse complement strand
AAGTGTAACCCATGTCTCCGGTATATTCTGTTACCTATCTCTCGGGAAGGACAAAGAAGAGGGCGCAAGTCCTTTTCTTTTTTTATCAGGGCAGGATTCGAATTGAAGGCACGATCTGTGTTGGCTGTGAAAACAGCTAACACAGAGAAACAAAGCTGGATGCTTTGTTGAGTGCCTGAAGGGAGCCTACGCAACGAGCAAACTTGATGCTTGTGATTGTAGTAGGCGAACTGCCGCCATCATTTTTTTCTTCTTTTAAAAAAGAAGCAAATATTTTAGTTTTTCTTCACTTATAGAGTTTCATTTGTATTTTTTTGAGCTTATCCATAGATAAGAAATACTTTGTATAAGTAGTGACTCGAAATTCAAACATGCGTTTTGCCACAGAGTGATCTTTCAGCCACTCTGTGTTCAAATCCGAACTCATTTGAGCCACTACTTATACAAAGTATTTCCACTCAACTTTACAGAAGCTCTTATATAAAGTTCTATTGTTGAGAACAGGTTGTTTGTTTAATACCATGCCTAAACACACAAATCATTAAATCCAGCCCCTCTTCTGTATTTATATTTTTACATTCAACAGGAAGAGATTCCTCATTAGGATTAGGAGCTAATGCTGTCACGTCGGCCTTCAATTTATTCTTTATACTTATCTGTGTCTCTTGAACAGGAGATAGTTATTAGGAGAGAAAGTAAAATTAAAGAATGTGCTGTGATTATTTTAAACATGTACTTTATTGTCCATAAATTTTTGTACACATACAAAGATCAAATGTAAAAAAAATACACAAGACACTTTGTCTTTTTAACAACAACATACACAAAACTAATAATGCGGTACATAAATATGAACTAATGGTATTGATAAGATATTGTTCACCCCAAAATATAATGATACATTTTTTTATTATGAAATTCGGATTATTACTTTTCTGCAGTAATAGTTATGTTACTGAAAGGTAGTGTGAAATGAAATTGGAAAATATAAAAGGTAACATTCTATTTTTTATTGTCATCTTGTTTTGCATTTCCTGTCAGGATGAAAACATCAGATATTTATGTAATACAGTAAATCAAATATCTGCATGTGCATTAAGAAGCGCACAAGGCGGCCTCAATAACTACCAAACACAAAATCCAAACTATATGCAAACACAACAAAATTATACGACGACACAAACAACACAAGGTATGGACATATATACCTGCATAGACACCACTCAAAATACATTCTTACAGCAAGTACAAAATGATCCAAACATACAAATGTCCTTATCTCAAGAACAACATAACCGTATTAATCGCGCAATGAATTCTTTTTCCACATGTCGTAACAATTCTACCAATACAGGTACAGGTCTGAACACTGGTGTTAATCCTAATATGTATACTAATCCAAATATGAATCCTGCTTATAACCAAACTAATACGACTACTAGTGATCCTACAATTCGACTTAAACAATGTATAAGAACGCTTGCCAGCAGCCTAAAAACAACATTAAGTTGTTAGCACAAATGATGCCGTATCTAAGGTAGATAAAAACGATCCTTCCTCTATTCAAACGTATGCAGACGAACTCAAACAATGCATGTCCAATGTCACGAGCCAAATAACAACGTCATTGAGTTGTACTGAGTCACTATAACTTTATAAATGAAACCTTAGATAATTGTACTACACTCAGCCATTGAAAAATGAGCACTGCTTAGAAAGTTCAAAAATACATTCCTTTGATTTTGTATAATAGATCTTATATCGATGACGTTAATCCTTAAAAAATCTTCTTCATAAACAAGATGAACAAAATTAAAAAATGAAGATGAGTTAAAATTAAATATATTTTGTCCAAATTGACTGCATAAATCCACAAACTCATCCACAAAAATGCTATCTAAATGACTGGAAAACTCTTCCTTGGATTTTATTCTAACTATTTCCCCATGAGATAATATAACTGTCAAAGGTATTGAAACCATTTCAAAGAATTGATTCGCATTTCTATTCTGGCAAACTGCGCTTAAGTTTTGAGCAAATTCTTCTTGTAAGTCGGCCCTTACAGCAACAGTCAGAAATATAAACATCAGCAGTAAACATAATTTATATTTCATCTCTACCCCCAAAAGTAATTTAGAGTACCCAATTACTTTTATCGGAAGAAGATAAGAAAAATTGTTAATTTTTTTATATAATAAAATGAAAGTTTTTAACTGTTAAATAAACAACTATTACCAATTGTAGTGAGAAAAAGCTCGATTGGCTTCTGCCATACGATGAACATCTTCTTTCTTTTTAATGGACTGCCCTTTATTGTTGTAAGCATCCAAAAGTTCTTCAGCCAGACGACTGGCCATGGTTTTTTCTTTTCTGGATCTGGAATGCAAAATCAACCATCTCATAGCCAAAGTTGCACGCCGCACAGGACGCACATCCACCGGCACTTGATAAGTGGCACCGCCTACTCTTCTGGATCGCACCTCTAAAGAAGGTTTACAGTTTTCCAAAGCTTTTTTAAAAACAGAAAGAGCATCTTGCGAAGCTTTTTTACCGATCTCTTCAAAAGCTGAGTAAACAATCTTTCGGGCCAATTCCTTTTTCCCATCCCACATAAGCTTATTGATAAAATGCCCCAAAATAGGATCTTCATACTTTGGATCTACAGCCGGCTCTCTTTTATCAATTTTTCTATTTCTTCTCGACATACTATTTTACACCTTATTTTTTAGGCTTTTTACTGCCATATTTAGAGCGGCCGCGTTTTCTATTTTCTACACCCTGGCCGTCCAAAGCCCCTCTAATAATGTGATATTTAACCCCTGGCAAGTCTTTCACACGACCACCTCGAACGAGCACCACACTGTGCTCCTGCAAATTATGCCCGATACCTGGAATATAAGAGTTCACTTCAAAACCATTGGACAAACGCACCCGAGCCACCTTTCTTAAAGCGGAATTCGGTTTTTTTGGAGTAACTGTAAACACACGGACACAAACCCCTCTTTTTTGAGGGCATCTTGTTAGAGCAGGTGATTTGGTCCTTGTTTTAGGAGCAACCCTTTTGCTTTTAATCAATTGGTTTAACGTTGGCATAGCCGGGCAAATATGCCCTTATTTCACCAAAGAGTCAATAAACAAAATACTTTATAAATACCTTAAAATAATAGAGTTTTCTAGAACTGCCACTGCAAATGAATACCAGGAACATCAGATTTGTATTCATAGGAATAGAGAGATGGACTTATTTTCTGACTATGAGAAAAAACAACTTGTATAGAATCCGGAAGCATCCATATATCTGCTATCTCCCACACTTTACTTCCTAACCAAATAAGACCAAATATTTTTCCCAGTTGCAATACTATTGCGGTAACACTAGTTACTTGACCTAACCAATCCAAATCATCGGTTTTAACAGAATCAGAGAACAAAACTAAAACTCCTAAATAAGTAATCCAAATACCCGGTTGAAGTGCTGTATGAATCCAGCCCCTTTCCAGCCATCTTCCTTGTACAGCATGACCGATACCAAAACCAGGAAATATACCAAGAATACCCCCAACAATATAACGGTTTTGGCTGATTGGCGGTGTCTATTACCTTCTCACAAGTGAAAAAGAATAGTGTTTACGGCATTCATAATTTTTATTCTTTTTCTTTTTTGTATTTGAATGCTTCTGCACATAAATTAAACGCACCATGAGCCATAAAGTACCCTCCTGCAAGTCCAACAAGGGTAATATCATCAGCCATTAGATTAGTCCCAAGCATTGCTCCAAATGTGGTCTGAATTATTCCTGATGTAACAACATCATATCTAGTTCTTAAATTATTTCTGTGCTCCTCGAAAAGAGCTAAGGATTCCATGAATGTTATTTCTTTATTTCTAAAAGAACTTACTAAAATATATTTATATTCCATTAAATTCTTTTTGTATTCCTGACGTGTTATTTCTCCAGTTCTAAGAGAATTTTTTAAACTATTTACGTGTTCCATGAAAATATCTCTGTATTCCTCAACTGTTATTTCCCCATTCATTCTTTTTCTTAAAGCCTCAGATATTGTTACTTCATCAACATTTTTTAAACTGTTATCGTAAGAGTGTCGTCGAGTCGGATTGGACAGTACCGAATACGCCTCATTAATTCTTTTTATCATCACTTCTGCCTGCAATTCGGAGAGACGAGCACTGTTCGGGTGAGACTGCCTGTCCGGATGAAACTTCATCTGCAATCTTTTATAGGAATCCTTAATTTGTTGTTGAGAACTCTCAGGAGAAACCCTTAGTATAGAGTAGTATTCATTAGCCTCAACTATGAAACAAAAAGAGGATACAATTAAAAATATAAAAAGTTTTTGCACTGTACTTCTCCGAAAACATAAAAATACAAAGAAAACCTTAAAAACACAATTCACTTCACAGGTGGATGTAAAAATTACACATGAGCAAAGATTTCTATAAGAAATTTTCAATGTATAGTAATAACATATTTACAAGAATAACGTACTTGCAGAAATAACGTATAAAAAAATAGAAATCCCTTGTAGAATTGAAGAAAAATATTCTACATAGAGACAAAATAAGTTGTGTGTTTGCAGTTTGAGTCTCTATGTAGAATATTTCATTACACCATGAACCTATTGTTTTACTTCTTTTTGAAAAGAAGAGAGTCAATTGGTTTGTTGATTGGCTGAAGATGTCTCTTCTTTTTTAACCGTTTGTACAGCTGATTGAACCTGCTCTGTAGATTTCTCGTCTACCGGGTGAGAAACTTCAGGCAGTAAAACAGCTTCTTCCTCTTCTTCAGCAAATTGAGGTTTTAAGTCCCTATAGCAGGACATTCCCGTTCCTGCAGGAATCAATCTTCCCATCACAATATTTTCTTTCAAACCATGCAGATGATCAATTCTGGACTGTGTTGCCGCTGTGGTTAACACCCTTGTTGTCTCCTGGAATGAAGCCGCTGAAATCCAACTGTCTGTATTCAAAGACATTTTGGTAATACCTAAAAGAAGAGGTCGATACTTTGCAGGAGTTCCTCCTTCTTTTACAACTTTTTCATTTTCTTCCAACACTTCAAATTTATCCAATTGCTCACTAGGTAAAAAGCGAGTGTCTCCTGCATCTGCAATTTCCACTTTTCTAAGCATTTGGCGAACAATCAATTCAATATGCTTATCATTGAGGGACACCCCTTGAAGGCGATACACTTCCTGTACTTCATTCACCAAGTAAGAAGCCAAAGCCAACTCTCCAGAAACTTTTAAGATATCATGAGGATCACTTGGGCCATCCATAAGGGTTTCACCCACTCCAATAAATTCTCCTTCTCGAACAGCTATATGCTTGCCTTTAGGAATCAAATATTCTTTTTGTTCCCCTTCTTTAGAGGTTATAATCACTCTTTGTTTTCCTTTTAAGTCGCGCCCAAAACTGACATAACCTTCAATCTCAGAAATAATAGCGGCTTCTTTTGGCACTCTTGCTTCAAAAAGCTCAGCCACACGAGGCAAACCACCGGTAATATCACGAGTTTGAGCGGATTTTCTATGCATTTTTGCCAGAACATCCCCTGCAACAATTTTATCTCCATTGGAAACAAGCAATTGAGCACTCACAGGAATTGTATATTGAACAGGAGTGCCTCTTTCAGGGAAAACTTTTTCTTTTCCTGCAGAGTCCACAATCACTACAGTAGGTTTTTGCGTTGAAGATTTTGATGCAATAATCACTTTAGTGGAAAACCCTGTCACAGGATCCACTTGTTCACTCATTGAAACCCCTTCTTCAATATCCCTAAACTGAACTGTTCCAGAGACATCTGCTAAAATGGTATTGGAATAAGGATCCCATTCCGCCAATACATCTCCTTTTTTAACCTGATCTCCTTCTTTAACATTTAAATAAGCTCCATAAACCAATCGGAACTTTTCTCTTTCCTTATTATTCTCATCCAATAAAATAATATATCCATGCCTGTTCATAACCACAAGCTTGCCTTCTTTGTTTGTCACAACATTAGTGTTTTTAAATTGTACTTTTCCTTCTTTGGAAGCTGTATGCACAGACTGCTCCACAGATCTGGATGCTGTTCCTCCCAAGTGGAAAGTTCTCATTGTTAGCTGAGTTCCCGGCTCTCCAATAGATTGAGCCGCAATCACACCCACGGGTTCAGAAAGATTGACTGTTTGTCCTCGTGACAAGTCCCTTCCGTAACATTTAACACAAACACCCCACTTGGCCTTGCAGGTTAAGGTAGAGCGAATTTTCACAGATTCAATTCCCAATTTTTCAATTTGCTCAACAACTCTTTCATTAATTTCCTGTCCAGCAACACATATCACTTCTGAAGAAACAGGATTCAAAATATCCTCAAAAGAAGTGCGTCCTAAAACACGCTCTCCTATATTTTGAATAACACTGCTTCCTTCCTGTAAAGAGTTTACAGTCAGATAGTCTGTACTTTCACAATCCCTTTCAGAAACAACCACATCATGAACCACATCCACCAACCGACGAGTCAGGTATCCGGAGTTTGCTGTTTTTAAAGCCATATCCGCCAAACCTTTACGGGCTCCGTGAGTGGAGATAAAGTATTGAAGAACTGTCAGCCCTTCTCTAAAGTTTGCTGTAATAGGGCTGTCAATAATTTCACCTGAAGGTTTAGCCATCAATCCTCTCATTCCCGCCAACTGACGAATCTGAGCCGCAGAACCTCTGGCTCCAGAGTCTGCCATAATAAAGATGGGATTAAAGCTGTCTCCTTCAACTTTTTTATCTTTGACATCAAAAGATTCTTTTTCCAGATTCTTCATCATTTCTTTAGCAACCTGATCTCCACACTGGGCCCAAATATCAACAACCTTGTTGTATCTTTCACCCTCTGTAATAAGCCCTTCATCATATTGAGCTCGGATTTCATTGACTTGCTTTCTTGCAATATCCAGAAGTTTATTTTTTGATTCAGGAATTTTTAAATCATCCAAACAAATAGAAATACCTCCAATAGTGGAGAATTTAAAACCATGACCCATCAATCGGTCTGCCAAAATAGCTGTTAGTTTTCCTCCTGAAGCACGGAAGGTACTGTCGATCAATTCAGCCAAAGCTTTTTTATTCATAACTTTATTGTATTTTTCGAAGGGAACTGCATCCGGCACAATATCTTTAAGCAAAATTCTTCCAACAGATGTTTTAACTCTTTTTCCCTGTACACGACACTCTATCTCAGCTTGCAAGTCCACTGTTCCAGTATCGTAAGCGTAAATAACGTCCTGAACACTTGAAAAAACCTGCCCTGTGCCTTTTGCTCCAGGACGAATACGAGTCATCCAATAAATTCCAAGAACAATATCCTGAGAAGGATTAATAACCGGACGTCCGTTTGCAGGGCTCAAAATATTATTTGTCGACATAATTAAAACACGAGCTTCCACCTGAGCTTCCATAGAAAGAGGCACATGCACAGCCATTTGGTCTCCGTCAAAGTCTGCGTTAAAAGCTGTACACACCAAAGGGTGAAGTTGGATCGCCTTACCTTCATGCAAGACCGGTTCAAAAGCCTGAATACCCAAGCGGTGTAGTGTTGGAGCGCGGTTGAGAAGCACAGGGTGTTCTTTCACCACCTGAGATAAGATATCCCAAACTTCCACTGTTTCCTGATCCACTAATTTTTTAGCCTGCTTGATCGTCACTGCTAAACCTTTTTGTTCTAATTTGTGATAGATAAAAGGTTTAAAAAGCTCCAATGCCATCTTTTTTGGGATACCACATTGATGCAATTTTAATCTTGGACCCACCACAATCACAGAGCGACCGGAGTAGTCCACCCTCTTTCCAAGAAGGTTTTGTCTGAATCTTCCCTGTTTTCCCTTAAGCATATCACTTAAAGAACGCAGAGGTCTTTTATTGGGGCTGGTGAAAGTTTTGCCGCCTCTTCCATTATCCAGCAAAGCATCGACCGCTTCCTGAAGCATACGTTTTTCATTCCGGATAATAACATCCGGAGCATTCAGTTCTTGAAGTCTTTTCAATCGATTGTTTCGATTGATCACACGACGATAAAGATCATTCAAATCAGAAGTTGCAAACCGACCTCCATCCAATGGAACCAAAGGACGCAAATCCGGAGGAATCACAGGTAAAGCTTCAAGCATCATCCATTCCGGACGATTTTTTGAATTTAAAAAAGTTTCAATAACCTTCAGTCTTTTAATAATTTTCTTTTGCTGATTGTCTGAAGTCGCTTCTTTTAATTCTTTTCTTAATTTACGGGACATATAATCCAAATCCAAACCTTTCAACAAATCCCGAACAGCCTCTCCCCCTGTAGAAACTTTAAAATGAGGACCATGCTCCTCTTGAGCCTGAAGATAGGCTTCTTCGGTCAAAAGATCCCCTCTCTTCAAAGGAGTATCCAGAGGGTCCATTACAATATAACACTCACAGTAAAGAACACGCTCCACATCTTTTAAAGACATATCTAAAAGCATTGCAATTCGACTGGGCAGTGATTTTAAAAACCAAATATGAGCAACAGGTGTAGTCAGCTCAATATGCCCCATTTTTTCTCTTCTTACTTTGGATTTAACAATTTCAACACCGCATTTTTCACAAATAACACCTCTGTACTTCATTCCTTTGTATTTACCGCAAAGACATTCATAGTCCTTTGTAGGTCCAAAGATTTTTGCACAAAAGAGGCCGTCTTTTTCCGGCTTAAAAGTACGATAGTTTATGGTTTCAGGCTTTCGAACTTCTCCAAAACTCCATTTACGAATAGTGTCCGGAGCCGCCAAAGAAATACGTACATGACTATACGTAAGAGGATCTTTAGGCTTATCAAAAAAATTCAATAAATCTCTCATACTTTTTATCCTTTTCTAAATATCCTTAAATAATCTTCTTGGGCTGTTCAGTTAATAAATCTGATTCCACCAATTCAACATCTAAAGATAAACTTTGTAGTTCTTTAACCAACACATTAAAGGCTTCAGGAACACCCGGCTCCAATACGTTTTCACCTTTAATAATACTTTCATACATACGAGTACGGCCAGCCACATCATCAGACTTCACAGTCAAAAACTCCTGCAGGCAGTATGCGGCTCCATAAGCTTCAATAGCCCAGACTTCCATCTCCCCAAGCCTTTGTCCTCCAAATTGAGCTTTTCCTCCCAAAGGCTGTTGGGAAACCAGCGAATAAGGGCCGGTAGAGCGGGCATGAATCTTTTCTTCCACCAAGTGATGAAGTTTCAGCATATACATCACACCAATAGTCACAGGCATACGGAAAGGCTCTCCTGTACCTCCATGAAATAAAACAGTTTGCCCGGAAACAGGGAGCTTGGCTTTTTCAAGAAGACTTTTTACTTCATTCTCTTTAGCTCCATCAAAAACCGGAGTGGCCACATGAACCCCATCACTCAGATAAGAAACCACCTCTTTCATTTCAGGTTCTTTTAATTCATCCAATTGTTTTACAATTTTTGCATCCTCTGAAAAAATATTTTTAAGATCTTTTTTCACATTTTCCATATGGAAGTGATCTAAATATTTTTTCAATTGCACACCAAGGCTATGAGCCGCCCAACCCAAGTGAGTTTCTAAAATTTGACCAATATTCATCCTGGAAGGAACTCCCAAAGGATTTAAAACCATATCCACTGGAGTGCCGTCTGCCAAATAAGGCATATCCTCTATAGGCAAAATTTTTGAAATAACACCTTTGTTTCCGTGGCGGCCTGCAAACTTATCACCCACCTGCAGTTTTCTCTTCACAGCCACATACACCTTAATCATTTTAACTACACCGGGAGGCATATCATCCCCTTTGGCAAGACAATCCACTTTATCTTTGTAGATCAATTCAATCGCATCCAGCTGATGACGTGCAGAATCTGTAATTTGATTCAACTGATCACTGACCGTATCATTCACCAAAGGAATATTGCCTAACAACTCAAAAGGAATTTTTTCCAAATCCTCTTCCTTAATCTTTTGTCCTTTTTTAAGAAGTTCTTCAGAAGCATCGTCATTCAGAAAAATATCTTTTGTTTTTTGCCCGATAACAATTTCTCTGATTTTATCCAAAGCATTGTTTCTGATAACATTTTGTTGCAACTCAAAATCTTTTTTCAACCTTTGTTTCTTTTCTTCAATAATACTTTTTAATCTTTCGTCCTGCTCCACACCCTCTCTGCTGTAAACCTGAGTGTCAATCACAGTCCCCGTAACACCGGAAGGAGCTCTTAAAGAAGTATCCCGAACTTCACCCGCTTTTTCTCCAAAGATCGCCAGTAAAAGTTTTTTCTCAGGAGACACCTGGCTTTCACCTTTGGGAGTAATTTTACCCACCAGAATATCTCCGGGCTTTACTCGAGACCCCACCTGTATAATTCCGGAAGTATCCAGGTTTTTTAAAGCCTCTTCTCCTACATTTGCAATATCCGGAGTAATCTCCTCTTTTCCTAACTTAGTGTCTCTGGCAACACATTCAAATTCTTCAATATGAACAGAGGTATAAACATCATCACGAATCAATCTTTCTGAAATTAAAATAGAGTCTTCAAAGTTATATCCTTCAAAAGGAGTAAAAGCGACTACAATATTTTGACCTAAAGCCAGTTCACCTTGATCTGTAGCAGGCCCGTCTGCGATCACATCTCCTCTTTTAACCTGATCCCCCTGTTGTACAATCGGTCTTTGATTAAAGCAGGTATTTTGATTAGTCCTTTGATACTTGGTTAAATTATAAATATCCACAGAAGCACCAAGTTTTCCTTCTTTCACTAACCTTCGAACAACGATTTGAGAAGCATCTACAGCTTCAACAATTCCGTCATTTTTACAAACAACTGAAGTTCCTGAATCTCTTGCCACCAGGTATTCCACACCTGTACCCACTAACGGAGCTTTAGCTTTTAATAAAGGCACTGCTTGCCTCTGCATATTAGAACCCATTAAAGCACGGTTGGCATCATCGTGCTCAAGAAAAGGAATAAGAGAAGATGCCACAGAAACCAATTGCCCCGGCGAAACATCCATCATAGAAACTCTTTCTTTTCGAACTGTTTTGTACTCACCTTTTTCCCTAGCCATAATCAGCTGATCTGATGAAAGCTGATTAAATACAGGGCTGACTTGAGCAATACAGTGTTTTTGCTCTTCCAAGGCAGACACATAACGAATGTCATCTGTGATTTTACTTTTCACAATAGAGTTATAAGGGGTTTCAATAAATCCATACTCATCAATACGAGCAAAAGTAGCCAGTGAGGCAATCAAACCAATATTTGGTCCTTCCGGCGTTTCAATAGGACAAATACGCCCATAGTGAGTTGGGTGTACGTCACGCACTTCAAAGCCGGCCCGATCTCTTGTCAGTCCTCCAGGGCCTAAAGCAGAAAGACGTCTTTTATGAGTAATTTCCGCCAAAGGATTTGTTTGATCCATAAATTGAGAAAGCTGACTGGATCCAAAAAATTCTTTAACCACTGAGTTGACTGATTTGGCATTGATTAAATCATGAGGCATGACTGTTTCTTTGTCCTGCAAGTTCATACGGTCTTTTACAACCCTCTCCATACGAACCAAGCCAATACGATATTGGTTTTCCAATAATTCCCCTACAGAACGAACACGTCTGTTGCCCAAGTGATCAATGTCGTCCACTTGCCCTTTTCCATTTTTCAAATCCACAATGGTGCGAACAACACGAATAAAATCTTCCTTCTGTAAAGTGCCGGTAGAAAGAGGAACTTTATCAAAAGAAATATCAAAACGGTGATTGATTTTAAGACGTCCAACTTCTCCAAGATCATACTGTTCAGGATCAAAAAATAAATTTCTAAAATAAGACTCAGCAATCTCCAAAGCAGGAGGTTCTCCCGGTTTCATCCTTTTATAAATTTCCTGAATGGCTTCTTCTTTTGTGAAAACCTTATCCACCAAAAGAGTGTTACAAAGGTAAGGCCCTACTGTTAAACCATCAAAGAAAATTAAATCAAAATTATGAATACCGGCTTTGACAGCTTTATCAAAAATAGCTTCACTCATTTCAGAGTTTGTGTCTGATAGAATTTCTCCAGTTTGAGGATCAATCAGCGGTTTTGCCAATACAGCGCCTTTTAAATTTTCTTTGGAAAGCTCCATTTTTTTAATCTGAGCGGATTTCACCTGACGAGCGACAGCTCTTGTCACTCTTCTACCTGCACGAATTAAAAACTTACCTTTATTATCTTTAATATCCGCTAAAATTCTTTGACCTATCATTCGGTCAATATCCAGATCAATGAAGATTTTTCCATTTTTAAGTACATTGACACGATCAATGTTATAAAAAGATTCCAAAAGTTCTTCTACACTGTAACCTAAAGCTTTTAATAAAATTGTAGCCGGAAACTTTCTTCGACGATCAATACGAGCATAAATTAAATCTTTATTATCAAATTCAAAATCCAGCCAAGAGCCTCGATAGGGGATCACTCTTGCAGAATAAATTAACTTGCCGCTCGTATTGCTTTTGCCTCCATCATGATCAAAAAACACACCAGGGGAACGATGAAGTTGAGAGACAATCACTCTTTCTGTTCCGTTGACAATAAAAGAACCGCTTTCCGTCATTAGAGGAACTTCCCCTAAGTAAACTTCCTGCTCCTTCACATCACGGACCACACGTTCTTCATTACCCTCTTTAACATCAAAGACAACCAAACGCAGAGTTGTTCTTAAAGGAGAGGCAAAAGTCATCTTTCTTTGACGGCACTCATCCACATCATATTTGGGATGCTGTAAAGTGTATTTTACAAACTCCAAACTGACTGTTTGCTTATAGTCTGAAATTGGAAATACAGAATTAAATACAGCCTGCAATCCCTGGTTATTTCTCTTCGCAGGGTCTACATCTTTTTGTAAAAACTTCTCATAAGACTTCTTTTGAAGCTCAATCAAATTAGGAATATGAAAGTCACCCTTTACTTTCCCAAAAGATTTTCGAAGTTTTAATTTGGAAGCAACAATGCTCATCGTCTATCTCCCTTTTAAAACTACTTCACTTCAACTTTAGCACCAGCTTTTTCCAAAGCCTCTTTAAGCTTTTGAGCTTCCTCTTTACTCACGCTTTCTTTAATCACCTTAGGGGCGCTGTCCACAAGGTCTTTAGCTTCTTTCAAACCTAAATTTGTAACAGCTCGAATCTCTTTAATAACAGCAATTTTATTTCCTCCAACACCAGCTAGAGTTACACTAAATTCTGTTTTCTCTGCTCCTGCATCTGCTGGAGCCGCCGCCGCACCTGCCGCCGCTACTACCGGAGCCGCCGCACTGACTCCCCATTTTTCTTCTAACTCTTTAACCAACTCCGCCATTTCTATAACTGGCAGTTTAGATAAATATTCAATAACCGATTCTTTATTAAGTTCCATTTTTTCCCCCTATTTTTTTGTTGAACCAGATAATACTCTTACAAAAGATGAAGGCACTTCGTTAAATACCCGAAGCAGCCTTTGAGCCGGAGCAGACAGTACAGAAAGAAGTTGAGCTCTAAGTTCCTCTAGAGAAGGCAACGAAGCCAAACGCTCAATTTCCTGTTCTGAAAGCAATTTTTCTCCAACCAAACCCGTTTTTAATGCCAAAGGAGTGTCGTCTGCAAACTCAGACAAAACCTTAGCTGTTCCTGAAATATCTTCAAAAGCAAAAATAAAAGCATTGGTGCCGGATAAAAATTTATTAACTTTCTCCTTCATATCATTTCCTTCCAAAGCTCTTCGCACCAAAGTATTTCGAACCACTTTCATTTGTGACTTTTTGGATCTCAGCTGATTTCTTAAATCTGTGATTTGCTCCACATTCAAACCTTGAAAGTTCACAACAAAGCTCGCTTGAGCCTTTTCAAAATGAGAAGACACTTCAGAGATATGTTGAGATTTTATTTGTTTTGTCAGCATAGTCTTTCCTATTTAGTTAATGACTCACTTGTATCTATAGTTAAAGAAGGCCCCATCGTTGAAGATAAAGACACCTGCCGGACATAAAGCCCCTTGCTGGATGCCGGCTTTAACCGGGTTAACTCACCCATAAACGCCTGATAATTATCTTTTAGTTTTTCAACCCCAAGAGATCTCCTTCCGATAGAGCTGTGAACCAGTCCAATTTTCCCGGACTGCCCTGCTCGAAAAGAAGCTTTCCCTTTTTTTTCACTAGTGACTGCTTTAGCCACATCTGTTGTTACTGTTCCCAATTTAGGATTGGGCATAAGTCCTCTTGGCCCTAAGATTGGAGCCACTTTGGAAACCACAGACATCTGATCCGGAGTGGCAATCACCCGATCAAACTCAAGCCATCCATCTTTAATTTTTTGAACCAAGTCTTCACTGCCGACAGCATCTGCCTGCACTTCTTTGGCTTTTTGCTCCTGTTCCCCTTTGGCAAATACAATCACACGAACCGGCTTTGCCAAACCGTGCGGAAGAGCAACCACTCCTCTCACCTGCTGATTGGACTGCTGAGTGTCCACACCCAAAGAAACTGCAACATCAATAGATTCATCAAACTTAGCTGTTTTGTGCTGAACAAACAGACGAAGAGCTTCTTCAACAGAATACAGTTTGTTTTTTTCAAACTTAAACGCACGATACTGTTTTGATTTTTTACTCATAAACCACTCTTTTACTTTACTTCCAAACCCATACTGCGGGCTGTTCCAATCACTTGGGAGATAGCCCCATCTAAATTATAACTGTTCAAATCAGGCATTTTTGTTTCTGCAATTTTTTTCACCTGCTCCATAGTGCAAACTCCGACCTTTTCTTTATGAGGAGTTTTAGATCCACTTTTAATATTGCAGGCCTGTTTTAATAACACAGAAACAGGAGGAGTCTTTTGAATAAAAGAAAAAGTGCGGTCCTGATAAACTGAAATAATCACAGGCACCACAGTATCCCCCATCTTTGCAGTTCTGGCATTAAACTGCTTGCAAAAATCCATGATATTCACTCCATGCTGACCCAAAGCAGGGCCTACAGGAGGAGCCGGATTGGCCTTACCTGCTGGAATTTGCAATTTTATTTGAGCTGAAACTTTTTTCTTAACTGCCAAAATATACCTCTTAAGAATTAACCTTCGGAATGAACCTGTTCAAAATCCAATTCAACAGGTGTCGGCCCCCCAAAGATACTCACTTCGATTTTAATTCGTGCTTTCTCCTGGTTGACTTCCTTCACAACACCACTAAAGCCTTTAAAAGGCCCATCAATAACAGCCACTCTTTCTCCAACAGAAAAAGAAGTGTTTACAACAGGACTTTCAAAGTCCTCCTTCACTTGACTTTGTATAACTTCTATTTGTTTTGCAGGAACTTCCGGAGGCCATCCTTTTTTGCCGCCCCCTACAAAACTGACCACATTCGAAACACCCTTTATGAGATGCCACACCTGATCCGTCAAGTGCATTTGAACAAAAACATAGCCTGGATAGAATTTTTTTGAGCGGGTTACCTTTTTACCTTTCACAACTTCCACAACATCTTTCTCAGGAACCAGAATATCTTTTACATAAGAGGTTAATTTATGGGTTTTAACAAGGTTTTGGATAGAATCCCTTGCTCGAAACTCACAATTCGTCTTTGTTTTCACAATATACCACTTATGGAGTAATTCCCCAGCTTCAGCCATTCATCAATCTCCTAATTCATAATAAATCGCATAAGTGTCGCCGCACTTAAGTCAAACAAGCCTAGAACAACCCCTGCCAGCAACAGGACAAAAGAAACAACAGCTGTCATAGAAAAAGTATCTTTTTTTGTAGGCCAAACCACTTTATCGATTTCTGTTATTACATCCATCAACCACTTTTGAATTTTTGGATGAAATTGAATAATAAAAAAGCAAACTAACCCTGTGCCTACGGGGATTCCATGACGAAATATTTCCATTCCGTAAATTTTAGCAACCGGGCCGAAAAGAACCGCAAAAAACTCAAAAATAACTTTTATGCAATAACCAATAACAACGGAAAATAAAAAACCTGAAACCTGAATAATTTTTGCGTATTTACCCATCTGCTGTAATCCTCTCTAACATTTGTAAGTCAGTATGAACTCTTTTCCTCATCACTGTTCTTGCAAAAGTCTTCCTTGATAGCTTTAAAAAATCATCCAGATTTTAAAAATGCAGGGCAGGAGGGACTCGCCTACTTTACTCACTCGCCTCACGCTCGTTCCCTGCGTAGGCTCACCTCTTTCGCTGAGAAAATCATCCAGATTTTCTACCCTGTGTTAGCTGTTCTTAAATATCACAGCTAACACAGGCCGCTCATTCGTTTCGAGTCTTTTCTTCTCCACTCTCTCCAAAAATGCAGGGCAGGAGGGACTCGAACCCCCAACCAACGGATTTGGAGTCCGCTACTCTACCAATTGAGCCACTGCCCTGTTGATGAATTCTTATTATATCAAAAGAGCCCGGCACAAGTATTAAACTTTATTCAACAACCTCAGAAACAACTCCTGAAGCCACTGTGCGTCCACCCTCTCGAACTGCAAATCTCAAACCTTTTTCCATTGCGATAGGAGAAATAAGCTCTACTTCCATATTTACATTATCCCCAGGCATCACCATTTCTGTCCCTTTAGGTAAAGTAATAGAGCCTGTGACATCTGTTGTACGGAAATAAAACTGAGGACGATATCCGTTATGGAACGCCTTATGCCTTCCTCCTTCATCTTTAGTCAAAACATAGCACTGACATTTAAACTTTTTATGAGGAGTAATAGAGCCAGGTGCGGCCAACACTTGTCCTCTTTCCACATCTGTTTTATCGATACCACGAAGCAAACAGCCTGCATTGTCTCCAGCCTCTCCCTGTTCCAGTTGTTTTCTGAACATTTCAATTCCCGTCACAACTGTTTTTTTCGTTTCACGAATACCAACGATTTCCACTTCCTGGTTGATTTTCACAACTCCTCTTTCAACTCGTCCAGTCACCACAGTTCCTCTTCCGGAAATAGAGAAAACGTCTTCAATAGGCATCAAGTAAGGTTTTTCTTTGTCCCTTTTTGGAGAAGGAATATAAGAGTCTACAGCATCCATTAAATCCAAAATGGATTTTTCAAATTTTTCATCTCCTTCAAGAGCTTTTAGAGCGGAACCTTTGATAATTGGAATTTCATCTCCAGGAAATTCATATTTATTCAACAAATCCTTAAGCTCCATTTCTACAATTTCCTGCATTTCAGGATCACTTTCCTGATCGCATTTATTTAAATACACAACAATCGCCGGAACTCCCACCTGACGAGCAAGCAGAATGTGTTCTCTAGTCTGAGGCATAGCTCCATCTGTAGCAGAAACAACAAGGATGGCTCCATCCATTTGTGCGGCACCAGTAATCATGTTTTTGACATAATCGGCATGGCCCGGGCAGTCCACATGAGCATAGTGACGTTTTTCTGTTTCGTATTCAACGTGGGCTGTGGAAATAGTGATTCCTCTTGCTTTTTCTTCAGGAGCTTTGTCGATATCATCGTATTTCATCACCTGCGCTCCGCCTTTTTTAGCAAGCACTGAAGTAATTGCGGCAGTTAAAGTGGTTTTTCCATGGTCCACGTGACCAATAGTACCAATATTGACGTGTTCCTTCGTTCTCTGAAATGTTTCTTTTGCCATTGAAGCTTTTCCTCCTCTGTTTCGTTAATTTTTGACTAAACCATTAAAAAGATAAGCAATTACAAATAATTATAACTCATCCTTCTTAAAAGCATCTCTGAATTTCGTGCAAACTTTAAGAATTGGTATAGCAAAAACCGTCACTTTACGCCTAGTTTTGTCTTTTATCAACAAAAAAATTAAATTCACCAAACCGAGCCCATACCATTCTTGTCATTCCTGTATGTGTTCACGCCATTCCTGTGGAGTACGTCATTCCGGACTTGATCCGGAATCCAGCTGTGCACATTAAAGTGGGCTCCTGTGTTCGCACCTTT
>JAPPLG010000019.1:0-148868 GCA_028819545.1 Bdellovibrionales bacterium | reverse complement strand
CACAAGACTTTACTTTTGTAGAACCGAGCCCATAGTGAGACTCGAACTCACGGCCCTGCAATTCACAAGGTGCCAACCGTAGTGGATTGCAGACTCTCTTACTTTCAACTTTGCTTAAACTCTTTACTGACAATTTCGCCTCTTAGATAAAATGATCCTGCTGGATCATTTTATCCCTTTTCACAAGACTTTACTTTTGTAGAACCGAGCCCATAGTGAGACTCGAACTCACGGCCTCACCCTTACCAAGGGTACGCTCTACCCCTGAGCTATACGGGCTTTGTAAATTTCTATTTTATTCAATAATTACAGCATGACTGCAGTCTTCAGCCTGGCAGGTACCGCCGTTCCAAGCACCACTTTTCCAAACACAACCTTCTTCCATAACACCTGCATCCCAAATAACAGATTCCATAACACCATTTTTACAGGTGCCGTTTTTCCATAACCCTTTGAAGGTGCCGCCTTCCAAAATTCCATTATTCCAAACTACTGTAAAACCGTGCTTGCTTCTGAAAACTGTAATATTCTCACCTGTTGCTTGAATATCATCTAACCATTCCGGCAGAGTAAACTCACAAGAACTTTTTAACTGAGCTAGAGTACCTCCTCCGCATACAGCTGGTGTTAAATCTTGAACAACTTCAGCAGGTTCTTCTGCCTGTTCAGAACTGCCTTCTGCTTCTACCGGCTCTTCTGTTTCAGCCTCTTGGTTTTCCTCTTGTTCTACAGCTTCGACTTCTTCTTCACTTGCCCCTTCAACGGCATCAGCTTGTTCTTGATCTGCTGTTTGCTCTACAGCTTCAACTTCTTCTGAATCTGATTTAGCTTCAACAGAAGCAACTACCTCTTCTTCAGCAGAATCAGAAGCTTCAACTTCTTCTTTAGAAATTTGCTCTTCAGCAACTTCTACATCTTGTTCTTCTTCGGAGAGTTCATTTTCATCTGAAGCAGTATCTTCTTCTTCAGCCATATCATTTAAATCCGGATCAGGTAAATCCGGATCAGGTGTTTTTGATCCAGTCCTTATTAAAACAATTTCATTTTTACCAGCTGATGTGGACTCTTCATCTTCCATTCCACATCCAATAACAAAAAATAAAGCACTTATGTAAATAAGCATCCACTTCATAACACACCCTCCTGATTGAGCCCATTTTAAACCACTAGGAAATATGATTGCAAGCTTTTACACAGACTCTTATTTTAAGATAATCTTTTATAAAATTCATATAATTTTTACATACTTTTGGTATCAGAAATAAGCTTAAACAGCTAGCAGGCTATATCTGTACTTAAGGGCACATTAGTTTTTTGAGCTGTGCGTTCAGCATATTTCTGTAAAACCTTTGGAAATGACAAGTTTTTCACAATAGTCAAGCCTCTTAAAAAAGCAAATAAATGAAAGTCATTCAGGCTGATTTGATCGCCTTTATACCACTCACCGCTTGAGGGCAGTTGTTGGTCTAAAGATTCTAAAATGGGAGAAATATTTTTTTTGAAAGTTTCTGTTTGTTCTAAAGCAGAAGAAAAAGAGCCGATCATTTGTTCTTTTTTATTTTGAAAATAATTACGTGCAGATTCAGTTTTAAACTCTTCCATATTGGACCTTACCCAACGAGGCATAACTAAAGAATAATAATCTACACGCGCTTGATGAAGTGTTTCCATCAAAGCGGAGTCTTCTTCCCAAACCACTTGTTCAGGAGAATGTTTACTATCAATGTATTTAATAATATCCAGGCTTTCCGGCATGAACTTTCCGTTTTCTTTTTCCAAAATGGGAACCATTTTTTGTCCGATCATGGAGACAGGAGTTTTTTCATCATCATTAAGTAGAGTCACATTTTCCAAAGTTTGGTTTTTCAAACCAAAAATCATCCGGGCTTTCACACAGTAGGGACAATGATCATAAATAAATAAACGATAAGCACTCATCAAACACCTCTTAATATCACTATAACAATATTTTTTATCTTGTAAAGCTATGAAAAGACTGTACAATAATATTTGCATTTTGGAAATAAGAGAGGTGATAAATGAAAATGAGTAAAAACTTTATTGTTTTATGTGGCATTTCCTCTATTGCTTTAGCTGTAATCAGTTGTGACAAAAACGAATCAAATGCTGTCAGCAATAAAACTCAAAAAGGTGTGCAGGCCGCTGAATGTATACAAAAGTACAATGAAACTGGCTGTAACATTTGTAAAAGGGTAGGCCTTACTGACCAGTGGGAATGCCCTACAGGAGTTTCTTGTTCTAATCAATCTCCTGAACAAGCAAAGAAAAATTCCAATCAATGCTTGCAAGTTTGTGTAACAAAAACTGATGAAAATGGTTGTAACTCCTGTAAACTCAGTTATACGTTAAGTTTAAAGAATTGGGGTTTTCCATGCACTGAGATAGCATGCTCGGAAGAAGATAAAAAGAACGCCAATAAGTGCACAAAAGATATGTCTGTGCGAGAGTTCAACACATTAACTGAAGATGGATTTTTTGATCTTTAAATCTGGATTCCTGCCTGCGCAGGAGCGAAGTAGTCGAAGGTACAAACCGAATCACCTTTTGTTTAAATATTTAAACACCATAATTATTGATAAAGAGATAAGTCATATTTTCAGGCAAATAAAGTTTGTACAGGAGTCCTGCCGTTACACATCTTACCTTGATGAGTCCGCGCATAATTATACTGTATAAATCAAGCAACTTCTGAGCGAATGGACTCGACACTAATTTTTATTTGTAATTGAAAAACTTTATTCAGATATTTATCAATAGCTCCAGTGGTGAACTTTCTTCTTTTATTTACAAAATCTGATACATACTGAATAGACAAGCCCGCCTTATCTGCAAATACCTGCAAACCCATTGAAATAATAGTTTCCCTTAAAGCTTCTTCTAGACTCATACCTTCTTTATTAATTAAATTAATAATATATGCCTGAGCAAACTTCCTGTTTTTAAATTTATCAGCTACCAGTGTATTAAAATCTTTATTTCTATTTGCCATAATTCCTCCAATGTTTTTTTGCCTTAGCAATATCACGATTTTGACTTTTTTTGTCTCCACCTATAAGGAGCAGAATTAAATCCTTTTCTAATTTTGTAAAGTACACTCTATAACCTGGTCCGTACGGTATTTTAATTTCAAAAATTCCATCCCTTAATGCCCTTATAGATTTTTTAGCTCCTCCTTGTGCAAATCTTTGAATGTTTCTTACAACTATTGCCTGAGTCACATCATCCAACTTATTAAACCAGTTTTCAAAAGGCGAAACTCCATTCTCCGTAACAAAATATTGCACTCTCTTGACAGTCATATCAATTGCTCTTTTTAAGAGACTACACTAAAAAGTGTAGTTTGTCAACATCCACATAAAAAGAAAAATAACAGAAATACTGAAAATAGATGGGCCTTGTGTGTCCAGTACAAAGTAATCTGAAAGACATTTTGATGTCTTTCAGCTATGTCTCCGGTATGGACCCATTTGTTATTGGAGCGGAAGACGGGTCTCGAACCCGCAACCCTCAGCTTGGAAGGCTGATACTCTACCAATTGAGCTACTTCCGCTAACTTCTTATTGTAAAGTACTCTTGAACCCCCACACGGTCTGCTCATGAGAACTCAAAAGAGATGTCAATAAATCCATAGTCACTTGATCGTCTGCTTTTTCAGCTAATTTAAAAACTTTTCGAATCTTTTGAATCAATGTCTCATACCCTTTCACCAAATCACTAATCATATCCCCAGCTTTTAAATCCACCAAACCATCCTCAATTGAACTAAGCCTCTGAAATTCAGAAAAAGACGCCGCAACCTTAGGCCCTAATGTCCGGATTCTCTCAGCAATCTCATCCACATCTTTTGCAAGACTTTGATATTTTTTTCCAAAAAGCTTATGAAGAGCATAAAAAGCAGGCCCCGTCACATTCCAATGATAGCCCTGCATTTTTAAATAAAGAGCATAATGATCAGCTAAAACAGGCAGTAAAGCTTCCGAAATAGCCTTTTTATCAGACTCAGAAAGACTCATAAATTCCTCCTTTAAAAACGGAAAAAGACTATAACCCCTATTGATCTTCAGATCAATCTATTTACTTTTTAAAAAATATTGACTAAAGGGTAAGTGGGCTTGGTAAATAGTCCCCCTTAGGATAAGATAAAGTATATAATATTTTTGGGATTTCCAAAATATTGAAAGTATGAGGCACTTGAAAAAAGAAACTTTGAAAACTATTTTAGTCTTTGCAGACTCGAAAAAAAACAAAGCTCCCATACGAGAACTTAAGGAACTAGCAAACTCAGCAGGCATTCAAGTCCTTGGAACCCTCAGTCAAAAGCCAAATAGAATTCATCACAGCACTTACTTTGGATCAGGTAAAATTCATGAAATTCAGGATATGATTCTGGAAACAGGAGCAAACCTTATCATCTTTAACGGCCGACTAACAGGCGTCCAGGCACGTAACTTAAACAATATTTTTAAAATATCCATATGGGAAAGAAACCAGCTGATTTTAAAAATCTTTGCAGACCGCGCCCGAAGCTACGAAGGACAACTCCAAGTCACCCTAGCACAAAAACTGGATGAACTGACAAGAGTCAGGGGAGCCTGGCTTGGATCTCTTTCCAGACAGGGCGGGGGAGTTGGAACCAGAGGCCCTGGGGAAAAAGCCCTGGAGACAGATCGAAGACAAATCCAAAAAAGAATCCGCATCTTAAGAAAAAAACTCCAAACTTTAAGAAAAAACAGGTTCCAGCAAAGAAAACTCAGACAAAGAAATCAAGTTTGTAGCTTTGCTTTAATCGGCTACACCAACTCAGGAAAAAGCACCCTTTTAAACTGCTTGAGCAAAGCCAAAGTGGAAACACAAAATCAATTGTTTTTAACTTTAGATCCAACAACCAGAAAGGTTTTTGTCCCGGGTCTGAACACATCTGTTTTAACAGACACAGTGGGCTTTATAAAAGACCTGCCTCCTCATTTGATCGAAGCTTTTAAAGCCACTTTGGAAGAGTCGGCTTGCGCAGATGTACTTCTACACGTTATTGATGCCTCAAACCCCAATATGAAAGAACAAATCAAAATAGTAAACTCTCTCATCAGAGAGTTCGGCTGGCATAAAAAACCCATTATCCATGTCTTTAATAAGATGGACCAGGTTTGTAAAAGCTTTCAAAGACCTCCTACAGCTTTTTATGCAAAAGTATCCGCTCTTTCAGGAAAGGGCACCCCCCAGCTCTTAAAAGAGATGAAAAGAGCGTATTTTAGTTTAAATAAGAAAGTTGAACTTTTCGTCCCACATAGCGATGAACACATCATGCACTCTTTAAAACAACAAATTAAAATTCATAAAACAGAACAAGCGCAGGGAGGCACTTTACTTCAAACAGGAATGTCTTTTTATCAAGTTGATTCCTGGAAAAATTTTATTACCAAGTAAACTCCCTGGAACCTATGAAACCCTTAAAAATAACTCCCATTACAACTGCCCTCTTTCAACAAGGAGAAAACCTTGGACAGTTTATCGTAAATTCTTTATCTGATTACCCCATAAAAGAAGAATCTATTTTAGCTGTTTCATCCAAGCTATTCAGTTTGGCTGAAGGCCGTGTGGTAAAAACCACAGACAAAAAACACTTGATTCAACAGGAAGCTGATGAAGATTTAGGAGAAAGTTCCCATGGATACCACCTCACTATTAAGGAAGGCCTACTCCTTCCCTCTGCTGGTGTGGATCAGTCCAACTCTCCAACAGGGGATTATTTGCTTTTTCCAAAAAATCCTTACCTCTCTTTAAAAAAAATATGGAATTTTTTAACCAGTCACTGGTCTTTAAAAAAATTCGGTCTTTTAATGACAGACTCTCACACCACACCTCTAAGAAGGGGAGTGACAGGAGTGGCCCTTGCACATTGGGGGTTCAAAGCAGTAAAAGACCTTCGTGAAAAGCCGGATTTGTATGGACGAGAATTAAAAGTGACCACTGTCAATAATGTGGATGCTCTGGCCAGCAGTGCCGTATGGCTGATGGGTGAAGGAAACGAAAGAAGACCCCTTGCACTCATTGAAAATGCCAAGTTGGAATGGAGCTCCTCATCTTCAAGTGAAGAAATTCGTATTCCCATAGAAGAAGATCTCTATAAAAATTTGCTAAAAAACAAAATAAACAGCTAGTTTTGTTAATAAAAATATTTTTATAAAGCTACCATCTATAATATTTTTATGAGTATAATAACTCGATAAATATTTGTTTATTACGCTGGGTTAGCTCAACTGGTAGAGCAGCTGATTTGTAATCAGCAGGTTGGGGGTTCGATTCCCTTACCCAGCTAGAGGAGAGATGCCTGAGCGGTTAAAAGGGGCGGGCTGTAAACCCGTTGGCGTATGCCTACGTAGGTTCGAATCCTACTCTCTCCACTTTCTTTCAAAACTCTTCCCAATGAACAAACTGGGTACAAAAAACAGTCCTGTGCATACCATAGACTCTTTCAATTGACTTCTTAAACATAGGAAAAATATACTACTCATTAGCTATGAAAAAAGAAGTGGACACAACTCTTATCAAACATAATCTAAAGCTAACAGAAGAGCAAAGAATCCAAAACCACCAAGGCGCCTTGGATCTTGTTTGCAATATAAAAGAAGCGGCAAAAAAACTTTATGACAAACCTAAACGAACTACTCAAAAGAATTCTTAAAGAGAGCAAAAGATAAAGCCCTTTATAAAGAACTCCTTGAAATAAAAAAGAAACATATAAAATAAGATATGATTTTGGTTTTCACCGGAATTGTAAATGTTCATTCTATTAAAAAAGCGGAAATGGAAACGAAAAACTTTCAGAAGGATTGGAAAGTACAATATGTACAGATACATCACGCTTAAAACATTCCTTTCTGAGAAGCTCTTTACGAGCAGAGCTTAATTTATTGAAATTACGTAACCCTTTTGCACTAAAATTAAATTCTAAAAACTCCTGAAATTCCTGATGACTTTCAAATCCAAAAGAATTACCCGCCAACCATTGAAACTGTTCATCACTGACACGGCTTAAATCCACATTCCTAAGCTCATATGTACTTAACAAACTTAAATTTATTTTATGGTATTGAGCGTCATTCAAGTTGCGGAAATCTTGATATTTTATCGCCTCAGATACTGAAGAACCCTCAAACTCTCCAACACAAGAATCCCCACCAAGTGTATAAAACTCAAAAGATAATAGAAGAATAAATATAAAAAATCTCATCAGTATTTTAACAAGTCACTTTCAAAATTAAAAAAATAACATTACTCAACTCTGTGAAACTGGTCTATTAATTTTTTAATCTGTAACAAACAAAAATAGCCTTTTACACACCCTGTGAACTGACACTGAAAAAAATTCACAGGTCTTTCATCCTAAGTTCAATGAAAAGCCAAAGAATTCTTTAAAATAAAGGCTAAAAAACCGATCCATTAAACATGAAATTCTTATATTTATTACTTATTTTATGTTTTGTTCACTGTTCAAGCGGTATTCGATTCGATACACAGTCTGCAGAAGACAGATTTGCAGACAGCTTAGCCAGCGAACAGGAAAGCTCAGCCACTTTCCACTGCAATAGCGAAGAAGATTGCGCAATCACAGAAACTTTTTTAATGGATGAGTTAGAAACGTCTGTAGATATCGTATTTGTCCTGGATGTTTCTTCATCTATGAAAAACAATTTAGAAAACCTGGGCTCTTCTATGTTGGATTTACTCACTCATATTCAAGATTTTAACTGGCAAATGGCTTTTACAACTGCAGACCACGGAGATCACACTAAATCGAGAGGAGTTGTTGGTGAGCAAAGTTGGGAAAGTTACCGAGGAAACCAACCTCATTTTGGAAAGTTTATGAATTTGGAGTATAGAGGTACACTCCTGAACGACAAAATTTTAAATAAACATAATAATTTCTATGAAACTGTTTTTTACGATACACTAACCATTAA
This sequence comes from Bdellovibrionales bacterium, assembly GCA_028819545.1. Lineage (GTDB taxonomy): Bacteria > Bdellovibrionota > Bdellovibrionia > Bdellovibrionales > UBA1609 > JAPPLG01. The sequence continues at coordinate 140,886 of JAPPLG010000019.1, read as the reverse complement.
CGAGGATAACCCTCACCAACTTCCTCCTTTTTATCATGGCAAATACGATGGACACTCTCGAGATCACGAACAACCTTTAAGGGCTTTAAAAGCGGCCATAGAAAGACCTGAAAATAGTGATTTCTTCCGCCCCAACTCGGATCTGATTGCGATTATTATTACCAACGAAGATGAAAGGTCGGAAGATCCACGTAACGCAACAACAGCTAAAGAAGTGGTTCAAACTTTTCAATCTCAATTTTCAAGCGACAAGAACTTATACGGGTTTGGAATTCTAATACAAGATCAAGATAAAAGCTGTTACAGAGCTCAAAAAAGAGGCTCTACTGCAGAATATGGAAACAGAGTCGCTGAACTGGCTAAAGAAACTGACGGGGTAAATATTGACATCTGCTCCAGTGACTACGGCAAAGCTTTGGAAAGTGTGTCTCGAATGATTCGTAATCGAGTGCTGGACAATGTCTATTTAACTACAGCGTTTCCTAATGCCAGCTCTGTAAATGTACAAATCACACCCAGCCAAAACGTCGATTGGGCAGTAAAGGGCAGGCACATTATCTTTAATCCTGCATTAGAAATAGGATCAGAGGTTCAAGTTACCTATATGCCTCGATAAATTTCAAATTTTTACTCAAATGTAACCTTATCTGTCTCATTTTTGCTACATAGACCAATTGAAAAGCACTTCAAAGAAATAATAAAATATAGGACAAAAAGAGTATTTTACGCTAATCTATGAACCCTATGAAACAGGTTCTGTATAGCTTCATTTTGTATGGGTTTCTAACAGGGTGTGGGTCAGCTCTGGAATTGAAAGAAGATTCTTCTTTGTTTCCAACAGTTTTAGCCTCCTCCAGTGACTGCAACAATGCTCATTGTCTATCCTTGAAAACCGAAAGGTATGAAGTCAACGAAAACACTTATATCCCTGTTGATATGGTATTTATTTTAGATGTATCCCGATCCATGGAAGATAATTTAGAAAAAATAAGTTTAGCTTCCTCCTCTCTCATCTCTTACATTGAACAACTGGATTGGAGAATTACCTTTACAACTGCAGACCACGGAGATTCTCAATATTATTGTGCCAAAGGCAAGGTAGAAACCAGAGTATCCAACACCGGGCAAACTCGAGCTTTCTGCCCCAAAGAACACAGGATATTCCCTCAACCCTCTGACAACTGGAAAAGTTACAAAGGAACAGATCCTAAATTTGGAAAATTGATGTCTCTACAAGATGGCAATAATATTTTAGATCAAAAGATTTTAAGTAGTCATTTACAAAATTATACAGATATTTTTAGAGACACAATTACCAGAAACTCTTATGAAAAAAACTCCCCCTGCAGATGGCCTCCCTACTGCCAAGGAGATCATGAACAACCCTTACGAGTGTTAAAATCAATAATCGAAAGATCTTCTACATATCCCAATCAGTCATTTATTAGAAACTCAGCTGTTCTTATGGTGTTCATAATGACAGACGAAAGAGAAAGAGCGGCGGATCCGAAAAACGCAACAACAGCCACAGATGTCATGAACACATTTAGAACAGCTTTCAATAAATACCCAGATAAAAAAATCATTGTTTATGGGATTTCTATTACCAATCCATCTTGTTTGGGAGAACAAAATACATTGGAGGCGGATTATTCGGAACAACTCAGTCAATTGGTCGATCTCACCCAAGGAGAGTCCATCAATATTTGCCAGAACAGTTATCAATCCACATTTGCTGAAATTTCAAAACAAGTGCGATGGTATGTCAGTAAAGTACCTTTGGAATTCTCACCGGTTATCACACAAAATACACCCATTCAGGTTAAGGTGTTCAATAAGCACGGATCTCTCATGGAAGTAAGATGGCAGAAAAACAAGAATGACAATTCTCTTGCTTTTGAGGAAATCCTACCTCCAGGCACTCAAGTGGAAGTGTCTTATTACTACAACAAAACCTTCGACACAAAAGAGGCCCATGAATAAAGACATAGAAACACATCTCAATATAAAAGAACCTTATAACCCTATTGATTTATTAAAAACTTGGGTGGATACAGCCTCTGCCCATTCTGCCATTAAAGAAGCAAATGCTGTTGTGTTATCCACTTTAAACTCAAATCAAAAAATTTCATCTCGTGTCGTTTTAATTAAAGAAATAACAGAAGAAGGTTTGATTTTTTATACCAATCAAACCAGTCAAAAAGGAAAACAACTCAACCAAAATAAACAATGCACTTTACACTTTTATTGGGACCCTTTATTTCGTCAAGTATCCATCCAGGGAAAAGCTCAACCCCTTCCTCAAGAAAAGGCAGTTTCATACTGGAAAACAAGACCTGTTAAAAGCCAGTTAAGCCAGTGGATTTCCAAGCAATCCTCTCCAGCTAAAGACCGAGAAACACTTGAGCAAGAAGCTCAAAAAGCTCGTATACAGTTTAAAAATAAAGAAGTTCCATGCCCTGAAGATTGGAAGGGTTACGTTGTGCAAATAGAAGAAATTGAATTTTGGATAGGCAGAGACCACCGTCTTCATGACCGTTTTGTATTTACCAAAAAAGAAAATCACTGGGATATACGAAGGCTGTACCCCTAAGCCAGATACTCCTCTTCGCTAAAAGAATCCACTTGAATAACATCCCATTGGAAATCCACAAAATCAGAAATTTGCTGATGCTCTTCTTTAGTAATAACACCTTTTTCAAAAGCTGTGTCTTTAATGTGATGCATACGTTTTTTATCCAGGCGACCTGAGCGCATGGCTTTTTTTATTTTTTGCTCAATAGGACGTACCTTTAAAGCCATTTCATGACATTGTTGCAATCGATACATTTGAGAATTTTGATCCTCATACATACCTTTAGTTAAGGTTTGAAGTAAATCCGGACTTTCCATTAAAGCTACTGCCAATTCTTGAGAGTTTTTATCAGAAGGTTCATAACTTAAAGGATTTAGTCGAATAAAAAATAACAATATTTTTCTAAAAGGCCAAAACACCCAATTTAAAACAGGAAGTTCAAAATTATATATAATTTGCTCGAAAGCTTTTTGCATACGATAAAAAGAATAATCCAGGCTCCATTGAACAAAAGGCCAAAGCTTTGGATCTTTTTTATTTTGCTTCCAGCTCCACAAAACAGCACTTGCCATGTAAAGATTTATAACCACATCAGCAAAGCGGCCGGTAATTTGTTCTTTTTTCTTTAACTGACCTCCTAGAGTAAACATTGCTTTTTCAGATAAAACAGAAAAAAGACAGGAAGCCCACACTATTTTTTGCCAAGCTCTATAACCTTTTCCTCTCCACTCAGGAACAATAACAAATAAACCTCTTGTTAAACTTAAATAAATAATTCGAATACAATTATGGATCACATGCCCCATATGCCCCCATAAATAACGATCAAAATCCTCTACATTCTTTTCCTCCAAGGCTTTAATCTCTTTATAAGCAAAGGGGTGCGCTCTTAAAAGCCCCTGTCCAAAGATAATAAATGAGCGAGTTAAAATATTTGCTCCTTCTACAGTAATTGCAATAGGAGCCGCCATATACGATAGAGCCAATTGATTACGAGGGCCCATAGAAATACCGGTGCCTGCCAAAATATCCATACCTTTTGAAACCACTTGTCTGGAAAATTCTGTCAGTTGGTATTTTGAAATCGCAGAACATAAAGAGGAAGGAATATGTCGATTCAAAGCACTCAAACTATAATCTAAAACAGATTGAGATAAAAATGTCAGACCTGCCATTTCAGACAAAAACTCCATAACACCTTCAAATTTTCCAATAGGCAAACCAAACTGTCTTCTCGCTACCGAGTGATGAGTCACTGCACGAACAGCTCTTTTGGAAGAAGCCAAAGAAGAGGAGGGCAGACTAATGCCTCTGCCTGTACCCAAGCAGTCCATAAGCATAGACCATCCAAACCCTGCTTTCTCTATTCCGCCAATAATATGGTCTTCAGCAGAAACAACAACATCATGACCTTCCATAGGACAGTTAGGAAAAGGAATGCTCATAGGATCATGTCTTCGGCCTAGTTTAACTCCAGGTAAATGAGAGGGGATTAAAGCGCATGTAATACCAATATCTTTTCCGCGGCCCAATAATTCATCCGGATCCTCCAATTGAAAAGCCAAACCCAACACAGTTGAAACAGAAGCGAGAGTAATCCAGCGCTTATTCCAATTCAGTTTTATTTTTAATTCACCATTTTCGTCTTTAAATAAAACCCCTTTTGATTCAATAGCGGAAGCATCACTTCCCGCCCTTGGCTCAGTCAGTCCAAAACAGGGAATATCCTGTCCCACAGCCAATCGAGGCAGATAGTATTTTCTTTGCTTTTCTGTTCCATAGTGAACCAGCAACTCTCCAGGCCCTAAAGAGTTAGGCACCATGACATAAATTCCAACAGCATAAGAACGAGAGCATATTGTTTCCAAAACACGGCTATGAGCCAAATGAGAAAAACCCAACCCCCCATAAGACTTCGGAATAATCATTCCTAAAAACTTTTTTTCTCTTATATATTGATCCACTTCATCAGGGATTTTTCTCGTCTTATAGATGTTCCAATCATCAATCATTGAACATAAAGTTTTTGTTTCGTTATTAAGAAAATGAATTTCCTCTTCAGTCATCTGAGCTTTAGAATCCATAAACAATTTTTTCAACTCAGGTTTGCCGGAAAAGAATTCTTTTTCCACCCATGTCTTTCCTGCTTCAAGAGCTGTTCTTTCTGTTTGAGAAATGCGTGGAAAAATTTTAAGTTTTTCAATCATCCACATTAAAAAGCGAGTGACTGTCATACGCCGAACAGATGCAATGACAATAAAAATACAATATAAGAAGAAGAGTAAAAAGAAGAGCCAATGAGCCTGAAATACGAAAAGAAAAAATAACAGCCCCACAGACCAAACAAACAGGGGAGCCTGAAGAACAGTCAATAAAACGACAACACTAAAAAAAAGTAAAGGCCAAAAAATCACGCTTAATTTATGTTAGCCTGATCTTTCAAAAAATTTAAGCTTATCTTTCAAAAAAATAAAATCATTCTCTGTGGAAGTTCTTAATGATCGGTGCAGTTTACTGGATTTCTTAATAATTACAGAAGAAGATTTAGAGAGTTTACTCTGTTTTCGGCCATCTACAGTCAATAAAGCTCCTTCAGCCGCATTTTCAATTTTTAACTTTAAAGTTTGATTGTCCGGAAAAAGGACAGGCCTATGGGTTAAAGAGTGAGGGCAAATAGGGGTCACTACAAAAGCTTGAACATTAGGGTAAAGAATAGGCCCCCCTGCCGCTAAATTATAGGCAGTGGAACCTGTAGCTGAAGAGACAATAAGGCCATCTGACTTAAGGCTGTACATCCATCTATTGTTTAAATAAACAGAAATATCAATAAGACGACTGGTGACTCCTCTTTCTATCACAACATCATTAAGCGCCAAGGCGTGTTTCTTGTGAGCCCCCACCTGTACATCCAATAAGGGGCGTTGATCTAAAATCATCTTTCCATCTAAGGTCTGCTGTAAGCACTCATAAAGTTTTTCTTTTAAATGCACAGTTAAGAATCCTAAAGACCCCATATTGACACCCAGTATGGGAATAGACATATTGTGAGACCATCGAACAGCGCTTAAATAAGTTCCATCCCCTCCTAAAACCAATATAAAATCTGCAGGTTTTTTTAAAACTTTATCAGAGAGAAAATTTTGAGAAAACACCTGAGTCTGAACTTTCTTTTTTTTCAACCACCCAGCCACTTCTTCACTGTGAGGCTGAATTTGAGAGTCACGAAAAATAATAATAACTCGTTTGATTTTCTTCTGAAAAAAATCGGCCATAGACTATGGAATTAACACAATTTAGTCTTCAAAGGGAGTAATTTGTCCGTTGCCATGATCAATATAGGCCTGTACCACACAGCAAACCTCTCCATTAATGACAAGTCGGGTTACCACATGATGAGGGGAAGGTTCTGGAACATGATCACATTTACCTTGCAGAGCTGGAAAAATAGTTCTGTTATCATCCTCATTAGCAGAAGAGCAGACATCATCCAAATTTTCTCCTGTCACAGAATCCTTTAAGACAACACCACTCCCACTGGCAGTGATCATTGGGATACATGCATTAAAGAGAAGTAAATAAATGAAGATAATAATTAATTTCATAAATACTCTACTAATTGATGATTCGTTTTCTTTTTTTCTTTTTAATTTTCTTCAATCGCACTTCCACATTACTGGAAGAAGATAAATTATTCAGTATGTAAGGTTCATAACCGTCCCGACGCACTTCCAGATGATGCGTACCTGCTTTCGGAACACTAATGAGCACAGGAGTTTGCCGTCCTACCTTATCTCCATTGAGGTAAACATTAGCTCCAGAAGGGCTGGTTTCAATATAGACATTAAAAAATTCTGAAACTTTATTCATCGCCAGATTTCGATGGGGTTCATCATGTCTTGCAGGCATTTCAGCCGCTTCACTGACAGGCAATTCCTCCTCTAATGGGTCTTCTGCAACCGGCAAGGTTTTTTTAACTTCAAGTGCTTGTTTAATAGCATCCCCTTTTCCTTTAAGGAGATCTGCCGTAGGTATGATTGGATTATGAGTGAACAATAAATACCAGGCTGAAATAACAAACAATGAAATAATAACTGCTGTTCTAAAAAATCTTGTTTTATTTTTATCTTGAGATTTGCTATAAACCTCTTTCAAACTATCCCAACTGGAAGCAGGTCTGCTGGCTCCAGTATCTTCTAACGCTTCAACTTTATGAGTTTCAAATGCATCCCAATTTTCAGGATCCATAAAGCCATTTTTTGATAATTGCGTTTTAGCATAACTAATCGGGGCTCCTGAATCCACTACTGTTGGATCCCCCTTTAAAGTTGGAGCAGTTTTTTTCTTTGTATCCTGCAAAGGACTGGAATCAGCTGTTTGAGAAACCTGAGATTGATTGTTCAATTGATTTTCTTTTTCATCTGTCAGCAAATCCGGACCCCCCTCTTCTGCCACTGGAATATGAGTAAATTGCCCGCCGCTTTTATGACTGTGAGAAGCTTTTAAATCAAAATGGCCGACTTCTTTACTGATATTGACCATTAATTTTCTTTCTTTCATAATTTCATTTTCATATAATTTTTTTACAAAATTTTGAAAATCAACTTGTGAAAAATTAGGATATTTTTTATTTAAAAATAGATGTAAATCTCTTTCGATAGAATCTGCCTGCTGATAGCGGGTACTTGGATTTTTTTCCAACATCTTTTTTAAAATCATCACTAGATCAGGAGAAATGCCTGAACGTATATGAGAAATATTTGGCAGACGGCAATCCCGAATTTTTCCAAAAACAGATTGAATATTTGTTCCAGAGAACAATTTTTTACCAGCCAAAAGCTCCCACAAGACCACTCCTAATGAGAAAATATCTGATTTGTGATCTATTTTCGCTCCTGAAATCTGCTCAGGACTCATATAACTAAATTTACCCTTAACTACACCGGAACTTGTTAAGTCAATACCGGAAACCTTGGCGATACCAAAGTCAATAAGCTTAATATCCCCATTAAAGCTAATCATAACATTATGAGGAGTAACATCCCGATGGATAAGAGAAAGCAATTGGCCTGTTTCAGGATCAATACTGTTATGAATGTAATGTAAAGCTGAGGCAATGCTTCTCACAATATTTACAGCAATAGGTGTTGGAAACTTATGACCGGATTTTTTAGATTTATTTACAAGCTCCTTTAGCGAACACCCGGAAATATGTTCCATAACAATGTAATAAACACCGCGCTCAACACCAAACTCATGGTGATACACCATATTGGTATGCCGCAGGTGAGAAGTAATCTTTCCTTCGTGTTTAAACATTGTTCGAAATTTTTTATTAGAAGAAAATTGAGGTAAAATCCTCTTTATCACCACAAACTGAGATACACCTTCTTTTTTTTCTGTTTTGGCCAAAAAAATCTCAGCCATGCCACCCATAGCTATTTTTTTAACTAAAATATATTTACCAAATTTCTCAAACTCAAAAGGTGCGATCATAATATAGACAATCCTTATAAATAAGCTTAAACAACGTCAGTTAAAAGATCGGCTTTCTAAAGGAGAAAATTGAGTCTATTATAATGAACTAAAGTCAAAAATAGCTTATATTTAATCGATCTAAATGAAAGATTACCAAAAAAGGGAAATAATGGTAAAAATTGCTATTACTGGAGGTATAGGGACTGGGAAATCCAGCTTATGCCGATTTTTCGAAGATTGGGGGTTTCCTGTTATTTCAGCAGATAAAGAAGCTCATAAAGCTCTTATGATAGAATCACCTCTTTATCCTTCTCTGTTAAAACTCTTTAATAAAAAACCCTCTGACCGCTTGAATCCCAAAGAGATTGCAAAAGACATTTTTTCAAACCTTAATCTGAAAAAAAAATTTGAATCCATTGTGCATCCCTATATTTTTGAGAGCATTTTAAAAGAAGAAAAAAAAATAAAAAATCATTCTCATATTTTTTATGAGATTCCATTATTATTTGAAACAAACTTAATGGATTATTTTAATTGGATTATTTTAGTGACCTGCTCTAAAAACCTGCAAAAAGAAAGAGTCATTTCAAAAATGCACCTGTCTTCAGAAGAAGCTCAAATGCGCATAGATGCTCAAAATCCTCAGGAAACAAAAATTGAAAGTTCAGATATAGTTATTGAAAACAACGGATCTTTAAATGACCTGAAACAAAAAGCAGAAGATATTTTAGAGAAACTTGCTTTAACAAAAAAGGACTCCTCTTGCTAAAAAAAATAGAAATTTCAACATTTGAAGATCGTATCCCTTATTTGAAAAGTTCTTCAAAAAAAGGCATTTATATTGTTTCTGATATCAAATCTAAAATTCAGTTTCAAAACTTTTTTTTAGAAGAAGACCCTCATTTTCAAACAGATTTTATTCAAAGAGCCTCTGATTTTTATTGTGAAATTTTTAAATACAACTATCCTGATTATCATATTATTTCATCTTCTTACCTGGAACTACTCTTTAAAATATATATTCAAAAAACCAATCATTCATGGCTAAAAAATATTCCAAGTTACCAAACTATCTTGCACAGCTTGCATACTTTCCTGCCGTTTTTTATTCATCCTGAGGGAGCAAACTCTTTTGAAACATGGACAAAACAGACTGCAAAAAAATCCGGATGGGTTCAGTGGTATGAACCAACAAAAATGTTTTGGGAAGATCTAAAAAAAAATAAACTGATTGAAAAGTCATTGGTTAAATATTCTTTAACAGACCAGACGCTACAAAAATGGAAAAACCCTCTAACCATTGATTTAAGTTTTTCAATAGATTCTGTGGAGGCAGGGTTAATATCCACCCTAAGTTCTACGCAAGATGTGACACTTCTGATTCCTCCAGAACTGGATAACCCTCTCTACTCAAAATCTCATTATAATTACTCTCTTGTTGGAGGCAGTCATCAGAAACGCCCTCGTATAAGCAAAAAAAACCTTCAGATAAACGTAAGAAAGTTTCAAACCATGCTGGAAGAAACCCGCTTTGTCACTGAACAGCTTAGTCTGGCCTTAAACAACGGACTCAAGCCTTCTGACCTTGCAGTTCTGGCACCTGATATGGAGCTTTATTGGCCTTGTCTGAAAAATTATCTTAAAAGAGAAAACATCCCTGTTAAAAAAGGATCAAGAATATCACTCCTTTCCTTTCCTCAAATACAAAAGTGGATCTCCATTCTTCATTTTTATTCCGGAAAAATATCTTTTGAAAATATGACAGCTCTTCTCAATTCAAATCAAAGCCACTTGGATATTTCAAAAATCAAATCCAAATATTATTATTGTGACCGAAGTAAAGATATAAAAAACTTCCCTTATGCAAAAGAAAAAAAACCAAAAACACTTCTTTCGACAGAGGAGTTTACAGATTGGATCCATGGTTTTTGGGATTCAATTATAAATCAACACCCCAACAAAAAATTGAACGAGTGTGTGTCCACTATATTACATCGCATTTCATCTTCAGGAAATGTATTGAAACAAGTTGAAATTGAAAACTGGCTGGAAATTTTAGAAAGTGAGTTGATGCAGGAAGAGTTTCATATTCCAAGTACAAAAATACAGGGAGTTGAATTGCTGAGCATCAATGCCATAACCAGTCTTCGTGCTAAACAGGTTTTTATTATGGGGTTGGATCACAACTCCTGTCACACTTCATCAAAAACTTTTTTAAATGAACAGGAGAGCAAACAAATTTTGCAGGATTTAGGTTTTCATTGTCTGACCAGGGATCCCAGTCAAACAGAGTATGAAGTGGTCCACTTTTTAAACTCATTTGAAGGATCCACCACTCTTAGTTACAGTGAAACAGGTTTTGATGGTTCAAGCCTTACACCTTCAAGAATCTGGCTTATGAAAAATGTTGAAGCAAACTACCCACCAGGAAGTAAGCCTACAAACACATCGTGGAGTACTTTTCAACAAAAGCCTTTAGAGGAAATTGTAAAAAACTCTGCCATATGCTCTGCTGATCAAATACAGCAAATCCTCGATCAAAATCTCAAATGGCCTGCAAGCCAAAAAACTCAAGTAACATCTCTTTCACCATCTAAAATGAAAGATTATGCTTCCTGTCCTTTTATCTTTTTATCCAAAAATATCTTTCACCTTAAAGATATTTCTTATCAGGACATGGATTTGGATTATAAGGATTACGGACAAATTATACATGAACTGTTTCATCAAGTTAAAAAGGGTAAAATTCAAAGCAAGCAGGACATTTTTCCCTGGATTCAATCTATCAAGTCAGATTTTCATATCTTAAGCGATAATATGTGGCAAAGTTATTCACAACAGTTTGTAGAAAAATATCTTCAATTTATAGAGCATGAAAAAAAAATCACCCGACTATTAACAGAGATTAAAACCACAGATACAGAATGGAATTTTGAACTCTATTGGAATCTGGAAAAAGAAGATTTAGATCCCTCCAAAGGGGATATCCTAATTAAAGGGCGGATCGATCGTATAGATTATTTTCAAGATGAATATCTTATTATTGATTATAAAGCTTCACTCAATAATATTGTGAACATCTCCCACTGGGAAAATAATTTGGATTTTCAAATGCCTCTTTATATTGGAGCTGTGTCTTTACTAAAAGACCAGGGGACTGTCTCTGCCTCCCTTTATTTATCCTACAGAGATTTTAAATGGAAAGGGTTTATTTCAAAAAATTCTGAGCTTAAAAAAATAGCACACCCTTCACGAATTACGATAGACTTAGATAAAAAAGACATTATTTTAAAAAATATAAATAAATCTATACAAAAAAATATTTTAAATCTGAAAGAAAATATTTTCACCCCAACACCTATTGATAAAAAAATATGTGCAAACTGCTATTGGAGAAATATATGCCGGGCCCCTCACCTGAATTAAAAAACTACACTCTCCAAGCTGTTGCCGGAGCAGGTAAAACAACCCACTTAATCAATCAAGTGATGAAGTCTATTGAACAATCCAAGGAAAAGGGACAAAAATCCCCTCGTATCATGATCACCACTTTCACGCGAAAAGCTACTGGAGAAGTTAAAGAAAGGATTATGAAGCAAGCTATTGCAGAGAAAAACTGGGAATTGGTTAACGCTGTGTCGGATACCTCTCAAATTTTTGTTTCCACTTTACATGGAATACTTTATTACTTTTTAAAAAGATATCACCCTCACTGGTCTTCTTTTTCTCAATTAATTAATGACAGACAAATTTTACTATCCGCCCGCTCTGTATTAAGAGATGTGTTTGAATCAAATCCGCAGTATGTTTCTTTACTTGAACATTATAGATATCATGACATTTTAAATTTAATACTCCAGCATAAAGAAGGTCTAATTTCCACTGAACCTTTGTCTCAACAGGAAATGAATCAACAATGGGCAACTACACTTCAAACAATTCTACGACAAAACCTTACCATAGACTTTTCTGATTTAGACACGCTTAAAGAAGCTTGTATAAAACAAAAAAAAGATCTGAAGAATAAAACAGATTCTGCGATGCTTGATAAATTATTTACCACCTGCCATCCCAAAAATTTTAAAAATTTGGAAATCAATCAATTATTACTGCAAAAGTTGGCTCAAGAATTTCATAGTCACTGGACAAAGCTAAAAGACAAAAAAGGTTTTATTCAAATTGAAGATCTGGAAAACGAAACACTCAAAATAATACAAACACAAAAACACATTGTCTCATCTTTTTCCAAAGACTGGCAATCCTGGTTTATTGACGAATATCAGGATATTAATCCTATTCAAGAGAAAATATTAAATTCCTTTACCCAGTATGCAAAACAGGTTTGGGTTGTGGGCGACCCACAACAAAGCATTTATTTATTCAGACGAGCCGACCCTAACGTCTTCAAGAGAAGGGTAGAAGCTACAAAATCTCAAGGTGTATTGGAGATAAAAAATACAAACTTTAGGTCTCATCCTAATTTGATCGAATTTTTTAACGACTTCTTTAAAAAAGAATTTCAACAAATGAACTATGAAAAAACGAAAAGTCTTTCTACAGAAAGTTCTGTTCAGTTTTTGATTTATAAAAATAAACAAGATGAACAGCAGATTTTAGCTCAAAAACTTCACCAACTCTTAAAGACCCACTCTCCAGGAGATATATGCATCCTCCTTAAAACCAACCAGGACGTTATAGATACAGGGCATTTCTTAAGAAAACTAAAACTTCCAGTTCAAACGCATTCCCAAAATCTTCTAAGAAGAGAGATTCTTGATGCTCTTTTCTTCTTAAAATTTCTCATTAATCCATTAGACAATGAAAATCTGATAGGGCTTTTAAGAAGCCCTTACTTTTATATGCCTGACTGGGAAATATCTGCACACTCCCACAGAGGGAGATCTCTATGGGTAAACCTTCAGGAAATAAAAAATCACCCTGTTCTTCAGGCATTAAATAATTTAATTAAAAAAAGTGAACAGGAAGGTATTTCTTCAGCTTTTTCATCTTTTCTGGAAGAATATCTTGTTATTGATCTCTGTTATTATCAAGACCCTACAGGGGAGCAGGAAAATAATTTATGGAATCTGCTTATAGAAATGCAGACAAAAGAACAAAACATCCATTTCAAATATTATCAATTTATAGAAGAAAAACTGAATCAATTTAAAACCTATGGGGTGGATTCTGCAGGAACTTCACCTCAACTGCTGAACTTTATACAATTGATGACTATTCATCAATCCAAGGGGTTGGAATTTGAACACGTCATTATTCCTAATGTTGATGATTCCCTGATACCTTCAGATTCCAATCGGCTTGTTGTTTTTCCTAAATCACAAAGGTGGAGTTTTTCCATCACTAACGAAAATAAAGAAGCTATCCATTCTGTTCAACAAAAAATATGGAAGGATAAGAAAAGAGAAGAAAGCCTGCAGGAACAAGAACGTCTTCTTTATGTAGCAATGACTCGAGCTAAAAAAACCTTAACATTGACCTGTCAGGAAAAAAATCTAATGAAATCCACAAGCTCAAATAACTGGCTTGGCAGATTTAGTTATTTTTCAAAAATAAAAGAGCAAATAGAAAAAAACCCGGACAAAAATGAAATCCATATCAAAGAAAAATCTTACTCCACAGTGTTACTCCGAACTTGATATTGCTCATACAAACGACTTCAGTGTTTAAGTCATTCCGGACTTGATCCGGAATCCAGTTGTACCTGCAAGCCTTCGCTCAGCAGTTTCGGTTAGCACCTGTACTGCTTCGTAGTCCGGAGTAACTTTCTCGTGGATTCTGAATGTGTAACAAATTTCGGTTTTCGTGAGAGTTTTCTTAATGAAAACTTGAAGCTTCGCATCCTTTTTAACAATAAGTGTGTAAAATTTTTATAAAATGTGTAATTTTTTCATAGTGATTTTTTAAGAGAACAAAAATATCAAAAATACATTGACTAAAATATTTGATGATTATTATTAAGTTCTCCCAACTATGAGATTGTTTTATCAAACTATTTTGATCATTTTCATATTTCAAGTTTCTGAAATTTTTGCCCACTCTGATAAATACAAACCCTATACTGAGACCTTTTTGGAATCAGAGGAAAAATATGATAAGGACGTTCATATCTGGCGCAATTACAAAGGAAAAGAAAAAGTAAATGCATTCGTAGGAACAGATGAGGGAATATTTTTTGACGAGTATGTTTTACATTTGCATATGCAGTTTTATCATCCAGAAAGAGGATTTGAATGGCATGAGGTGTATTTGGACATGTTTGATGAGGAAGCTGAAAAGGCATTAAACGGAACCTTAGATTTAACAAAATATTTACAATCTGAGGATGTAGAAAGGCAATTAGAGGGTTTTGGCATATTTATTTCCATTGCAGGTGCAGTGATCTTGTGTTTAAGTACAGGCGTGTGTGTCCCAGTAGGATAATCATTTAATTTAAAGGGGGTCGTAAGATGTTCAGGTATTTTGTAGTTTTTGTACTCTTGCTTCAGGTTGGATGTGCTTCTGTGAATAAAAATTTCTCTGACAATAAAGAGACTTTGAAATCTTATTGTGATCAAGTAATGGAAACATCAAACATAACAAATACAGACAGAGAGTATAAGAGTGAATACAGCCAATGTTTACTTAATGGTATGAACTCTGTAACCAAATCAAAAGATGTACAAACTAGACTAGCAGGCGGAACGGTTTTAATGGCTGTGTATCTTTTAGTTGCAAAGTTTCTATTCTTTGATGTTAAGTAAGAGTTGGAGTTAAAATGTTAAAGTATATCATAGCTGGAATGTTTTTATTTCAGGTCAGTTGTACTTCAATGGATAAAAGATTTTCAGCAAATAAAGAAGATATGAAGTCTTATTGTGATCAAGTGATGGAAACATCTGAGATTAACAAAAAAGACAAAGAACACAAAGATCAATATAAAGTTTGCTTAATGAATTGGGAAAACCTTAATACGATAAAAACAAAAAGAGAAGCAAATATGTTTGGAAGTACTGTCTTAGCAGGTTTTATTTTAGCTGTTTTTTACTTTATTGCTGATCATAAATAGTTGAGCCGAAAAAAAAAGTTTTCTTAATGAAAGCCTGAGACTTTGCTCAGTTCATAGTCTTTTATCATGTATCTCCACTTGCTTAGGTAGCTTCTTTCTATCGTTTTATCCTGTGTGTGATTCCTCACTATCCCCCTCCTTTCTTGATCCATTTTAGAGAACTTACACGCTCCCTTAATTTTCCAATTCTGTCAGCAAATTAGTGAACATTTACAATTCTGGCAAAGGTCGAAATCCAATCCATCTGGCATATACACCTGGATTCTGAACCAAATTCAAAATGACATAAATTTGCAAGTCTTTGCATCAGCAGTTTTGTCTGGCGCTACTGTTCGGCTGGCGCTACTGTTCGGCTGGCGCTACTGTTCGGCTGGCGCCTCACTCATTCGATTTCTGCAAAGGCAGGAAGCTAGAAATACTTTGTATAAACAGCTCAAGTGAGTTCGGCTTTGATCGCAGAACAACTGAAAGTTTGTTCTGCGGCAAAACGCATGTTTGAGCCTTGAGCTGTTTATACAAAGTATTTCATCCTGATCTTACACTTTTTCACCTTGACAACCCTGTCAGCAAGCAAAAGAGTTTGGGACCCCTGCCTCCGCAGGGGTGACGTACCCGTAAACCAACATGGGTGACGATGTTGGAGGTTCATTCTGATTCAATACGGATGCCAACAGTATGCCCCTGTTTTTGAACCCAGGTGTAATCCAATTTAATCGGATATCCATTAAAGCTGACTCCTATACGAAAAGAAGGGTCAGGCCACACCTGCCCCAAACGAATGGAAAATTTATTTTCTGTAATAAATTCCACACCACCTCCAAAAGAGAGTATATCCTGATCGTACACTGCATCTCCCTGAATGATAAATGACTCTGTAAAAACAAAACGAGCACCCATCCCATATTTCATACGGCTTTGTATTCGCTCCCCGGTAAAACCAAGAGTTAATTTCTCAATAGGCTTATAAAGAATACCCAGGTGAGGAAAAAATTCATTTTGCTCTGAATAGCGATGGATACCTATACCCATCAAAAACTTTTGAGACAATCTACCGGCTATAGAAAGAACCTGATAGGTATTTGTCGGACTCAATCTTAACCATGTAAAACCTATAGGTATATCCCTACTGTTTGTGAGAGAACCCCCATATATTTTTTCATTCCCTTCAAAAAAATAAAAACCTGAAACTTGATACATTTTCCCATGCAATAACGCGGCTGAATTTAATATATGATAATCTGCAGAACCGTATCCCGCCCTGCCTGAATTTCCCAAAGAAGACGATAAAGGCAAAGGCAGACTGTACACAACCGGCGCAAAAGAAAATACACACAAAAGCATAAAAATCTTCATATCAAAGCTTTCTAAATGATTTTTACAATGAGTACAATCGAACGATTTAATTTAGATAAATACCGGAATGGAAAAAGCTGTTTTTGATTATTTACTCCACCCTGGCCCGTGTGCAAATAGATAAGTAATGAGGACAAAGACGGAGAATGTCAGTTCCAGTGCAGTCAAAGTGATCCACTCTGCCCTTGCCATTATTTATATTCCTGGTGCCCTGATGTATATTTTCTGTATATCTGTAACAAGACTTTCTACGATTTTTAAGAGAAACACAATATTCCTCCGGATCAATATTCCAATCGTCTCCAAGCACCTGTCGAACAAGTCTGTAAATTGCACTGCCATCATCATTGTCTTCACATCCAGGCTCTGCAGGCTGACCGCCCCCAACATACCTATGATCATCGTGTCTTCTGACTTTAAACCGCAGACCACAACTCCATGAATTTTCTTTTTCTGTTCTGAACTCATATCGTTCTGTAATATCCGACAAAGTGTATTGTTGCTCTTCTTCGCTTAAATCCACCCTATAATATCTTCCATGAGTTGTTTCTCTATCACCATCCAAGTCCCTATACCCCAAAAGAGAAGACCCGCGGCCTGCATGATAAAAGCTCACCAATAAATAACTGGCCTCAAGCAAGCTCTGTAAACTGTATCTTAAATTTAAATTAGCTTTCCAACCCAGCTGAATATGATCCCTGCCAAACTCTTTTTTAAAAATTTTTCCGTTTTCTAAAAAATCATCCAAATAATCTTCTAATTCAATAGACGGCAAAGCGCCGAATCGACCCGGTACAGGGTATTGAACCTCAGTGGAAGGGTGAACCCACCATCTGGGAGGTATAGGAATTAAAGCAGGATAACTTCTATGATAAGGGTACTGTTTAATTTCATTTTCTTCCATTTGTCCAAACTTTGCTCTTAGCCGCACTCCTCCTTCTCTGAGAGCCTCCACTTTAAACGCAAAAGTGTCATCAGGAAGATTTCTTGAATCACAGGTCAAATAAGAAACAGTGTCCATTAACATATCATAAGGCATATCCATCTCATCCACATGTTCATTATCACAATTGGTGTCGTCATCCGGATCACATTCAAAGTCTTCCGGATTTTGCCCTTCATAATAATCATCATAGTCATCAGTGTTTCCTCCGTCGCTTACGCTCTCGGAGCCCACCTGAACCGTATAAAGTGAAGGCACACAGTAGGCAAAAAGCCCCAGGCAAATAGATAGCAAAAGACAAAGACATATATAACGAAACAAAGAATTTACCCCTTGAATAAAGAAAATTTTCCCATAAAAATCAAAAAAAATCAATTTTTGACAGTTCAAACAAAATTATTCAGGACCATTTGATTAGTTATACAAATAATCGTACATTCCAACAACAAATTCCATTTAAGAACAAAGGTGCTTACAGTGAAAATTATTCAAACTCTTATTTGCATTCTACTTGCAGGGCTCTGTTTAAAAACTACAGCCTACATTCCAACAACTGAGATGATTCTCAGCCGCTTAGATAGAAATCAAGGAACAAAAAACTATAAAATTTCTCAAAACATACTATTTTTAGACCGCTCCAGACTGGATGACACATTTCAACTGAAAGAAACCTGGTGGAAATATGCAAATCGAGTTTATTTACAAGTCCGCAGTACAGAACACCCTCAGTTGAAATTAAATTTTATATATAAAAAATTTTATAAAACCTGGATGTCAGGAAAAGCAAAAAAATCCAAAAAACAAAATTATATTGAATCTTATTTCTTTCGAAAAAATATGCGTCCGGCATGGCTGAACTCCATTGAAAAAGTAAAGTTAGGTAGAGCTTTAGGTATGGTGAACTATGTTTTTAGAAAAAAAGAACAGGCTGTATGGATCGAACAGGATAATTTTGTCGTAAGAAAAATTGCTATGGGAAACACTGCTGTTTTGACTGCTGAAAATTATCAAATATATACAGGAGGCCTTTTGTTTCCAAAAAAAAGAACATACAAATCCCCTGAGATAGAAGTCACTATGGAAGTCACTCATCTGGAAGCAATTAAAAAACAATGGAATCACTCATTAAAATCCAATAAATGGGAAGTCTCACATGGAGATATTGAGATGATTAAACATTTTTATCAAAATATCAGATGAATTACTACAACATCGCTGTTCCAAAACCTCTCCGACAACCTCTGACTTATTGCAGTCCACAGGTGATATCAGCAGGAAGATTTGTTGAAGTCCCTCTCCTGTCAAAGAAAATTATAGGCCTTGTTCTTTCTCAAATGGAAGAAAAACCTGATTTTGAATCCAAAGAGATTTTAAAAGTTTTTAATGATATTCCTCCTTTAGATCCCATTCGAATGGAATGGCTTAATTGGCTTTCACAGTATTATTTTTATCCCATTGGTATGGTGACATCCTCTTGTTTTACTCCTCCCTTATCTGACAAACAGAGAAAAAAACAATCCAGTTTAAATCCATCCAACACATCAACAGATATAAAAAAACTCCAATTAAATAAAGATCAACTCAGATGTGTTTCTGAAATTCAAAAAATATCCACATTTAAAGTACACCTTTTGCATGGGGTGACAGGCTCCGGTAAAACAGAAGTGTATTTGGATTTGATGGAAAATATCATCCAACAAGATAAAAGTGTGCTCTTTCTTCTGCCTGAAATTAGCTTAACACCCCAACTGTTTCAAAGAGTCTCTGCACGTTTCCCTGATCAAACAGCTTTGATTCATTCCGGAATGAGCCCAAGCAAAAAACAAATGAATTGGATTCAAACCATAGAAGGAAAAAAAAAGATTTTAATGGGAGCGCGTTCTGCTCTATTTTGTCCTATACCCAATTTATCATTGATCATTGTGGACGAAGAACACGAAAGCCATTTTAAGCAAGAAGAAAAACTTAAATACCATGCCAGAGATTCAGCAATTATGCTGGGACATAAATACAATATTCCTGTTGTATTAGGCTCAGCAACCCCCAGTCTGGAAACCTGGCATAATGTGCAGACAAAAAGGTATCAATATCATCAATTGAAAAAAAGAGTGAGGGGTTACCCCATGCCTCAGATGAGCATTGTGGATTTAAAAAAACAAAAAAATAAAGAACTCCCGTTCTGGCTGAGTGAAGAGCTCTTTCAAGCTTTAAAAAATGCACTGAAAAAAAAAGAACAATCTGCCTTATTCCTCAATCGTAGAGGACAATCTTCTCTCTCCTTGTGCTCTTACTGTGGATCTCATTTAAAATGTCCGCACTGTGATATATCTCTGGTTCTTCATGCCAACAAATACCTGGTTTGCCATTATTGCAATTACTCTATAAACAGCCTTCAGGCGGAATGCCATCCTGCACAGGATATTATGCACATAGGAGTCGGAACTGAATCCGTTTTTGAAGGAATAAAAAAATTATTTCCAAAAGCCAACATACAACTGGCTGACAGTGATCACATCCATTCTGCCAGTCAGTTTCAGTCCATCGTAGAACAAATGCTTAAAGGAAAAACTGATATTCTAATCGGCACTCAAATGATTGCTAAAGGACTTGATTTCCCAAAACTAAATTTAGTGGGATTTATATTGGCTGACCTGGCTTTACACACCCAGGATTTTCGCTCTACCGAAAAATGCTTCCAATTGATTGCCCAAATGGGAGGGCGTGCAGGCAGACACAGTATTAATCCTGGAAAAGTGATCATTCAAACTTACAATCCTGATCACCCCGCTATTCAAACAGGAGCCCATCTGGAATTTGAAAAAATGACCTCTCATGAATTGAAATTTCGAAAACAGTTAAACTACCCTCCTTTTACCCGACTGGCGTTAATTCAAACCAGCTCTGCTAAAAAAGATCAGTCCCTGGCTCTAGCAAAAAAAATCCATAAAAATCTTTCAACAGCCATTCAAACAAAAAACGTCCAGTGTTTAGGGCCGGCTCCAGCACCTATATTTAAACTACGTTCCAAATACCGCTACCACATTCTGCTGAAGTCATCCTCTACAGAAGACCTTCATAAAGTATGTGAATTTATCTGGCAAAAGCCTTCATCAGCCTGGCAAATAAACAGGGATCCCGTATAAAAGCCTTTATGACTAAGCTTGCCTTCCATAAAAAGACATGATAGGAAGAAGATCTTTTACCTGCCAAGAGGTTTATATGTCTCAGATCAGTCTTGAAGATATGCTGAATGCCAGAGTTCATTTTGGCCATCAGGTTCACCGCTGGAACCCAAAAATGAAACCTTATGTGTATGCCCCCAAAGGAGGCATCCATATTATCAATTTGGAGAAAACAAGGGTTATGGCTCAAAAAGCTTTGGATTTCATAGAAGAAATGGTGGGAAACGGCGGACATATCATGTTTGTCGGAACAAAAAAACAAGCTTCTGCTCTTATTAAAGAAGAGGCTCAGAAAAGAAATCAATTTTATGTTAACAAACGCTGGCTTGGAGGCACTCTAACAAATTTTCAGACAATTAAAATGAGTATTGATCGTATGAAAAAAATTGATCAAATGAGAGACAGAGGAGACTTAGACCGCTATTCGAAAAAAGAAAGAGGCCAAATAGATAAAGAACAAAACCGACTGAACGAATACCTGGAAGGCATTCGAGAAATGAAAGATATTCCTCAAGCTCTTTTTATTGTTGACGTCAATAAGGAAAACATTGCAGTTGCTGAAGCAAATAAATTAGGAATTCCTGTTGTGGCTATTGTAGATACCAATTGTGACCCTGATTTAATTCAATACCCTATCCCAGGCAACGATGATTCTATACGCTCCATTCAATTTTTCGTTGAACAAGTAGGTAAAGCCTGTGATCAAGGTTATAAAAATTGGCAGTCCAAAACCCGCAATCAGGAAAGCAAAGAGCCTGTTCAACAAAGTAAAGACTCCAAAAAAGATATCGTGCAAAACGCAGGAGCTTCAGGTGTGGTGCAAGTGTTTCGAAGCCGTAAACTGGTTGCAGTTGGTACAGCAGAAGATGTTGAAATTGCAATGGAAATAGAAAAGGAAAGCACTCCGGAAAAAACAGAAGAAAGCAAGCCTTCATCTGAAAAATAATATTTTTCAAATTCACTATTCAAGGAAAACCAATGGCACAAGTTTCAATAGAAGATATTAAAGAGTTAAGAAAAAAAACAGGAGCTGGATTTTCAGACTGTAAAAAAGCTTTAAATTCCTGCAACTCAGATATCAATAAAGCAATGGACTGGCTCAAACAACAAGGCCTTTCTCAAATGGCAAAACGATCAGACAAAGACGCCAGTGAAGGGCAGGTGGCTTCTTATGTTCATACAGGCAATAGAATTGGAGTCTTGGTGGAAGTGAATACAGAAACGGATTTTTCAGCACGCAGTGAGGCTTTTTCCAAATTTGTAAAAGATCTGACCTTGCATATTACCGCCATGAATCCTCAATGCATTTCCGAAGAAAACCTCCCTGAGGCACTCTTACAAAAACAAACAGAAGCCTTTCGTGAACAAGCCTTAAAAGAAGGTAAAAATGAGAAAGTGCTGGATAAAATCATACAGGGACGTCTGGACAAGTGGAAAAAAGAAGTCTGTTTAATGGATCAGATTTTTGTACGTCCAGGCGGTGATGAACAGGAAATCACTGTTAAAGAAGCCTTAGCAGAGCTGACAAACCAAATTCGGGAAAAGATTGTCATTCGCCGTTTTGTCCGTTATGAATTAGGGGTCAGTGAATCTGACTATGTCTCGTAAGAGATTGAAACAAGGAGCCTCTCTTGAGTAAAAAATCTGTTTACAAAAGAGCCTTACTGAAAATTAGTGGAGAAGCTTTATCAGGGCCTAATAGAGGTATTGATTTTGACTCACTTTCTTTAATTGCTGATGAAATTCTGGAAGCTCATAAACTAGGAGTGGAGCTGGGAATCGTCATCGGAGGCGGCAATATTTTTCGTGGTGCTTCTGCTGAAAAATGGATGGATCGGGTCAGTTCAGATTACATGGGTATGCTGGCCACCTGTATTAACGCCTTGGCTTTGCAGGAAGCTTTAGAAAAAAGAAATATTATGACCCGTGTACAAACAGCTATACAAATTTCTGAAATCGCAGAACCTTACATTCGAAGAAGAGCTTTAAGACATCTGGATAAAGGGCGTGTTGTGATTTTTGCAGGCGGCACCGGAAACCCCTATTTTACTACAGACACAACTGCGGCTCTGCGAGCTATGGAAATTTCTGCTGAGATTGTATTAAAAGCCACTCAAGTGGATGGAGTTTATGAGCAAGACCCTGCAACAGGAAACGGAGGAAAAAGATTTGATGAAATCAAGTATATAGAAGTATTAGACAAAGGATTGAAGCTTCTTGATTCAACTTCCATCAGTCTTTGTATGGATAATAAAATGCCTCTGATTGCTTTTGAGTTAAAGAAAAAAGGAAACATTGTTCGAGTTCTTCAAGGAGAAAAAGTAGGAACAAAAATTCAGTGAGGTTAGCCTATGCAGGCAGAATTGAAGCAAAAGTCAGAACAAAAAATGAAATCAGCTATTGAAAGGCTGAAAGAAAAACTAAAAAAAATTCGCACGGGACGAGCCCATGCTTCTCTTTTGGATGGACTGAGTGTTTCCTATTACGGCAATCAATCAGAGCTTTCCCATATTGCTTCTATTTCCTGTCCGGATGCACGCACCTTGCTCATATCCCCATGGGATCAGGGGGCATTAAAGAGTATTGAAGAAGCTCTAATCAAAAGTTCTTTAGGCATGGCACCACAAAATGACGGCAAATCCATCCGATTGAAAGTACCAGAATTAACAGAAGACCGGAGAGTGGAAGTTATCAAGCACTTTAAAAAAGATGTAGAACAATGCCGTGTTGAACTCAGGCAAGTCCGACAGGAAATAAACACACAAATAAGAAAGCAGTTAAAAGAAAAGACCATTAGTGAAGATGAAAGCAAACAGGCAGAAGATGAAATTCAAAAACAAATTAACAGTTTTAATAAACAAGTAGATGAAATTAGTTCAAAAAAAGAACAAGAATTAACTAAAGTTTAATTCATGTCAGAAACTTCATTACAACATATTGCTATTATCATGGACGGAAACAGAAGATGGGCCCAAAGAGAAAATCTAACTCCTCTTAAAGGGCACCTTCAGGGAGTAGAGCCTATAAAAGAAACAATTCGTTATTGTGTAAATCATAATATTCCTTATTTAACACTCTTTGCTTTCAGTACAGAAAATTGGAAAAGGTCCCCTGATGAAGTCAAAGGTCTCGCCCAACTACTGACTTCCAGTATTTTAAAATACTTGCATTTTCTGATATCCAATAAAATCCGTCTGCACATCATAGGAGATTTAAAACCTTTTCCAGCAGTATTAAATAAAGCTTTTAACAAAGCTTGTGAAATGACAAAAAACAACCAAGGGCTTAATTTAATTCTAGCTATCAACTATGGAGGAAAAAAAGAAATCCTAAAAGGCATAAAAACATTATTTGAAAATTACCATACATCTGAAAAAAAGCTTGATCAGGATTTATTCACATCACATATCCATAATATGAAAGAAACAGATTTTGAACAATACCTGGAGTCCAGTGCATTTCCTCCTCCGGATCTTATGATCCGTACAGGTGGAGTTCAACGTTTATCTAATTTTTATTTATGGTCTTCTGCTTACAGTGAAATTTATTTTAGCAATGTCCTATGGCCTGAATTTAACACTGAAGAATTAAAAAAGGCTATTGCACATTATTCTTCCATGAAAAGACGCTTTGGAAGTTAATATGTATTTGCCATACTCAGAGTTTAGGAAAGAGCATTTTTTGATAAAAAACATGAATTATTTTTAAATGTGAAATACCGGATATCGTCTTCTACTCCATGCAGAAAACTGAAAATGTAAAAATATCTTTTTTAAGATTAATTCTTACCGACAGCAGAGGTAAAGTCAGTGTACTCTCCATCCGGATAACACTTTAATGCATCCAAAAGACAATCACACCAATACTGTGGAATAGTATCCAGAAACTTAATAAAAATTTCAAAAACACCTTTCCCAATATGACGGGTTTTCGTTACAGTGCCGTCTAAACTTAAATTCATAGTGGGCAGATACATCTCCACTTCCTTATTGCAAATGGAGTCCAAATTCAAATGAGCCCTAAGAGGCTTAGGTAGATCTTTTCGATGAATTTTAAGATAAAAACCTTGAGGAGATATCTGGAACAACAAAGCATTCTGAGCAATAATGTCTGAGGTGTTGCTCAAACTAAATTCAGAAATCTCAATTGTCTCTTTTAGGGTATGCATCATAGAGCATCCTTTAAATATTGGATCGGAGATTTCCAAAATTTCTAAAATAAAAAATAATATTTTTGTCCTATTTTGTAATAAAAAAATTATTTTATTTTTAAATAAATATTTTTTGTTCTTATGGTAAAAACTTTAAACACTTTCTATGAATCAGAAAGAAACACTATTGAGGTAAAAAAGGATGAAAATTCTGATGATCTGTATGGTAATAATAAACATTCAAACGAGCTTTTAGATTTTCATCAAAAGTAGGAGCCATAACCTCCATAAGGCCGTCTCCATTAATATCCCCCATAGCCAGCTGTACAGAGTGACCTCTATATGCAAAAAATCCATTGTAAGGCCCGGGCAAATTCACTTCTCTCACCAGCTCTTTAATGCCATTAGGACGGTATCTTAAAAACTCCATACGAACTCCTTTTGAAGTTCGAAATTTCAACACCTTAAAGTAATGGCCTTCCCCGCTGATATCCCCCACGACTGTAGATAACAGTCGATCCTGACTGGGATTCCAAAAAGAATAAATTTGTTCTCTTTTATAAGAAAATAATAAATTCCATGAAATCACTTGCAGAAATGCTAATATCAAAAGAGTAAAAAGCCACTTTTTTAACATGATCAAATATCCTTTAGTCCAATACAATAAAACTGGATTGTCCTATATTTTTTTCGGCAGTTCTTCTAAAGGAATGAAATAAATTTGAAGAAAAGGTATTAATTGGAAGATTCCACCACCCTTTCACAGAAGTTTTATGTAAAATTTGATCTTTCATAAGATCCATTAAAGAAACCCTGTACTTTTCTTCTTCTATGGGAGTCATCCTATTTTCGCCCTGAGGAGAAGATTTCTTCAGCTTATCAGCCACATCCTTAGAAACAATAAAACTCTCTTGAGTAATGTGAGGCCCTATTCCAACCTCCAGTTCAGAAAGGTCAGGAAATATTTTTAAAGCTGATAAAACAATTTGATTTTCCACCCCTCTCCAACCTGCATGAACAGCACAAATACGGCGGCCGCTATTCAACAAAACAGGCAAACAGTCTGCTGTATGCACCACCAAAGCTCGATTTTTTTCTTCTGTCCAATGGGCATCTGCCTCAACAAGCTTTCCGGAATTTGCAGGCACAACTGTTCTTCCATGCACCTGCTTGACAAAACAAAACTGATATTGTGGAAACAAATCCCTTAAGTCACTTCGCTTTAAATATTTTGTGCCATAAACTATTTTTCCCACTTTGATGGGATAAGAGTAGGCCATAATTTTATTATCTTTAATAATGGGTTCCATAAAATATCAAGACTCCAATAAATCTTTGAGCACTTTTGGAAAGGGAGCATGGAAGGTCATTTCTTTTTTAGTGTTCGGATGGATAAACTGTAAAGAAACAGCATGAAGAGCAATACGATTAAGCTCTTGAATCTTTTTTAACAAATGAGGCTCTTTAATACTTTTTACAGCTTGTGGATTGGCATACACTGTATCACCAGCAATACCCTGAGAAATCTCCAGACTATGAATTCTAG
The DNA here is from genome assembly GCA_028819545.1 of Bdellovibrionales bacterium. Lineage (GTDB taxonomy): Bacteria > Bdellovibrionota > Bdellovibrionia > Bdellovibrionales > UBA1609 > JAPPLG01. The sequence continues at coordinate 114,596 of JAPPLG010000019.1, read as the reverse complement.
CCTGATGAGTGCGCCCTGTTAACAATTGACACTGAATAAGAGCCAACTCTTTTTTTTCAAGCATCTTAAATAAAGTTACAGATCTTCTGCCCTCTTTGGGGTGTGAGACAAATTTTTTACGATCTATTGGATGCCTTTTAAGATAAGACTCCACACGCCCCTTTGTAAAACGTATAGGTTGATAGCATAAAGCCCAATAGATTCTTTTAATGCTCCTATTTAAAAATTGCTTTGCAAGAAAAGTATGAGCAGTTTGCTTTTTAGACAACACTAAAAGACCACTCACATCTTTATCCAAACGATGAAGTAAGCCGGGGCCGTTGGAAGAGCCGACATTCGGATCCAACTTATGAATTAAAGCATTAACCAGAGTATCATGATAATGCCCGGGACTGGGATGCACCACTAAACCTGCCGGTTTATTTACAACCATTAGAAACTCATCTTCATAAACAATAGGAACCGGAAAATCATAAGGCTTTAGAGGATCCTCTCTTTCTTTTATAAACTCTCCTATTAAGGTAATAATATCTCCAGCCTCCACCCTGTAAGAAGGTTTTACTTTTGAATGATCAGCAATTTGCACTAAACCTGCCTGAATCAAACGCACCGCCTGCATTCTGGAGTCCAAGAAACGGGCAAGAGCCTGATCCAGTCGAAGACCGGCAAGTTCTTTTGTAATGGCAAATTCTTTTTTATTCATTGAGATTTTTTTATAACCCCAGGAACACGCAAGTAGCAAGGTTCTATCTCATGCCAGGCCTGTAATTTTTTTTCATCCCACTCTTTTAACACCACTTGAGCAAATAAATAGGGAGAAATTTGACATTCCTTTATAGGCTTTAACAAATCCTTAATGGCACTCTTCGAAAAATCATATTTATCAAAAACATCCCCCACTGCTGTAACAGGTTCTTTAATTTTTTCTTCCAACTGCTGCATGGACCATACGGAAGGTTTTAACAATGTTTCCACATCATTATTTTTTTTCCGGTAAATAGAAGTATAAAACATTTGACCAAAAGCCTCCATAATACAAAGAACAGAATTTTCCAAATAAGGCTCCGCTATAATACGAAGAGAATGACAAGGGTATAAGGGAATTTTTAAGTAGTAAGATAAGGTTTTAGAAAAATTAACAGCTGTTCGGATTCCCGTAAAGCGGCCAGGGCCAATATCCACTGCAATGAATTTTAATTGTTCAAAATAAGGAGTTAAAGCTTTTAATGACTTGGTAATATTTTCTGAATGCAGTTCCCCCTCCCATCTGTATTCAAATTCTTGTTTTGAATCAGAAAAGACTGCTACAAAACCCGAGGCATGACCGGAAGTTTCTACACATAAGTATTTCATTAAAAAAGAACTTTACCAGATAAGATTCCAGTTTCCTATATCATTAATAAGAGTTAAGACAATAAAAAATAGGACCACTACAAACCCAAAGAGCTGAACAATTTCTATTTTTTGCGGACTCAATGCACTGCCTTTAATAGCTTCTATAGTGAATAAAAGAAGGTGCCCTCCATCCAATACAGGAATAGGCAAGAGATTCATTAAAAACAAATTGACAGAGATAATGGCCATGATAGCTAAAAACTCCACCAGACTGTCTGAAAAAGATTTTTTAGCCGCCTTTGCAATAGACAAGGGCCCTCCCACAATACGATGGGAGATATCACCTGTAATTAATTTCCAAAGAACCTTTCCTGTAACAGCCACCCACTTGGATGTTTGTTCCACTCCATAAAGAAATGCCTTAAAAGGATTTAACATTTTAACTGTAACCAATTCCGGTAAAGAGATATATTGGGCGGATGCCACCCCTACCATATAGCGGTCTTCAATATTACCGTCAGGATGTACCGTGGACATTTTTTCTGCATGAACTGATAGTGTTTTCTCCGCTCCATCTCTTAAAATAGAAAGCTCAAAGGGTTCAGGGTGCTTTTTATAATTTTGTATAAATTCAGAAAAGTCGGCCCATGTATTGAGGGTATTTCCATTCCAGGCAAATAAGCGATCCTTTTTTTGAAGTCCTGATTTATCTCCGGGAGAATTTTTTTTCACTCGATCCAGATAAAGCTCTGTAGATTCAATACCTAAACTTTTTATTGATCCAATTGCAGGAAGCTCAAAGCTCAGCAATTCAGAGTCTCTTTCTACTGTGACACTTAATGAGCCTGTTTGAACTTGAGAAACTTTATTTTCAAACTCCCTCCAGTTGGAAATTTTTTCTCCATTTATTTCTTTCACTTCATCAAAAGTTCTTAAACCATTTTTATAAGCTGTAGAATCCAGACGGCTGACGCCAATATGCGCTGACTTTGAGCTAATAGCAAGACCCTTAATCTCTCCAATAAATTTAGCCAGAACAGTTATACGTGTGTTTTCAACCTGTTCAGGAGTTGCAAAAACTGTTTTCGAAGCTCCTGAGCGATCTATTTGAAATTCCAGTTTTTCATTTGGGCTTTCTTTTATAAAGTTTCTGACATCCTCCCAATAAGAAACTTCCTGTCCGTTGATAGACAAAATACGGTCGCTGGATCTAAAGCCGTACTTGTAAGCCTCGCTTTCTATAGAAATATCCCCTAAAACAGGCATTGCTTTTTTACTTCCAATAAAACCTAAAGCCATAAAAATCACAACAGCCAATAATAAATTCATTATTGGTCCGCCCAAAGCAATAGCCATTTTAGGCCCCACTTTTTGAGATAAAAATCCGAAAGCACGTTCATTTTCTTTTAACACCTGCTTGGGATTATCCCCAAACATCTTCACGTAACCTCCTAAAGGAATAAGAGAGATACAATAAACAGTATCTCCTCTTTTAAATTTAAAAATTTTAGGGCCAAAACCAAGGCTGAAAACTTCTACACGCACTCCAAAATAACGAGCCACCAGGAAGTGACCCAGCTCATGAATAAAAACAAGAGTGCCCAAAAGCAAAGAGAAGGGTAAAAAATATTGAAAAAATGAGATAAGCATAAAGTTCCTTTATTTTAGATCAATCGGAATATATTAGAAAAATCATAGCATAATTTAATAAAATTTATATAAAAAATATAAGAGATCCAAATGAGTTATGTGTTTAAGCCTTTCATATTATCCACCCATCAAACCTTGATGATTGTAATAGGGTTACATATTGTATTCTTTGAACTCATCTAATGAATATCAAGTATCAAGAAATACTTTATATAAGAGACTGAAACGAGTTCGGCTTTAATCGCGGAGCGGGCATTAGCCTGCTCTGCTGTAAAACGCATGTTTGAGCTTTGAGCCTCTTATATAAAGTATTTCTTAAAGAAGAGAATTATTGTAGTTCCCCGCCTTTTAACACTGTTAAAACCAATCTGGAAATAATCTTTAAAGTATCAAAAACCCCTGTCCCATTAACAGCCACAGCTTCAACATCCGGAGAGTTGTAATAGTTCAAAGCCTGCTTCAACCGAAACACAGGCTCTGCCGTGCTTAAATCTCTTTTATTGTATTGGACAACTAAAGGTATTTTTTTAAGCTCATATCCTTCATCCTCCAACTGCAATTTGAGTTGATTTAAGGACTCTATGTTTTTTTCCATACGCGAAGGATTTGAGTCCGCAACAAAAACAACTCCATCTAAACCTTTAAGAATAATTTTTCCAGTGGATTTAAATAGCTCATCCCCCGGAATGGTATAAAGATGAAGACGGACTGAAAAGTCGCGCACTTTACCCAAACTTAAAGGTAAAAAATCAAACAATACTGTTGGCGAAGATTCCAAAGGTAAATGCAGTAGTTCAGAGTTTTCACTTTGTTCGGCAGTCTTTTTATACAACCACTGAACATTCGTTGTTTTTCCAGCTTTAGGAGGGCCGGCATAAATAATCTTACAATAAATTTCTTTTGAATTGTAATTGATAAACGACATTATATCTCAATCCTGTTTTCTATCGCCTGGGTTAATGTTTGATCATCTATAAAATCCAAAGGACTGCCCAAAGGGATTCCTGATGCTAATTTTGAAATTTTAATATGTAAAGGTTTTAATTTACTCACAAGATAAAGTGAAGTTGTATCCCCCTCTAAATTCGTATCCAAAGCCAAGATTAACTCTTTAACAGCTTGTTGATTTATTCTGTCCATTAAAGCCTGTATAGTCAGAGCTTCTGGAGTGACATTATTTAAAGGAGAAATTAACCCATGCAGAACATGATAATATCCATGAAAAACCTGAGAGCGTTCAATCCTAAAGATATCAAAAGGGTTTTCAACTATACAAAGAGAGCTTTGATCCCGAGAGGTGTTCTGACAAATAGAACAAAGTTTTTCCCCTTCCATCCATCCAAAGCATTTTGGACATTTTTTAATTCCGGTCATAATATTTTCCAAAGCCTGAATCAATAGCGGAATGTCTTGTTCTTTTCTTTTTAAAAGATGAACGATTAATTTTTGAGCACTCCGAGGTCCAATGCCAGGCCATTTTTGTATTTCATAGAGAAGTTTTTGAAGAGAGCGTATAGAAAAAGACATAAGAACCTACTTGGAAGAAGTGTGTTTATCGACAGATACCACTTGAGCTTGAAATATATTTGCAATTTTTTGAGCCACAGGATGAGACTCTGTTTCCTTCAGAAATTTTTTCTCTTTTTCAGACTCCCCCTTAGAGAAAGAAAAAGAATCGTCCAAAACAAAATGAAATTTTACTTTTTTATTAAAAAACTCAGAGGCATATTCCTCCAGTTTTTTCTGAAAGATTTTATCCTTTATTTTTTCTTTTAGAAACAAAGCAGAAGAGGGATAGCCTAATTCCACTTTCTGAGTTGTCCACTGGCAAACAGAAAATCTCTTTAATTGGGATGCAAAGCGAGCATCTTTTGATTCAATAGATTGAATAAAATCAGTCCATTGTTTTGAGCCCTTTTGTTCTTTTTCATTGGAGATAAATTGAGAAGCCTTTTGAACATTTGTAGGAGTTTTTATCTTTTGATCTGTCTCTTTTTTTATTGGCTCTTTTTTTAATACAGGTTTTTCTGATTTCAAAGAATCTGATAGAACATCTCTGGATAAAACTTCCTCTATTTGAGGAGCCTGGCTCATCCGTAATAAAATCATTTCCAGTGTGATATGAGGATCGAAACTTTTTATTAAATCCTCTCTGCCTTTTAAAGCCATATCAAACAGAAAATGAATTTCTTCATTTGAAACATCCTGAGTTAATTCTTTTAACAGTTTTTTTTCCGACTCCATCAAAAAAAGCCAAGATGGATCTTCAACCATTTTAATCATCAAGACATTTCGAATTTGAACCACCAAATTATTTAAAAAAATTTGAGGATCCACCAAAGCCAAATCATCCATAAGCGATAAAATATCATCACTTTTTTTCAGAATCAGGGCCTTCAATACAGAGTTCAACAAAGACCGATGACTGAGCCCCAAAGCATTCACAATCATCTGACTTGAAATCTTTTTATTGCCAAAACAAGCCATTTGATCCAGAAGAACTTGAGCATTTCTCATAGACCGCTCTGACTGCTCTACAATTAACCATAAGGCTTCATCATCAATTTGAATATTTTCAGCCTTACAAATAGCTTTTAATCTTTTTTGAATCACAGGAGGTGAAATTGGTCTAAAATTAAAAATCTGACAGCGCGAAGTTACTGTTGATGGAATCTTTCTTAGTTCAGTTGTAGCCATAACAAAAGTGATATGAGCGGGAGGCTCTTCTAAAGTTTTAAGTAGGGCATTAAAGGCACTCTGAGAAAGCATATGCACTTCATCAATAATATAAATTCTTCTGGAACCGCTTGCCGGCATATATTGAACAGAATCCCTTAAGTGTCGGATAGCATCCACACCATTATTGCTTGCTCCATCAATTTCAATAACATCCATATCAGAACCCTCTTGTATAGCCTTGCAGGAAGTACATTGGTTGCATGGCTCGTGAGTTGTTCTGTTTTCACACCGGAGAGCTTTTGCCAAAATACGAGCAGTAGAAGTTTTTCCGGTTCCTTTAGGTCCAGCAAAAATTAAAGCAGGGTGAAGAGAGTTGGACTTAACAGCATGAGTTAAGATTTGCTGTATAGGTTTTTGTCCCTCTAATTCGGAAAAGCTTTGAGGTCTCCACTTTAAACTCAAAACCGTGTAAGACAAACTCAGCCTCTCTTCCTTTTTAACCCGACTAAGGGCTTTTGTTTACACTGATCATAGATATATTTGAACTAAAACTCAAATATTTCTTTTTTTAACTTTTGAATATGTTTCAATAAAACAATCATGGAGCAAATGCACTTCTTTTCCTCGCCTGTGGAATCTGATAAAGAACTTTATTATAAAAACTTTATCTTACACCTTGTTCGAAACACCAGGCAGAAAACACTTTGTTTAAACATTACAAGAAACGGCCATGTGAGAGTCAGCTGTAATAAGAGCGCTTCCCTTAAACAAATTTGTGCTTTTATCGACAAGCATCAAAGTTGGATTGAAAAACAACTTTTAAAAGAATCACAACTCAGAAAATCCAACTCCAAAAAACATCTCTTAACAGGTGAAATTTTTCCGTTTTGTGGAGAACAAAAAATACTGCGCATCAGGCGTAATACAAATCACGTACACATTACACTCCAGGAAAGACACATGGATATCCACTGGCCTGAGAGTATAAAATCAACAAAAATTTCCCAGGCTCTCCAAAGATTTTACAAATATCAAGGTGAAAAAATCCTAAAACAAAAAATACAAATTTATTCCAAACAAATGAATTTGTACCCTTCCAAAGTCTCTTTTCGCGCTCAGAAATCTTTATTTGGAAGTTGTTCAGAAGATGGCCATATCAGCTTAAATTGGACTTTGGTGGCCTCCCCCCACTTTGTAATGGACTATGTTGTCATTCATGAGCTGGCACATTTAAAGTATTTAAAGCATTCAAAAAGTTTTTGGAAATATGTTCAACAGTATGACCCTTTTTACCTCAAAGCAGAAAAATGGCTAAAAACCAAAGGTCATCAAATCGACTTTCTAACCGAGATGTCTTAAAATGATACTCTATCTGATTATGCATTGTATAAAATATATCCACTTCTAATATGTTCAAAAAACAATGATAAAATAAACCATAAAGAGAGGAAATTCTTAAACTAAATGAAATAAAAAAATGCTCATTGACTATAAATTATACAATATTTCTGGATGATCTTTACATATTGAGGGTGCAAATATTCCACATTTCTTAGACTTCTTGACATCATGTTCCTTTAAAACTACTTTGACGCCTAGTAGTGTGATTTTTAAGACCAAGGTTGAGTACTAGGAGGGGGTCTTATGTTGGTTTTAACCCGAAAAATAGGAGATTCCATTTTAATTGGTGATTCTATCAAAATACAGGTGGTCAATATTAAAGGGTGTCAGGTTCGTTTAGGAATTGAAGCCCCAAAAGAAACTAAAATATTCAGACAAGAAGTTTTAGAAAATATCAAGAAAAACCTAAGCAGTCCGCCTATTGAAAAAGAACCCAAACCCATTCAAACTGCAAATTTATAAAAATATTCTTTTGAATGGTAATGATCTCTTTGACTGATTTAGGTATTTTAAAATACACATAGTCCATGAATGAATTTGAAGATATTTCATTTAAAGCTGTTCATACAGGAGTGGGATTTTATCAGGATATTCCAAAGTCCTCATCTTACTATGAAGATAAAGATGAAGATTGTTTATTATCTGCAAGTTCCACTGAAATATTTCACGGTTTAGACAAATCTTCCCCCCAGTTTTATGAACAACTCACTGAAAGATTAGAACAGCCTATTTTAGATTCTTTTAAAAAGCCAAAAGAACATATAAGTTCAGTTCAACCGCAAACACACAAGCTTAAAAAAGAAACACAAAAAAAGCATGAAGTGCGTATTTTAAGTGATGAGACATCCCCTTTAAATAAAAGACAACTACCTCCCTGGCAGGTGATGAAAGTGGATTTTGCTTTTACCTGTGGTTTGTATTTGATCGGATGGGCAATGGTGGGAGCTTTGTTTAATGCCAAAGCTATTCCATCTCCACTACTTATGTTTTATGGTTTCTGTCTCTTTCATCAACTTTATACAACAACCTGCCGGTCTCTTATTGGCTGTACTCTTGGAGAAGAGAGGTGCAATATGACATGGGAAAACGGCTCTGCTCTTCGATTTACTCTAAGGGGAATTATTCTCACACTGACCGGTTTCGTTTCTATCCCTTTATTATCCGCCTTATTTAAAAGAGATTTATTGGAAGACTATACTCAAACTCGCCTGCAGTACAACATATGAAAATCTGGCAATCCATTAAAACATATCAAGATATCTCACTTGAAAAAACCAAAGATGGTGTTGCAAAAATTACCATTTGCCGTCCAGAAGTGAGAAATGCTTTTCGCCCTCTTACTGTGACAGAGTTAAAACAAGCCTTTGACCATTGCAGAGATGATTCCTCTATTGGGGTTGTGATTTTAACAGGAAAAGGGAAAGAAGCTTTTTGCGCAGGAGGGGATCAAAAGGTACGTGGAGAAGGAGGCTACAAAGACGATCAGGGAACAGCCCGCTTAAATATCTTGGATGTACAGAAACAAATTCGAAGTTTGCCAAAACCTGTGATCGCTATGGTTTCAGGTTTTGCCATTGGAGGAGGTCATGTCCTGCATGTGGTTTGTGACCTGACTATTGCTGAAGAGAACGCTGTTTTTGGACAAACAGGGCCTCGTGTGGGCTCTTTTGACGGGGGGTTGGGGAGTAGTTATTTAGCTCGCATTGTAGGTCAAAAAAAAGCCCGTGAAATTTGGTATCTCTGCCGTCGATATACAGCTCAGGAGGCCTTAAAAATGGGGCTTGTAAACCATGTGGTGCCTTACGAACAACTTGAAGAAGAAACACTCAAATGGTGCCGTGAAATCTTAAAACATTCACCTTTAGCTCTTCGCTGTTTAAAAACAGCTCTCAATGCAGACTGTGACGGACAAATGGGACTTTTAGATTTAGCTGGAAACGCCACTCTTCTTTACTACCTTAGTGAAGAAGCTAAAGAGGGCCACAAAGCTTTTTTAGAAAAAAGACCTCCTGATTTTTCCAAGTTTCCACGTTATCCATAAAAGTTTTCTTAAATGAAGCATGGACAATCCTTTGCAAATATAACTCAAAAGCTTCAGACATGTGTTTTGCCACAAATCAACTGTCAGCTGATTTGTGTTCAAAGCCGAACTTGCTTTGAGCTGTATTTGTAAGGGGTTTTGTCCACTTTGTCTTTTTATTGAAAACATTCGCTCAACAGTGCAGGTTCTTCAAGCTGGAATACTTTGTATAAGAGGCTCAAGCGAGTTCGGATTTGATCACAGAGTGGCTAGTCCACTCTGTGGCAAACCGCATGTTTGAGCCTTGAGTCTCTTATACAAAGTATTTTCTAGCGCTGGATTCCGGATCAAGTCCGGAATGACTTTTACATATCGGAATGACTTATACAGGAATGACAGTAAGTAAGTCTGGAATGATTTAAACACATAAAGGAATAACGACAAAGCAGTGCAGACGACTGAATGATTTTTTACCCACCATTTTTTTATTACAGACAATAGCTTTATTTAAGTTATTTCACAGACTTACAGTCTTTTTTGTAAATTGAAGCAAATTGGTGTAGAATCCTATCAAAAATAAGGGGAGTAAAATGAAGTATATTTTTCTTTTATTGCTCTTGCCCGTTTATGGGATTTCAGAAGAAGCAAATCCAACAAATGAAATAGATACCCCTGTTTATATTTATAGAGGAGGCCCTTATTACTCCAGAGGGGTTTTATGCCGTGACCCTGCGGGTTTTCATATTAGAAGATTTGGGCCATGTCCTTATTACTACCACTATGTGGAACATCGTTTTGATTTTACAACACCTCCTCCAGGCCATGAATTAACAGAAAAATTATCAGCATTAGGAGATAAAAGAGATCATTATAAATTTGAAGCTCTTCGTGGAGATGCAAATGCACAATATTTTTTAGCCAGCTATTACGAACGAGGTATAAGAGGGCCCATGGATTTAAGTAAAGCTTATGCCTGGTTTAAAATTTCAGCTGATAATGGTCATGTAGCTTCTCAACGTAAACTGGAAGACCTTATTGAAAGAGTTCCACCGGAAGTTATTGATGAAGGGGAAGAACAGGTTTTTATCTTATATGAAGATATGGACCCTTCCAATCTGGAAGAAGAAGACGTCACAGCAGAGCCCTCTCCAGTTGATAGAATAGAAGACAATATGCTTTTCAGTCAAAAAAATGCTTTAAAGTAAAAGACAATTTCTTTAATATTCTTCCAAATTATTCCTAACAAGGAAAACTTAATATTTTTAAAAGTTACTTTTTAGCGGCTCGCCCTAAAACCCTTATTATTGCAATATCCGTCTGGCTAACAGGATGGACATTAAGTATTTCCTTATGGGAACAAGTACAGCTTATTTTAAATATCATTATTTTAACCTGTATGCTTCTGTTACAAATCGCGGTTAATTATTTTAATGATGCTTTGGATTTTAAGAGAGATCGAGACACCACAGAAAGGTTAGGCCCTCCAAGGATGGTGCAGTCTCAAAAGATTCAAGCAGATTCATTGATAAATATTTCCTATTTAATTTTATTTCTAGCATCACTTGCAGGAATTTACCTTGTTATAAAAGGTGGAGTTTTTATATTTCTTATTGGACTGACAGCCTTGGGAATGACTTATTTTTACTCTGCTCCTCCCATTGCACTGGCAGATCGAGGTTTATCTGAAATATTTGTCTTTTTATTTTTTGGAGTGCTGACAGTGAGTAGTATTTGTCATTTGAATATAGCTTATTTTTCTGACACAATTTCTTTTTTCTATTTTTATCCTATTTTCATTCAAGAAATAGATGCTATTTTAATTGCTGGATCCCAGATGGGTTTTTTATCCATCAGTCCGTTAATTATAAATCATTTAAGAGATCATCAGGAAGATGAAAAAAGTGGAAAAAAAACCTGGGTTGTTAGAAAAGGACGAAAATTTGGATTGATTCAATGGCTGACCTGCATCCTTTTTGCTTATCTTTTAGGTGTTTATTGGATACTGACAAATCCTTATTTTATAGCTGGAGTATTACCCTTACTGGTCTTACCTGTACACATATATATATTTCAAAAAATAGTTCGAGAAAAACCTTCTAAAAAATACAATACCTATTTAGCCTTAAGCTCTTTTGGGCAATTCTTCTTTTCTATTGCTCTTTCTTTAGGATACTATCTTTCATTATGATTATTTCAAAACCTATGGAGCCAATAAAAGAAATTTGGACTAGCTCTTATACACTCACAGAACAAGCAAGCCAAAAAGAAAGAACAGGACTGTTGATTAAAGTTTTATTTTCTAAAGGCATAATCGGCTACAACAGCATTCAGCCTCTTTCCCATTTTAGAGAAGGAATGTTGTCTGACTACATTGAAATTTTAAAAAATATACCCTCCAAAAATATACAAAAAAACAAGCAAGCCATCTGGATAGATACAATTTTACAGGATGCTTACATGGATGCTACAGCTCGATCTAAAGGCCAAAGCCTATTATTCGGCTATCCTCTAATTCAAAGCCATTATCTTATCTCAAATATAAACCTATGGAATAGCTTAGATGAAATTCCTTTTAATGTATTTAAAATAAAGATGGGATCTCATCTTACAAAAGAAAATTTAAAGCTAAGACAAATTATTGAAAATACTAAAAAGAAGTTTCAAATCAGATTGGACTTTAATGAAAAATTATCAAAAAAACAGTGGGACAAATGGGAAAAAGAAAATAAAGATTTAATTTCTTATATTGATTTTATTGAAGATCCTTTTGTTAACTTTTCCTATACCCCGTCTTTTTTTCACTTGGCCGGCGACTGGTGTCAGCCTCATCATGGCATTACTCGAGTATTAAAACCTTCCCGGCACAAACTTCAACAAATACTTAAAGAACTTGCTATATCCAAGTTTCAAAGATTTATCTTTACTCATAGTCTCAGTCATCCTCTGGAAGCCCGCTTAAGCTGGGTCAAAGCTTCCCAATTTTATAAAATTCATCCAAGAAAAAAAGAAGTCTGTGGATTACACTATCCCTTGAATTTTTACCGAAAAAATGATTTTTCTTGTTTTTATACAAATTTTTACGCTCCTTTAGGAACAGGGCTGGGCTTTGATTCACTACTCAGCAGACAAAAATGGATTCGGTTAATATAAAGTTACTGAAAATGAGGAAGTATGCAAATCAACCCAACAAATATCAATTGGACAAATGATGAAAACTATTTTTTTCTCAATCCAATAGAAAATACAGACTACAATTCAGATACTTTTAAACAATTAAAAGGTCACCTGTTTATCCATACTTCAGGAACAAAATCAAAAAAATGTATTGCTCTATCCAAGAAGGCCTTTCTTCATTCAGCGGAATCTGTAAATCACCACCTGCAAGTTCAAAAAAAAGACAGGTGGCTGATCAGTCTTCCTCTTTTTCATGTGGGAGGACTTTCTATTTTAGCACGAAGTTTTTTATCTCAATCCTCTTATTTTATAATGAAAGACCGTTGGTCTCCAAAAAATTTTCTTTCTCATCTTAAAGAGTATCGAATCACTTTAACTTCCCTGGTTCCCACACAGGTTTATGATTTAGTTTCCCACAACATAAAAGCTCCTGACCACTTAAGGGTTACTGTTGTTGGAGGCGGCGCTCTCCATAAAAATCTGTATCATTCTGCCAGAGCACTTCATTGGCCCCTACTGCCGTCCTACGGTATGACAGAAGCTTCCTCTCAAATAGCCACAGCAGACATCCATTCATTAACACAAAATAACTATCCTCAACTGGAAATCTTAAAGCATTGTCAGATCAAAATCCTCCCTGAAAACAAAATAGCCATAAAGTCCTCTGCATTACTGACTGGCTGGCTGAGTGCTGACAAACCAGACACTATAGAAAGGCCCTTTCATGAAGGATGGTTTATTACAGAAGATAGGGGGAAGCTTGAAGGTTCAGTATTAAAAGTCTTTGGCCGTGATTATATGTGTAAAATCAATGGAGAAAATGTCTCTCTTTATGAGCTTGAGAACATCCTGCTAAAAATCCTCATAGACCTAAAATGCTCATCAAATTACCAATTATTACATGCACCCCACCCAAGAACAGGAAGTCAAATCATTTTAGTAAGCTCAGAAAATAATATAGAGCTGTTGAGCCATATTCGAAAGACATTTAATGTTCAAGTGCGGCCTTTTGAAAAAATTCAAAATTGCTACCTGGTTCCTGCTTTGCCAAAAGGGCATTTGTCAAAAGTCCAAATTTTAAATTTAAAAAAATACTTAGGCTTTAATATATCTTGAATTTAAGGCAGATTTTTTGTAGAAAAAACGAATGAAAAATCTGGATTTAACCGACTTACAAGTACACACTCTAAATGAAGTCTATAAAGATCTCTTTAACGGAGGAAAGGGCTTGCGGGCCCGTCTCACACGGGACATTTCCAAACACCTGGATTTAAGTGAAAATGAAATCAATCTTCTTGAAGAAAGTGTAGAAGGAATACACCATTCTTCGATCTTACATGATGATGTTTTGGACTCATCCCCCTTACGCAGAAATCGCCTAACAGCCTGGGTAAAGTTCTCAAAAAATAAAGCTATTTTGGCAGGAGATTACTTACTCGCTCAAGTGTCATTTAAAATCTCTGAATATGGAAACCTGGATTTGCTGAAACTGACCTCCATCACCATAAAAAAAATGGTTCAAGGAGAGTGGTCTCAAAGTGAAAATCTCGGTAAAGAAACATTAAAAAGTCTCGATCAAATACATATTTTAAAAACCTCTCCACTTTTTCAGTGGTGTTTAAAAGCCCCTTTCTTTTGTTGCCGCAAAAATAATACGGATCTTTATACAATTTTAGACCGTATCGGTTGTATTTTCGGTCAGCTTTTTCAGCGATCTGATGATATGATGGATTTTGGTTTTAGAAATAAAGAAAATAAAGATGTATTTAAAGATTTAAAGGAGGGGTATTTGAATTTTTTTGGAGTCTTTCTAAAAGAAAGCTCTCAAATTACAGATATGAAAACCCTGCGCTCCTGCCGTAATCCAGAAGATTTAAAAAAATTAATTGGTGAAGAAGAGTTGAAAAAACAAGTAGAAAAATTTGACGAGCTGAACACAAAACTTATTTTAGAATGTGAAATGTATATAGATCAACTATCCACTTTACTATCCCACCAGGATCTAGGAGATACTTTAAAGTCCTGGTGCCATAAGCTTTATTTCAGGTAAAATTATAATTTATGACAAATAAAGATAAAAAAAAGAAAACTCCCTCAAAAAACACCAACAACGTACTGAAGCATAAAACAGAGGATTTTCAAAAAACAATCAAAGACTTGATGCAGGAGTTGAACTTAAAAGAAACTGTTATTCAAGAGTATAAAAAGCAATTATCTCTATCTGATAAATTAATCTTAAAACTCACACACCAAGTGGACTCAGACCTTCAAACCCTTTATAGACTTTATGAAAATCTGATCCCCACTCAATTGCCCTATATTCCTGACTGTGAATTCAGCTATAAATTTCTTTCTTCTCCAAGAGGGGCAGGTAAAGATTTTTATCAAATTATACCTTTTAAGAGAAGAAACTTTGGATTAATTATGTCCAGCTGTGTATCCCACATTGTGTCCTCTCTCCTATTTTCATCCAGATTAAAATTAGCGGCTCGAACTGACTACAAAAATTTACAGCCTCATGATTTTCTACTCACATTAAGTAAAGAAATAAACGAACAACAAAAAAATACGGAAATAGAAACAAAGATTGATATATTTTACTCTACTATCGACCAAAAAAAATATACCTTATCTTATTGTTTAGTGGGCTCTATTTATAGTTTTTTATATTCTTTTGATACGAAAAAAGTTCATGACTTACAGCCATTAAGCTCAAGTTTTAATACTGAACAGCTGTCTGCCGTTAAAAGTCACAAAATAAATCTTAATCCAAAAGATCATCTCATACTTTGCTCACCAGGAGTGGTGGAATGTCTAAATGAACAAGGAGAAGCTTTTGGCGTTACTCGACTGAAACAAGTTATCCATAGCGTAGAAGAACCTGGGGCTCATCTGATGAAAAATCAAATATTATATGCCATAAAATCTTTTTATAAGGACCAGGAAATAAGCAGGGATCAAAGTATTTTTGTAATGGAAATTCGAGATAAAATTCTTAGACTCACTTAATAAAAAGGCGGCCTTTTGACTTACGAATCCAAACAAAAAAAAACCAAGCGTGTTGAAAAAATTATAAATCTCTTACGTAAATATTATCCGAAAGCAAATTGTGAACTTAATTTTTCAAACCCTTTAGAGTTATTAATTGCCACTATTTTAAGTGCTCAATGTACAGATAAAAGAGTGAATCAAGTGACTCCCATTCTATTTAAAAAATATAAAACTGCAAAAGATTATTCTAAAGCTCCTGTAGAAGATATAGAAAAAATCATTCAATCTACTGGATTTTACAGGAGTAAAGCCAAACGTATAAAAACCTGTGCCACAACTTTGTGGAAAAAACATAATGGAAAAATACCACGTAAAATGGAAGCTCTATTAGCACTTTCCGGTGTGGGAAGAAAAACGGCCAATGTTGTACTGGGAAATGCCTTTCAAATATCCTCAGGAGTAGTTGTTGATACACATGTGACAAGATTATCGAACCGCCTCAATCTAGTGCAAAGCAAATCTGCAGAAGAAATTGAAATTATATTGAATCAATTGATTGCTAAAAAATTTTGGATTTTTTGGTCTCATGCCATCATTCATCATGGCCGCCGTATCTGCAAAGCTAGAAGACCTCTTTGTGAAAAATGCTTCCTTATTGATCTTTGCCCTCAATCAGGGGTGAAAAAATGAATCGAACCAATATTATTATTTTTACAGTTTTATGCCTAATAGTTGCTGGAGTTATTTTTGGATGGGCTGTGTTTTTTCAGGAAGCTTCCCCTCCCAAACTGAAAGTCATGGTGTATTCTTCTTTTTTATCCCCTTATGGTCCTGCTCATGACATTCAGGAAAAATTTGAAGAGTTTTGCCAATGCCGCATTCAATGGATGAAAGTAGAAGATTCCACTTTAATGATTCAAAGACTGAAATTAAGGTCTGACGGACTGGGAGTTGATGTCGTATTGGGGATGGATCAATTGACTTTCAATACATCCAATCAAAAATGGAAAAAAATAGCCTCTCCCAGTCATAATCTTATACCAAAAGCTCAAAAATGGATTCAGCCTTTTAATATCCCCATTTCATGGGCTCCCCTGACTTTTATTTCCAGAACACCTGAATATTTACCTAAGAATATTGAATCACTGTTAAATCCTAATTTAAAAAAAAACATCTCACTTCCTCACCCTCGCTCCAGCACTCTTGGCTTTCAATTTTATTTTTGGATTTTTTCTTTATTTAAAGATACAGAAAAATTTCTACGTTCATTCAAACAACAAGTATATACTGTCTCTCACTCCTGGTCTTCTTCTTACGGACTTTTCCAAAAAGGATTTACTCAACTTACTTTTTCTTATCAAACTTCCGTCATTTACCACTTGGTAGAAGAAAACACAGAATATTTCTCAGCTCGTTTTTCTGAAGGACATCCTTATCAAGTTGAGCTTGCCGCTATTCCGGAAACATGTGTGCAATGTGACTTAGCCCAAGATTTTTTAAAATTTTTATTAAAAAAAAACATTCAAAAAATTTTAATGACAAAGAATTATATGTTTCCCGTCACTCAAGATGTTGTGGAAGGGACCCCTTTTGCAAACTTGGAAGATCTTCCTTTAATCTCTTATAAACAAATAGATTTATTTCTATCCAATAAAAACAAATATTTAAAAACATGGGATCATGTCTTTTATTAAAATTATTCAGAAACACTTTCTACCTGTTGCTTTAATTTTAAGCGTGAGTTTTCCCTTCATTGTCTTTCTTCTTAAAGTTAAGGAATTTGCTTTACCTGAATACTCCAAGATTATTTCATGTTTTTCTTTTACATTTTTTCAAGCTTTTCTCAGTGTTGTTATAAGCTGGTTTTTTGCTCTTCCAGCCTCTTTGGGATTGACTGCTTTCTACAAACGTCCTTTTTACTCCTTTCTGGAATGGGCTTATTTACTTCCACTTTTTCTTCCTCCTTTGGTCATCGCAGGCAGTATAATCAACATCTTTGAATACATATCCATCAACCCTTTTGGACTGACACCTATTGTACTCGGCCATGCCATAACCTATGCCGGAGGAATGGCTGTTATTCTAGCTCGTCTGCTGATGTCAAAAACTGCATCTTATTGTGAATGGGCTGTTGTACACGGCCTGCCGCTCTGGAAACTTTTAACAGTACTGCTCAGATTTGTATTAAAAAGGGATGTTCAACTTATAAGTTTAACTGTTTTTTGTTTTTGTTTAACCAGCTTCAGCCTTCCTCTACTTTTAGGCGGGGACTCTGGAAAAACTTTAGAAGTAGTTATTTATGATTATCTTAAAAACCCTAATGAATGGCCTATAGCTTTAGGTCTTTTATCTATTGAAATTTTATGTATTTTTATTTTATCTTTTTTCATCTTTAAACCTATATCTTACTTAAAAAAACTTAGACCTTTACCTTACACTCATATAAAAAAGAATGTCCTTTTTGGATTACTCCCAATATGTTTTATTATCATTGGATTTGTAGAGGGGCTTTATTATATACCTGAGGTTTTAAAGTTAACAGGTTTTATGACAGCTGTTTTAGCAACACTCTTTTTATCTTTATCTGTTGGAGCAGGAATTATTTTTTGTTTTATTCTCATCTCCTTTTACAGTTCTATTTCTTACTTAAAAAAATTCCTGATTGGATATGCCATTCCAAGTATTGTTCTGACAGGCTTTTCTTTCTTAATTTTTATGAATGATCAAGTTTATATGGCCTGGATATGCGGATTAATTATTTTATTTTTACCTTCTCTTTATAGGTGGGCTGGAGAATCTTTTCTATACAGTTTAGAAAATCAAATTCAAACAGCCCAAACTTTAGGAGCTGACAAGACACACATTTTTAAGAAAATCATCTGGCCTCAATGTGCCCCTTCATTTTTTCTCCTGGGAGGAATAGCAGGTTTTTGGGCTTCAGGAGATTTTGCCTATACAATGATCACTTCACAGGGAAATACAAATCTGGCTATTACTGCTCAACAATTACTGGAAAGATATAGGACTGAACAAGGATTGGCTCTCATTTGGATTTTACTTTTTATAGGTAGTTTATGTTTTCTTTTTTTTAGAAAAATACCTTCTTTTATTGGTATTATGGTAGAAAGGAAGTGAGATATTTTGCAGACAAGAAAATAAATAAGTTCGACTACAAAGCACAAGGCCAATCGAAACTAAGAAGAAATGCTTTACATACAAACTCAAACAAGTTCGGATTTGATCACAGGCGGTACTGCTGGCTCAGTGATTTCGGTTGGCACCTCATCACTTCGCTGATTATCGGTTGGCACCTCATTAATTCGCTCTGTGGCAAAACGCATGTCTGCAGTTTGAGTTTGTATGTAAAACATTTCTTCATACTGCGGATGGTTTATTTTGCTTCTTTTCCCAAAAAAAGACAAAATAAATTTCATAAGTACAGGAATAGATACAATAACAAAACAAAGGAAATAAATTGTCCATTATTAAAAATTTAAAGAAAAAATACGGTAGATTTGTCATAGATATTCCTGAATTGAACCTTCCTGATCAGGGCATTACATCTCTTATTGGCCCCTCCGGTGCAGGTAAAACTTCTTTTTTAAGAATTTTATCAGGATTAGATTCCTGCCCGTCACTTCAATGGATTTTTAATAAACAGGATTTAGCTCAACTTCCTATAAAAGAAAGAAAAATTGGTTTTGTATTTCAAAGTTTGGAGTTATTTCCTCATATGACAGCTTATGAAAATATTCAATTTGCCGGAGAAATATCCACAAAAAATTGGAAAAAAGATTTAGAATTTTTAACTCGATCTTTGGACCTAACCCCCATCATTCATCAAAAAGCCAGCGAACTTTCAAGAGGGGAGGCTCAAAGAGTAGCCCTTTCTCGTGCTTTAGTGACTCGCCCGCGTATCCTATTCTTGGATGAGCCTTTTTCCTCCTTGGATGACGAGAACAGAAAGAAAGCTTCTTCAATAGTACAGCAAATGGTTGAACACTATAAAATACCTGCTCTGTTAATATCCCATCACTCGGAGGATATTAAAAATCTATCCCAGAAAGTTATTAAAATTCAAAATGGCAAAATTCAAAAATGAGATTTTACAGCCTGAACAATAGAAGAACTGTCTAAGCCATGTAATTTATAAAGATCTAAAGCCTTATAGGCACTTCTTCCAAATTCCCCCTGAACTCCAAGAGAATGCATCTGAAATTGAATTTTTTCCAAACATAAAGCATGAGCAATAAAGGATCCCATTCCTCCCTTAAGCTGATGATCTTCAATAGTGACAACATGACCCTGTGTTTGATTCAGACAATTTTTAATAGTGTCCACATCAGGATGATTGATAATGCTTGGGTGAATGACAATAATGTCCCAGTCTTCTTGAACCAGCGCTTCTGCCGCCTTTAAAGCCTCCCGAAGTAAAGTGCCTCCAGCTATTAAAGTACAGGACTTTTTCTTTTTGGAAATTTCAGAAAAAACAACTTGAGCTTTTCCCAGTTGATAATCCTGATCGTAATAACTTGGAGCATATTTTTCTCTTCCTAAAAAGAAAATAAAATTGTTTTTTTCTTTTTGAAAACTGTCAATGGCCTGTTTCATCAAAGCCTCAGCCTCCTGACTGGAGGATAAAGTATAAACAAAAGTATTTGGAATGCTTCCTGTCTGGGCCAGATAAGTCAGACATTGGTGAGAAGCTCCATCTGCCGCATCCTGAAATCCCACATGAGATAACACAGCAATCACAGGAGCTTTGGATAAAGAGGCCATAAATAAAGGTAAAGCTCCCTTACTCACTCCAAATTGAGCAAAGGTATCTACCACTGGGATAAAACCCTCTTTGGACAAACCACTGGCCATACTAAACATATTGGCTTCAGCAACACCTACATCAAAAGAGTCTTTAGGAAATTTTTTTCGAAACCCCATAACTCCTGTGGATCCTGGAAGATCGGAAGTGACTGAAACTATAGGGCAGTTTTCTTCTTTTTTCTTAATAAGAGCTCTGGAAATTCCTTCCTGCACTTTTTCTTCCACAGATTTTTTTGTAGAAACAGTTTTATGAGATACACGCTGTAAAAGCTCTTCAGACCATTCAGCAAATTCTTCCGGAATTTTTTCCTCCTGATAAATTTCTTCCAGAAAAGATTTTAGATCCTGTGGATTTTTTAAAGGAAAACCATGCCCTCCGCTTGAAGATTTTTGTGTCTGCTGTACACCATAGCCCTTTATCGTTTGAGCTAACACAGCTACAGGACTTTTTGTTTTTACCTGCAAAAGAGCCTCTTCCATCAAATGAGCTGTTTTTGTCAAATCATGAGGGTTGCCCAGAGTCAGAACATTCCAACCTAAATTTGTTAAACTGGACAAGGTTTTTTCCATCGAAAAACTGTCTTCATCAATTCTACCTGAAAGTTTTGTATTATTGTTGCTGACTACCATTAAAAATGGATTCATCAAATCTTTTGAAGAAAAACCAGGAATAGACGCTAAAGCCTCACGAGTTTCCCCTTCCATCAAAGCCCCGTCTGATACCAATAAAACAGTTGTTCGATCTTTTTTACTCAGTCGATCTGCCACAGCCAAGCCCTGAGCCTGAGCAACAGTAGAACCTAAGGGGCCGTTGCTTAAATAAATCCCTTGCGGAAAGAGATGATGCTCTCCATGTCCTGTTAAAAAACTGGAAAGAGATCTAAATTTTTTTAAATCCTCTATTTGTAAACCTGCATAATTATAATTGGCTTTTAAAGCATAAAGACCATTTTCACAGTGTCCTGCATCGTTCACCAAATGAAAATGATTGAACCATTTTTTGGATTTTTGAAACATTAAGGCAAAGAGGACAGAATTAATTTCAGCAAAAGCTGAAGGGCCTCCCCAGTGAGCCGCCGCCCCTCCTAATACAGCTGACATATCCATTAAAGCCAGCATAGCTCTGGTTGCCCTGGGGTCTGCCACAACCAGTCTATCTCCAGAAGAAAGTGAGACTTCTTTAAAATATTTTGGTCTTTCCAAAAACTCAGAAGATAAAGTTGTCATTTGAGCCTGCTATTTTTCTATAAGCCTGTTGATATGTCCATTAAATTTATAAGTTGGTTTTAAGATTCTTTCTGATCAGTATCTTCACTTTTAGATTCTTCTTGACCATCCAGACCTTTTTTAAAATTTCGAAGAGCTTCACCCATTGATTTACCAAGAGCTGGAAGCCTTTTAGCTCCAAAAAGAACCAAAATTAATAAAATAATAAGGGCAATCTGCCAAGGAGATATACTCACAATATTTTAATTACCACTAACCCCCTGCAGTTGCAAATAAATTTTAGAAAGAAACTATTTAAAAATGATTAAGAAATATGTTTTTGGGCCAGCCAGGCACGAGCATGTTTGGAGGCATCATGCACACGAATAATATCCACACCCTTTTCAGCAAGCTCCATGGAAATCCCAATGCTTTCAAAATCTCTCAAAGCAGGATTTTGAACTTTGGAAAAATCAGCAATAAAAGATTTTCTGGAATGACCAAGCATTAAACGAACAGGATATTTCATAAAATCAGTGATATTTTTCAAAAGAATTAAAGACTGCTGAGCTGTTTTTCCAAAACCAATCCCCGGATCAAAAATAACACGTTTAAGATGAATACGATTTTTTTCCAATATATTGAGTTTTTGTTCCAACCAATTTTTTACTTCTTCAACCGGATCTTGTTTTTCAGAAAAAGTAATCTTTTTATCTGCAGGAACACCTAAACTGTGCATTAAAACATAGTCACAATCAGAATCTTTAAGCAAATCAATCATTTTTGAATCTGACAAACCGCTAACATCATTAATCATATCCGCTCCATGTCCCAGAGCTTTTTTTGCTATCTCTGCTCGAAAAGTATCTACACTAATTTTCATAAAATGTTTTATATCTTTAATAATTTCAAAAAAAGGGGATATACGACACCATTCTTCTTCAACACTAATATCCGAAGCACCCGGACGAGTGGAATATCCACCCACATCTATATATTGAACAAAAAATGCTTCATCTGTTTTAATTTTTTCTTCTATTTTATGTTTAATTTTTTTAGACACTTCTTTTTTATAAAAAAAATCTCCTCCATCTGAAAAAGAATCCGGAGTGACATTTAAAATATCCATCCAAGCCGGAAGCTTGTTTTTTAAATGACGACATAAATAAAGTATAGATTGATTATTGATTTTCAAATCAGGCTCTATATCCCGAAGAGGAGATAAAACAAAATCTCTTTCAATCAAAGAAGGGTGAGGTATAGTTAAATTTTTATCACTGTATTCCAGCTCATCAACAGCCAAGATATCAATATCAATAGTTCTTGGAGACCATTTCCGATGATTTTTTAAACGACCCAGTTGAGTTTCAATATTTTGAATAGCAGAAAAGAACTCTTTTATATCAAGAGAAATTCTTCCTTTTAAAACCATATTTAAAAAGGGGCGATTCCAGGAAGAATCATATTGATTCGGAAGAAGAGCAGGGTTTTCATAAAAGGAGGATATCTTTTTTATTTGAACAAATGATTTTAATAAAGATAAGGCCTGTAAAATATGAGACTTTCTATCTCCTGCATTAGAGCCTAAGCCTAAATAAATATTCACAAAAATCTCTCCATCTCAAGCGAAGACCTTAACAGTCTCCATACTCGAAAAAAACTCCCCCTGACAAGTCTTTTAACGGAGGGGAGACTTTATGTAAATTTAAAGAAAGAGATTTGATTTTTGGAAAATCTTTTTTTATCTTATCATAACAAAATAAAACAAGCTCCTCCATTGAAGAAAACTTATCACTTTGAGAATAAGATTTGATTCTATCTGAAACCTCCTTATAACAAACCAGAGGTTTGCGGTCTTCGCCTATCACAGCAGTAAATTGAATGGTCCACCTGACTTCCTGCAAATGTTTTTGCTCTTCTATAGTCATCCCCAAGTGCACCGGAATAGTTAAATCTTTGATGATAATTTTATGTTTTATATGACTTGCCATTTTTAATTATTCTTCTTTTTCCAACACAAAATCCATATACCTTTTAGTTGTAACAGCAACAGGCACGCCTTCTCTCTTCTGTACTGGAAACCTTGCTCTTGAAACACATCTTAGAGTAGATCGATCAAAAACATTTGGAGGATTTGCTTCTAACACATAGGCATCCCTGACAGACCCTGTTTTGGTAATTGTAAACTCCACTAACACCCAACCTTCTGTTTTCCTAACCTTTGCCCCTTCAGGATAATCACAACTAAAAGGAACAACAGGCTGAATATTTCCAACTGAGCCCACTCCATCCATTCCAAAACCCTCCATTAAATCAGAGACATTGACACCTGCCAGTTTGGTCATAGGGCTTAACGCAGATTTTACAGGTTTAAGGGTAGGGGGTTTGATTTTTTCTTTCTTTTTAGGAATTCGTTTTTTTTCCTGAAGTATAGATTTAGGTCTAACCATAGAAAACTCAATAACCTCATTTGCAGATGTGATTTTACTTAAATCATGGTCACGGGAGATTAACCTTCCCATCATATAAAAAACCAATAAAGCTCCAACAAACGCAGACAAAACAATAACTGTTTTTTTCATATTTTTTGTCATCAAAAATTTCATTTTTTTACTGTGCCTTGGTTGCCGCAACAGAGATTTTCTTAACCCCTGCCAGCCTCACCTGATCCATAACCTGCACCAATAAATCTGTGACTGAACCTTTATCCGCTTGAATAACAACAGAGCCTTCCGGGTTTTCAGCACGAAGCCTTTCCACATTTGCCCGAACAAAACGAATATCCACTTTCTTTCGATCCATCCAGATTTCCCCGGCTGAATTAATGGCAATCATAATAGAAGCCTGATTTTTTTTCTCTGACGTTTTGGCTGAAGGACGATAAATATCTATACCAGACTCTTTAACAAAAGATGTTGTGACAATAAAGAAAATAAGCATAATAAACACAACATCCAACATGGGAGTAATATTTATCTCTGAGTCTTCCTGTTTTCTATATCTTCTTCTCATTATTTAATCCACGTAAAAAAGTTCCTGTACTTTTTGTTTTTTCATTTTAGAATAAGATTCCAACTGATTGCCACAGTATAATCCTATCAGGGCGCTAAACATCCCTGCCATTGTCGGAATAGTGGCCATATAAATTCCTCCCGCCATTAACCGCGCATTACCTGTCCCCACTTCAGCCATCACTTCAAAGACAGAAATCATACCTGTCACTGTACCTAAAAGACCTAACAGGGGACAGATAGCCACTAATATTTTGATGTTTCTTAAATTTCCTTCCAAAGACATTGAAAGACGGGAAATTTCCAAGCTTCGAATTTTTTGTGCTATTTTTGATCTTTTTTCACTTCGGCCTTTCCATTCCTCAAGAGGTTTTTTTAAATCAGAAGAAAACTCAAATGTAAAATAAAAAACTCTTTCCACAATAAAAAAGCACATAAATCCTACAACTATAAAAATATAAAATAGGACCGGTCCCCCTTGATGGAAAAAATTGTTAATCGTATCTAAAAATCCCATTATTCTCCTCTAGAGGTTTTCTTAGCTATAAGCCCTGCCGCCTGCTCTTCTAAAGTTTGAATGAGGTTTGATGATTTACTTGAAATAACAGTATGTAAAAACAACAAAGGAATAGCACAGATCAATCCCAGAGCAGTTGTCACCAAAGCCATGGAAATTCCACTTGCCATCATCTTGGGATCCCCTGTTCCAAAGAGTTGGATGGATTGGAAAGTTTCAATCATCCCAAGAACTGTACCTAAAAGACCACAAAGAGGAGCCACTGCCGCCAAAATACGAATCCACCCGATGCCTTTTTCAAAGACTGGCAGGGACTTTGCAATAACCTCTTCCATCTTAATTTCCAAAACTTCCATATCCTGTGTTTTTTCAAAAGCCAACCGCAATCTTCCCAGAGGATTATCTTCACTAGGTTTATCATTGGTTAACTGCTGTTGAATTTTTAATTCTTCTTTTCTTAGAACCTTAAATCGATACCCCCCTATTCCCAATCCAACAAAGAGGAATAAAATAATCAAATAACCAATAGCTCCACCTTGACGAATTCTATCCATCTGAGTGGGTTTACGAAGCTCAATAGAAAGAAGGGCCCCTCTTGAAGGATCTACAAAGAAAGGATATTCCTCTTTTCCGGATCCTTCTTCCAGATCTCCTATAGGTCTTCGAAAACTGCCTTGCGGCTGTTTGGAAAGAGCCATAATCTGAGACGTATCACTTTGATACGTTAGATATTCTCCTTCACTCACAAGATTAAATCCTCCAACGCGAGTGATAGTGCGATCCACTTTTGTTCCATCTTCCAACACCACTTGACCTTCAAATTTTCTAACCTGCCCTAACTCTGTCATTTCCAATTGAAGCTCAAGCCAAAGTCTTCGAAGTTCATTGATATTCGGTTGCCTTTTCTGATCCATCAGATGATTTAAAAATTCGTCTCTATCTGTAATTTCTGCAGAAACCACAGACTTGGAAAGATTTCCAAGAAATTCGCCTGAGACCTGCTTTACAACACCAAAGATATCTCCAAGAGTGCCAATAACAATTTGCAATTCATTATTTAACACCTGAATTTCTTTTTCATGTTCATTGTATTCACTAATTAATTGTTTCCGCACCTTTTCCAAGTTGGCTAATTCCACTTGAGCTTGATTCAGCAGTCTTTGTTGTTGATTTTTTTCTTTTAAAAATTGGGCTTCTCTTTTTCTTAGCTCTTCTTTTTGTTCAATTTTCTCAGTCTGCACTAACTTCATCAAATCATCTAACGTCTGAACAGCAGGAGTAGTTTCAGCTAAAGCAGAAAAAGTGAAAAGAAAAATAAATAAATACTTTATCATTGATCTTCACCTGCTGTCTTAGATGGTTCATCCGCTTCGACACTTTCTGTAGTAGTGTCTTCATTGCTTTTTTCTGTATTATCTGGGTTTTCTTCTTTAGAACCTTCCTCTTCAGTTCTTACCTCTTCATTCTTTTCTTCTTCAATTTTTATCTCTTCATTATTTTTTTTCTCAGTTTTTGTTTCCCCGTTAGCATTTTCTGAATCAGATGTTTCTTCCAAAACTGCTTTTTCCATTAGAGAAAAAGCTCTATCTACAGCTCCTGCAACCATTGTAATCACAAAGTTAGGAGCCGCATGTTCTCTGGCCACTTTTATGCCTGAGGCAACAGCTTTATCATACCTGGAGGGTAATTCTATCCATTGTTTTTGATTTTTGGACCAGTAGGCCCCTTTTTCACCATCAAGAGTTTGATAAATAAGACTGATACGTCCTATTCGAAGTACATCCACAGTCAGCTCTTTTCCATCCACCTCTTGCAGATCCCGATAAACCTCTACTGAACGTCCATAGGCATTTTCAATGGTATAGGCTTCTAAAATTCTTCGATATTTTTCTGAAGTGGTTACATCCGATCGATCCATCATGGATTTTAAATCCTGTATTCTTTTAGCTCTTTCTTCTTTTAGAAAAGGAATATCCAGTTGAACAAAATTTTCCAGGGATTTCAGCATTTCCAGCATAAGAGGAATAATTTTTTTATCTGTATCTTCGATTTCATAGATTTGATTTCGAATAGAAACTTTTTCTTTTTTTTGATCTTCAATAAGTTTTCTATATTGTTCAATATGCTCACGGGCTTCATCAATTTCTTTTAGAGTTTCCCGATACTTTTCTACAATATTTTGTTTCTGATCAACTATTCTGGAAATACGCTCTTGAGAACGAGCCGCCTCTCTATCATTTCCTGCTTGAGCTTTGATAACAGAATCAGCGGTCTCCTCTGCATAAGAGGAAACAGGAAACAATAAAAATAAACAAAACAAAAGTTTCAACACAAAATCTCTTTTTCATTCAATAGGTTTGAAAAAAGCTAGGGATGTACAGGTCATAATCATTCAAAATCTATAAAAATCCCTATACACTTAGGAATACTTTTCCTTCCTAAAAAATTTTTTTAATCACATTACAACTGTTTTAAGGACAGAGTCTCTGAGTCCCAGTAAATACACACAAGTCATAAAAATGAGTGTCAGAATCAGATTTTCGAGACAGGGCTTCCTCTCTTGCCTGTAGATCACCCATCTGATGATAAAGATCATCTGCTTCTTCATCATTAAAGAACGCCGTATAAGTTCCCTTATTTTCTCCTGAAAAAGTACAGGATATACTTTGCCCGCCCAAGACTGTGCCAGCAGTAAACATCAATACTGCTAAAATACTTGTTTTTATCATTTTAAAACCCCCTTTTTATTATATTTTAAAACAACCAATTTATCTTTTTATTTACGGCACTTCTGTGCAAATCAAATCACCACCTTGACCAACACTGCGGCACGGCAGTCCCACCGATTGTTGTGAAGCACTGTCTATTGTGATTTTTTCCCTTGCCTGTAGATCACCAATCTGATGATAAAGATCATCTGCTTCTTCATCATTAAAGAACGCCGTATAAGTTCCCTTATTTTCTCCTGAAAAAGTACAGGATATATTTTGCCCGCCAAAGACTATACCAGCAGTAAACATCATTACCGCTAAAATACTTATCTTTACCATTCCAAAACTCCTTTAATTTTTATTAACCAATTAAAAAACTCTCCCCCTAAAACTTGTGAGTGTATCGTACCTGCCAAGCTCTGCCATTAATTCCACTATACATCCCATTTGGTTGAAAGCCCATTGCACTGACGTTTGTTACTGTCTGTTGTTGGTTACCTCCAGGTATAATTCTACTATCGGGAGTTACTGTATTTAGAATATTTTCAATTCTAAACAACACACTTGATTTAGAACTCCAAGAGCTGTTCAGGGCAGAAAGAGGAGTATCAATAGTGAGATCAAAAGTAACATGAGCCGGCACCTGAGCAATAGCCTTTGGATTAGCTTTACAAGCACTTTCAGTGTAGCAAGCCTCAACACCTTCTGTAACATCTTTATTAAGCACATTTTTCTTAACCCATTTATTTAATTTTTCCAAACCAGTATCCGGAGCACTTTCTGAGCTACTACTGTCATTAAACTGACTGACCCACTGAGAAGTTAAAGCCCATTTTAATCCATTTTTGTACTGCATACCTACTTGCACAAGTGCTTTATAAGCAGGATAAGCCCAACCCCCAAGTTTACTAATATAATCTTCATCCAAATAAGGACGCTTAACAAAAGTATCAATAAAGTACACAGTCTGAAAATCCAAGAAAGCTGTATGTGAAGTTAAAACAGGATATCTAAGAGCTAAATTAGCTTCAAGCCCTTGAGACTTATAATCCCCAAAGTTATAGTATTTCGTATCAATCTTTCGAAGACTCCCATCTCCAATTCTTTCAACAACTATATTATTTTTTGCCGCAAATGCTGGAAAGTTTTCAGGATGATAGGTCTGCATTTCAAGAATATCTTTCAATTGGGGTTTAATAATTCTACCTTTTATTTCATTTCTGAAATAATCTAAAGAAAGCATTAAGTTTGAGGAAGGCTCAAAAGTTACTCCAAGATTTAAAAATTCTGAATGTTCAGGCTTTAGATCTTTATTACCATAATAAAACATTTCATATTGATTACCTGCTTGCTTACAGTTTTCTTTTGCTACATCCCTACATTGGTAATAATCCACACCATAAGGATGATCTTTTGTGTGATCCAAATGGACAATACCTACATCCGGAGCTTTATATCCCTTACCCCAAGAACCTCTGATATTGAAATCTAAAATATTCCATTTGGCAGACAGTTTTGGAGTAACAGGGAGTTTAAAAGGCAATTCTTTTCCAAATAGAGAATCATGTTGAGCAATACCCGCATATTGATACCAGTCAAAACTACCAGCCAACTGTATCTCTAAAGAACTATATTCACTCAACTGCATAGGCAAAACAAATTCTGTGTAGGCTGTACTGTAAGCACGATTCCCCCCACCTACAATACCAGAGCCCCCGCCCCATTGATTTGCAACTTTTAAATCTTTATTATAAGTATCTTCATCCACTTCAACAGTCCAAAGCTCGTAAGCCCCTCTGATGCCAAAAGCAGAACTTAAAGCTCCAAATCTTCCTAAAGGAAGCATTTCACCAGAAGCTGTTAGCTCCAGTACATTAACAGAATAATACTCATCACGTTCAGTAGTATATTTTGCATCACCCACATCATTTTGAGTTCGATCTGTTCTAAAAGGATTCCATTTTGCCAAGCCATCTTCACGAAGAGCAAAAAGCTCGCTGAGTTTAAAGTAATTGCCATTTCTGTCTAAGGAGACATAATTGCCACTACTGATGTATGCAAGAGCACTCCAACTGTCTGAAAGATAAGTTTCTAACTCTGCCTGTAGGTTCATTGTTATAAGATTCGAGCTCTGTAAACGCCCTTCCCCATCACTTTCATCCACCATACGGTACCTTAATGCACTTAATTGTGATAAACCAAGGTTACTCTCCTTTTCCAAAGCTGTTGCCCAGTTATTCCAAAGTGAAGGACCATCTTTACCTAAAGTATTTAATACATTCACAGTTTCTTCTTTCACTATATCGTCTGGAGACGGAGCCAATTGCCCTTTCGAATACTCATAAGAAAAAAGGCCTGAAGCATATAAACTCATATCGTCATTAATATCCCTGTCTGTTGTTAGAAATAAACCTAAAGAACCAACCCTAGGCGCTAACTGCATGGTTGGAGCATGATTAAATTTACAATCTCCATCTTTTCTTTGATTATCAGGACAATCATTCATAGGCATCAAACTTCCGCCACCCAATGCATAAGAACCAGGGCTTCCGTGTTTTACAAAGGAAGATACATCATCAGTGTTTATTGCTGAAAAAGGACGATCTTGCATCCAAATATTTTCTTGAAGTCTTCCGGTCACACTTAGTAAAGTCTGATGATTATCCCCTGTCCAACCATAAGTATAATCAAATTTTAGTTCTTCTCCACCTTTAAAACCAAAAATATTGTTTTTAAATTTATCAAGATCTTTCCACTCTTCAGACTTCCAGCCTTGAAATTTTAGAGCTTGTTTAGGAAGCACAAAAGGTTCAGGCAAGTAAAGACCAACAGAAAAAGTTTCTCCAATATCTCCTCTTTTGGTAATAAAGTTAATCACACCGCCTATGGCATCTGACCCATAGATTGCTGAAGCTCCGTCTTTAATAATCTCTACTTTTTCTATTGCAGACATCGGAATTAAATTAATATCATGATCCGGATTCGCCATTCTTCTTCCATTAATTAATATTAAAACATAACCTTTAGGCAGGCCTCTAAAAGAAGCTGATGATCCTCCATTTTTATCTGACAAAGTATATTTTCGACTCACACCAAAACTGGCAAAACTTAAATCACGAATCACATCTGCCAAAGAGCTGGCCCCAGAAAAGTCAAGCTGCTCTCTATCAATAGTTGTAATAGGAGTTGTTCCTTCCTGATCCAGTCTTTTAATATGAGATCCTGTAACGGTGAATCTTTCAATATCCGAATCTTCCGCATACACTCCTTGCAGAACAAATACAGCCAAAATAAAAGTTAAAGATAGTTTAAACACAAGCGCCCCCAGGTTAGGTTTAAAGAGAATTTTATAGATATATTTTCTTATCTTCAGTGTCTATCTCTTTTTGAAGCAATACTCTTCATTTCAGACAAAAAAGCTTTTTATAACCCACTGTAAATGCAGAGACATCAATAAAACCCACTTAGGAGCTTGAAAGTTGTATAAAAAATAATCGAAGGCATCCTTAAAAAACCTTAAAAAGACACATATCTTCGTAAGATTTTTTTGAAAAACGGGAACTAACATGTGAAGAATGAATTAAACACATACAGGAATGAAATACTTTGTATAAGCGGCTCAAACGAGTTCGGATTTGATCACAGAGTGGCTAGTCCACTCTGTGGAAAACCGCATGTCTGAGCTTTGAGTTGCTTATATAAAGTATTTTAGCTCTCTACTGTTGGAAAAAGATAATATGTTTTACTAGACTCCTGCCTTTGCAGGGGTGACAAGTACATACAGGAAGTGACGACGAAGCAGTGTAGGTGCCAACCGGAACTGCTGAGCGAATGCTTATAGGTACGACTGGTTCCGGATCAAGTCCGGAATGACGTACTCGTAGGAATGGCGTGAACACATACAGGGGATGAGTGTATATAGGGATGATGAGTATATACAGAATATGGAAAGTAACATTTATGGATTATGACATAGGATGCTTTGATGAGGATAGCCGTAAGTTTATTCCTTTGGATAATCCTTTGAACAAACTGTCAACGATGTGTTCGGTATAAAGTGTCAGTGATGTTTTAGGTTGCACACACATTTAAAAAAATTCTGGATTTTTCACTTCGTTTGAGATAAAAACAGTGACTAGTTTAAATAAATCAATATTTGTATATCCTATGAAAACAGAAGAAAGAATAAAGAAATTAGTGAGCGATAACCCTGTTATGCTCTTTATGAAAGGGGAGCCGCAAACTCCACAGTGCGGATTTTCAGATCGGGTAGTAAGGATATTAAATCATCTAGAGGTTCAATATAGTTCTTTTGACGTGTTAAGCGATGAAGATATTCGACAAGGTATCAAAATTTACGGAAATTGGCCGACTATTCCACAGCTTTATATTCAAGGAGAGCTTTTTGGCGGCTGTGATATTATTGAAGAAGGTTTTAGATCAGGCGCTTTAGAAAAAGAACTCCAAAAAGTCCAAAAAACAAATTAAGGGCGAAAAATACAGCGAAAACCTATACCCCTAAGAGCAGACCCACTTCTATTGCTATCAATATCCGCTCTGACAGAAAATACCCCCAGATCCCTTTCAGAAGACCCTCCACCGCGGGCTACATAATCTCTTGCTGAAGAAAGCCTTGCATGTCCCAGTCCTCCAGGAGTTTCACGAGTACTCCTCCTATCAGATAAAGAATTATAATTACTCTTGGGTCCAAAAAGTCTTTTATTCTCACCAGAAAGTTCAGAAATATTTTTATTGCCCTCGCTTCGTATACCCAACGCAGAAACAGTGTCTGATACAAGCTCCCAAACACCTCCGGAAAAATCCCAAATTTCCTCTGCATTAGGTAAACTATGCGTACGCTTTTGAATTTCCCAACGGGAAGAAGAACCGCCCCTTCTGGAACTGCCATAAGCACCCGTTAAAGCCACACCAACATTCAAAATATTATTTGCACGTACGACGGCTCTGCCCTCAGACCAATTAAAATGCTCTGATTCAATATGACGGGCAATAGTCTGCCAATCATCATTAGTAATTAAATTATACCCAATACCATTATTTTGGCATTTTTGCTGAGCCTCTCCATGAGAGATTTCTGTCCAAGGGTCATTGCCAGATCTGGAGATAGCTCTATCAAAATAATACTCATCATCCTCATAGTAACCTCCACTCCTGGAATTACCATAACCTCCATACCTGCTATTACTGCCGTAACTACTGCCGCCGCCATATCTGCTGCCGTAACTACTGCTACTGCCATATCTACCGCTACTGTACCGGTCATCTCTTCTATATTCACTGGAAGCTTCATATTCCATAACGCAAAAATCTCTTTCTGTATAACCAGTCAATCTGGGCACAGGAATATATCCTTCAGGACAATTAAATCGATTATCAACAGCAACACAAGCTGATGAACCGGAGCTTGAAACAGAGATGCTCACAGTATCCTGCCTCTGAACAACACTAGTCACATCTAAAGTAGCACTCCATCTCCCTCCAGAGCACATTTTTTCCAAACTCTTATTTTCAACCGAAATTTGTACAGGTTCATTGGATCTCTCACAATGCCCGGAAACTCTATATTCTCCGGCATTATTACTGCTAATATCATCTGATTTAGAAATACTAATATCACCTCCGCGAGAACTATTACCGGAACCATTACACCGAACACTGCTGGTTCGATTTTCAGTGAACCGGTCTGTAGGATACTCTCTTGCAGGTTCATAATTGCCATTATCCAAGCAGGAGGTAAAAAAAATCACACTAGAAAATAAAAGAAAATATTTTAGCATATGGCCAATATCTTGATATAAATTTACAATCTATAATTTTATAAGAGAAATACGAAGAAAGGAAAGCTGAAGTCCTTCCCTCTGACTAATGTCTAGTTATTTTTACTATTATAACACCTGTTTGAAAATAGTGCAGTATTTCAAAAAAACGACGTTTATTTTGTAATCTCTGAAGAAGGAATGCTTTTACGGGTTCGAGCCCCCATTGTTTTAATATCTTCAAGACGAGAGATAATATTACCTTTTCCCGTATAAAGTTTCTTATAAGCTTCCTGATAACTTGCAGAAGACCGCTCCAAGTTTTGCCCCACTTGTCTTAAATCTTCAACAAATCCAACAAATTTATCATATAAAGAGCCGGCTTTTTGCGAAATTTCCACTGCATTTGTTCTCTCTTTATCTCTTTGCCACATAAAAGCCACCGTTCGAAGAGTGGCTAAAAGAGTTGTTGGACTGACGATGACTACAGACTCTTTCCAGGCAAAATCTGCAATAGAAGGCTCCGCCTGCAAAGCTATAGAAAAAGCGCTTTCCAAAGGGAAAAACAAAAAGACAAAATCCAAAGAATTAAGACCTAAAGCGCTTTGATATTGTTTCAAACTGAGTCCAGAAACATGCTTTCGAATGGAGGTAGTGAAGTTTTTCAGCAACTGAGCCTGCTCTTCCGAATCCTTTGACTGAATAAACTGCTCATAGTGAATAAGTGATACCTTGGCGTCAATTACCAGGTGACGGGATTGAGGAAGATTAACAATAACATCCGGTTTTAAGGCAGAACCCGCTTCGGATTTTAAACTCATACCCTTGCCCTGAATAACATACTCTGCACCTTCCCTAAGGCCTGAAGCTTCCAATATATGATTTAAAACAGACTCACCCCAGGTCCCTTGAGCTTTCACACTGCCTTTTAGAGCATTTGTTAAATTCTCAGCAGTCTGATGAATTTGCTGGCTGTTTTGCATAAGATTTTTTATTTCATTTTTTAAAGAAAACATTTCTTTAGACCCTTCTCCATAGTACCGTTCTGCTTTTTCCTGAAAAAGTTTAATTTGCTCCTTTAAAGGGCTTAAAGTATTTTCCAGTTGCTCTTTCGAGTCTTTTTTAAATTGAGAGGATTTTTCCTGAAAAATTTTTTGAGATAAATTTTCAAATTGAATCTGCATAGTGGCTAACAAATCTTTTAACTTATCTTCATCCTGTTTTTTTTGCTTTTCCAAAAGAGCCAGTTTTACTTCTTTTTCCCGACAAGAAAGCTCAGTTTGATTCAATTTATTTTTATGTTCTTCAAGTTGCCCGCGAGAAGTTTTTAACTTGGCATTCAGATCCAAAATAAACCAGAGACAAACACAAATTAAAATGGAAAAAATCACAATATACGACAAGTTTCAATCTCCCTAAAAGATTAAAGAAAATATAATAACTTTGGATTTAAATTCAAGAGATTAAATATTGATTTTGTGATCCTATGGCAAAAATAAGCTTATTCAGAAGTTTCACTCCACAGCCTTATTGTTAGGAGGCCCATAACTTCAGGATAGAAAGCCAAATCATTTTTTTTCTCTGCAAACGCCATACGCGCTATATCAAATGGAGTGTGTCCATCGTTATTTTCCAGCGTGAGATCCCCTCCATTTTTTCGCACAGTTATCATTTGAGCAAAATGCCCCCCATAAGCTAAAAGATGAAGACAGGTATTGCCATTATTATTGGGTTCATTCACATCCACTACAGATCCCAAAAAAAGTAAATACTTTTCAATATTGCCCTCTATACAAGATTGTAGAAAAAAAGTGTTGCCAAATTCATCCACATCTATTGGATAACTACGCTCCACCATCTCTCGAACTGAGAGAGCGCCTATAGAACCAAGATCACGTGATAAAGGAATAGTCTTATTTTCAATAGTAAAAATCTTAAATTGAGGAGAGGGGATAGGATTATTTTTCCATAAAATACCACTCGAATCAGCATCTGTATAAATATTTTCACCCACTTCAGACTGTCCTAAAAGAGGTAAAGAGATAAGAGATAATACAAATACAGTAATTATTTGACTAAAAATTTTCATTTTACTACCCTCCGATACAAGCCAAAGCTATCATGAGTAATGACCAAGTAAAAACAAAATAACCAAAAATGAATATTTTACATTCTTTACTGTTGACTTCGAAGATAGTTGAGAGCAGAGCCCGCCCAAAACCATTTAACCTGTTCCGCATTTAAAGAATGAGTTACAGGGATCTTTAATTTCGATCCCTCTGATTTTTCAACAAGCAATTGATGAACACTGTTTGGAGAAAGAGATTCCAAATCCAGTAAAGTAAACCGATCTTTTTCCTCAATTTGATCATAACCCTCAGATTTTACAAAAGTTAAAGGCAAAACCCCTTGTTTTTTTAAATTTGTTTCATGAATACGGGCAAAACTTTGAGTCAGAACGAAAGCACATCCTAAATACCTTGGAGTCATTGCCGCATGCTCACGACTGCTTCCCTCTCCATAGTTTTGTCCACCTATAATCACCCAATGAACATTTTTGGATTTTAAGTCACGAGCAATTTTATTAAATTCCAGCTCTTTTCCTGTCAAAGGATGGTATCCCTTGCCGCTTAAAGAATGAAAAGCATTTTCAGCAGTCAGCAAAAGGTTGTCTGATATTCGATCCAAGTGCCCCCGGTATCTCAACCAATATCCCGCAGGAGAAATATGATCTGTAGTGCACTTTCCCTTAGCTTTACAAAGCAAAACCAACTTTTCAAAGTTTTCTTTTTTCCATGGAGTAAACGGTATTAATTTTTGAAGTCTTTCAGACTTATCACGAATTAAAATAGGAGTTGAAGAGCCTTCAGGCTCTTTAAAGCCATAAGAGCTAAAACTAAAACCATTTTTAGGAAGCTCATCTCCTACAGGCGGCTTCAGCTTAAAATTATTTTTCAAAGTGTCCGTTGCAGGATTAAAATCCAAGCTTCCGGACAAACCAATGGCCACAACCATTTCCGGACTTCCAATAAAAGATAAAGTCGCCGGGTTAGCATCATTTCTTCCCTTAAAGTTGCGATTAAAACTATTAATAATTGTATTTCGATCTCCTTTTTTATACTCACTTCTCTTCCACTGCCCAATACAGGGGCCGCAGGCATTTGCCAACACAACAGCTCCAATAGCTGAAAAATCCTCCAGCATTCCCTCTCTTTCAATAGTTCTTTTTATCTGGTCTGATCCCGGTGTAATTAAAAAAGGCTGGGGCATTTTCAACCCTTGTTTTCGAGCCTGACGTGCGACATGTACAGCTTTACTGATATCTTCATAAGAAGAGTTTGTGCAGGAGCCTATAAGGCAGGCAGAAAGCTCACAAGGCCAACCCTGTTTTTTTGCCTCTTCCTTAATTTGCTTTACCGGATAACCGGAGTCCGGAGAAGAAGGTCCACAAAGATGAGGCTCTAATTCAGATAAGTTAATTTCAATAATTTCATCAAAGTAAGAGTGTGGATTCTTTATAACTTCTTCGTCCGCCTTTAAAAAAGAAGCATATTGATTTGACAGTTGCGCAATATCTTCCCGATTTGTTGCTTTAAGGTACTGACTCATCCGATCGTCATAAGGAAACAGGGAAGAGGTGGCTCCCAACTCAGCACCCATATTAGTAATAGTGGCCTTTCCTGTACAGCTAATCTCCAAACAGCCTTCCCCAAAATATTCAATAATACGATTGGTGCCTCCCTTAACTGTCATGATCTTCAACAGCTTTAAAATAACATCTTTAGGGGAAGTCCACCCTTGAAGACGCCCTGTTAAATGCACCCCTACAATTTTTGGAAATTTAACCTCCCATGGAAGGCCTGCCATAACATCGGCCGCATCTGCTCCCCCTACACCAATAGCCAGCATTCCCAAACCTCCCGCATTCGGAGTGTGAGAGTCAGTGCCAATCATCAACCCCCCAGGGTAAGCATAATTTTCCAAAACAACCTGATGGATAATCCCTGATCCGGGCCCCCAAAAATCAATACCATAGTGACTGGAAGCTGAAGATAAAAAATCAAAAACCTCCCCGTGTTCACTGAGAGCTTGTTTCATATCATTTTGCTCACCATGTTCAGCTCTAATCAGATGATCACAGTGTACAGTAGTAGGTTTATAGGTTTTGGTTTTTCCGGCTAACATAAATTGAAGCAAAGCCATTTGTGCTGTAGCATCTTGCATAGCCACTCGATCCGGCATCAAAGACAAAAACCCCTCTCTGACAAAACTATCAGGAATTTGTGTAAGATGTGAAAAAAGAATCTTCTCTGCAAAAGTGAGAGGACGTTTCGTTTTTTCTCTTACAGTATCTAACCGGCCTTGATACTTCTTATAGTTTTCTAAAACTTCTAAAGATTTTATTTTCGACATTTTTTTGACACACAATTTCTAAAACTATCAAACATTTACCAAAATAGTTTATAAAAGTCCAGTATGTCTCAATTAAATTATACACCTTTAAAATACCTATTTGACTTCAATAAAGAAAGATTTTCAAATATGAATAGAGGGTTCGTATATGTTTCGTCTTTTATTTTTGTTAATTCTTTTTCCTTTCTTTGCATATGCCAGTATTTCCATAGAACCTTATGTCGGGGGAGGATTAGCAGGTTTTGGGGAACTACACTCCGGATTTTCTGTCGGAGGCCGACTGGGATACAAGAACTGGGGGCTCACATCTGGTGTTGATGTCAGCTATTCTCAATTTCAAGCCTTTAATATTGGCCAAACAGTAAATTCCGGACTCTGTAAAAAAGACCGGAGCGTAAGAGGGTTGGAGCAAGTCGTATCTCCATTTTGCGACGAAAATATAGA
The DNA here is from genome assembly GCA_028819545.1 of Bdellovibrionales bacterium. Classification (GTDB taxonomy): domain Bacteria; phylum Bdellovibrionota; class Bdellovibrionia; order Bdellovibrionales; family UBA1609; genus JAPPLG01. The sequence goes on along the minus strand of JAPPLG010000019.1, from coordinate 76,446 downwards.
GCAAACACCTGAGAATATGTATAATATTGTTTCAGTAGGCCCTTCTATTTCATTTGGTTTGCCTCTTATTATAGATGCCTACGCTTCCATAACCTGGTCTTGGGCAGATAAACAAATACGTAATATACAAAAATCTTTTGCCCTAAGCGGCCCTGGAGCTAAATTAGGAGTTTCTTATTTAAGCTTGCCTTTTTTACAAGTGAATCTTGAAGTGCAGGGGTTCATTCTTTCCTGCAACAGTATGGACAACGAATGCCAGGAACAAAATAATATAACTAAACCCATTTGGATGACACAAATTTACTTAAGTTTTCCCATCAGCACAGGACTTCTGTAATTTCAACTGTCTCCTATATCCTTTCTAAAATAAAGATGATGAGGAAATGAATCTAACAAAGCATAAGCCCGCTTTCTTGCCTGTTCTTTAGTTAGACCTACTCCAATGGCATTGAGTACACGCCCCCCATCAACTCTATAACCTTCTTTTGATTTCTTAGTGCCTGCATGAAGAAGATAAGCTGTGGGGCTGTCTTTCGTTAAAGAAGAGGAAATAAGTTCTCCTTTTTTAGGATTTTCAGGGTAACCTCTTTCAGACAAAACTACACAGCATGAGAATAAATTGTTAAATTTTAAACTTGGCAGATTTCCTTGAGCAACATCATAGAACAACTGTGCCGCATCCATATCCAATAGCGGCAGGATCACCTGACATTCAGGATCTCCAAATCTCACATTGTATTCCAACACCTTTAATCCCTGTGCAGTTTGTATCAGGCCTATGTATAAAACCCCACGATAAAACAAGTCATCTTTTTCGATTTGCTTGATAGTAGTCTTTACAATATTTTTTTCAATATCTTCCCACACCTCAGAACCAACATTGAGAGGAGCAACAGCCCCCATACCTCCGGTATTTAAACCCTTTCCTCCTTCATGAAGTTTTTTATAGTCTTGAGCTAAAGGCAACACACAATAATCTTTTCCCTCTGTTAATATAAAAACAGAAAGCTCTGTTCCTTCTTGAAACTCTTCAAGCAAAGCTTTTTCTCCAGCTTTTCCAAAGATTTGATCTTCAAAAATTTTTTGAGCATTCTCTTTTAAAGATCTCTCATCAGGGCAAATAAAAACTCCCTTTCCTCCAGCTAAACCATCCGCTTTCAAAACATAAGGAGGGGAAAAGTGTTTAGCTTGTAAAAGAGTATCCTGCAAACTTTGAACAACAAAATACTTGGCTGTAGGGATGCCAGCTCTTTTCATAAATTCTTTAGCAAAAATCTTACTGCTTTCCAGCTGGGAGGCCTGCTGACTTGGACCAAACACAGAAAAATTATAAGATCTGAAAACATCTGACCAGCCTTGACTTAATTCAGCTTCAGGACCAATAACCACTAAATCTATTTTTTTCTCTTTCATTTCAGGAACAAGATCTTCCGCTTTTGAAACATGAGAAGTTTGAAGTGATTGAACATCAAAACCATCTCTCCCCGGAAAGCAATAGCAATTAGAGGATTTTTTCAACACCTGAACAATGGCATGCTCTCTTCCCCCTTTTCCAATAACTAAAGTATTCACTTAAACCTCTTCTTGCCGCAGATAAGTCAAAAAAGAAAAGTCAGGATCACCTTTATGATCTATTTTTTCAACTAATTGAAACTGATCTTTTGGCACCTCAGGATAAAAAGCATCTCCTTCATAATCTTTATAAATTCGAGTGAGGTAAATTTTTTGAATTTTATCTAGTGATTGTTTATAAATTTCCCCTCCTCCAATAATAAAAATTTCATGTGGATTTTTTTCTCTTTGAGCTTTTTCTATAGCTTCTTCTACAGTTTCAGCCATAATAACCCCTGCAAAAACCTGACTGCGGGAAATAACAATATTCAATCTTCGGGGGAGAGGAGACCCAAGAGATTCAAAAGTTTTTCTTCCCATAATAACAGTTCGATCTATGGTTTTATTTTTAAAAAACTTCAAATCCTCAGGAATATTCCAGGGGAGTTTATTCTGCAGACCTATAACATTATTCTGTGACACAGCTACAATATGAGAGCAAGTCTTCATACAGATACTTCTGCCCGTATACGAGGATGAGGGTCGTAGTGAATCAATTCAAAGTGATGCGAGCGATAATCAAAAATAGAAGGCTGAGCTGAAATTGTAAGCTGGGGAAGAGTGCGTGGAATTCTTTTCACTTGAGTTTGAGCTTGAGGAATATGGTTCAAATAGAGATGTGCATCTCCAATAGTTTGAATATATTCCCCGGGTTTTAGGTTACAAACTTGAGCCATCATTAAAGTTAATAAAGAATAACTGGCAATATTAAAAGGAAGACCTAAAAAAACATCAGCGCTTCTTTGATAAAGCTGACAGGATAATTTGCCGTCCACAACATAAAATTGAAAAAAGGCGTGACAGGGAGGTAAAGCCATCTCTTCTAGTTCACCAGGATTATAAGCCACAACCAAATGTCTTCTTGAATAAGGATTTTCTTTTATTTGCTGAATGACATGAGAGATTTGATCCAAAGTCTCTCCATTAGGTTTCCTCCAAGATCTCCACTGTGCCCCATAAACACGCCCTAAATCCCCATTAGAGTCCGCCCATTCATCCCAGATACGAACCTTATTTTCTTTAAGATATTTAATATTTGTGTTACCGCTAAGTATCCATAACAATTCATGAAGAATAGAATGAAAGTGCACTTTTTTTGTCGTCAACAAAGGAAAATTTTTGGATAAATCAAAACGCATTTGATGACCAAAAATACTTAAGGTTCCCGTTCCTGTTCGATCTGCACGGTAAACCCCTTCCTCCAAAAGCTTATTTAATAACTGTAAATAATTGACCATACTGAAAGACCTTTTATTTTCAAAGCACCTTACTAAAATTCCTACAACTCGTCCAGAATGAAGAAAGGTAAGAATATATAGCTATTTATCTGAAAATATTTTTCAGATTTCAACTTTTTTCAGTTTTTTACTCACAATAATAACGCACTGAATATGCTCGATTCGAAAGTTCAGAAAATAACAAGTTTTTATTAAATGTATTTTTTCTTTTTAATTTTATTGATCAAAAACTCCTCTAAAACTTTCGGGTTCTTAGGGTCAGTAGAAAAGACAGACTGTTGTTCACACCTCTTTTTTTCCTTAATAAGCCATTTTAAAATTTTAGCTAAGGGTTTATTTTTCTTATCTCTAAAAAAGGGATCATTTTGTAGAGCGTCCTTTGCTTTCTTTAAAGAACGCATTTCACTGGGATCACTTGCAGATACAGAGTAACAATGCAGTTCATGATCCTCAACATCTTCAGGCAATAAACCGAGAAATTTAACCTGAGGAGCACTAAAATCAGAATTTCTAATTAAACTGGCGGCGGATCCTGCCTTTAAAGTTCTAAAAATATTTTGTAAAGTATAAGCATCCAAATCTCCATAAAAATAAAGAGGTATAGCTAATTGATCCTGCAGTGTCTTACACCAACCTCGAACAGCATTGCTTGGAACCCCTTGAGCACCAATCACCACACAAGGATGCCTTTTGGTAATACCATTGGAAACTAGAGTATTTGCTGTACCTTCAGATTCAACAATTAACCCAAATTTTAATGAACCTTTTTTTTGCACCTTAAACTGCTGAGGTTTGTTTTTAGGTTGAAAGGGAGTCGTTCCAAGAGAGCTGAGATCTACAACAGCTTTTGTGCCGTCCGGAAGAAACTCTGTAACCACTAAATGTTGAGAATAAGTTTGCCCTCCCCGATCATTAGCAAAACAATTCATCTCTTCCCGGTAAACTTCCAACATGTCACAAATAAAATCCACTATGCTGTCACAATCCACTTGCTCATCAAAATCCAACGGCTTATAAAACTTGTCAGACTTAATTAAACCTTTTGAAATATAGTAAAGTTCACGTTTTGTATTCACGGCACCTGTTTTTAAATTGTTCAAAAGAATTTCCAAAATAAAAACCGTACGAGATAATTTTTGAATAGAAGATACATTTAATTCTGATTGAATTCTTTTAGCTAATGGCATTAAATATCCTCTTTTAGCATCATAAGATGAATTATCTAAAGAACATTTTACAGCTGATAAAACAGGCCGACGAGCCTGTTCCAAATCTTTTAACATTTGATCGCATAAACCACGGGATATCTTAGGAATATCTTTATCCAACTTTCGAATACGAATCACTTTTTGCTTAGCCATTAATAACTCCTTTTTAAGACGACTTTCTTTGTTTTACAGCAACATTCTTTTTCTTAGATTGAGGAGAACGTTTTAAATTTTTAACAAGAGTGCTATCGGATAAATTTTTATCACCATTTTCTTTAGACTTTAGATGATCCAATTTTCCTTGAGCTTCCTTTAAAGCTTCTTTTGCCATTTTAGTATCTCTTCCTAAAATTTTATTAATACCTTTTTCAGCTTTTTTAACTCTAGTAGAAGATGCAGACGTGATATCAGCTAGTTTTTTTATTAAAATAGGAACAAAGCTTTCAATATACTGCATCTTACGCTCCAGCTCTTGAGCTTTTTGCTCCCTTCGAATATGACGAGACAACTTTTGCCCAGCTTGCATAAGAGTTCTGCGAATTTCATCCACTAATTCTTCACTGGCATCAATGGTTTCTTTAGAAGCATTTTTAAACTTAATAAAAGGAGATGTTACAGAAACAGCAAGAACATAAGGTCCTGTTGGCAAACTATTTTTAGACTGACTAAGACCGTAAGCTTTCCAATTGACAGATTCCACCGACTTGGTAATTGCACACGAGGATTTATCAAACTGCAAGGGGACACGATTGGCAAAACGCAATAGCTGAATAGTTATAGTTTCCGACTCTTCTTGTGGTTTTTTGGAATCCGAAAAACGAGCTACAGCCACTTCAACCACAACGGGTTTATGGTCACAAATAGTTGGTTTTCTTGTAATGACACTAAAGAAATCCACATTTCCCAACCTTTGAATGCTTTTGGAAAGCCTCTCTTCCCCAATGGTTAAGACTGATTGGGTCGAGGGGTTGGACATCTTTGTACTTTGTATTGCTCTAAAAATATCCTTATGATTTTTATCATTTAGGGAAGATAATCGTTTTTCAAGAAAAGATTTAGACAATCCATTTTGTACAAAAGATTTAACAACAAGGTCTGAAACACGTGAAAACCCTTTTTTCAAAAAAGCTTTTAAACTCATTCCTCCATAAAGATGTGCATGAGCAATAAATTCACCTAGCTTCATAGTATGAGGATGAGGTAAAGTGGCAGGCGGTACTTTTGGAATTTCTTGAGTGACTCTTTCAATTTTTTTTAGCTCATTATCTAATAATTTATACTCTAAATTGAGATGCGGATTGACAATAGAAGTTCCTTCCAAATACGTGATCAAACCTCCATCTCCATTTAACTGAATTCGACCATCAATTCGAAAAACAATTTTTATACCGTGTGGTTTATTCCAATCTATTGTCGTTTTATTCTTTAAAACACCTTTGTTCTTTTTAATATCAACATCCACCTGAGCTTTCACAGCTTTTTTCATTCTCTTTGTTTTACTAATCACTTGAACACCGGCCGCATAAGTTAATTGCGCCCAAGTGGTTGCGGCAGAAATACCAATACCCTGCTGTCCTCTGGAACAGCGGCCCTTACCAAATTTTGAAGAAGCCAAATACTCCCCAAAAACCCGAGTTATATCTTCCAGTTCCAAACCAGGGCCATTATCCTCCACCATAATCTCAATCAGATCTACATTCTTTGTAGAGCCTTTAGAAACTTTCTGTACAGAAACTTTTATCTCAGGCAAAAGAGAATGCTCTTCACAAGCATCTAATGCATTATCAACAGATTCTTTAAGAGTGGTTAATACAGCTTTTGTTGGAGAGGAAAACCCTACTTGTTGTAAATTTTTTGCAAAATACTCCGCTGTACTGCTTGTTGTAATTTTTGATCCCATTATTCGTTACCTATTTATCAGTTGAAGATTTCTTCAATGCATTTAACCTTTGCTCAATAATTGTGTGATACTTTTTACTGGAATTGCAATCCTTACAGGACACAACTAGATTATTTTTTATACTAAAGCCCCCTTTTACCAGGGGAATCAAATGATCCATAGTCAATTTTTCTTTAGGAAACCTCTTTTTGCAAAAATAGCAAGGCTCTTTTTTCAGCTTATTTTGCCACCATGAAGTGGAGCGAAGCTTTTTTGCCTTTGCTCTTTCCTTTTTTATATGCTGAAGATCTGCAGACTCAAAAGACATTCAATAAATTAAACTGTATCTTCTTTATTTGGCATAATAGGCAACAAACCTACTTCTCCTTCCTCGTAATTCCATGACTTAGGAATATCAGGAACCATAGAGGATAAAACCCCCCGAGAAAAAACATGTATAGAAGCTTTCTTTTCGTTAATGCGGGCATATGAACAACCGTGATCTCGTCTAGCACATTGGGTTTCTTCTTCAATCAGATCATCAATTGTTTCCATCAGCCTCAATGTTACAGGAGTATCACCTTCAATTCGTATTTTGTGTTCCAACATAGAACGAGCTCCACTCAAATACATCCTTTCATTGCTATGTCTATAGCGCTCCATAGGTACAACAATATCAAGCCAGCGTATCCTTTCAGACTCCAACGTGTTTTCTTTTTCTTTGTACCAAGTTAATGCACGCTCCAGATCACCCTCTTTAAGATAGATAGCTGTTAAATCCACAGGAACACCCTTATGTCCATTTTGATAAGCTTCACTTAACCATTGTTCCGCCAGATCCAAATCACCTTTTTGGTAATAAGCACAGCCTGCCAGCCTCATACTTTCCACATTATTATCACTTTTTGCATATTCTTCATGAATATTGAGATATTCATAAAAATTATCTCTTTGTTTAAATGGCTCAAAACACCAATCATCAAATGTCTCTGAATTTAATTGTGCTGAACCACATCCCAAAAAGAAGAGAAAGATAAAGACTTTAATCTGCATAAAATACACACTCATAAATAATTTATTGGAAAAAATTCTATCATTGATTATTATTCTATCTCATCAAAATGAAAAAAATCACCTTCCGGTTAGGTAGGATATGGACTATTGGTCAGTAAAACGAAAAATTAAAATTCCAAAGTTAGGTTTTGGCACCTGGCAAATAAAAGGAACACAATGTGTTAAAGCAGTTAAAAAAGCTCTGGAAGTAGGTTATCGTCACATTGATACAGCTCAGATTTATGAAAATGAAGCAGAAGTGGGTGCGGGTATTTTAGCTTCAGAAGTTCCAAGAGAAGAAATTTTCTTAGTTACAAAAGTATGGAAAGATTTTTTAGAATTTCGAGAAGTTTTATTGAGTGTCAGTCGCAGTTTAGACAATTTAAAAACAGATTTCATTGATCTGTTATTAATTCACTGGCCAAACCCACAATATCCCCTGGAAGATACATTTTCTGCATTAAAAGAGCTCGTTCAAACTAAAAAAGTTAAACATATTGGAGTCAGCAACTTCACTCCTTCTTTACTAAGAAAAGCTCTCAAAATTCATCCTTCCATTATCTGTAATCAAGTGGAATACCATCCTTTTTTAGATCAAAGTCATTTAATCAGAACACTCAAAAAACAAAAAATGTGCTTAACAGCTTACAGCCCTCTAGCCAGAGGCGAGGTCTTCAAAAATGCAACCTTAAAGAGTATTGCAAAGAAATACAAAAAAACTGTGTCTCAAGTTGCTCTTCGTTGGCTAATCGATCAGGAAAATGTCATAGCCATTCCAAAAGCTAAAACTCTATCGCATATTGCAAGCAATTTTAACATTTTCGATTTTCAATTAAATTCTGAAGATAAACGCAAAATAAAAAAACTTACACAAAAAAATAAAAGACTTGTATGCCCTCCTTGGGCTCCATCATTTTGATATTTCATCTTAATAATTTACCAAAATAAGCCGATAAGAAATTATTAAAATATTCTTAGGATATTTCTTATGCCTAAAATATCACAATTTTTCAAACTACAAACTATTTTTAGAGATGAAAAGAATATGATTCACAATGCAGTTTTAAAAAATTTACGAAAAGGACAAGCAACTGTCGAGTATATCTTACTGCTTGTTGTTCTTGTTTTTATAGTAATAGGACTGAAGGAAACTTTTTTCAAACCTTTCAATAATGAATTTATGCCCAGTTACAAAGATTACTACGTATGCTTTATGGAAAAAGCGGCATTACCGGGTATAGAGGGGTGTCTAGATCGTCCTTCTTGGGATCCAACTCTTCACAATTGGCCTGCAAGCAGTGGTTCCAGTAGTTCATGGAGCGGTAGTGGCGGCAATACATGGAGCAGGAGCGGCGGCAATACATGGAGCAGGAGCGGCGGCAATACATGGAGCGGCAGTGGTGGTAGCTCATGGAGCAGGAGCGGCGGTGGCGGCACATGGGGCGGTGGCGGAAACAGTTCATGGGAAAGCGGTGCTAATAATAGAAGTCCCTGGGGAGAATATTCCAACAGTAACAACAACTCTACAGGAGTGTCTAAAACTCCTAAAGACAGCTTCCCAGTTTCAGGAGGAAAAAATAACAACCTGAACTCTTCTTATAACAATCAATTTTTAGTTCAATCTTCTTCTGAAGGTCTGGATGATTTAGATGATAAAAGGAAAAGAAAACAAAATAGAAAAAAATTCAAAGTTAAAAGAAAAAAAGGCGATACTTCAACACTAACCTCAGCTAATGGAAATAGATCCAATCGCCGTTCTTCCCAGGGAGATCGGTTTCTTATGTCCGGGGGAGCTTACGATTTTGAAGCAAACGAAGGAGAAAATAGAGGAACAGCCATAGCTGTCCCAACTGAAAAATCCAATAAAAAAAATAAATCTGAAAGAAAAGCCTCTTTTGTAGTGGATGCCAAAAGTAAACAACAAGCAAAGATTGAAGAAGAGGATCCAATAACATTCGGTAAATTTCTGAAATACATATTTATAGGTCTATTGATCTTGGGAATCCTCTTTTTTATTGGATCCCAGCTTATGCAAGTCAATGAAAACCTTAAAGCTTCTTAAATGGACTTGACAAAAATTTTAAAGAGGACATCATACAACCCATTATGAAATGGATACTTTGTCAAACTAAAAGCACTCTTGGAAATTTTGAACAAAATAGAAAAACTATTCAAAATTTAACCAAAAAACATAAAGACGCTGACCTCTTAATTTTTCCTGAAATGTATCTCATGGGATACCCTCCGGAAGATCTCCTGGAATTGAAGCATTTTATAAGAAAACAGGAAAGAGAATTACATAAAATAAAATATGAGAAAGACAGCCCTGCTCTTTTATTTGGAGCCTGTACAAATAAAGGAAAAACTTTCAACTCAGCTGTATTTAAAGATAAAAACAAATTACAAATATTTCATAAGTTGTTTTTAGCTCTTTCAGATACTTTTGATGAAAAGAGGTTTTTTTCCCGATCAGAAAATTCATTTAATATATTAAATTTTAAAAATAAAAAAATTTTAGTTCTTATTTGTGAAGATTTATGGAAAATTCAAAAACTTCCAAAATCCATCGACGCTGTTATTTGTATAAATGCTTCACCCTTTTTCCCCGAACAAATTCAAAATCGAATTTCCTACGCCCAAAAAATAACAAAAAAGACAAAAGCCCCATTAATTTACTTAAACTGTGTAGGAGCTCAAGATGAGCTGATCTTCGATGGTTCCTCTTTCGTTTTAAATGAAAAAGGGGAAGTATGTATCCAAAGCACTTCTTTTAAAGAAGAAATTATTTGCATCAATCCATGGAATTTAAAAAAACAAAAAATAAGAAAAAAAATCTCCGACATACAAATAAAAAAAGAAGCTATACAATTAGGAATTAAAGAATTTATTCTTCATAGTGGCTTCAAAAAAGTTCATTTAGGGCTCAGCGGAGGCTTGGATTCTGCTTTAATAGCCTGTCTTTTAGTAGATACATTCGGACCAAAAAAAATCACTGCCCTATTTCTGGAAGGCCCTTTTAATCCAAAACTCAGCAAAACCCTTAGTAAAGAGCTCTCCAAAGAGTTAGGCATTTCGTGGATTGAACAGCCTATTGTTTCCACATATAAACATATATGCAATCAACATAAAAAATTATCCTCCATTGCAAAACAAAATATTCAAGCTCGCCTTCGAAGTTTATTTCTAATGGCATACAGCAACACCCACCATTCTATGTTGATAGGAACCAGCAATAAAAGCGAGCTGGCTTTAGGATATGCAACACTATACGGGGATTTGTCCGGAGCTTTATTTCCAATAGGAGATCTGTATAAAACTGAAGTACAGACAATGACCAAGATCTTCTACTCTTCACAAACTATACAGCAGATTTTAAAAAGAAGACCTTCTGCAGAGTTGTTAAAAAATCAATTTGATGAAGATGACCTTCCACCCTATGACAGACTTGATCCAATATTAAAAAATCTTATCGAGAAAAAAAAAGCACCTACAACAAAATTAGAAAAAGAAATTTTCTCCAAAGTTTTGAACACTGAATTTAAAAGAAAACAAAGTTCTATTATCTTAAAAATTTCTTCTAAAGCATTTGGACGGGGGCGTAGATACCCCATTCATGTCAATTATTCACCATAAAATCAAAGAAGCTGTAACTGTGGATGTGCATGATACACTTGAGGAAATTTTAAAGCTGATTTTCCGGAAAATTGAACCAGCTGTTTAACATTGGTTGTTCTCAGCTGATTAATAATTTTTTGAAAGAGTTGCCCACAACAACGTGCATCCTGTTCAGCTCGATGAAGAGTATTATGTTCTATTTTTAAATGTTTCACCAAAGTTCCAAGCTTATAATTACTTAAACCCGGCAAAGCTTTTTTAGCTAATGAATAAGTATCTAAAACTTCCCCTAAAGGAGCTTTTGATTTATATTTTTCTATAGCTGATTTTAAGAATTGAAAATCAAAAGTAGCATTATGAGCAACAATTAAATAATCCGAACAAAAATCTGCAAAAGACTCCAACACTTCTTCAATAACCGGCTGTGACTGAACCATTTGATTGGTAATGCCATTGATACGAGTAGCCTCAGGAGAAATTTCCATTTTAGGATTTACAAGAGTTTGAAAAACTTCAGACACTTCATTACTTTTAAAGAGCACTGCCGCAATTTCCACAATATGATCAACGTAAGGTAAAGTTCCTGTAGTTTCTAAATCCAAAGCGATAAAATTCATAATAAGTGCTTCCTAATTCTCCAGTGCTTTTTCTTGATTGTCAGATTGTTGTGCCTCAGATTCGTCTATTTCCACCTCTGAAACAACTCCATTGTTTAATGATGTCTCAATTATTTCCTGAGGGATAGATTGAGACTCCAACTGATGTAAAATATCAGAAGTAGAAATAGACTGAAGCTTTCTGGCATCCACTTCAAATTGATCTAAATGGGAACGCATCCAAATAATCAATCCTGAAAAAACCATGATAAGCAACAATAGGCTGACATGCCCCAATGTAAACAACCTCTCGAAATCTTTATCCAAATCCCTGGTTTCTTTTAATTTTGCCCTTTCATCAGTATGGGTAGTACCGAAGATCTCCAATAAAGGAGTTGAGTCAATATTCAATACTTTACAGTAAGCCTGAATAAACCCCCTAACATAAGGCTTTGCAGGAAGTTTTGAATGATCCCCTTTTTCTATAGCTTCCAATTGAGTGCAACTAATACATGTTGCTGAAGAGATTTGTTTAAGCGTTAATCCATGATGCTCTCTTTCTTGATTTAAAATTTGACCGATTTGATCTAAGTTCATTATAAACCTTCCAACAAAACCTGTGCTTCTTTTAAAAGAGGATGATTTCCATCACTTTTTTCAACAAACAATTTTAAATTTTCTTTAGCCGACCTAAATTGCTTAATCCTTATTTCACTTCTTGCCTGATAGAAATAATGGTCTGTTATCGGTTTTTGACAAGAAGAGTGAATTTTTACAAAGTCTTTTTGACAAACCTTCATTTTATTGAACTGCTCAATGGCCTTCTTATAGGCCCCCTGATCATAATTCATTCGACCTAAATAATACGGAGCAGAGCAGTTTTTTTCATCCACTTGAGCCGCTGTCATTAAATATTTTTTTGAGAGAAAATATTTTTTTTGATAATAATAAATTTCCCCTATTCGTGAATGTACTTTTGAAGGATTGATATAAGTTAAATCTTTTTCAGCTTTCTTTAGATAAAACAAAGCTTTATTATACTTTTTTCTTTCAATTAATGTTTGAGCTAAATTCACCTGAGCCTCAGTATAATCTGGTTTCCCTTCTATAGATTTCATAAAATGAGCTTGAGCTTGATTATATTGTTTCATTGAAAAATACACCACCCCAGCTACATTATTAATGATATAGGATTCTGGATCCAAAGATAAAGCTTTTTTTATTTCAAACAAGGCTTGTGGGTACAAGCATTGAGATAAATAACTTCGAACTAATTTTATATGATTTGTTGTAATTTTTTCATCATCAACGGAAGTACTCTGACAGGATATAATCAAGAAACATATAAGATAGTAAAAATATTTCAAAATTTCTCCTCTGGGAAAAATAAAGCCAACTCACGAGAAGCACTTTGCAAAGAATCACTCCCATGAATAGCATTTTGTTCTACATTTTGACCAAACAAAGATCTAATTGTTGAAGGCTTGGCTTTTGCAGGATCTGTAGCTCCCATGACCTCCCTCAGATGCATACAAGCATTTTCCCGACTAAGGGCTAAAGCTAAAACAGGGCCTGAAGTTATAAAGTCAATAAGAGCAGAGAAAAACTCTCTATCTTTATGTTCTTGATAAAAACTTTTACAAAAAGAAGGAGTCAGCTTCATTTGTTGAATTTTTAAAAAACAAAAACCTTCTTTTTCCAGGTGACTTAAAATAGCACCAACATTTTTATTTTTTACTGAATTAGGTTTAATCATACAAAAGGTCACTTCAACAGCCATAAAAACACCTCTGACAAAGAGTTAATGATAATTTTTTATATGTGAAAATGAGAGCGGAATCAAATTCTAAGTACTGAGAATTTGAAAAGTTTTCTGCCCAATTTCTGTAGGGGACTGCACAATGTGGCAACCTGCTTTTTTAAGAGCATCCAGTTTAGCACGCGCCGTGCCTTCACCGCCACTCACAATAGCCCCGGCATGTCCCATTCTTTTTCCTTCAGGAGCGCTTATTCCTGCAATAAAAGCAATAACAGGCTTATTAAATTCTTTTTGAATATACAAAGCGGCTTCTTCTTCTGCAGAACCTCCAATTTCTCCAATCATAACCACAGCTTTGGTTTTTTCATCTTGATTAAAGAGCTTGAGTATAGAAATAAAGTCACTGCCTGCAATAGGATCCCCCCCAATACCAACACATGTGCTTTGTCCCAATTTTAAACAGGTTAACTGCCAAACAGCTTCATAGGTTAAGGTTCCTGAACGAGATAAAACCCCTACACCCCCCGATTTGTGAATATATCCTGGCATAATGCCAATTTTACATTCACCCGGAGTAATTACCCCCGGACAGTTCGGCCCGATCAAACGGCTCTGACTTTGAGATAAAACATGTTTGACCTGAAGCATATCCAAGACAGGTATACCTTCCGTAATACAAATAATATTTTCAATTTTTGCATCTATTGCCTCTAAAATAGCATCTTTGGCAAAAGGAGGGGGAACGTAGATCATCGAAGCGTTAGCTCCCGTTTTTTGAACCGCCTCATACACAGTATTAAATACGGGAAGCCCCAGGTGAGTGGTGCCGCCTTTTTTAGGAGTAACACCGCCAACCAATTGAGTCCCATATTCCAAAGCCCCCTTGGAATGAAACGTCCCCTGACGGCCTGTAAAACCCTGACAAATCACTTTTGTATTCTTGTTTACTAATATAGACATGATTTTCTCTTTTTAAGTTGTTAAAGAAATAATTTGCTCAGTTGCTTCTTTTAATCCACGTGCTGAAGTGATATTTAAATTTGTTTTTTGAAGAAGTGCTTTAGCCTCATCTGCAGAATTACCCTCCAGCCTTACAACCAAAGGAATCTTCATATCTAAATTACTAACAGCCTGAATAATTCCTTCAGCAATAAGATCACAGCGGACAATACCTCCAAAGATGTTGACCAAAACACCTCGTACTTTTGGATCTTTTAAAATAAATTGAAAAGCTGTCTGAATACGTTTTGCATCAGCGTCCCCTCCTACATCCAAAAAGTTTGCAGGCATTCCTCCACAAAGCTGAATCATATCCATTGTAGCCATAGCTAAACCAGCTCCATTGACCATACATCCAATATATCCATCCAGAGGTACAAAAGAAAACCCCTGAAGTTGGGCTTGTGCAGAGGGCGTATTCAACTCCTCTTCCAAAACATATTCAGACCAATGAGGATGTCTATATCCCGCATTAGAGTCCAAACTGACTTTAGCGTCTAAAGGACAAAGTTTTTCATCTTTAGTAAGAACAAATGGATTAACTTCCAACAACGACAAATCTTCTTTTAAAAAAAGAGAGTAAAAAGTTTCTATAATCTTAAAAAATTCTCCTTCTGTCTTTTTATTAAGGCCTAAGAGATCTGCACAGGCCCTTTTTTGAAAAGAGCATAGACCTGTGATAGGATGAATATTAACACGAACAATTTTATCCGGAAACTTTCGAGCTGTCTCCTCAATATCCATACCACCTTGATCACTAACAATAACACTCACTTTAGAGGTGCTTCTATTAACTAATAGAGCCAAATAAAACTCTTTATCTATTTCTGCTGTTTTTTCTACCAAAATACGATGAACCTTTTCACCTGTTTTTCCTGTTTGTGGAGTTATTAAATTCATACCAATCATTTTTTGGCTCAAAATTTTTACTTCATCCAGAGATTTTGCAATTTTAATTCCTCCGCCTTTTCCCCTGCCTCCTGCATGCACCTGCGCTTTTAACACCCAAGAGCTTCCTCCCAAATCCTGAGCCGCTTTAACAGCCTCTTCAGAAGAGTGAGCTATGCAAGATTCTAAAATAGGGATACCATATTTTTTGAGAAGAGCTTTCGCTTGAAATTCATGAATATTCATGGACAAATCTCTTTCAAAAGAGTTTGACCTTGTTGAATAGCTTGAGCCGATTTTTGAAAATCTTCCTTTTCTTTATCTGTTAATGATATTTCTATCACTTTTTCCACTCCGGCTCCCCCAAGCTGACAAGGCACACCTATATAAATATCTTTATATCCGTATTCTCCTTCCAAATAGACTGTGCAGGGAAGAATCCTTTTTTGATCCTGTAAGATCGCCTGAACCATTTCCAAAACTCCTCTGGAAGGGGCAAAATAAGCTGATCCTTTTTGCAAGAGTTTTACAATTTCTCCACCACCTTTTTTCGTCCTTTGAACTAAAGCTTCTATTCGAGACTCAGAAATTAATGTTGAAATCAACTGACCCCCTACAAAAGTTTGGCTTAAAACAGGAACCATTGTATCTCCATGTCCACCTAACACCATTGTCTGCACATCCTTCACACTAATATTTAATTCTCTGGAAATAAAAGTCCTAAATCTAGCTGTATCCAAAATACCAGCCATGCCTATCACTTTTTGTTTTTGGAAGTTTAATACTCTTTTTGCCTGATAAGTCATAATATCCAATGGGTTGGAGACTACAATAACAAAAGCAGATGGGGAAAATTTCTTTATTTGTTCACATACAGAAGTCATAACTTTTGCATTAATTTGCAAAAGATCGTCACGGCTCATACCTTCTTTTCGTGGAGAACCTGCTGTAATAACAACAAGATCAGAGTCTTTGGTATCCAAGTAATTTTTTGTTCCTTGAATTTGTACATCCACACCTTCTATAGCCATAGACTGAGACAAGTCCAAAGCTTTGCCCTGAGCCGGCCCTTCTTCAATATCCAGAAGCACCACATCAAAAAGCCCTTGAATCGCCAGCCAGTGTGCGGCTGTAGAACCTACAAAACCTGCACCAATAATGGAAATTTTCTTTCTTTTCATAATTTTATTAAATATCCGATTTTTAAGAAACTAAGCCTATCTTTGTGACCAGATATTAGTCAAAGACTTTTTAGATATCCCCTGTATCTCACTCCCTAACCTTAAGAAGTGAGATGACAAGGAAAGATCTTAATAAATTATTTTTTTGAACGCTTCTTACGTTTTACAGACTTTTTCTTTTTACCGCCGGCCTTTTTCTTCTTCGCTACTTTCTTCTTTTTAGCACCAGCTTTTTTCTTTCTTACTACTTTCTTTTTCTTCTTCGCACCGGACTTCTTCTTTTTCGCTACTTTCTTCTTTTTACCGCCAGCCTTTCTCTTTTTTGCGACTTTCTTCTTTTTAGCGCCGGCTTTTCTCTTTTTCGCTACTTTCTTCTTTTTAGCGCCGGCCTTTTTCTTTCTTACTACTTTCTTTTTCTTCTTCGCACCGGATTTCTTCTTTTTACTTGCTTTTTTCTTCACAGCCATGATTTCCTCCCTGTTGAAGATTCCTATATTTATTAAGTCTGCCTTTTTATTGTGATTATCGTCAAATATTTTTTTTTAAATCTAAAAATTTACAAAATAAAAATGTATAAGGGGTGTTATGACCCTTATCATTTTATCTTTACATTTACTCTTTGGATTATGGTTTGCCTATCAAACTTATACTGATCGATCTCAAAAAGTATTTTCAGAGTTTGCAATTAAATCTTGTATTTTCAGCTATTTAGTCATTATTTTACTGGCTTTGCCTTTGGGCACATTACCTCTTGTTTTTAGTATTTACATTCCCATTTTTATTTTTGTCACAATAGAATACTTCTGGAGTTACAAAAGACTGGATTATTTTCAAAAACAATTTTTATCTTTACTGGATTTCACCATTGCACGAATGAAAATGGGCAATAGTTTCCGTGAAGCCCTTAATCAAGGAATTGAATCGATAGATTCAAAGTGGGTCAAAGAGGACTTAAAGGAGCTGAGGGACCGTATAGTTTATTCTCAAGACATCAAATTACATCAAGCAAAAGAGTTTTTATTTGCTTTTAAAACTTTTAAACAAGTTGATAAAGACCCACAACCTTTAACTCGATTACATTATATTCGAGAAGCTATGAAAATCGAAGATTTATTCCGTAAAAAATCCCATCAAGCTTTATTACAAGTCCGCCTGCAGTCTGCAATTATGAGCATTCTCTATCTGGCTTTGTTTATTTTTGTCATTTGGTACCACAAAGCGCAATTTTTAACTTTAATGCTTGTTTCTTTATGTCTTTTTATCACTGGATCTGCCTTAATCTTTATTTTAGGGAGAAAAATTCGATGGACTCTTTAGCTCCACCGCTTCGAGCTTTACTGAGTATCAAGCTTAAAATTCAATCAGGAATTTCTACACGTGAATCCATTCGAGAATATGTGAAAGAAGCTTTAGATTGCAGTTTTGCTCAAGATTTAAGTTTATGGCTGTTTCAAATGGAATCCGAAAATAATGAAATAAGCCCCAAAATATTCACTCATCCTTTTAGAAAAATGCTAGTCGAAATTCTTACACAAGGTTTAGAAGGGGAACAAATACTCAAATCTTTGGAAATCCTGGAAAATGAAATGATCACAGCTTCTCATAGAGATTTAGACAACCAACTGCAAAAACTGCCTTTTATTCTAATGATGCCTCTTCTCTTTTTACAATTACCAGCCTTTTTACTGCTCATTTTTGGGCCATTACTGTCCAAATTGTTAAGTGAACTGCATTACTAATTGTTGGAATAAATATTTATTATTTTAATAAATATTTGAAATTACTGGGTTTATAAACAACTTGTCTATTTGTATGGCCTTTTTTGGATTCATCTGAAAAGCAGTCACATTTCTTGCAAATACCTTAAATGATGACAAAATTTCTCATACCTTCATTATTAATACTTGGTTTGTCCGAGAATTTTCTAAAGGCCCCATCTATTCAAAAAATAGATCAAATAAAACAAAATAAAGTAGAAGAAAGAAAGATAATTTACCTTTGCCGACAGCAATTGAAAAAAAATAAAATTCCATCGGCTTGTTATCAAATCAGTGATTTACCTGAAAATTTAAAACAATATTTAGATAAAAAGTGTTCAGAAGTTCCATTAGAGTCCATAAAACTTCAAGAAATTTCTGATTTATTGAAAAATCAAAGGATAAGCTCCCAATATTTGAAAAATTTAAGAGAAAAAGAAAAAATTTTACAATATCAACAACAAGATTCAGCTATAGAACAATTTCTTAAATCTCTTTAAATATGAAAATATTAGAATTGTTTGAAAAATTTTCATTCTTTTAAATCAGTTTGACTTATTATGTCATTCCTATTTAAAAATACTCCTAATGAGGCTTCGTTCTAAATCCTCTATTTACAATATTCAAAAAGTCCTTTCAGACAACGGAAGAACCACCGTTTGTATGGCTTATCGAAAAAACTCAGATTACCCATGGGTTCGACAAAAAGTCCTGCTTAAAATTTTTACGAATTTATCTCCAGCTTATCCCTTGGAGTTGGATTCTCTTCTACAAATAAGATCTCCTTATTGTATCACTGTTTTAAGTTTTGAAAAAATTGAAAATAGACCCGCTCTAATTTTAGAATGGGTTGACGGCATCAATTTATTCCAGCTTATCAGACAGTCCAAACCTTTAAATCCTTTTGAAATTTCATTAATTTGTTTACGTATACAACAAGGCCTTATGGATTTAAATAAACAAGGCTTGGTTCATGGGGATTTAAGTTTATCCAATGTACTTATAGACCGAAAAGGTCATATTCGTCTTATTGATTTTGGAAAAGCAAATTACCTGGGGTCAAATATTTCATACACTCCAGGTTTTACAGCTCCTGAAATTTTAAGAGGAGAAAAGCCAAGTTTTGAATCTGACTTATTTTCACTGGGTATTTTAGAAAAAACCTTGGAAAATATAAATACAACAAAAGATTCTTCCAAAAAAGGGGATCCATTGCTAGACCCTCTACCTCAAAACAGAAGAATCAAAGAGTTCATTTATTACAAACAAGCTAAAGATACACTGGCAAAAAAAGTGAATTCTATTTTAAATCAAGAAACCTTTAAAGAATTTAAGCAAACCACATCTTTTAACCAACCAAGTAAAGAAAGCAGAACTTCTTTCATCGCATTTTGCCTGGGATTATTGATGTTTAGTTTTATAAGCAGTGGAATGCTTCAAGCTCCAAATTTCGGTTCCATTAATATTCGAAGCCATCAATGGTTATATATTGAAATTTCCAATAAGTCCGGCTTTACCCCTTTTGAATCCGGCCCTTTACAGCCAGGAAACTACCAGTTATTTTGGAAAAGCAATAATGCCAAAGGGAAAAAGATCATTACAATTGAAGAAAACTCACACTTACTCCTCACACCAGAAGATTTGAAGTGAAGATTTTATCTAAATAAATTTAAGTATTCATGTAAAACAAATAATCTATTTCTAGAAAATCCTGTTAATTCCTTTAACAAACCAAAATCCTGAAATGCATATATCAATCTACCAGTAGCATCATGTCCCATTCCTAAATACTTAGAGGCTTGAGGAACAGAAGTAATTGGATTGGAAAAAAGAAACAACAACAATTTTTTCCCAAACTCAGCTCTTCTATTAAGAGTAAGAATTTTATTCTCATATCTTTCCCTCAGTTTTACAATAGACTGTAAAGTTTCCTTACCACTTTTAGCTGTCTCAATAACACCAGATAAAAAGAACTTAATCCATTGATCTAAATTATTTGAACTCCTGACGACAGTTAACGAATCGAAATAAGAGCCTTTATTTCTTTCAAAAAAATCAGACAAATATAAACAAGGTTTTTCCAGAATATTGGCATCAATCAATTGCAATATAATAAGTAATCGCCCTATACGTCCATTCCCATCTGAAAAAGGATGAATAGTTTCAAATTGATAATGGCTTATGGCTATTTTTATTAAAACAGGGATATTTAAATTCCTATTATGCCAGAATTTTTCAAAATCTGTTAATAATTCAGGTAAATCTTCATGATGAGGAGGAATAAAAAAAGCATCCTTTAAACTGGAACCACCAATCCAATTCTGACTACGTCTAATTTCCCCCGGTGTTTTTTTTTCTCCTCTTACACCAGATAATAAATATCTATGAGTCTCTTTTAAGAGTCTAAGTGATAAAGGGAGATTATTAAGTTCTTTAATAGCATAGTTTATAGCTGTTACATAATTTTTAACCTCAGCCCAATCATCACGTTTTTCTGGTTTTACCTCATCTTCTGGTAAAACATTATCATCAATTCCTGTTTTTGTTCCCTCAATTTTATTGGATGTTGTAGCTTCTTTCTGAATGTGCATTTTTATAAAAAAATCTACATCAGGAACAAGAGCTGCATAGGCATTCAACTCTCCTAAATAACCTCTCGCTTCTTCTAATAAGAGAGTAATGTCATTACCCAATAGATTATAAGGTTTATTGATAAAAGAAGGAGTAAAACTTTTATATTTAAACTGTTGTTTGTATTTCCCAGCTATAAACATTAAAATTTGTCCTCAGTTTTAAATGAAGCTTGTAGTAATTTTAAATAAAGAATATAAATATCCTTATTCTTACCTTAGTCTTTAAATAAGAATATAAATATCCTTATTCTTCCTTTAGCCTTTAAATAAGAATATAATATATTTATATTTTTACTTTTTCAACATTCAATTTTACTTAAATAGATGAAAAACCATTTAAAAGTCAAAAATGCGAATATTTTGCTGTTTTCAACAAATATCAAAGTTATCGAACTTTGAAAAAGGCTCAAAAATACCTTTTTAATGTATTTTTCACTTATTTCTAAAAAGTTAGTATCTATCTTTCTTGAATAAATCAATGTCTGTTTTTGCAAAAACGACACATACTTCTTTTTATTTTAATGGAGACGTTGTTCCCAAAATCTTATCGATGCATATGGAATTTCTTCTTGTATTCTTATTTGCTCACTTTCAGGAATACTGTTCTTATCCAAGCCAAGAAACCCTAAAGAGACTAAAGGAGAAAAAATTCCAGGAGGAAATAAACTTAAATTATTGCTTCCAAGATAGAGACTTTCTAAAGAAGTTAAATCAGAAAAAACACCCAAAACCAAAGAGCTGAAATCATTCACATCAAGGTAAAGCACTTCCAAACTACTCAAACCAGAAAAAGTTTCTACAGACAATGAGCTTAAGTCATTATATCCCAGATAAAGCCATTCTAAAGCGATAAGGTCAGAAAAAACACCTACAGAAAGCACACTTAAATTATTATGACTAAGGTACAATCTTCTTAAAGAAACCAAATCTGAAAAAATACCTAAAGTCAAACCAGAAAAAATATCTGCAGGAAATGTTGAATCTTTACTGCTCTTGCTTTTGAAGAAGGGTGCATTATTATAACTAAGGTATAACCTTCTTAAAGAACCTAAATCAGAGAAAATTCCCTCAAAAAATGAGCCTATTAAATTATTATACTGAAGATAAAGCTCTTCTAAAGAAACCAAACCGGAAAAAATACCTACAGGCAACGAATTGAAATCATTATAACTAAGATTTAATTGTTTCAAGGATACCAAACCAGAAAAGTCATTGGTTTTAAGCTGAATGCCTGTTCGAAAGAATTCACGTGATAAATCAAGAGTTGTAACGGTTTTTAAATCTTCATCTGTTATTTCAGAACAATCCTGCTTTTCTATCGTTTCCAAGAGAGCTTCTTTGACAATAGATGTTCTATCACAGATATTTGAAAAAACTGAAAAACAGTAAAAAATCATTGAAAATAAGATAAAAATCTTCATAGACATTCCTTTAAAGATTAAAAAATATAAAGATTTACTATTTTTTGTCAAATTAGAAACAGTTTATATGTAAAATTTACATTTAAAGTGTTTTATATTGCTTTTATCTTAGTAAAATAATTATAAAGAACTAAAGTTTTTTAGTGTGGTTGATAAGATGAAAAATTTAAGAAGTTTATTACTAATGATGATCTACATATTCTTATGGAACGGAATAAGTACATCTTTCGCAGAAACAAATGAACAACAAGAAATAACTGCATCAATATCCAAAGAAGAATTAAATCGAATAAAAGAGATTGCTATTGAGTTGGACAATAAGGGATGGATATTTCATATATACAAAGGCCTATTCATTTCTTCTAATATGGAAAATAATTTACAACGAACTATACCAACAGAAACAGCTGAAGATGAAGAATGGCTGAAAAATGTCGTGGCTGAATTAGTTGATATGGATTGGACTTTTTATATACAAAAATTCTATGTAAGTGCTACTAATATCAAAGATGAAGATTTGAGAGTTCAGTTTGCAAGAATCGTCCAATCTCAATACAACTACAATTAAATTAATACCTATATAATTCACTGAAATACTTTGTATGAGTGGCTTAAACGAGTTGTGTGTCTGAGCTTTAAGTTTTAATTCTCCTATGTTGAAAAATAAACTATGCAAGGCACAGCTCAAAACGAGTTCGGCTTTGAAACAAAGCGACTGGAAGTCTGCTCTGTTTTAAAACGCATGTTTGAGCTTTTGAGCTGTGTCTTGCACAAGTTTAGTAAAACTGGATTCCGGATGTATGACTGATTCTTGTTATTCGTGGTGAATAAAATTTTTGCTTCTTTTTTAAAAGAAGAAATGTAGGGGCTGAAGGACTCGCCCACTTCGTCATTTGCTTCCGGCTCATTCCCTGCGTAGGCTCACTTCAGGAACTAATCAAAACATCCAGTTTTGATTCTCCATATTAACTGCGCATGCAGTTAATATGGATCGTTCCTTCATTTCGAGTCCTTCAGTAAGTTAAAAAACAAAAGGGTCTTGCAACCCTTTTATTTTTTAATGTAGGGGCTGAAGGACTCGAACCTTCGATCCTCCGGTTATGAGCCGGATGCTTTAACCAACTAAGCTAAGCCCCCAGCTGTAAAACATTAATCTACAAATGTCTTTAGTTTTGAAGAACGGCAAGGGTGCCTGAGCTTACGAAGAGCCTTTGCTTCAATCTGACGAATACGCTCACGAGTGACGTTAAAATCCTGACCCACTTCTTCTAAAGTATGATCACTTTCCTCACCTATCCCAAACCGCATACGAAGAACTTTTTCTTCACGAGGAGTCAAAGTCGCTAAAATTTTTCGAGTCTGCTCCACTAAATTCAAATTCACCATAGCTTTGGATGGATTAATCACATTTTTATCTTCAATAAAATCTCCCAATTTAGAATCCTCTTCTTCACCCACCGGAGTTTCCAGGCCAATAGGTTCTTTTGAAATTTTTTGAACCTTTCGAACTTTACCTACCGGAATTTCCATTTTTTTGGCAATTTCTTCTGGAGTAGGCTCCCGGCCCAACTCTTGAATCAAATAGCGAGTTGTACGAACTAATTTATTAATAGTCTCAATCATATGAACAGGAATACGTATAGTTCTCGCCTGATCTGCAATAGCACGAGTAATGGCCTGCCTAATCCACCAAGTGGCATAAGTGGAAAACTTATAACCTCTTCGATATTCAAATTTATCTACAGCTTTCATAAGACCCATATTTCCTTCCTGAATAAGATCCAAAAACTGCAAACCCCTATTAGTATATTTTTTCGCAATAGAAACAACCAAACGCAAGTTTGCTTGCACTAATTCGGACTTAGCCTTATCTGCAATTTTTTCTCCTTTCCAAATTCCAGTACAAACAGATCGAATCCAAGGAAAGTCCATCCATGTTTCTCCACAAACCCTTTCCAACCTGGATTTAGAATCTTTATAGCTAATATAAAAATCTCTCAGTTTTTTAAAGTTTAAACCTGTTTCTCTTTTAATCTGCTCGCTTCTTTCCTGATCGTTTAACATTAATTCATATTTTAATTTCAGATCTTTATAACTTTCCGAAAAAGTTTTTTGTAACGCCTCATCCTGTCTTTTTTTCAACTCACCCATTCGAGTCAGAAGGTTTCTAAACTTAATTGAAATACGATTAATAATTTTTCTATTAAAATTTACAGATTCAAATTTTTCCATCAAGGTATCCACAAGCTTGGACAACTCCTCCATAGCTTCCGGAGATTCTTTTAATCCATTTTCACGAATTTGAATAAAATACTTTTTAGCTTGTGTTTGATAATTTCTGACATGACCAATAAGCTGATTAATTTTTTCAACATATTCCTGCTCATTATACTGATGATTCTCATCTTCCAAGCCGCGGAAAATAGATTTAATTTTAATACGTCCCTTTTCCATATTTTCACCAATCGCAATAACCTCATGAGTTCCTATAGGACACATCAGCATGGCACGTATAATTTCTCTTTCCCCCTTCTCAATAGAACAGGCAATGCGAACTTCTCCATCCCGATCCAACAAAGAAACATGCCCCATTTTGTGCAAATAGAGGCGGACAGGGTCACTTCCTGAATAATCCTTGTAATCTTCTTTTTCCTCTTCCCCTTCATCTTCTTCTGAAAGAAACAACTCATGTTCATCCATCTTAGACGTTTTTTGTGAAGATTGTTTTTGAAATTGAATTTGATTCTTCTCCATAGCCTGCATAAAGTAATCTACAGCCTGAGGATCTATAATTTCTGCAGGCAACAGCTCGTTAACTTCATCAAAAGTCAAAGATTCCTCTTTTCTGGATTGAACCATGGAAATAATGCGCGGAATCTCCTGCTGAATAAGAGCCATTTGTTTCTTTAAAGAAACGGTTTTTACTTCATTTTGTGATTTGTTTTTCATAATTTCTCTCCATTGATAAAATATTCTTCTTCATTTCCTGAATATCTTTTAAGTCTTCCTTCACATTTCCTTGTTTTAGCTTAACCTGCATCACCCGATTCTTCAATTTAGCTCTTTCATAGTTTAAAGACAAACAAGATAAACAATCCTGAATAAATTTTTTACCTGATGACTCTTCTAAGTCCATTAAAACAGGGTAACTCCCCGTTTGCAATAACCCCGCAGGCTCCACCCATGTTGATAATTGAGCTGTTAATTTATCAAAATTTGAAGGGTTTTGAGAATAATTGTTAAAAATTAACTTAAAAAGAGGCTCTGCATGAGACAACCACTTCAAATTTATATTAGAAATAATATACTCCAAATACTCCCTTTTTGACAAGGCTAAAACCAGTAAATAAAGCTCTGTTCGAGGAAGATTCTTAAGAGAAAAAATTGTGTGTATAAATGATTCATCCTGTTCTATCGTTTTGGAGGATATTTCTTTTTTATAAACTTTGGGAGCTTTTGTATCTAAAGCAATCTTTACAGCCTTTTGTTCTGAAGGAAGAAACACATCCTCTATTTTCCTGGTGTAATACTCTTTTATCACAGGATCTTTGGCAGACGATAGGACAGGCCCGATTTCTCTGACAAGATCCAGCTTTTCCACACCTTGAAGAGATTGTAATCGTGTAAAAAATACATCCAAAAACAAATCCCTGCTGTGACTTAAAACATTTTTTAAAAAATCTTTCCCTTTCGTTTTTAAACACTCATCCGGATCCATTCCATTAAGTTCAGCACGCTGAATTCTTAACCCTGCAGACAACAATAGGGGCAAACTTCTTATAGCGGCTTGTTTCCCTGCAGAATCTCCATCAAAAAATAAAATAACCTTATCTGTATGTCTCTTCAAAAGACGCGTATGATGTGAAGTTAAAGCAACTCCCAAAGTGGCTACAACATTTTGAAAACCATTTTGAAACAAAGTTAAAAAATCAGTATAACCTTCCACAATCAAGATATATCCTTTTTGACGTATATAAGGTGTTGCTTCTTTTAATCCATAAAAAATACGACCTTTTTGGAAACTGTCAGAATCTCTGCTATTGATATATTTAGGCTGAGCAGAGCCTAAAGTTCTACCCCCAAAACCCAAAACCTGATTCATTGGAGAGATAATGGGAAACATAAGGCGATTTCGAAACATTTCAAAATACCCCTGATTATTTTTTGAAAACAACCCCAATTTCAAAGCCAGCTCCTGCTCTTTCTTATCAAAAACTGTGCTCAACCCATTGGAAGGGGGGGCATATCCCAAACGAAATGTTTTAATAATTTCTTGAGAGTATCCTCTTTTTTTTAAGTATTGTTTTACAGGATGAGTTTCTGAAATTTTTAAAAGTTTTTCATGAAAAAAGTGAGCCGCTTTTTCATTCACCCGGAAAAGTGAATTTCTTTCAACCACATCAGTACGACTATCTTTAGATGTTTTTAAAGCAATGCCAGCCTGATCTGCCAGATATTTCACAGCTTCGTAAAAGCCCATGCCTTTTTGGTCTCTAAAATAAGTAAAAATATCTCCTCCCTTCTGACATCCAAAGCAATGGTAAACCTGCTTAGAGGCAGAAACTGAAAAAGAAGGTGTTTTTTCTTTATGATCCGGAAAAGGGCAAAGCCCGGAGTATTGCCCTCCTGATTGAGCTTTTAAAACTGTATCTCGACCAATCCAATCAACAATATCGTGAGCATCACGAATCTTATTAATAGTATCTGTGGACCACTTCATTATAACCTTTGCAGTTGTTCACGAACCGACTGAGCCACTTTTACATTATCAGCCCTTCCACTAACCCTTTTCTGCACTTCCCGAATCACAGGCCCCTGATCAGACAAACCGGAAGCTTTTAAAGAAAGAATCACTTCAGATACAATAACATTAAGTTCTTCATCACTTAATTGAGGAGGTAGATAAGCTTTTAAATAGGCCATTTTTGCCAGCTCTATTTCTGCAGATTCTTTGCGCCCCGCTTCTGCCAGCTGTTGAATGGTTTCTTGATATTGTTTTATTTGCTTATTGGTAATATCCAAAATTTTTGATTCTGTTAAAGGCTCTTTATTATTTTGAATCTCCGCATTTTTGATAGAGGAAATCAACAACCTTAAAGCCTCCACTTTGTCTTGTTGACTACTCTTTAAAGCCTCCTTCAGGTCTGATTGAATAGTTTCTTTCATACCCATAGAATGCCTCCTATCTTTTACTTACTTTTTTCAACAAACGCTTCCTGGCCGAAATTGCTTTTTTCTTACGACAAACGGAAGGTTTTTCATAAAACTCCCTTTTTTTAATTTCAGATAAAATTCCAAATCGCTCACAAGCTTTTTTAAAGCGACGCAAAACGATATCAAAGTTTTCACCGTCCCGAACTCGAATTTTTGGCATAAAAGCTCCCTTAAAGTAAACCTGTACTAACAGACACCGCTCTTAAAGACAAGGCTCATTCTTATGTTCTCTTGGAAAAAGCTCTTAAATTTTTAAAAAAATCTTTAATCAGCGTCGAACAAGCTTCCTCCATAATCCCAGATACCACATTTATTTTCCAGTGGTTTTCATCTTTTTTCCGCTGGTAAACACTTTCTAATTTCAAATCCTTACAAGCATAAATCAAATTTGCAATTCGAGCAGACTCTATAGCGCCTTTACACATCAAACAAGGCTCTAAAGTAACATACATGGAACACTCTTCAAGCCTCCATGTCTTAAGAGCTGAACTGGCCGAAGAAATAGCTAATATTTCAGCATGAGATAAAACACTTTGAGTTTGCTCTTTTCGATTGTAAGCCCGACTGATAATTTCATCATTTTTTACAATAACAGCTCCAACAGGAACTTCCCTTTCTGCCTGAGCCTTTAAAGCTTCCTCATATGCCAGAGACATATAAAACTCATGGTTCATGTAAAAAATAAACCCTTTAACTTATATTAAAGAGCCCCCTTTAATGGCGGGAGCTTTTATTTTTTGCAGGAGCTTGTACTGAAGTTGTTGTAGAGGCTGTTTTTTTGATTCCGTAACACGTTTCCAACTGAGTTAAAATCTTTTTTGCAACAGCTGGATTGGTTTTTAAATATTCACGAACTGCCTCACGGCCCTGCCCAATCTTTTCTTTATTGAAAGAATACCAGGCGCCTGATTTTTCAATAATATTTTTACGTACACCCAGGTCAATCATCTCTGCTTCCTGTGAAATCCCTGCACCATACATTAAATCAAACTCAGCTTTGGCAAAAGGAGGGGCCATTTTGTTCTTAACCACCTTCACAACGGTTCTATTGCCTACAATTTCTTCAGCTTTTTTAATGGCGCTTTGTCTTCGAACTTCCAGGCGAACAGAAGAATAAAATTTTAGAGCATTTCCACCTGTAGTGGTTTCAGGGTTCCCAAACATCACACCGATTTTCATACGAATTTGATTGATAAAACAAACCAAAGTTTGACTGCGATTGATACAGGCAGTGAGCTTTCTTAAAGCCTGAGACATCAGACGAGCCTGAAGTCCCATATGGGAGTCTCCCATTTCGCCTTCAATCTCCGCTCGCGGAGTTAAGGCGGCAACAGAGTCCACAACCACCATATCCACTCCTCCTGAACGAACAAGAGTTTCAGTAATTTCCAAGGCCTGCTCCCCTGTATCCGGCTGAGAGATTAAAAGCTCTGATACATTCACTCCTAATTTAGAGGCATAATGAACATCCAAAGCATGTTCAGC
Source organism: Bdellovibrionales bacterium (assembly GCA_028819545.1). GTDB lineage: Bacteria > Bdellovibrionota > Bdellovibrionia > Bdellovibrionales > UBA1609 > JAPPLG01. The sequence goes on along the minus strand of JAPPLG010000019.1, from coordinate 47,909 downwards.
ATCAATAAAAGCGACAACTCCGCCTTGTCTTTGAGCCTGTGCAATAGTCGAAAGAGCTAAGGTGGTTTTCCCTGAACTCTCCGGCCCATAGATTTCAACAATACGCCCTCTGGGAAGCCCTCCTATCCCTAAAGCAATGTCTAAACCTAAAGACCCTGTTTTAAAGACAGGAACATTTCCATACAAAGACTCTTTATTTCCAAGCTTCATAATGGAACCTTTTCCAAACTGCTTTTCAATAGACGTTATAGCTAACCCTAAAGCTTTTTGTTTATCACTCATGACAACTCCCCTTTCTTTAACATTTGCGAAAGCAGAAAATCCAAGCAGAAAAGACTCGACTTCCTTTTAACTTCCGTTCTGTTTAATCCCTCTATTTTGGTTGAACACACTTCCTCTTGGGTAAAGGCCTGATGATCAACAGCTGTAAATATTTGACCAAGCTCATGTCTCTCTGAATTTTTAGGCCCCATAACCCCAGTTATTGATAAAGACCAATCCGCTTTTAGTAAAGATCTAACGCCCTTCGCCATGAGCTGAGCCACTTCCGCATTCACATCTCCTTTTTGTTCCAAGAGAGAAACAGGCACTTTGAGCTGTTGAATTTTGACAGGCCAGGTATAGGCTACAATTCCCCCGGTAAAAAACTCTGAAGCTCCCTCCTGATCTGTTAAATAACTGGAAATTAAGCCCCCAGTTCCGCTTTCTGCAACACAGACTGTCTCATTACGCTGATTTAAAAAGTCAAAAATTTTTTTTACATAAGAATTTGGGTTATTCAAATTTTAATCCCCTAAATCATTAAGATTTTAAAATAAAACCCCGAAAAGCAAACAAGGACTTCATTATTATGCAATTTGAACACATTCTTCAACTAGTGGTTAGTAAAAATGCCTCTGACCTGCATTTAAAAGTAGGGTCCAGACCCATCATTCGAAAAAATCGACAGCTCTACCTTCTGGACAAAACTCTCCCTCAATTAACAGAAGAAAATATAAGAAATCTGATTAACCCTCTTTTAAGCCCAGAATTAAAAGAATTGTATAAAAAAAATAAGAACATTGACTTTGGCTATTACTTTAAAAATATTGGAAGATTTAGGTTTTCTGTTTTTTCTCAAAAAGCCACTACACGGGTAGTAGCGCGTATAATCCCGGATAAAATAAAAACTTTTCAAGAACTTAATCTTCCCTCTTCTTTGGAAACACTTTCCCAATATAAAAATGGTTTGATTTTAATTACAGGAGCAACGGGTTCAGGAAAATCTTCTACAGCCGCCGCCTTAATCAATCTTTTAAACCACACTTATTCTTACCATATTATTACTATTGAAGACCCTATTGAATATGTCATACAAGATCAAAAAAGCTGTATCACTCAAAGAGAATACTTATTAGACTTTACCAACCATAAAGACGCCTTTAAAGGAGGGTTGAGACAGGATCCTGATGTTATCTTTTTCGGTGAGCTAAGAGATGCAGAAACTGTAGCCATTGCACTTCAAGCCGCAGACTCAGGCCATTTGGTTATCAGCACACTTCATACATCTACAGCTTTGGAGACTTTCGGACGCCTCCTGTCTTATTTCAACGATTCTGCAGAACAGGAAAGCATCCGGCGTCGTTTAATCAACAGTCTTCAAGTGATTATAGGACAACAACTTGTCCCTTCTCTTGCTGGAAATCTCACACCTATTATAGAAATATTCTTTAATAATTTAACTATGAAACAAGCTTTGATGGAAAATAAATCTTTTTCTGAAATCCATACTTTATTAGAAGAGGGAAAAAAGACATGGGGCATGCAAAGTTTTGACCAGAATATTGTAGATTTAGTTCAAAAAGGAATTATCTCTGAATCAATAGGCCTCCAGTACGCCACCAAACCAAATAATGTTAAGCTGATTCTCCAGGGGGTAAAATCCACAAATACCTCCTTTATGCAAAATAAACCCGATCAAAAGAACAATCACCTTGATCAATACAAAACTTTACAGCTGGAAACAGAAAATAGTTATATAGACCCGAAAACCCTAACAATTAAAAAAGCAAAATAAAGCCACAAACTCTCTTTCCTATCCAAAAACTTATTTCACAATAGAATCACTGCATGATAATGTTATTTCATTATGAAACACGTAGAAATCAGAAAAAATTTCAAAAATTTTTTTGATCAGCAAAAACACACTTGGATTAAAAGTGCTTCTCTAATCCCTTTCAATGACCCTTCTCTGCTTTTTGTTAATGCCGGCATGAACCCTTTTAAAAATATTTTATTGGGATTAGAGTCCACAGAATACAAATCAGTAGCCACTATTCAAAAATGTGTAAGGGCTGGGGGCAAGCATAACGATCTTGAGCAGGTCGGCCCTTCTCCTTACCATCATACTTTTTTCGAAATGATGGGTAATTTTTCATTTGGAAATTATTTTAAAGAAGAGGCCTGTGACCTGGCGTGGACTTTTTTAACAAAAAACTTAAATATTCCAAAAGAAAATTTAGCCGTAAGCGTTTTTAAAAAAGATAAAGAGACAGCCGAAATTTGGAATAAAAAAATAAATGTGCCAAAAGAGAAAATTTTTCTTTTTGGAGAAGAGGATAACTTTTGGAGAATGGGGGACAGCGGGCCTTGCGGGCCTTGTTCAGAAATTTATTTTGACTTTGAAGCCTTTCGCTCCGGCTCCAAATCCATGGTTGAAGTGTGGAACCTGGTTTTTATGGAATACAATGAAGATTCCAATAAGAAAAAAACAGCTCTGTCCACTAAGTGCATTGACACAGGCATGGGTCTTGAAAGACTTGCCATGATACTACAAAATAAAAAATCAAATTATCATACAGATTTATTCCTGCCTATTATAGATTCTGCCGGTCAAATTACCAAAACCCCTTATAGAGAGAATACAACAGATAAAAAAGAGCAGACCTCCAATGCTGTATTAAGAGCTATTGCAGATCATACTCGTGCCGGAGTGTTTATAATAAGTGATGGAGTCTATCCTTCCAACGAAGGAAGGGGTTATGTCTTAAGACGTATCTTAAGACGGGCTCTTTACCTGACCAGCACCTTAACAGATCAAAAACCTGTTTTTAAAAATATTGCTGAAGCTGTTATAAAAAACTATTTTTCAGCCTATCCGGAACTGCATTCGCACACAGACACCATATTAGAGTCTTTACAAATAGAGGAAGAAAAGTTTTTCCATACTTTAACCCAAGGAAAATCAATTCTTGAAAAAGAATTGTTTGAACTTGAAAAAAAGAATAAAAAAGTTTTATCTGGAGACACCTCATTCAAACTTTATGATACTTATGGATTTCCTTTTGACCTAGTACAATTGATTTGCAAACAAGCAAGTATTCAGGTGGATCAAACAGGTTTTGAACAAAAATTACAGGAGTCACGATTGAGAAGCAAAAAAGCAGGATTTTCAGGATCTGCCGGTAATCAAAAATCCTCTATTTACAAAGAAGCGCTAGTGATTAAATCAAATATTCCCGGTACGAAATTTATTGGTTATGAACATCTGGAAAGCACTTCTAAAATACAAAGCTTGTTTGATGAAAATAATTCCTCCGTTTCTCATTTAAAAGCTCCCTGCACAGCTTTAGCTGTTTTTGACCAAACTTGTTTTTATGCTGAAGGAGGCGGACAGATAGGGGATAAAGGAGACCTTGTTTCTTCCTCAAGCAAAAAAACTGCAATAGCTCAGATTACAGACTGTCAAAACATTCAAAATAAATATGTTCATACTTTATCCCTTAAAGAAGGGGAACTAAAAACAGGTCACACTTATTTATTAAAAGTTTCACCTGAACACCGAAAACAAACAGCCATCCACCATTCAGCCACACATCTTCTCCACTCTGCTTTAAGAAAAATCCTTGGACCTCAAACCAAACAGGCAGGTTCTTTAGTGGAACCAAGACGTCTGCGCTTTGATTTTACATATAACAAAGCTTTAACAGAAGAAGAACTGGTTCAAGTGGAAGATCTTGTTAATGAACAAGTTTATCAGGCTGAAGATGTGGAAGTTTCCTACAAAAAATATGACAAAGCTTTAAAAGATGGTGCTTTAAGCTTTTTTGAAAAACCTTCTTTGGATAAGGTGCGTGTTTTAAAGATGGGGGACTTTTCACATGAGCTTTGCGGGGGAACACATGTACAAAATACAAAAGACATTTTATTTTTAAAAATTATGAGTGAAAGCTCTTTAAGTTCAGGAGTTCGGCGTATCGAAGCTGTTTGCGGTAAAAGAGCTTTGAATTTTATGAATCATTTAGTTAGAGAAAATATAAAAGTCAGAAAAGCTCTTAGCCTTCCTTCAAAAGATTCAAGTTTATTAGAAGCTGTTCAAAAAATAAAAGATTCAAAAAAATTAAAGAAGAATTCTTCTATTGATCTCTCTTCTTTAAGCTTAGAAAGTTTTACTTTAAACTCTAAAAAAGGAGTTTTTCATTGTGCTGTTCATCCTTCAGCAGATCATGAATTTTTAAGTGCAGTTTCTGATCAAATAAAAAAGAAATACCCATTGGCTATTACAGTAATTATTGGTGAAAATGTAAACACCACACCCATTGTCGTTGCCTTACCTAAAGAAATATCAGAAAAAATCAAAGCTCAGGATATTATTAAAAATCTTGGAGGAAAAGGAGGGGGGCCTCCGCACTTTGCTAAGGGAGCACTTAAGAAATCTTTTTCAAGAGAAGGATTAAGACAAAAAACTCTTGATTGTCTCTATAAAATAGGATATTTAATAGACTTGAATTAATTCTACTTGAGGGGAAACAATATGAGTTATGTGGAGTCAGCTTCCCAGAAGAGTGGAGAATAGAAATATAAAACTATCTAACTAAAAGGAAGCCTTACATTTTAACACATTCTCAACAAAAAGATTTGTCCACTTTAAAAAAGCTTCTTTTGATTGTAAATATTACACACCCACCTATACAAATAAAATAAATAAATGTATATCCATCTTACAAATATAAAAAGGAAGTTATGATGAAATATTTAATAAACAGCTACTTTCTATTACTGCTATTAATGAGTCTAACAGCTTATGGTTTAGATAGAGATGAGTTTACAGAAACCGAGCCCGCGACACCAACAGATGAGATATCCACAGAAGAGGAAACTTGCCCTTATCCTTTACACCCACAATTTTTCTACGACAAACTGGGACAGCCTGTGCATGTAATTTGTAGACCAAGTTATGCAGATCAGAAAGCTATATGGAAAGAGAGAGATTATATGTTATGTTTTGAGGAAAAAGTGATAGAACATTTTGATACTTATGAAAAATTGGAAGTGCTTCTTGAAACCATTGATATAAATAACATTCCATCAGAAATTCAACTTTTCATTGAAGAGTTGAAAGAAAGTCAATGTGGATATGGGAATAAATAAGCGAACATTTTTCTACTGTTGAAATGATGCGTTCATGTTTTAGTTCTGGTGGTGGATTTGTTGATATAATGCACCCTCCATCAGAAGTTCAACCCTCCTTACTGGAGATAGGAAATCAATGTGGTTCTGTTAAGAGAGGTATGCATATAATCGAACAGAGACAAATCATGAATTGTGAAGTCCAAGCCATTGACAATATAAAAGAAGAATTAGACTGCCAACAACTCATTAATCTCTGATAATGTACTAAAAATTAATTTGAGTTAGAAAGACGAATACGGACTTCTTCTTTTTCAATTTGTTTTTTTATTTCCCGAATTTGTTCTTCAGTCAAAAGAGGGTCTTTTAGCTTGTTAGATAGTTCTTCAATTTTTTTCTCTGATTTTAATTTTGAGATTTCCACTCCTGTTTCTGCAGTCTCTGCCAACACTCTCACTCCCTTAGGGTGTACTTCCAAATACCCCCAACTGACTGCAAACTTTTCCCACTTGCTGGAAATCTTGTAAGAAAGAACCCCCGGCTTTAAAAGAGCAATTAATGGTGCATGCTGGGGCAGAATGTTCAATTCACCTGTTTCTGAAGGACATAAAATTTCTTTTACTTTTATTTGCTTTGCAATTTCTTTTTCAGGAGTGACAAAAGTAAATAGAAAATCATTCATAACACACTCTTTATTTTAAAGTTTTTGCTTTTTCAAAAGCTTCTTCTATGGTTCCAACCATATGAAAAGCCTGCTCAGGAAGTTCATCACAATCTCCATTTAACAAACGAGAAAAACCCTCCACTGTATCCTGCACCTGAACATATTTACCCGGCATACCCGTAAAAGATTCTGCAACAAAGAAAGGCTGTGATAAAAAGTTTTGAATTTTTCTGGCACGTGAAACAGTTAATTTATCTTCTTCGCTTAATTCATCCATTCCCAAAATCGCAATAATATCTTGAAGCTCTTTATAACGTTGTAAAACCTCCTGCACCCCTCTTGCCGTTTCATAGTGTTTTTGTCCAACCACTTGAGGCTCTAAAATACGGGATGTGGAATTTAAAGGATGAACAGCCGGATAAATACCCAAAGCGGCAATATCTCTATCCAGATTTGTTGTGGCATCCAAGTGAGTAAAAGTTGTCGCAGGAGCAGGATCTGTATAGTCATCCGCAGGCACATAAATAGCCTGTATAGAAGTAATTGAACCTTTTCTTGTGGAAGTAATACGTTCTTGCAGAGTTCCCATCTCTGTAGCCAGTGTCGGCTGATATCCCACAGCTGAAGGAATACGCCCTAACAAAGCTGAAACTTCCGAGCCTGCTTGAGTAAATCTAAAAATATTATCCACAAAAAAGAGCACATCCTGGGAAGCTTCATCTCTAAAATATTCTGCAACTGTTAAACCTGTTAAAGCCACTCTGGCTCTCGCCCCCGGAGGCTCATTCATTTGCCCGTAAACCAAAGCTGTTTTCTTTAAAACTCCTGTATCTCTCATTTCCACATAGAGGTCATTTCCTTCACGGGTTCTTTCTCCAACACCAGCAAAAACAGAGTAGCCTCCATGCTCTTTAGCTACATTTCGAATAAGCTCCATAATAATGACTGTCTTTCCAACACCTGCACCTCCAAAGAGCCCAATCTTCCCCCCTTTCATATAAGGGGCAAGAAGATCAATCACCTTAATCCCGGTCACCAGAATATCCACTGAAGTGGATTGCTCGGATAAAGGCGGAGCAGATCTATGAATAGACCATTTCTTTTTTGTCTGAACAGGACCTGCTTCATCTACAGGCTCTCCAATAACATTTAAAATACGCCCCAAGACTTCATCACCCACCGGTGTTTGAATGGTCTCGCCTGTACTCTCTACAGCATCCCCGCGCACCAAACTTTCTGTACCATCCATCGCAATAGTACGACACACCTGATGCCCCAAATGCTGAGCCACTTCTAAAACCAAAGATTTGTCCTTAACTTTAAGAGCTGTATAAATAGAAGGCATATGTCCTAATGGAAACTCCACATCCACAACCGGCCCCATAACCTGTTTAATCTGACCATTTACCACTTTACTTTCCCCCCTTTATCAAGATGCACTCATTGCTTCCACACCACTAGAGACTTCTATGAGTTCTGTAGTAATAGAGCTTTGTCTAATTTTATTAAATTGTAACTGTAATTGCTTTTCAATATCCGTAGCATTTTTTACCGCATTCTCCATAGAATACATGCGGGCTCCATGTTCTGAAGCCAAACTTTCGCACATGGCTCTATAAATTTGAGTTGCAAAATGTTTTTGAATAAGATTTTCCACCAATTTTTGAGGAGAAGTTTCAAAAATAAAATCTTTGGAAAAAGAAGACCCTTCCCAGGAAGTTTGAGTTAAATCAATAGGTAAAAAAGACTCTAACTTAACTTTCTGAGAAACTGCTGAATAAAAAGTTTGATAAATAAGAGAAATTTGATCATAATTTCCCTTAGTAAAAGAATCCATCAGGAATTGAGCCACTCTGGCCGCTAAAGGAAAAGAAACCTCCCGGTCCAATCCGGAAATTTCATCTATAGGTTTAAACTTTCTAAATTTAAAATAATCAACAGCCTTTTTTCCTATAATAAAATAATCCTGATGCTCATTATCTTTCAAAAGTGCTTCCGCTTTTTTGCAAACATTATAGTTAAAACTGCCGCAAAGCCCCCGATCACTGGCAAGCACAACCAGAAGAAGTTTTGTGCTTTCTGTTTTCGGGTTGAGTAGAGGATGCTCCACCTGATAACTTAAAGCCACATCTGCCATAGTGGATAATATGCCGTCTGCATAGGCTCTTAAATTCAATATTCTTTCCTGAGCTTTTCGCAGTTTCACTGCTGAAATCATTTTCATAGCACGAGTCATTTGTTTGGTGTTTTTAACACCCTGAATGCGAGATTGGATTTCTTTTAGCTGACTCAAGCCTCAAACTCCTTTTTTACTAAAAACGACTTTAAATTCTTCTAAAGCTTGAAGAAGTTTTTGGCGGGTTTCATCTGTAATTTTCTTCTCTTTTTTTATAGATCCTAAAATATCTTTGTGCTGACTGGATAAAAACTCATGGTACTCTTTTTCAAACTGTCCAATCTTATCTTCTGCAATAGAATCCAAGAAACCTTCAGAGGCGGCAAAAATAATGGCAACCTGTTTTTCCACATCCTGAGGCTCTCCCACTCCCTGCTTAAGAACTTCCACTAACCGTCTTCCCCGAGCTAATTGTTTTTGAGAAGCCTCATCCAAGTCAGAAGCAAAAGCCGCAAAAGCTTCCAAGCCACGAAACTGAGCAAGCTCCAACTTTAAAGAACCTGCAACCTGTCTGATAGCTTTAATTTGAGCTTTCCCTCCAACACGAGAAACAGATTTTCCAATATTTAAAGCTGGACGAACCCCTTTATAAAACAAGTCTGTCTCTAAAAAAATCTGACCGTCTGTAATGGAGATAACATTTGTTGGAATATAAGCAGAAATATCCCCTGCCTGAGTCTCAATAATAGGCAAAGCTGTTAAAGAGCCTCCCCCTTGTTCTTTACTCATCTTGGCCGCTCTTTCAAGAAGTCTGGAATGCAGATAAAAAACATCTCCTGGAAAAGCTTCCCGACCTGGAGGTCTTCTGAGAAGAAGCGACAACTGACGATAAGCCTGAGCCTGCTTAGTCAAATCATCATAAATAATTAAAGCATGTTCCCCTTTATCTCTGAAATATTCAGCTATGGTTACACCAGTATAAGGAGCCAGGTATTGAAGAGGAGCTGGATCTGAAGCTGTAGCCGCCACAATGGTTGTATAGCGAAGAGCATCTGCTTTACGAAGCCTTTCCACCACTCCTGCTAAAGTGGATCTTTTTTGTCCGATAGCTACATACACGCATTTCACATCTTCATTTTTTTGATTCAGTATCGTATCAATAGCCAAAGTGGTTTTACCTGTTTGCCGATCTCCAATAATCAATTCCCTTTGCCCTCTTCCAATAGGAATTAAGGCATCAATCACTTTGACGCCTGTCTGTAAAGGCTCAGAGACTTCCTGTCTTTGAACAATCCCAGGAGCTTTGGTTTCTACAGGTTGGGTTTTCTGAGCAGAGATGGCTCCCAAGCCGTCTATAGGATTTCCCAGAACATCCACGACTCTTCCAAGCAAAGACTCTCCAACAGGAACTTCAAAGACTTTCTTTGTTCTTTGAACAGGGGAGCCTTCCCGAACTTCTGCGTCCGAACCTAATAAAACAGCCCCTACACTTTCCTCCTCTAAATTAAAAACCAATGCGTAAAGAGAGTCTGAAAATTTTAAAATTTCAGAAGCCATTGCATTTTTCAATCCATGAATCTTGCAAACACCGTCTCCTACACTTAAAACCTGCCCTTCTTCATTGATAGAGACATCCTTAGAGTAATTTTGAATGCTTTGTTTTAAAATACGACTGATTTCATCAGCCCGAATTCCACTAGTTTTCATACTTCCTCACCTGTGCTTTAAAATGTTGTAAATGATGTAAAATAGAGTCATCAAAACTCATACCTCCAACTTCCACTCGAAGACCATTAATTAAATCTTCTTTTTGTTGAACTTTCAGTAAAACTTTTCGATTTTTGAAAAATTTTTGAACAGAAGCTTCAACAGTCTTTTTATCCCCCTCTAATAAAGGCTTTGCTGTATAGATAACACCTCTAACAACTCCCTGTTTTTCATCCACCAGCTTTTCTACACTCTCACAAATTTGACCAAAATAAGACCATCTGTTGTTTAAAGTCAATCGGTGTAAAAAACGAAGTACATTCTCTGAAAAAGGAATTTGATCCAGCACCTTAAACTTGTCAGATACAGGGATTAAAGAAGAACAAAAAAAGGATAAATCCTCTGCACTCAAAGCTTTCTTGAGCTCACAAATCTGCAAAGCTCCTTCAGCTTCCAGCTCAAATAATGTCTTTGCGTAAAGATCCCCAACAGAATGCATGCCTTACCCCTTAAGTTTTTGAGCAAATAAGTCATTTTTTTGCTCTTCATTTTTTAAGCCGTCTCGACACAAAGCTTCCACTTGGCTTAAGAACCTATTTTTTAAATTGGCTTTTATTCTTATTAACTCCTGATCAATGAAGTTTTGCGCCATTCTTAAAATAGAGTTTTGCTGTTCCTTTAAATCCTGATTCAGCTTAACTTCCATTTTTTCCAACTCCAACTTCAGTTCCTCATCAAAACGCATTTCTTTGTCTTTAATCTGAGATAACTTCTTTTTAGTTTCTTCTATATTTTTCTTAGTCTGCTGATATAAATCATCTGCCCGATTCTTCATAGAAATATAATCCTCATATTTACGGAGGACAAATTTAGGAGCCTGTTTCGAGAAGATATAAACAACAATACCCGCAAAAATAAGAAAATTCAGAGCTTGAAAAAGAACAAAAGATACAGGAATCCCTTCTCCAGCCGCCGCTGAAGAAAATGCTGTAAGGAATATCACTAATAAAATACCAATAAAAGGAAACACGATGAACTCAGCCTTTCTTATTGAATCAATTTAAGTTTTAATTGTTTTGCCAATTGTGGAGCTTCTCTTCCAAGCTCTTCTTCAGCTTTAGCCAGTTCTTTTTGAAAAGATTCTAATGCAGTATTAATTTTATCTTGAGCTTCTTTTCGTGTTTGGTCCATTTGCACCTGATGTGTTTTTAAGATTTGATTCTTTTTTTCATTTAGTTCTTTTTGAAATTTTTGATGAAAAGCCACCAGTTTTTTTTCATACTCCTGATTCAAGTGCTCTTCTTCTTTTTGAAGTTGAGTGGAAAGCAGAACACGTCCTTTTGTTTGCTTTTCTCTAGCCTCAAACTTCTCATAATAAGGTTTTAAAAGAAAATGGGCCACAGACAGCATAAACACAAAAAATACGATTAAATATATAAAAAAAGTCTCATTTAACTGTAAGACTTGTATGACAGAATTAAGAGTTTCCATAAATCTTTTTTTGTTTAAATTTTTAAGTTTCGTCAAGAACTCTTTTTGGAATGCAGACTGGACCCTTCAAAAATAACCCCTTCATCAATCTTTAAAGAAGGGCTCTCCACTGTTCCTATAAAATGAGCTGGAGGATGCATCCGCACTTGTTCAGAAGCTTTGACCTCACCTTCCAAAAAACCATGCAATATTAAGTTCTGCACATGAACTTTAGCTTTCACTTTTCCCTCTGATTCAATGATCAAAGTGCCTGTCGGACTTTGAACCTCTCCTTCAAGCTCTCCTGCCACACGAACCACTCCATCAAAACTAAGCTGACCCTGAAACGAAGTTCCCTGGTCTAAAATAGCGCGTACATCATCAGACACGATCTACAAACTCCTTTAAATCTTCATCTTTTCGAAAAGATAACACAATTTTAGTATGACTTTTAGATCTATGTGCCTGAACCAGAACACCCCACTTTTTAGAAAGAATAGAGCAAGCCTCCCTCAGCCAGTAAGGAGTTTCGATAAGTTCTTTATTTTTTAAAGCAGAAGTTTTCAGTTTTTTCTCCAAATCACGCACTGTCAGTCCGGCCTGGACTGCTTTTTTAGCCCATATAGCTTGTTTATCCAAAGACTTTTCCTGAAGCAGAAGCTTGGCAATACTTAAAGAAATTTTGTTTTTTGAAAGCAGTTTTTGCACATCTGAATGCAAATTTAAAAGTCTTAGGGTATTTGTAATAGAAGTGCGGTCTCTTCCCATTGTTTCCGCCAGCTTTTGTTGAGACCAGTTGTTTTCTTCCAAAAGAAAGCGAAAAGCATAGGCCTCTTCAATAGGGTTCAAATCCTGCCTTTGTAAGTTTTCAACTAAAGCCAACACCATTTTTTGATCCGCTTGTTTTGTTTTACTTTTTAAAAGAACAGGTATTCGAGACCAACCCAGCTTTTGCACAGCCCTCCATCTTCTCTCCCCAGCAATAATCTTATAAGTTCCGTCTTTCTCTTTAGAAACAAGAATAGGCTGAAGAAGACCTTGTTCTTTAATAGAAACAGCAAGGCTATTTAAAGAGGCCTCATCAAAAAATCTGCGGGGTTGTTTTGTATCCGGGTGAATACGTTCAATAGCAACTTGTAATACTTTATTTTCCAAAGAACCGGATGCAGTCGGCTCTGTTCTTCCCAGCAACTGATCCAACCCTCTTCCTAAAACTTCTCTATCTGGAGACACAGACCCCCCTCCTTTTATTGTAAAACATTTTCCTTAAAAGCTTTCTTGAAATTCAATCTTTCTATCAGCTCCTCAGCCAATTTGTTATAAGCCAAAGCTCCAGACGAATCAGGGGCATAATCTGAGATGGGAATTCCATGGCTTGGAGCTTCACTTAAACGTACATTTCTTGGAATAACAGTCTGAAAAACTTTATTTTTAAAATGAAGACGAACCTGCTCAACAACTTTATGGCTTAAAGTATTTCTGGAATCAAACATTGTCAGTAAAATTCCTTGTAAAGTTAAATCCGGATTTAAATTTTCTTTAATAGTGCATGCTGTATTTAAAAGCAGGCTTAACCCTTCCAGGGCGTAATATTCACATTGAAGAGGTACAATAAAAAATTTGGAAGCCACAAGAGCATTAACTGTCAGCAAACCTAAACTTGGAGGACAATCAATAAAAATAAAATCATAATTTTTTTCAATCAGCTCCATTTTTCTCTTTAAAATATGCTTATTTTGATCCAAGCCTGACCACTCAAACTCCAAACCTGATAAGCGAGGATCTGCCCCTATGAGAGATAATGTGGGGTATTTTGTAGCCTGAACATAAGAACTAAAGTCTGGGCCTTCAGACCAAAGAAAATCATAAAAAGTTCTGTTATTTTGAGCATTTAAACCACTTGTTGTATTAAACTGGGAGTCCGCGTCAATGAGTAGGACATCAACTCCACTTTTAGCCAAAGCAGTGCTGAGTGAAATAGAGCTTGTGGTCTTTCCAACCCCCCCTTTTTGATTTGTAATAGAAATAATATGTGCCATAGCCTTTTTGTATCCACAGGCCATTAAAAAGTCTATGTTCAACCGGATGTTCCACGTGGAACATTTTCCCTGTAGATGTTCCACGTGGAACATAAAAAAGGTATTTTTTTATAAAAATAAGGTTTTTAAGCTTAAATTCCCCTTTTTTATGGAAAATCTCAGATAAATAAGAGCTTTACTTTTATACTTTTTGTTAAAAAGAGTTAAAAAAGCCATTATTAACAGAGAATCATGTCATTTTAGAGGATATTATGAGAGTTCTTATGGCATTTTCCATTTGCAACACCCATGCTCAAAGTGAAAATTTAAAAAGGACAATTAGACCTTAACACCCTTGAAAGCTGAAGAAAAACCCTTACAGATGAACAGATTTTTCGTAAATCATTGTTTAACAACATATGAATATGTTTGTGAAAACGACTCTATAACAAGCACAAAACTCTAATAATGAAGCATAAGAGTTAAGTAAAAATCGCTTTGTAAACTACTTCCTATCTCCCATAAAACATTTTTGTAAAAAAACCTAAGAAGGGGAGTAATTTTCCAATTGATTCCTACAGCCAAGTTATCTGTTATTAGTGAAGTTCGATAAGGAAATTCTCTTTCCTTATGCTCTTTTAAGAAATAATCCCGCATATCCTTATTAACTGTTCCAGCCGCAGAAGCCTGAAACATCAAAACAAACCAGGTTTGTAAAGTGTCCATCCCTGCTATATAGGGTGCAAAGCCTATTCTGTAATAAAAATCACCCCATAAAGCCTCATTAATTGAAGAAGATCTTCCTTTTAGTTTTATTCCACCAGCTGTATAAATAAATCGAGATTCCCAATCGGCACTTAAATTCCATTGAAAAGTTAATCTATCTTTTATTGGAAATTTAGTTCTTTTTCCGTCTTTGTAAATCCCGCTAATTTCATCTGTAAACACTCCACTTTGAAAAGAGGTATAAATATTGGCCTGCGAATTCTCCAGAAACCAACGTTTGATAAGAACATTTAAACCTAGCTGATAAGTAACACTCTTATTACTTCCCCCCCCAGTATATTTTTCGAAATCTGAACTTAACTGCAAGGCAAAGTTCGGATGAAAAGTATAAGATAGTATTTGAGTGTTTTCCTGAGAAGAAAACTCACCCCAATAGACAAAGCCATCTTTATAAATAACTGGATGAGCTTTAGCTAAAGGAGCAAGAAAAAGAAACAAAAGAAAAATTCTCATTTTTCACTTCACCAACCATGAATTAAAAAATAAGCCTATGTTAAGAAATCTTATTTTGCAACAAGGCTCATTATAGATTATTAATTCAAGCCTGAAAAAATAAGGGCGCTTCAAGTGAAATATTTAACAACAACAGCTATTCTTTTATGTATAAATCACTTCGTTTATTCTCAAGAAATATCGATTTCTCAAAAGGAAACCCCCCTTTTTCTTGAGGACATTCTTCCAAGTTCTATTGCCGCATTTAATAGCGAACAAATAGGATATTTATTGGAAGTTTCTCAATATTGGAAAGAAGAGCAAGTTCAAGCTATTCCTTTAGAAGTCATTAGTCAGATACCTGACCTCCTCAACACAAAAGCTCTAACATTAGGAGAAAAAGAACAAAGTATTATAAGATGTCTAACTCAAGAACAAATAAAAGCAATGACTATAAATCAGATGAAAAATAATAAAATTGGAATCACAGTTTTTAAACCAAAACAAGTCAGCTGGATGAATTTAGATCAGATTAAAGAGGCCTTTCATTCTCCAAGCTTTCCACCCACTTATAAAATCTTTTCAGAGTATTTCGAAGCCCTCTCTTTAGAACAAATGAAAGCTGTTGCTACTATTGGTGAAAGAGAGGATCAAGATTTTCTGTCTCGAATTATAAATAATATTGAAAATCATAAAGGTGTTTTCAAAGAAATACAAAATGTACCCTATCGATATTTAGATAACCCCGCAAGTATGCAAGCAATCCCTTTTTTGGAGCCACCTGAGTTTAGATATATTACCTCTGTAGAACAAATGAAACATTTACTGCCTGATTATTTTTGGATGGAAATTTTGAGCCCAGAAAGAACAGCACAGATTCCAGTATATGCAAAATCACTTAGCAATTACAGCATTCATGGATTAAGCCCTGAACATATCCAACACATTCCTTTAGAGCAAATCCCTGATTTAAGTTTGCAAGTACTCTCTGCTATGAGTTACCCTCAGTTTTCCTCTTTTAGTTTAGATCAAATCAACTCCATGTCTGAAGAGCAGTTGATCTATATTGCACAAGTGTGGACATACAGCACCCTAACGATAGCGGAAAGAGATAAGGCAAATCAAAAATGGATAGATGATTTCATACAACTGGCTATAAAAGCTTCCGATAAGGAGTGGGTGGAAAGCCAACAGTGGCTAGATGATAACATCAAATCAAACGTACAGTATTTTAATGAACCTCGCTCTGAATCTTATATAAAAGAGACAACTTATACTCTTAAAGTTAAAACATTAAAACAATGTCAAACTCAATCACACCTTTCTTCACAAGGAGAATATTTTTTCTCCACTGAAGGTCAGTTAGAATGTGCAAAAGACTGGGCAAAAGTAATTTACTTTATAGATTAATATTCTTCAAAATATGAGGAGTACTTTTCTTTTTGATTTCTAAAATAACTCTATTTTGATTTTTAAATTTATATTCAACAAAAACTTTCATTTGCCATAACTTTTTTTCTTTCAAACTTAATCGATCCCAATCTTTTTCATAAAGAGGACCTTTAAAATGATATGAAACCCCATCTTCAGGCAGATATTTTTTTACCATCTGCAAAGTTTTTTTCAAAGGAGCAAAAGCTTTAAAAAGAACAATCCTTTCTTTCATAAACGAAAAAACCTCTTCACGAACAATAACCCGATTTTGAAAATCAAAAGTATCCACAATATGTCTTAAAAACTCAGCTCTTTTTGCAGAAGGCTCAACAAGGATAATTTTTCTATGCAAATCTAAAATAGCCAAAACAACCCCTGGAAATCCCGCACCTGAACCTATATCTACAAAGGTTTCCTCAGGGGCTGATTTTAAAAAAAGAGTTCCTGAAGTTATTCCGTCTTCAATTAATTCAACAACTTCTTTTTCAGTTTCTTTTTTAGTAAGAAATAAATGCTGAAAAAACTTCAATTCTGTATAAAATTTTTGAAAAAGATCAATTTGTTTTTGATCTAAAGAAAAGGCTTTATCTTTTAGAAAATTCATCAATTTCACTTCAATGGGTAAAGTAATATTTACAAGATTTAAAAATAAGAGGTTTTGCATGCTTTTTCCACTCAGAAAATAAACACTCAAAGTATGGATGGCTTTCTGTTTCTATTTTTGTAAGCCCTATAGATTCCGCCTGCATTCTTTTTTCAGAAGATGTCGTATTTTCTTTTGGTTCAATTCCGCACTCCAATGTGGACTGTGATCTTAAAAAAGCATAAAAAGTAAGAGAAAAAAATTGCTCTTTTTCAAAATAGCTTCTCTCCCAATTTTCCAACAGAGGCTTAGCCAAAAATTCATGATGAATATAAAGGTTTTCCCAGGAGCGAAGTTCTATATTTTCATCTTGTTCTAACAGTTTACTATATTCTTCCGACAGGTTCCGACAAAAAGTTGCCGAAGAATTATAACACCCCAACAAGCTGGTTGTAAAAAAACAAAATACTCCAATAAATAATTTCACCTTCACCACCTATTAAATAAAAAATACAACTTATATAAAACAAATTTAAAACCAACAAGCTACTGACGGCAAGCCGATGATACTTTGTGTGTGTGTACAATAAGTGCCTGAATAGACGCTGGGGTGACTCCACTAATTCGCCCGGCTTGTTCCAAGTTTAAAGGTTGAACTTCCTGTAGTTTTTCTCTGGCTTCCAAAGATAAACCCTGAACCTCCTGATAGTTAATATTTTTTAAACTCAACTGTCCCATTTTGAGATTTTTCTTTATCATCTGATTTTGTATTTGAATATAACCTGCGTATTTTATTTCAATTTCAACCGGTTCTGCCACTTCTTTTGAGATTGGGGGCACTCCCAGCTTCTCCAAAGTTTGATACGAAAACTCCGGTCTTTTTAATAAGTGATGAGCTGTCCATGTTCTCCCTGGTTGAAATTCTTTGTTAAAAAAAGAGTCTTTTTGATTTAATACCAACATATTTTCCAATTCCTTAGAAGACCATTTTGTTTGAGAGAGTTTTTTTGCATATTCTTTTCTTTGATCTAATATTTTTTCAAGCAATTGAGTCTTTTCTTCAGAAAGAAGAGAGTACTTTTGAGCTATAGAAAATAATCTTTCCAAGGCATTATCCTCTCTTAAAACCAGTCGATATTCCGCTCTTGAAGTCAGCATACGGTAAGGCTCTTTAGTGCCTTTGGTGACCAAATCATCAATAAGAACACCTGCATAGGCTTTATGACGAGGTAAAATACATTCTGAAAAATTTAAAATTTTTGCACTAGCATTGATTCCTGCCATCAACCCCTGCACAGCCGCCTCTTCATAGCCGCTGGATCCATTCACCTGACCTGCCAAAAATAAATTGGGAAGAATCTTTGTTTCCAAAGTCGGCCAAAGTTGAATGGGATTGATAAAATCATATTCAACTGCATAACCCCACTGTAAGAATTTTGCTTTTTCCAAGCCTTTTATTGTTCTTATAAACTTCTCCTGCACAGCTCTCGGTAAACTCGTCGAAAGCCCCTGCACATAGATAGAATCTCCTCCAAGTTCTTCCGGCTCCAAAAAAACCTGATGAGAGTTTTTATCTGAAAAACGAACAACCTTATCTTCTATGCTGGGGCAATACCGCGGACCCACTCCCTGAATAATTCCGGAAAAAAGAGGAGATAAGCGAAGATTTTCTTTTATCACTTCATGGGTTCTTAAATTTGTATGAGTGAGATAACAAAATATTTGTTTCAACAGAGGTTTTTTCGAACTAAAAAAGCTTAAAGGGCGATACACCTCATCTCCCGCCTGAGGAGTTAATTGTTCCCAGTTTATGCTGTCTTTATGCAAGCGGGGAGGCGTTCCTGTTTTCAGCCTGGTTACTTTAAACCCTATCTCACTCATCTGCCGAGAAAGCCCATGAGTAGCTTGATCTCCAACTCTTCCTCCGCTTTTTTGTTCATTTCCCACGTGCATCACTGCACCCATAAAAGTTCCAGTGGTTAAAATCACAGCTTTTGATTCAATTCGAGTGTCATTTTTACAAATAACACCTTTACATTTTCCATCTTGAATCCATAGTTTCGAAATTTCCTCTTCAACAAGAGTGATATTTTCTTCATGCTGAAGTTGATCCTGCACATATTTTTGATAAACACTTTTATCACATTGTACTCTGGAGCCTCTGACTGCCGGCCCTTTCTTGGAATTAAGATGCTTGTATTGAAGACAGGCAAAGTCCCCAGCCATCCCCATTACACCTCCTAATACATCAATTTCTTTAACCAGATTTCCCTTGGCTAAGCCTCCTACAGACGGGTTACAGCTCATAAAAGCAATGCGAGATAAACGTGTTGTGGCCACCAAAACCCTTAGCCCCATACGAGAACAAGCTAAACTGGCTTCCACTCCGGCATGCCCCGCCCCTATAACAATAATATCCCACTGACTTTTCATCTCAATTTCTCTTATTTACCAATACAAAATTGACTAAAAATCTGATCCAAAACATCGACATTAATTTCTTCACCTAAAACCCTTTGAATATTTTTTAAAACTTCTTTTAATTCAAAAGCCACAAACTCCAAGTTTATGGTTTTCTCTCTTAGCAAGGCTTGTCCTTTTTGAAGATGCCTTCGGGCTTGTGTCAGGTGATCATAATGCCGAGGCAGATAAACAGCAGAAACCCCTCTTTCCAGAGGTTTAAGAAAAAAAGACTTCAATTGCTCCAGGCCTTCCCCCGTTTGAGCACTTATAAAACAAGGGTTTTCTTTTTTAATTTGATTAGAAATGTCTGGAGAAAACCTTTCTAAATCAGATAAAAAGTCCTCTTTTGATTTTAAATCCACTTTATTAATAACCAAAACCCTTTCTTCTTTTTTCTGAAGTAAGAGTTCTAAAAACTTTTTCTTATTATCACTTTTTGAAAAAGGCTCAAAGTTTTCACTAAAACTTTTTGTGGCATCAACAACATAAAGACAGATATCAGAAGTTTGAAAAGTTTGAAAAGTTTTTTTCAAGCCCTCCTTCTCAATAAGATCCTGAGTTTCTCTTAGCCCTGCAGTATCAACAACACTTATTTTATTACCTTGAAAGAAAAAGTCTCCTTCCAGCCGATCTCTTGTCGTACCTGCCTGTTTACTTGTGATAGCTCTGTCTTCTTTTAAAAGCTGATTAAATAGGGTGGATTTCCCGGAGTTTGGAGGCCCAAAAATTCCAACCTTAAGACCCTCTCTTACTTGACGTCCCTGCTTATAGTTTTTCACTAAACTTTCAATTGTTTCTTGAATTTGATTGGTTTGCTCCAAATATTCATTAGATTTAAAAAGTTGTAAATCTTCTTCACTAAAATCAATTTCAGCTTCAATGTGAGCAAGAAGTTCTTGAGTTTTGTTTTTAATTCCCTTCAACTCTTCAGAAAATTCTCCTTTCAAATATCTTAAAGCTTGTCTTTTTGCATTCACCGAATTGGCCTCAATGAGATGTAAAACACCTTCTGCCTGAACCAAATCAATTCTCCCTGAAAGAAAAGCTCTATATGTAAACTCTCCTTTTTCAGCCGCCCTACAACCCATTTCCTGAAGAGCAGTAAGCACTTCTTTATAAATCACAGGACTTCCATGACAAAAAATTTCTACAGTCTCTTCTGAAGTAAAGGATCTTCCCTTTTCAAAAAATAAAACAAGAGCTTCATCAATGTCCTTTTCTTGATATTTCAAGTGACCGAAATAGGCTTGGTGTGAACGGGGCTGTTCTTTTAAAAAAGGACAAAGTTTTTTTGAAATATACCAGGATTTAGCGCCGCTTACTCGAATCCCAGCAACCCCGCTGACTCCATATGGAGTTATTAAAGCACAAATAGTATCTTGATCTTGTGATCTAGGCCCTTCGAAAATTGTTGTCATACTTCCCCCTTACCGGAGAAATTATTATTCTTTTGAAAGCGCCTTCTCCAACAGATCTTGTTTCTACCCGCCCGTCTTTAGTTAAATCCTGGTGAATTTTTCTCCTATAGAAAGCGTTTAAAGGCCTTTTTATAATGACAGATCTTTTTCTTTTCAAAGCTTCTTTTTTTAATCGATGAGCCAGATCTATTAAGTCTTGCTCAAATTGCTCCATATACCCTTGAGAGTCGACTGTAATTTGAAAGGCTTCTTCTGCTTTTAAGCGATTCTGGAGTACGCTTGATAAATAGATTTGCAAAGACTGAAGCAGTTTCCCATGTTGTTCTATAAGTAGTTCTTCATCTTTCCCATAAATATCAATGTAAATCTTACCCTCTTCTTTTAAAATCTCCACATCACAAGATAAAGAAAACCCACAACACTTAAAAAAATCATCTAAGAATTCCTCTATAAAAGAAAAGTCTTCTGTTGAGCCTGAAAATAAGTTTTTAAAAAAGGACATAATGGTCTCCTAATCTTTTTTAGTAAAATAATACTGCTGAACTAAACCAAATAAAGTGCTGACCAAGATATACAAGTTTAAACCGCTTGGCAAATTGATCATAAATAAAGTGAAAATAAAAGGTAAAGCTCTTAAAACTTTTTCTTGGGCGGGATCCATATTCGTTGGGGTTATTTTTTGCTGGAAGTACATGGAAACCCCCATCAAAACAGGCACAACATAAAAAGGATCTTTTAAGCTGAGGTCTTGTATCCACCCAAAGAAAGGGGCCTGATAAAGCTCAAAGCTTTCCCCAAGAACTCTATACAAAGCAAAAAATATAGGAAACTGTAACAACATCGGTAAACACCCCCCCAACGGGCGTGCTTTGTTTTTTTTCATTAACACAAGCATTTGTTCATTCATCGTTTTCATGTCTTTCTTGTATTTTTTTCGAAGAGCCTGGATCTCCGGTTGTATTTTTTTCATAACTTTCATTGAACGGTAGGCTGACAGGTTTAGTGGAAACAAAAGAATTCTAACAAAAACCGTAAGAAGAATAATAGAAAGTCCCCAGTTCTTGGTTAATAAAAAAGCAAATTTTAGAAAAGCCAAAATAATTTTAGCCAACCCAGACAAGAAACCAAAATCAACCCAAGAGATCATTTGAGGGTCAATTGTTTTTAAAACATCTGTAGATTTTGGGCCAAAGAATGTTTGATACTTTAAAGACAAATCTTCACTTCCTGTTTGAGGAAAGTTAAAAACTATCTGTGACCGCCAAAAATCATCGTCTCCCCGAAACTCTAAGCGGGGCAAGAAATCTGACTCGTTAAAAAAAGCGTGCCCAAAGTAACGGCCTCCCAACCCCAGAACTTCCAACTGTGAAAGATCAAGCTCTTCCTTTCTCCCTTTTGAAAACAAAATCCGTTTATCTTCTTTAGAGGTTTTTACAAACAAACCAAGCCCGGGCTCTCTTCCTGCAATAAGACTTTGAACAAGCCCGGTTGCTCCTTCAACAGGTTTGTTTACAACTTGAATGGTTAGTGAATCCGTTTTTTTCACATTCACTGTATAAGAAAAAGAAAAATCTTTTATTTGGATTAAAACCTGCACCTCTCCTTTTGTGTCTATTCCCTGTATTTGGTTTTCCCCCAAAGCCTTTATGTTAAAAAATAAAGGTTGATTGTTTTTAGTGATTTCAAAAAAGGGCAGAGAAGAAACAGACTCAAAAAGAACTTGTTTTTTCTCTCTGTTTAAATAGCTTTTAAGTTCAAGCTCTTTTATTCCCATTCCTTTTGAAGAAAAAGTGACTTTTTTTACGTCATCCTCAAAGTCAAAAAAATTTTCTTTTACTTTTTTTATATCAACTTTTTTTGTTTCTTCACGAACAGGTTGTTGTTCTGCTGTTGGGGAAGGCTGATTCAACTGTGGTGTGTATTTGGCCCGCATATGCCTTTCCCACAAAAACCAAGCCATGAAAATAAGAGCTAAAGCTATAAGCGTCTGCTTATCCAAAAAGTTGGGTTTGTTCTCATTCATTAAATATCCTCCACAGGGTCATATCCATAGTTTTTCTGAAGAGGGTGACAGCTCATAAGTCTTTTAAAAATAAGAGTACAAGCTTTTAAAAAAGAAAATTTTCGGAGTGCCTCTTCTGCATAACAAGAACATGAGGGTACAAAACGACATGACCCTCCTAAAAATCCGGATAAATGACACCTATATACCCTTATAAAAAGAAGAAATACTTTTTTCAAGGTTTGCTCAAAGGGTTTGCTCCAGAAGGTATTCAAAGTTTTTCTTAAAGCGTTCATAACTTTTTTGTTCTGTTACAACTGTAATAAGAATATCCAAAGAGATTTTTTTCAAAAAAACAGCTTCTCTTAAAATTTGCCTGCTCCACCGTTTTATTCTATTTCTTTTGACAGCCGTTCTAACAATCTTGCCAGACAAACCAAAAGCCACCCTTAAACCTTTTTTATTCTTAACACAACGAAGAACAATACCTCCCTTTTTTAAAACAGCCCCTTCTTCATAGAGTTTTGTAAAATCCTTTTTCAAACTCAAAGGAATAATTTTATTTGCCACGAACCTGAACGCTTAAAACTTTTCGTCCTTTTGAACGACGCCGAGAGAGAACTTCTCTGCCCTTTGATGTTGCCATGCGCAAACGAAAACCGTGTGTTGTTTTTCTTTTTCTTCGAGATGGTTGATATGTTCTTTTCACAGCAAAAAACCTCAGTAAAATTTTGACGCGTTTGTATAAAACATGGTTTGCCTCTTCTCGTCAACCCCTCCTTTATGTTAGCCCTTGTGTTCTTTTTTCGTTTTGCCTTCTTGGAGAAGTATGTCGACTATTTGTCAGCAAGTAATTCAAATTTTAAAAGATAAAAACCAAGGTTATTCTCCTATCTTATCTTGCTTGGAAGCCCTAAATTTAAAAGAAAGCTCCTCTCAAAAGGGGCGGGTTTTTACCCTTTTTGTTCCTTCTCTCTTCTACAAAGACCGTATAGAAAAAAAACTGATTCACTCTTTTGAGAAAGAGCTTGCCTGCCTCCTTTCAGGCGAACCTTTTGAAATCAATATAGTGGTCTCAAAACAAAGACAAAAAAGAGTTTTATCCCCTGTTCCTCAAAAACAAGATGACTTTATTCAACAGAAAACCTCTCTCTTTAACTCTTCATATACCTTTGAAAGCTTTGTTCCCGGCCACTCAGAAGAAAACAACCTGGCTTTTTATACGGCAAAGGCCCTTGCTAAAACACCACTTCACAGCCCAAACAGCCCCTTTTTCATTTATGGCGAAACCGGACTTGGAAAAACTCACCTTCTCCATTCCATGGGACGTAAATTACAAAAAACACATAGAGTCTGCTACCTATCTGCAGAACGTTTTCTTTATGAATGTATTACAGCCATTCGTTGCGGCCAAATGGATGATTTTAGGAAAAAGTATAGAGAACAAGTCGACGTTTTTCTGGTGGATGATATTCAAATCCTTGAAAAAGGAACTGCCAGCCAAGAGGAGTTTTTCCACACATTTAACGTTATTCACCAAAAAGGAGGTTTAATTGTCTGTACCTGCGACCGCCCTCCAAGAGCAATAAAGAAGCTTCAAACCCGCCTTCAAACACGTCTTTCCGGAGGGCTATCTGCGCATATTGAACGCCCAAAGTTTGAAACACGCATGGCCATCTTACAAAGAAAAGCTCAAGAGAGGCGCATATCTGTTCCTAGTGAAGTTCTAACTTTTATTGCAAAAAAACCCCTTTCTTCCATTCGTGAAATAGAGGGTGTTTTAAATAAAATAAAGATGTCTTGTGAGATTCAAAACAGGGAGCCTTGCTTAAAAACTGTTCGTCACATTTTCACAAAGAATTTTTCAAAAGGTATTCCTCAGGAAATACAAAAAATTATAAAAGATGTCGCAGAGTCTTATCAAATTACCCCCGCTCAACTCTGCTCCCCACAAAGATCGAAACACATTGTTACAGCTAGAAACAAAGCTCTTTGCCAAGTTCACGAGAGCTTCCCGCACCTATCTTTGAATGATTTGGGTAGGATTTTTGGGGGGAGAAGCCATTCCACAGTATTACATGCCCTCAAAAAAAACAAAAGCCCTTCCTTATTTTAACATTTTATACACAAAACAAAGCTTTTCTCTTTATTTAATCTTGATTTTCAACAGTAAAAACAACAGAATGCAAACAAAAATATGAACACCAAGGTATAACAAAAAGCTTTAGATATTTAAGGGGATACCTTGATTTTCAACAAAACAAACAGAGACTATTACTTCTACAAGTGATATAAATATATAGAGGAAGGAAGAATGCAGGCTCGAATAGACAAAGATAAACTCTTAAATCTTCTTCTTCCCTCACAAAGTTTAGTAGAAAAAAGAAATTTGATTCCAATCCTTTCAAAAGCCTTGCTCAAGGTTGAAGGAAAGCATCTTAAAATTTTTGTTACAGATCAGGAAAACAGCCTGCAAGGCCAAGTTGAAGTTACAGGGAAACCCGGGGAAGCCTGTGTCGATTCCAGAACATTTTTTGAAATTATAAAAGAGCTTCCTGAAGGGGAAATCTCTCTTGAAAAAGTTGAAAAAAAAGAAGGACTTCGAATAAAAACACCAAGTTCTGTTTTTAACATGGTTGGCGTTTCTCCTTCAGACTTTCCTGTTTTTCCTGAAATGAAAAACCCATCTTTCTTTTCTTTAGAAGCCAGCTCATTGGCGTCTGCAATAGATCAAACACTTTATTGTGTTTCTACAGACGAGACCAGGTATCATTTAAATGGAGTCTTTTTTGAAAAGAAAGGTAAGTATATTCGATTTGTAGCTACTGATGGACACCGCTTGAGTTACTCAGAGATTGATGGGAGTGAAAAACTTGAGCTTTCCGAGGGCATTATTGTTCCAAGAAAGGGGCTTCATGAAATTCAACGTCTTATTTCAACGGAAGAGGACAGCACGGTCTCCATAGCTCTTAGCCCCCCCAGGGTTTTGGTTCGGTACAGCTCTTTCCTGTTGAGCATTCGTCTGATAGAGGGGCAGTACCCCAATTACCAAAGATTGTTGCCTAAAAGTTCTAAAGTACAAATTGAAATTAATCGTGAAGCGTTAATACAAGCTTTAAAAAGGGTGTCTATTCTTTCCAGTCTTCAGTCAAAAAACGTAAAGTTTCAGTGGGAAAAAGAAAAACTTATTTTAACAGCAAGCCACCCTGACTTTGGGGATGCTAAAGAAGAGATTCCTTTAGTTCAGGGCTCTTCAAGCCTTTCTATTCGTTTCAACGCCAAGTATGTGCTGGACTGCCTTCTTCACACCTCAGGAGAGAACGTGATTTGGGAGATGACAGACCCCTCTTCTCCAGGGGTGGTTCGGGCAAAAAAAACAAGAGGGGCTTCTATTATTATGCCCATGAAACTTTGATATGCGTGTCTTATCTCTGTCTTTAAAAAACTTCAGAAACCATAACGAGCTTTTTATTTCACCATCTTCTTATTCCAACTTCTTTGTTGGAGATAATGGTGCCGGAAAGACAGCTGTTTTAGAAGCGCTTTCTCTTCTTTTTCGAAGAAAGTCGTTTCGACAGGGAAGAGCTTGGATTCAAAAAAGTTTTCAAGAAAGCAATATCTCCCTCACTTTTGAAAACAAAGATGGAAAGGGGGAAGTGCAGATGCTTTTATCGGAAAACCGTCCTTCAACGTATTTTTTTAATGGAAAAAAAACAAATCTTCTTCCTTTAAAACAAAGTGGAGTTTTTTTTACTCCGGAAGATCTGAGCGCTATTCGGGGAAGCGCCTCTTATCGAAGGAGATTGGTGGATGACCTGGTCTTGGAGCTTCCTTTAGGGAGAAAGGTTCTTCAGGGTTTTCAGAAAATACTGCTTCAGAAAAATAAATTCCTAAAGAGCTGTAAAAAGGGTGAATACAGTCAAAGAGACCGGAAAACATATCTGGAGTCGATAAACCATGTTTTTTTTGAAAAAGCTCTTATTCTTATGAAAAAAAGGCTCCAGGTTTTGAAGGAAATAGAGCCTTTTTGGAAAAAAAGAGGAGAAGATTTTTTAAAAAACCGAAACTTTAAGGCTGTCTATGACTTAAAAGACGGGGCTTTAACAAAGGAGTCCGAAGTTGCCTCTTCTTTGGAAAGAGAGATGAAAAGAGGGGCCTTTTTGGAAGAAATAAGGGGGGTCTGTGTGGCCGGGCCTCAAAGCCATGATATATGTTTTTTTTGGCAGGATTATGAAGCCAGAGAAAGCCTTTCTCAGGGACAGCAAAAAGCTCTGCTTCTTTCATGGAAATTAGGCCAGTGGGATTACAACTTAAACAGAAACCGTGAAGCTCCATGTCTCTTTTTTGATGATGTTTTTTCAGAAATTGATCAACATTTCAGTAAAAATTTGGTAGAGTTTTTATCAAATAATCCAGCTCAAAGCTTTGTCACTACAACGGAAGCAAAAGGGCTTTTTCGAGATACGACTGTGTTTCGTCTTGGAGAAAGGAACAAAGTAAATGACGAGCAAACAACAGAGCCCTCAGGCATCCTATGATGCCTCTTCTATACAAGTTCTGGAAGGCCTGGAAGCCGTCCGCAAACGTCCTGGGATGTATATTGGGGATACTTCCGAAAGAGGTTTCCATCACCTTGTTTTTGAGATTGTAGATAACTCTATAGACGAGTCCTTGGCGGGTCACTGCAGTCTTGTTTCTGTTGTTTTACATAATGATGACTCTGTAACAATTGAGGATAACGGGAGGGGAATCCCTGTAGGAAAACATGGGAATAACAAAAGCGCCCTGGAAGTGGTAATGACAGAACTTCACGCAGGCGGAAAGTTTGATGGAGAGTCCTATAAAATATCCGGAGGCCTTCATGGAGTGGGGGCGTCTGTTGTAAACGCTCTTTCTTCTTCCTGTGTGGTTGAGGTTAAAAGAAACGGACACGTTTGGAAGCAGGGGTATAAAAAAGGCCACCCCCTTTCTTCTATTGAGAAGCTGGGGCAAACAGACCAAACAGGAACAAAGACAACCTTTAAACCCGATAGAGAAATTTTCGAGGATCCGTCAATCAGTTTTAGTTTTTCTTTGCTTTCGAAAAGGTTTAGGGAAATTGCTTTTTTGAACTCTGGGCTTAAAATTACTATTGAAGATGAAAGAACAAACGAAAAGGATAGTTTTTGTTTTGAAAACGGAGTAAGAGATTTTATTCAATTTATAAATCAAACACGCACCTCCCTGCATACAGATGTTCTTCATTTTAAAGGTGAAGACAAACAGGTCCGAATGGAAATAGCTTTACAGTGGAATGACGGCTATTCAGAGTCAGTTTTTACATATTGTAATAATATAAACACTATTGATGGCGGCGTTCATTTGGTTGGCTTCAGAGGAGCGCTCACGAGGGGAATAAACCAGTATGCCAGCATGCACTCTCTTTTGAAGGATTTAAAAGGAGTATCTTTAGAGGGAGAAGATATTAGAGAGGGGCTTGCGGCTGTTATTTCTGTACAAGTGCCGGAGCCTCAGTTTGAAGGGCAGACTAAGACAAAGCTGGGTAATCACTTTGTAAAAGGAGTGGTGGAGCATTTTCTTGGAACACATTTGGCCAGCTGGCTGGATTCAAACCCAAAGGAAGCTCGAAAAATTATTACAAAATGTGTAGATGCCGCTCGAGCTAGACAGGCCGCGCGCAAAGCCAGAGAGTTAACCCGAAGAAAAACAGCTTTGGATCGGTCTTCTTTGCCGTGGAAAATGGCGGATTGTCAGGAAAAAGACCCAGCTCTTTCTGAGCTCTTCCTAGTTGAGGGAGATTCTGCCGGCGGGAGCGCTAAGCAGGGAAGAGACCGGAAAACACAGGCTGTTCTTCCTTTAAGGGGTAAAATTATTAATGTTGAAAAAGCCAGGTTTGATAAAATGCTTTCTAATGAGGAGATTAGAACTATTATTTCTGCTCTTGGCACCGGGATCGGAAAAGGGCAGGTGGATGTTTCAAGAATTCGTTACCATAAAATCATTATTATGACAGATGCTGATGTGGACGGCTCTCATATTCGAACTCTTCTTTTAACTTTCTTTTATCGTCATTTACCTGAAGTTATTGAAAGAGGGTATGTCTATGTGGCCCAACCTCCTTTGTATAGGGTTAAAAAAGGGTCTTATGAAAAATATTTAAAAGATGATACAGACTTAGAACAGCACCTTATACAGGCAGGGCTTTCGAAGGTTAGTATTAGCGATAAAGAGGGTGAAGTTTTTTCTATAACAAAACTGCAAAACATTGTAAAAAAGATAAAAGTTTTAGAGAAGTTGGAAAGCCACCTTCTTTTTCCGGAAAGGAATGCTTTAATATTTTTTGCAACACAAAATCTTGAAACTTTTTTAAGCTCAAAAGAAAAAATTCAAGAAAGTTTTGAGTCTTTTAAAAACAGACTTTTAAAGAAAAAGGGGTGTTCTTCGGTTTCCTTGAAAATAGATGAGAGCCAAAATCCTTTTTCTGTAAACATAACTTCTAAGTGGTTTTCCAAAGAAATAACGTCAGAGATGAATGAAAAAATTCTAGCCTCAGGAGCGTGGCAAGATCTTTATTCTCAATATCAGGACTTGAAACAAATCATACCTATTCCCTTTTCAGCTGAGATCAATCAAAAGAAACAAACATTTTTTGATTACAGAGAGTTTGTCAGGCGGATTATAGAAGTTGGAAGAAAGGGGTTGTATGTTCAGAGGTATAAGGGGCTTGGAGAAATGAACCCGGATCAGTTATGGGAAACAACGCTAAATCCGGAAAAAAGGAATTTGATAAAAGTGACTGTTGAAGATTCTGTTTCAGCAGATGAAATGTTTAGTGTTTTAATGGGGGAACAGGTGGAACCAAGAAGAAAGTTTATTTGTGATAATGCTTTACAGGTTGGAAATTTAGATATTTAAGGGCTATGGCAATGGATGAGTTTTCAAATAATAATATTTTTCCTGTAGATATCTCAAAAGAGATGAAAGAGTCTTATCTGCAATACTCTATGAGTGTTATTGTAGGTAGAGCCTTGCCGGATGTAAGAGATGGTTTGAAACCGGTACACCGAAGAATTCTCTTTGCTATGAGAGATTTGGGAAATACTTTTGATAAACCTTATAAAAAATCAGCCCGTGTTGTTGGAGATGTGATAGGTAAATATCACCCACACGGAGAAGCCGCTGTCTATGACAGCATTGTAAGAATGGCTCAAGACTTTTCGATGAATCATATTCTTGTTGATGGTCAGGGAAACTTTGGATCTATAGACGGGGATACAGCCGCCGCATCTCGATATACAGAAATTCGAATGACAGAGTTGGCGGGAGAACTTCTTGCAGATATTGAAAAAGACACTTGTGATTTTGAGTGGAACTATGACGATTCTCTTTTGATACCTACAGTTTTACCCTCAAAAGTTCCTAATTTGTTAATAAATGGAAGCTCTGGAATTGCTGTTGGGATGGCTTCAAACGTTCCTCCGCATAATTTAGGAGAAGTGATTGAAGCTTGTATTTCTCTTTTGGAAAAGGATTTAACTATAGAAGAGATTTTTAAAATTATTCCTGGTCCGGATTTTCCCACAGCAGGTGCTATTGTAGGACAGGGGGGTATTCTAAAGGCCTATCGGGAAGGGCGCGGCACCATTCGGATGAGAGCCAAAGCGGATGTTGAGAAAGAGGGGAATAGAGAACAAATAGTGGTTACGGAAATTCCTTATCAGGTAAATAAATCTATATTGATTGAAAATATTGCGGCACAGGTTCGAGATAAGACTCTGGAAGGAATTTCAGATATAAGGGATGAGTCTTCCCGAGAAGGAATGAGAATTGTTATTGTCTTGAAAAAACAAGAAAACGCACAAGTCGTTCTAAACAACCTTTATAAACAAACAAGGCTTCAAACCAGTTTTGGAATAAACCTTCTGGCTTTAGATCGAGAAGGGCGCCCGCAAACTTTTTCTATAAAAGAAATTTTACAGGCATTTTTAGCGCATCGAAGAGATGTGGTTACCCGGCGCTTAATCTTTGAACTCAACAAAGCACAGGAGCGCATGCATATTTTAGAAGGGCTTACAAAAGCTTTGAACCATTTAGATGCTGTTATTTCTTTGATAAGAAGTTCAAAAGAGACAGCCTCAGCTAAAAAAGGCTTAATGGAATCTTTTGATCTTTCCGCTAAACAGGCTCAGGCGATCTTAGATCTTCGTCTTCAAAAGCTTACAGGTCTGGAAAGAGAAAAAATTGTTCAGGAGTGGCAATCTTTAAAAGAACACATTCAAAATATAAAAAACACTTTAGCGGATCCGAAGGCTATAGATCAGGTTATTCGAGAAGAGTTGGAAGATATCAGAGGTAAGTTTTCCAAACCGAGAATGACTCAAATTGAAGCGGCAGAAGATGATTTTACAGACAGAGACCTTATTGCTAAAGAGGATGTTGTTGTTTTAATTACCCGTAACTCTGGTGTTAAAAGAATTTTGTTGGATGAATATAAACTGCAAAAACGCGGGGGAGTTGGGCTTAAAGGGGTGGATTTAGGTCCAAATGAAGATTGGGTTTGGGAAACCCTTTGTGTAAATACGCATACAATTCTGATTGTCTTAACAAATAAGGGAAGACTTTTTCAGATGGATGCCTTCCAGGTTCCCTTTGGAACAAGAACATCAAAGAGTCGTTCCATTCGAAACATTCTCCCTTTTGAGTCAGACGAGCAAATTCGCTCTGTTGTTCCTGTAGAGGATTTTTCAGTTCCCGGACATCATCTTTGTATGGTGAGCGCCCAAGGGGTATTTAAAAAAACAGAGCTGTCTTTTTTTGCAAGAAGGTGGACGAAAGGATTAATAGCTTTAGGAATAAAAGAAAAAGATCAATTGGTTAAGGCTGTTATCAGTAAGCCTGATGATCACATTTTAATTATTACTAAAAAAGGAATGGGGGTTCGCTTTCCTATAGAAACTGTTCGCTCCATTAAAAGTCGAAGTTCTTCAGGAGTCGCTGGGGTTCGGTTAAATTCCGGGGATCAGGTTATAGGTGTTCATGCCATTCAACCTGAAAAAGAAGCCAAGCTTTTCACTGTGAGCAGTAAAGGCTACGGGAAGGTCGCAAGTGTGGATGAAATTCGAACTATTGCAAGAGGAGGAAAAGGGGTTAAAGTTCATAAGCTTACAGAAAGAACAGGGTTGGGCTTGGCAGATGCATTATTGGTTTTACCTTCTCAGCAAATTTTGTTAGTCACAAATAAAGGGCAGACAATTCGTTTTTCCTGTGAAGACATTTCTCAAAAAGGCCGCCACACACAGGGAGTTAAAATTATTCGATTGAAAGAGCAGGAGTATGTTACAGGGGTTAGTGTTATTGATGAAGAGGAAGATCTTTCTGACGACTCAGGAGAGAACAATCTTATTCAGTAGTCGTGGAATCACAAGACTTGTTGTTTTATTTTTATGTTTGAGTCTTTGCCATTGTTTTTTTGTTCCAAGGCTAAAAATCAAAAGAGCTTTATCTGCAAAAAACTGTTCAAAATTAAGTCGCCAATTTATTTATGATCTATCTGTAATAGAAATAAAGAAAAGTGTATCTTTGTGTCTTCAAAAAAAAGAATACCATTCAACTCTTAGTTTGTTGAATTATCTGGAAACAAAAAATATGAAGCTTGAAGAAAAAGTAGATATTTGGAAGCAGAAAGCAGATATTTATCAAAATTATTTATTTCTTCACTCAGAGGCTATTTTGGAGTTGAAAAAAGTTTTAAATCATCAACCTGAAAACTATACAATTCTTTATAATTTGCTGGAGGCTCAAATAAAAAAGGAGTCTTTTAGTGAAGCTTTAAAATCTGTGTCGTTATTGTTAGGGATGGAAAGTTTAGAAACTCGTAAGAAAATGGAAATTCAATTTATAAAAGCGAGACTGTTGGTTTTAAGTAAAAAAAGAGAAGAGGCTTTGGAGCTTTTTACAAATATTAAAAAAGAAAGCCCTCAATTTTTTGATAAAATGCAGGGAGCTTTTTATACGGCGTTGTTGTTGGAGGAAGAGGAGCGTTTTTCAGAAGCTATAGAAGAGCTGAAGGATGTTCGTTGGCCTTTTTCGGAGGTGAAAAACAGGCATTGGCGTCATAGAAAAGAAAATTCGGCAAATTCAACAAGGTAAATTATGAAATGGATGACAATAGCTTTTGAGTTGGTGGGGTTTATAGGAGCTGGCTTTTTGGTAGGCTTTGCTTTAGATCAGGTATGGGAGACGCAGGGAATCTTCCAGGCCGGAGGGATTATTTTGGCGTTTGCAATTTGGGCTTTTTTTATATGGAAAAAACTTCAATCTTAAAAAGAAAACCTTGTTTTTGGGTCTCACAAAGTTGTGGAGGAGTCTTAATTTTACTCGCCTCTTACTTTTGGTCTCTGTCATTTAGCTCTGTGCTCTGTGGCATATTATTAGTCTTTTTAAATATGGAGTTTTTATTTTGGCTTTTTCCTTTAAGATCTGTTTCTGTGGTTTTTTTACTTTTAAAGTACTCTTTCCTTGCTTTAATTATTTATATTTTAAGTGCATATATTGATGGACTTTCTTTTTTAGTGGGTCTATCTATAATGTTTTTTTACTTATTAGGACTAAGTTTAGAGGCTATAAAGTATGATTCACTTTAATTGGGGACAGCTTTTTTTAGGAGATGAAGCACATCTCTTTTCTGCTTTAATCGCATTTATAGTCGTTATACTTTTTGTTGTGTTTGGGCGTCTTGCTTTAAAGAGCACTATGGAGCCTGCAAAAACACCCTCTTTTAAAGCCTTAATAGAGCTTTTTACCTCTTTTATCATAGGTTTGAGTGATTCAGTCATTGGACCTCCGGGACGTAAAATGGTTCCTATTTTTGGAGCCATATTCTTAATTATATGGCTCCAAAATCTTTTTACTTTAATTCCCGGTTTTTCTGCCGCTACAGATAACCTTAATTCAACTTTTGCTTTTGGGGTTTGTGCTTTCGGCCTCTACAACTTTTATGGAATTAAGCATCATAAATGGGCTTATATTCGTCAATTTTTAGGCCCTATTTGGGCTATTGCTCCGTTCTTTTTGTTTTTGGAAATTATTTCCCACATCATGCGTCCTATAAGCTTAGGTCTTAGGCTTTATGGAAACATGACGGGAGACCATGCAATACTTTCTACTTTTGTGGATTTGGTTCCTATTGTGGTGCCGGTTATTTTTTATTTTTTAGGTCTTTTTGTTTGCACGATGCAGGCTTTTGTTTTTACTATGCTGACAATGATTTATTTTTCTATGGCTATATCTGAAGATCACTAAGGAGGATTAAATGAAAAGAGGAATAGTTTTATTAAGTGTAATATTTATGCAAGCTTTAGCTTATGCAGAAGCAGGAGGTATAAGCGATAAAGGGTTTTTTGCTTTAGGAGCGGCTCTTGCAATAGGTCTTGCGGCTGTTGGAGGAACTTTAGGTCAGGGGAAAATTGGATCTTCAGCAATGGAAGGGCTTGCCCGCAATCCTCAAGCTCAAAAAAATATGTTTACTTCAATGATTTTAGGATTGGTTTTCATTGAGTCTATTGTCATATTTTCTTTAGTTATTTCTATTTTGATGGTCGGTCAGCTTTAATTTAAAAAAAAAATTTATTTCTTAGTTTCAGGAGAGTCTGTGTCAGCAGGCTCTTCCTGTTTTGGGGATTGGCCTGTTAGGGACTTTGAAAGTTTAACTAACTTTGAAAGGGTGGATGGTTTTTCACTTTTTTGTTTTTCTACTTGAACTGAAACTTCAATAGAAACCGAGCTTTCCCCTAAATCTATATCTATCTTATAATCTCCAACAGCCTTAATGGGAGCTGACAGTTGAATGAATTTTTTATCAATATCAAAACCTTGTGTTTTTAATTTGGAAGAAATGTCATTGACAGTAATAGATCCAAACAGCTTTCCCTGTTTAGTTGTTTGTTTTTGAAAAGAGAGTTTTACTCCTTCCATCTTTTTGCCAATTTCATTTCGGAGTAGTTGTGCTTTCTTGGAACGAAGTTCTGCAACTTTCTTTTTATAGTTCCATTCCTTTAGACTTTTAGATTCAGCTGGGATAGCCATTTTTCTTGGAAGAAGATAATTTCTGGCATAGCCGTCTTTTACGTTTAAAATCTGTCCGGCTCTCCCCACATGATGTACATCTGTCTTTAAAATAACTTTCACCTTGATGCAACCTCGCGAGTGCTTTCAAACTTTTTTCTTTTTATTTGTAGACGGGCCTGTCTGGCCTCTTCTCTTTCCAGGGAGTCTTTTAAGATTTTTTCAAATGTGTCATAATGTTTGTCCAAAGAAATTCTATTATCCAGGTTTTCGTGATGAGAATACAAAACAAAATCTCTCATTCTAAACAGGCGGTTGACTTCATAAACAGCCTCAGGGTTTGATTGATATGCGAAATGAAAATAACAAGCGCGTCTGAAAGGTTTTTTCTTCCCCGTGTTGGCAAGTGCTCGAGTGCCCAAAAGATCGATATGGTGGAGAGATCCTCCAAAATCTTTGATCACTTTTTGAATTTGACTAAAGAGTTCTTTTTGCTTGCTTTCCTCTGTAGATGGGGAAAGAGCCACTATAACTTCATAAAATTGTAAGGACAAAACGCCCTCCTCGTTAAAAAACTCTTAGTTCCTAACATATAGGGACTTATTTCTGCAACATTTTTTCTTGAGAGAGGAGCTTAAACCTGTGAAAATTACATAAAGGTTCTTTGTAATAAATGTTAAAAAATAGACGATAACATGATTTTAAGAGTAACTTCAGGCCCTCTTGAAGGAAAAACTTTCCAGGTAGAGGAAGATATGATTTTAGGACGTTCTAAAGGAAATATTCTTTTAGAAGACCCTAAGATCAGCAATCCTCATGCTCAAATCCATAAATCCGACAATCAATACATACTAAAAGATTTAAGCTCCAAGAGAGGAATTTATTATCAGGATAAAACCGTCTCCTTTATTATTCTTCAACCTGGAGTGGTTTTTCAATTGGGATCAACGACCTTTCAAGTGGATGAAGAGTCTTCCTCTGCTTTATTTCGGTTAAAAGAAGGCTTTCAGGAAAAAAATATATCTTCTGAAACATCTTTTAATGAACAGGAGGATGGTGATTTAAAAAGTAAGCTTATAGAACAGCTTGAATCTTCTATGGAGATTTTGAAGGATGAAAGCAGACTTTTAAACTTTCTAACCAAACCCATTCAACTCCAGTTTGAAAGAGGGGTGCAAAAAAATACTGTTTGGGATATTTCTTATTTACCTCGAAAAATTGGTTCTATTAATGCAGATTTGCCTCTGATAGATCCCAGTGCTCCGGAAATAAGCTTTGAGCTTTTTTTAGAAAAAGAAAAAATCATATTTTCAACTCATCATAAAGACATTGTTTTATTAAATTACCAGCATATACAGAAAGCGCCTCTTAAGCATGGAGACTTGATTATTATAGGAGCCGCTTATATTCGGGTATCAATCGATTAACTTAGAGAATGCTTGATAAAATTTCGATTCATCTGAGCAATTGTTTTTAAAGAAATTTCTTTTGGACAAACAGCTTCACATTTTCCTGTATGAGAACAGGCGCCAAACCCTTCCTTATCCATTTGTTGAACCATTTTGAGTGTACGTGTTTTTTCTTCTGTCTTTCCTTGGGGAAGAGAGGAGAGATGCATCAGCTTAGCCCCGACAAAAAGGCTTGCGGAAGCATTTTTGCAAGCATCTACACAGGCTCCGCATCCAATACAGGCGGCAGAAGCAAAAGCTGTATCTGCTTTGTTTTTTTGTACGGGAATGCTATGAGCTTCCGGAGCGGACCCTGTTTTAACAGAGATATAACCACCAACTTGTACAATTCGGTCCAAAGCGCTTCGATCTACAATTAAGTCGCGAATAACAGGGAAAGACTTGGCCCGAAAAGGTTCAATCCAAAGCTCGTCACCGTCTTTAAACTGTCTTAAATGAATTTGACAGGAGGCTTGTCCTCGGTTGGGGCCGTGGGAGGATCCATTAATCCTTAAACTGCAAGAGCCGCAAATACCTTCTCTACAGTCATGATCAAAAGCTATGGGCTCTTTTTTATCTTTGATTAGAGACTCATTGAGGATGTCGAGCATTTCCAAAAAAGAGAGGTCAGGGGAAAGTTGATCCAATTGGTAGCTGACAAATTGCCCTTTGGATTGGGAGCCTTTTTGTTTCCAGATATGCAAGGTTAACTTCATAACTCTCATAATATCGGATAAAAAACTTTTCTTTTCAAATCTTTTTATTGAGTGAATGAACCAAGGATGAAAAGCTTAAGGGTGTATTTTTTTCATTTTCTATCTAAAAAGTTGTGTTTTCCAAAGAAAGAAACTAAAGTGTCTCTTTTTTTACAGAGGCAGGAAGGGTAAGGGCGTTATATGAGAGTGTTTAAGCTTTTTTTACTCTTTACTTTAAGCATCCTTGTTTTAAACACTTTCGCTTCAGATCAAAAGTGTCAAAAATTCTTTTCTGAGAAAAATGATATAGGGAGTGTTGTAAACAGCCATGAAATCCAGCAAGCATTTAGAGATATAATAGAGGCTCTAAGGGATATGTCGAGTTCAAACTATCAAGCACAGGCACTGGCAAATATAAAGATGCATATGATGCAAAGAGGTGGAGCAGGAGACTTTGGTCATTGGGGTGGGTATTCCAATCCCTCCAGACATTTTCTTCATGGTAATTTTATCTTAATGCTGGACATAGTTATTGCAGGTGTTGCATTTAAGCTTCAGCAAAGCCTTTTTATTTCAAAACTTCTCAATGAACTTCTTGATATAGATCTGCCTTACCTAAAGCCTTTCAATAGTGAGGAGTTTCGAAGAACATTAATAGAAATTACAAAAGGACAGCATAGAACAAGTTTAAAAAGTGTTTTAACGGGCATGGATAATCATTTAATAAATAGAAATTTCTCCAGAATATTAGATTACATAATAAATTACTTGGAATCTTTTAAAGGTGATAAGATCGAAAATGAAATTTACAAAAGTGACATACAAAGAGTGGAAAGAATTTATAATCTTCTCTATTCGGAGTAAAAAATAAGGTGTTTTTTTGAAATTGCCTTTTACATTTTTTCAGCAGGAAACAACAAAAACCGCTGTTGAGCTTTTAGGGCAAACTCTAGTTCGCGTTACAAAAAAAGGGACTGTTTTCAAAGGTCGGATTGTCGAAACTGAAGCTTATTTGGGCTTGGAGGATTCCTCTTGTCATAGTTTTGGAGGAAGAAGAACAAACAGAACAAAAACCATGTATCTTCAAGGAGGCCATGCTTATGTCTATTTCACTTATGGAATGCACTATTGTTTTAATGTTGTGACAGGGGGTCAAGATCAGCCGGAGGCGGTTTTGATCCGAGCGGTACAGCCTTTAAAAGGAATTGAAGAGATGATGATTAATAGAAAATTGGAAGATACGTTTAATTTAACAAATGGACCGGCAAAACTTTGTCAGGCTATGAAGATTGATAAAAGTTTAAACGGAGAAAGTTTAATGGGAAATTCTATTTATGTAGAAAATGGAAAAGCAATTTCTTTTCAGGAAATGGCTGTGGATAAAAGAGTGGGTTTGTCTCTTTATTCTGACTCTTACTACTGGCCTCTTCGTTTTTATATAAAAAATAACCCCTATGTTTCTGTAAAGAATAAAAACTACTTATAACTCCTTTTGGAAGGGGTGACTTCTTCAAAAGAAAGTTTTTCACGATGCTCTGTCCATTTACAGGCAGATGTATGCTCCCAGGCGCTGACATGGCAGAATTTTTCATCATCTCGAAGAGCCTCCTGTTC
Organism: Bdellovibrionales bacterium; assembly: GCA_028819545.1. Taxonomy (GTDB): domain Bacteria; phylum Bdellovibrionota; class Bdellovibrionia; order Bdellovibrionales; family UBA1609; genus JAPPLG01. The sequence goes on along the minus strand of JAPPLG010000019.1, from coordinate 9,608 downwards.
AGAGCTTTGATATTCTGTTCTGAAGTGTGATCCACAGGACTCTTCTCTTTGGAGAGCATCTAGTGCCATAAGTTCTCCTAACTCCAGATAGTCTGAGACACGTAAAGCCCTTTCAAGTTCTGCGTTTTTATAATCGGCCTCCCCAGGGATAAAAGTATTGTTCCAAAATTCCTCTCTTAATTTTTGAATTTCTGAGATGGCTTTAAGTAAACCTTCTTTGTTTCGGACCATACCCACATGATTCCACAAAATTTCCCCTAACTTTTTATGAATGTCTTTGATAGATGTGTCCCCTTTTAGTTTTAAAAGAGAGTTTATTTTTTCTATTTGCTCCTCTTTGGATTTTTTTAAGGCTGTTTCAGAGATGCTTGTAAAATCTGTTTGAGATAAATAATTAGCGACACAAACAGGAATAATAAAATACCCATCAGCAAGACCCTGCATTAAGGCAGAAGCTCCCAGACGGTTAGCTCCATGATCGGAAAAATTAGCTTCTCCTAAAACGAAAAGACCTGGAATAGTGCTTTGAAGTTCATAGTCCACCCAAAGACCCCCCATAGTGTAATGAACAGCTGGGAAAATTCTCATAGGAGTTTGATAGGGATCTTCTCCTGTGATTTGTTGATACATTTGAAATAAATTGCCGTATTTTTCTGAAATTCTTTTTTTTCCATCTCTTTTAATAGCTTGGCTAAAATCCAAATATACAGCCTCACCAGTTGGCCCCACTCCTTTATTTTTATCCACTTGAAATTTAGCCTGTCTTGAAGCCACATCCCGAGGGACTAAATTTCCAAAAGAAGGATAAATACGCTCTAAATAATAGTCTCTTTCGGACTCTGATATATCCTGAGGCTTTCTCGGATCTTTTTCTTTTTTAGGGACCCAGACTCTTCCGTCATTTCTTAGAGACTCGGACATCAAAGTTAATTTAGACTGCCCGGCATGAGAGCGGGGAATACAAGTCGGATGAATTTGAGTAAAACAAGGATTGGCAAAATAAGCTCCCTTCTTATGACAACGCCAGGCCGCTGTCACATTGGAGTGCAGAGCATTGGTGGAGAGATAAAATGCATTTCCATATCCTCCGGTGCAAAGAAGTACGGCATGGCTGGTATAGGTTTCAATTTCACCAGTGATTAAGTTTCTTACCGTAATCCCTCGTGCTTTGGAATTTTCTACAATAAGATCCAGCATTTCTCTTCTTGGATAAAGTTGAACTCTTTTTTGATCCACTTGCTTCATTAAAGAGGAATAAGCTCCAAGCAAGAGTTGTTGGCCTGTTTGCCCTCTGGCATAAAAAGTGCGGGCGACCTGAGCTCCTCCAAAAGATCTATTATCCAGTAAACCGCCGTATTCCCTGGCAAAAGGCACTCCCTGGGCGACGCAGTGATCGATAATATGATTGGAAATTTCTGCGAGTCTATAGACATTGCTTTCTCTAGCCCGAAAATCTCCTCCCTTTATAGTATCATAGAAAAGACGTTCAATAGAGTCTCCGTCATTTGGATAATTTTTAGCCGCATTAATTCCTCCTTGAGCGGCGATAGAATGGGCTCTTCTTGGAGAGTCATGCATAAAGAATGTTTTTACAGAATAACCCAGTTCTCCAAGACTTGCAGAAGCAGAGGCGCCGGCCAGTCCAGCTCCTACGATAATAATGTCATACTTTCTTCTGTTAGAAGGATTAACTAACTTTGCAGTTCTTCGAAAAAGACTCCATTGGTTGGATAAGGAGCCGGAAGGGATTTTAGATTCCAACAAAACCTCCTAAAAAATAAAGTGGTTGAGCCATAAACCCTATAGTTACAATGAGGGAGTAAATCAGACCTGTTTTTTGAATAAAAGGCTGATGGTAGAAACCTAGAGACCTTAAAGAGGCCTGAAGTCCATGATTGAGATGAAAAAATAAAATAAGCAGGCTGAATAAATACCACGCAACATATAAAGGTTTTTGAAAAACTTCATTAACCAGTCTGAATAAATCTCTAACCTCCTGTCCATTATATATTGTGGTGTAGTAAGTTCCGAATTTAAAGGTGATTAAATGGAGAACCACAAAAGTTAAAATAATGATTCCCTGGATCCATAAAGTTTTATGAATCAGAGAGTTAGAGTCTTTTTCTGCTGAAGAGCCCTTTTTATTTCTATTATATACAGCTAGAGCCAAAGCCCACAGTATGTGAATACTAAAGATGACAATCAAGCCCATTTCAAGAAGAAGAGTTAAGGGGTTGCTGATAAGACGGTGGGAGTACATATTGTAACTTTCCTCTCCAATAAAAAGAAGAAGGTTGCCTAACATGTGGATAAGTACGAAAAACGCCAGACCAAGCCCTGTTAATCCCACAAAAACTTTTCGCCACACAGTGGATTGAATAAAAATGCTTTTCATATGCTTATAGATCATATAAAAAAATGGGATAAAAAAGAATAAAAAATATGAATTACTTTGTTTGTCTTAAGCAGGTGCCGGACACCACGACTCGTTTTCAACTCAAAGAGGGTGAAAAAGAAGTTGATTTGTCTGCTGTGAAGTGGGTGATCAACCCTTATGACGAGTTTGCCTTGGAAGAGGCCATCCAGTGGAGCGAGAAGGACTCGGGTAAAGTGGAGGTGTGCGCTGTAGGTCCAGCTCAAACTAAAGAAGCCTTGAGAACGGCTTTGGCTATGGGGGCGCACTCAGGGGTTCATGTTCATACTGAACAATCTTTAGACTCTCTTCAAACAGCGCAAGTGATTTTTGATTCACTCAGTGAGAAATTGAAAAAAACTGATGTTATTTTTTGCGGGAGATCAGCTGTAGATTGGAACTTTGGCGCTTTTGGAGGAGCTTTGGCACAACTGTTAAATCGCACATACATTTCTTTAGCTGTAAAAATAGAGAAAAAAGAAAATTCTTTGGAGATCCTTCGTTCTGTAGAAGGAGGTTTGGTGGAGATTTTGGAAGTGACAGGGCCTGTTGTTATCTCTGTAACTAAGGGTATCAATACACCAAGGTATCCCAGCCTGCCGGGGATTATGAAAGCAAAAAATAAACCTATTGAAACTCTGTCTGCTCCTTCTTTTGAGCCTCATTTTACAGTGGAACATTTAAGTTTTCCTAAACCCAGGCCTTCTGTGCAAATGATTGAGGGCACAGCTGACGAGCAAGCGCAGAAATTAGTTCGACTCTTAAAAGAAAAAGAACAAGTTCTATAAAAAGGTTTTTCATGAAAGCTTTAGTATTTATTGAGTCCTCTTCAGATTATTTTAAACTTATTAGGTATGCTCAGAGTTTATTTGAAGAGGTTTGTTTTTTTACTATTGGCTCTGAGGATATGTTGTGGCCGGATATCTCTTCTCCGATTTTTCGAGTTTTAAAAAAAGACTCTTCTTATCATCCTTGTTACTTTTCTAAAATTGTTTCTGATTTGTACGATCAGGAAAAGCCAGACGTACTTTTAGCTTTGGATCATTCATCAAATAGGGATTTTTTACCGGGATTGTCCATGTCAAAAAAAGCCTCTTTTTTTAGTGATGTATCAGAAGTACGCTTACAAGATCATTCCTTATTTATTCAAAAACCGCTTTATACTGGCAAGTTATCAGCTCAACTTAAGGTTTTACAAAAACCTTGTGTGATACTTTTAAATCCATCAGCTTTGCCTCTTACTCAAAAATATGAAAAAGGAACACCTCAAATACAAGATATTCCTTTTGAGCCCTTTGATACTCCTATAAAAAAAATAACCCGTGTTCAGTCCTCCCAAGTTAAAAAACAAATTAACTCTGCTGAAAAGATTGTATCTGGAGGAAGAGGAATGGGGGAGGCTAAAAACTTTGAGCTTTTGGAAAAATTAGCTGAAACAATTTCTGCGGCAGTAGGAGCCTCCCGTGCTGTTGTAGATGCAGGCTGGGTTCCACATCATATGCAGGTGGGACAAACAGGAACGCTGGTTTCTCCAAAACTCTATATTGCTTGTGGAATTTCGGGTGCCATTCAACATTTGGTTGGGATACAGGGAGCGCAAGTGATAGTGGCTATTAATAAAGATGCTTCTGCCCCTATTTTTAAAAAATCAAACTATGGTCTGGTTGGAGATGTTTTTGAAATTATACCTGCTTTGATTAAAGAATTGAGCAAAGCTTGATTTTATAGATATTTCAGTGATATATTATAAGCTCTCTCCTTGATTTAGAAGTAGGTCTTATGTCTTATCTTTTTATTATTTTACTTTTTCCATTTTTTGCTTTTTCTCAAAATATAGCGACTTTTTCATCAGCAGACGGCTCTGTAAAAAATGTCTCTTTAAAGGAAGTAAAGCAAGCTTACCAGGTGGTGTTGAATTCTACTTTAAATGCACCTACTCGAACTCAATTTGTAAAAGATTATGTGCGATATCGTGTGATTGTAGAGGAAGCATATAATGATAGAAGTTTAGTGAAATCTGCAAAAGTTAGAAACTCGATTGTAGATTCGGAGCTCAGACAAGCTTTAGATCAGTCTGTATACAAAACTTTTATTTCCAAAAGAATGCAGGCTCAGCTTTCAAAAATTGATAGAGAAGTCAGAAATGCTTCAAATAAGGCATTACAGGCTTTTTACAGAGCTAATCCATATTTTAATATTCACTTTATTGTCTTGAATATTCCTCAGTCTGCAGATAAAGCGCAAATTTCTGAAATACGAAAAAGAGCTATGGAGATACACTCTAAAGTTTTAAAAAGTAAAAAACCTTTTGTGGACCTGGTTCCTCTTTATTCGGACAATACATTTGTCGGCAGGGGGGATATTAATTATTCCAGAACCAATCTTTATCCTTTGGTTTATGATGCTGTAAGGTCCTTGAAAAAGAATCAGATAACCAAACCTATACGCACTCCAAATGGTTTTTATATTATAAAATTAAATCGGGTTGTTCCTTTTAAAGAGGCTAATGTGGAGGATGTGAAGAATCAAATGAGAACAGAAAAGCGAACAAAAGTCTTTAATGAACAGCTTAATAAAATTCAAAAGAAATATAAAGTCAGAATCTCAAATAAACTGATTAAATCCATTTAAATAAATCTATAACACTTGAATTTTTGTTTTAGTCTGTGTTAAGACAAAAAACCGTTATGAAGTATCAAAGTCTTTTTATTCTTCTTTACCTTGTTACTTTTTTTGCTTCAGCAAGAACGATAGAAAAAACTGTAGCTGTCGTGGATGATGAAATGATCTTTTTATCTGAAGTGAAAGCTTACCGTAAACTGCTATCCTCTTCTTTAGCTCCAGCAGGGGTGTTGTTTCAAATCAAACCTAAAAAGGAATTAGTAAGGAGTAGAAAAAAATTAATTAGTTTTATGATTGATGAAAAAGTATTGAAGTCTCAACTGCCTGTAGAACAGCTGGAATCTTCATCAAAGGAGGAGGTTTTAAGACAGGAGTTAAAAAGAAAAAATATTTCTCAAAAACGCCTTAAAAAGAAGCTGAGAAGAATAGGTCTTTCTTTGGAAGAATATCAGGATATACTTTATTACAACAGTTTGTTTGACAGATGGGTTCAAACAGAAATTGCTTCTGCAACGCAAGTGTTGGATACGGATATTAATGACTATTATCGAATGAAAACAGGTAAAAACTTTTTTAAACAATATAAATATGATCTGAATCAATGGACGTTTGATTTTAGCAAGCAAGGTAAAGCCACAGCTGAAGGGTTTTCCAAACAAACAGAGAAAAAAAATCTCCCCTCTCAGTTTGTTTCTTTAACAGAAGAGCAAATGAATACTGATTTAAGAAAAGTGATTTCAGGAATGAGTGTGGGGCAGTTTTCCAGGCCCATTTGTTTTGGTTCACATTGTTATGTCTTTGAGTTGTTGCAGAGGTCTTTTCTTGTCAGTGATCAAAGGGCTACTGAGAGACTAAGGGCAAAAATTTTTCAAGAAAGATTTTCATCTAAATTTAAAAATTGGATGGAAGATAAGAGAAAATCTTCTATTATCAAAAAATACACATGATACAAATACATATTGTTACTGGAGATGTGGATGGAGTTGGACTGGAAGTCAGCTTAAAGGCTTTGAAAGCTATAGGTGTAAAAAAAAATGTTCAATTTTGTCTTTGGAGAAGTTCAGAAAAATACCCTCATATAGGACAAGACTCTTTTTCCTTATTTCGTTTTTCCAGAGTGAATCAGTTCTCTGAGTGTGCGGATGTTGATTTAATAGAAGTTTGCTCTTCTGATTCTCCTATTATTTGGGTTAAAAAAGCCAGTCAGCTTTGTTTGGAGGATGCAAAAAGACGTGCATTAGTAACAGCTCCGTTATCTAAAATTCAAATTAAGAAAGATGGATTTCAATTTAAAGGGCATACAGATTTATTAAAAGAGGTATCAGGTTGCCCATTTCTTTTCATGTGTTTTTTAGGTGAAAAATTTAATGTGGTTCTTCTAACAGATCATCAACCTTTAAACACTGTTCAAATAACACCTTCTCTTCTGCAAAAAGGGATTGAAGAGACTTTATTATTTCGTAAAAAACTTTCTTTAACAAAACCCATTGGAGTTTTGGGCTTGAATCCGCATGCAGGAGAAGAAGGTATTTTAGGAAGTGAAGAGCAGAAAGTTTTTCTTAATGTCTTAGATCAATACAGTAAAAAAGATGTTGTAGGGCCTTTGGTGCCGGATACAGCTTTTCAGCCTGCAAATTGGAATAAGTATTCTTTTTATTTGTGTGCTTATCATGATCAGGGCCTTATTCCTTTTAAAATGACTCACCCTCAAGAAGGAATACAAACAACATTAGGTTTGCCTTTTGTGAGAACAAGTGTGGATCATGGAACAGCTAAAGATATTTTTGGTCAAAATAAAGCGAATTCTTCTTCAATGAAAAAAGCTATAGAGACAGCACTTTCTTTTTTAAATCATTAATGGTTTTATATTATTTTTGAGTGGATTCTATAATAACAGGGGAAATACTTCTTGTATCGACTGTTGGCAGAATGCGGGGATAAAATAAAATTAGAAAAATAATGAAAGAAACTATAATTGTTAATAAATAAGATTTTTTTAATTTCATTTTTTTTGAAGTGCTTGAGCTGACTCTAAAAACTTTTTAAGTCCAATATCTGTCAAAGGGTGCTGGATGATTTGGTTAAGAACTTTGTAAGGAGCTGTAACAATATCAGTTCCAAGTAAAGCAGAGTCCAATATGTGTTTTTGATGTCGAATACTTGCAACAAGAACTTCAGTTTTTAAAGAGTAATTGGAGAATATTTCTAAAGTGTCTGCAACCACCTGCATTCCAGACTGATCTATATCATCCAGTCTTCCGACAAAAATAGAAACCATTGTCGCTCCGGATTGGGCAGCTCTTAAAGCCTGAAGGGGTGAAAAACAGAGGGTGACATTTGTAGGTATTTCTTTTTCTTTTAAAAGGCGGCAGACAGCTAAGCCATCCTTTGTTAGAGGAAGTTTTACGACAACATTTTTATGTAGTTTGGATAGTTGTAAGGCTTCTTGATACATTTTATCTTTTTCTGTTTCGATCACTTCTGCAGAAACAGGTTTTTGTACAAGCTCGCAAATTTTTGGAATAAGGCTTTGTATGGATTCTCCTGTTTGGGAAATCAGGGTTGGATTGGTGGTTACACCGTCAATGGGGAAAACATCTATGATTTTTTTAATTTCACTAAAATTGGCTGTATCAATAAAAAACTTCATATTTTTATACCTTTGGAGAAATTCAGTTTACAAGAATCTCTTTTAAAGAATTGAGGTTTTATAAGCAATCTTTAATTTGATAAAATCCTGGTTTTTGATGAAGAATCCAAACTGAAGCATCTAAGGCTCCACGAGCAAATACCTTTCGATCTTGGGCAATATGTTCAATAGATAGAGTTTCATCCGTTCCTGTAAAGGAGACCTTGTGTACTCCATGAACATCTCCTTCACGAGTGGAGTGAGGGGTAGGGCTTTTGATATTTTGTGATTCCAGGGTTTGATGCAGGAATAGGGCTGTGCCGCTTGGAGCGTCTTTTTTAAAACGGTGGTGAGTTTCGGAAATTTGAATATCCCAATTTTTTATTGTTTGAGGAATTTTTTTTAACCACTCATTAAAACAGGCAATTCCCAAGCTCATATTAGGGGACCATAGAATAGGGATTTTTGAAGATGTTTCTTTTAACTTTTTCTCTTCTGTTGAGTTAAGTCCGGTGGTGCCGCTGACTAGAGGTTTTTGGTTTGTTTCACACCATTTAAGTGTGTTCATAAAAACTTCTGGAATAGAAAAATCGATAACTGCATCAATAGTCTTTGAATCCCACTTGTCTAAAGGGTTTTTGGAATCGTAGTAAGCTTGAATATGAAATTTGTCTTCTGTTTTTACAAGCTCGCAAATGGATTTTCCCATTCGACCTGAAGCTCCGGTGAGTCCAATCTTAATTTTCTCTGACATGATTTCTCCATTTCAAGATGGATGAAAATATAATGAACTGCCTGCGAAATGACAAGCCTTTAAAAGGTATATTTAAAGAAAGATAAAAACCTTAATATTTAAATTTTATATACTATGAATTTATTGTTTGAAGTTGTTTTTTTATATCTTCGATAAACGAACTTTCAGGCTCACAAAGAGGAAGTCTTAATTCAGGAGATCTAATCACCTTTTTTAGGTACATCACCTGTTTAATCATTATAGGATTGGAAACTGCATACAGACAATCTAAAACATCTTTGTATTTTTTTTGAAATTCATTAATGGCTGTTGCATCTTTTTCAAGCACTTTGTTTAAAAAACTCTTCATTGGTTTGAGCATAAAGTGCGAAGAAACAGAAACAACCCCCTGTCCGCCTTTTTTGGCAAAATCCAAATAAGTGCTGTCATCACCGCTTAAAAAAGAAAAGTCAGATTTTATGTTTTTTGAAAATAATTCTTCTGCAAAATTCATATCTCCGGAAGCTTCTTTGATGCCTTGAATTTGTTTTTTTTTAGATAACTCTGCGATTGTGGATATATCTAAAGAGGTTTGAGTTCTTGAAGGGACATTATAGAGCAGGACTGGCACTTCAGAGTGCTCAGCTATTTTTTTAAAATGTCTTTTTAAACCTTCCCCTGTTGGTTTGTTGTAGTAAGGAACAACCGCTAAAGCTCCATCCATTTTCCATTTGCCAGCTTTTTGAATATTTTTTTCAGCTTGATAAGTGTTATTATGTCCGATGCCCAAAATTAAAGGTACTGCTCCTGCAGTTTCCACCTTGGTCCACTCTACAACTTGAGAAACCTCTTCTTCTTTAAGTGTTGGCGATTCCCCTGTGGTGCCGTTCAAAACAAAACCATCCACCCCTTCATCCAGTTGATTTTTGATTAATTGGATAAAAGAATGTTTATCTAACTCCCCCTGATAGAAGGGAGTGATTAAAGCTGTAATAATTCCTTTAAATTTCATAATAGGTTTCTATCATAGATATAAAAGGAAAGCATTGTCTTTTTAGTGTGGTTGAAGAGTAAATTATAGAAATCTTGCAAAAAAATGGGGGGGGGGGGGGGTTTTTTTTTTTTTTAAAAATTTTTTTTTTTTTTTTGGGGTTGGTTTTAAAAGAAAACGGGTTTGGGTTTTAATAATTTTTTTTTAAATTTAAAATAAT
>JAPPLG010000003.1 GCA_028819545.1 Bdellovibrionales bacterium | reverse complement strand
TGGCTGAGCTGGATTATGCCAGAGAAAAAGGTCTCTCGGAAGGTAGAAAAGAAGGCATAGCACAAGGTATGGCGGAAGGCATAGCAAAAGGTATAACGGAAGGTAAAGCAAAAGGTAAAGCAGAGGGCAGAGCAGAGGGCAGAGGAGAAGGCTTAGAAGAAGGTATGAAGTTGGTGGCTGTGAATATGATTAAAAACAAAATGGATATTGAACTTATCGTTAAAATAACAGGTTTATCTAAAACAAAAATTCTCAAACTAAAGAAAAACTTGAAATAAAAAATATATCTCGTTTAATTTATTTTTCCAATTCTGTTATTGAGTAAAGAGGTGAGGTGCCAACCAAAAACTCTGAGCAATGAACATTTATAATTCAAGAATTGATCCGGAATCTACGAGAAAGTCATTCTGAACTGCGAAGCAGAGCTACTGAGCGAAGGCTTTCAAAGAGTCTAAAGCGTATTCATCCACTACAAAAACAGGAATTTGTTATACATTCAGAGTCCATTTGTATATGCCATGCGGACTTCGTAAGTCCGGAGTCCAGTGCATTGCCATTTCAGGTTGGGACTAATGTTCGGTTGGCACTGAACTTACTTTGCGTTACATTTATTCTATGATTGATGTATCCTTTCTTACTTTGGTTTCAGGTTTAATACTAATAGCCGCACTCATAGATGATTTAAAATTTAGAAAAGTTCATAATAAACTTCTTTTATGTTGTATCCCTGTAGCGTTGCTTGCAGTTGTGGTGACACAGGGATGGTCCGCTTTATTAAGCACCAGTTTATTTTCCGGTCTTGGGGCTTTGTTAATTGCTCTGCCTTTTTATTTTCTAAGAATTATTGGCGGTGGTGATTTAAAGCTTTATGTGACTGTCGCTTTAACCTGGAGTCTTCCTGCTGTTTTTTGGTCTCTTATACTAGCTCTTCCCTGGGGAGGGATTTTAGGGCTCATTCGAGCAATCTTGCAGGGAAAAGCCTTTATTATTTGGAATAATATGTTGAATTTGATCAAGTTTAAGAAAGTTGAAAAAGAAGCCCTTCAGACTTTTCCCTTTTCTGTCGTTTTATTATTAGGGTGGCTCAGCTATCGGGTGTTGAATCAAATCGGCTGGCTTTAAGCCTGTGTTTTTAGAGGTATTAGCTGAGTTCGCAATACTGCATTTTGGAAAAGGACATTTTGAAACGGTCGATCTATGTTATTTGTTTCTTAACGTTGCATGAATAGTTTGCACAAATGGCCTTTTTCAAAATGCAGATAAAGGGTTTTCAAAGAACCTAAAAATTACTGAGCAGAAGGGCTGCAGGTGAGGCTGGATTCCGGATCAAGTCCGGAATGACTGAAGGGAGTCCGGAATGACGTACACGCAAAAAATGATGAGTATGTAGGAGCTAATATGAACAAAAAAAAAGGTCAAGCCACTTTAGAATCTATTTTGTTGTTGGTTATATTGGTAAGTTTATCAATATTTATCATACAAGAAACAATGCGTGATGGAGAATGGATGAAAAAAATAATAGATGCTCCCGGCAATCATATACGTGGGATGTCTATTGCGGGAGTTTGGCAAAAATGTGAAAACCCTCCTATACCCCCTTCTTCTACAGGTGAATGTTCTGCAATGGGTGCACATCCTAACCAGGAAATGAATACTTTACAGGGTAAAGGGGAGGATTCAAAGTAATGATTAATCACCAGTGTAAAGGCAGTATTTCTGTTGATTTTCTTTTTAGCATTACGGTTTCCTGTTTGCTTTTAATGTTTGTCATCTTAACCTCTTTGACTTTTAGTCTGGTGGAGGTGGCTCAGTATGTTGCTTATGCCACAGCCAGAACTTATTTTATTGGCCATGAAAATCCTGGAGCACATGAGAGTGCGGCTGTAGGTCAATTCGATGCTTTAAGAGGAAAATTTTTTAAAAGTGGTGTGGACATGTCTCAATGGTTTTTCCTTTCAAATATGACTATTTATGATGGCCAGAGTACAGGTCTGCCGCCAGACGGTCTGACGCCAGACCGCCGAACACGTTTTGGAGTGGGGTTTACATTTACCTCCAAGGTTTTGACAATGAATATTCCCTTTTTGGGAAAAGTAGGAAGCGGAAATGATGGTTTTGCATTTCCAATTGCCGCATTTTTAGGGCGTGAAGTCAGTGCAAGTGAATGCGTTGCAGTTGTAGGAAGTTTTGTTCAGGGAGGAAATGGATGTTAAGAAAAAAGCGTGGAATGGCCATTATAGAGTTTATGTTTTTCTTTTTAGTATTTATTTTCTTTTTTGCCATAATGTATGGCTCCTGGGGGATTACTCATTCTGCTATTTTACGCTCTATTGGGGCCAGAGCTTATGCCTGGGATTCTATTCGCAGTAGAAGCAATTTGGCTTTTCTTAACGATTACAGCGATGATGAAAAAATATTAGAAAATAATTATTCTAAGGAACATATAAACTCTCGTGTTTTTGCCAGTATTGATAATCATAATAAACATTTTATGGCTAAAAAATTAAAAATAGATATGGGTGGAGCAGATTGGGATGACAGCTCTAAACCAGGGGGTTTTGTTGGTGTTAAGTTTGATGATAGAATTGATGGGTATTCTTCTTCTTTAGACACCTTTTTAGACCCCGATGACCGCCTTGATTATAGGAAGAGAAATGAGAAAGATGCCGGTGATGACTATAGAACCGGTGTGGTTCATTTACAGATGGCTTATGGCATCTGCCTCAACAGCAATTGTGATGTTCTTTAATTTTTTCCATTCTGTCATCGAATTAGTGAACATTTACAGGTGATGAATACATATAGGGTCCAGGACGGACAAAATGCAGTTAAAACTGTCTGTTTTTTAGGCAAAAGACATTAATGAAAATGCCCCAAAATTCCGAAAAATTATAAGGGGAAAACGGAATATTCAGGGGGTTTTTAGCATGAATAAAAATGAAACTCTAGTTCTTTGGCTAAGTATAGGTCTGGCCATTTTTGCAGTAATGCTGGTTTACAGCTATACGCAGGAGAAAAGTGAGGCCTTAACCAAGCGTTTTGGGGCTAAAACCACCTTGGTTGTTTCAACTCGAGATATTAACGAGATGGAAACTTTGGATGAATCCATGCTGGAGCTGACAGAAGTGCCTATGGACTTTGCACAGCCCGGACATATTGGCAATATTGAAGATGCCACAGGTCTTGTGGCTTTGGCTCCTATTCAATCAGGAGAACAAATTTTAGATAATAAAATTATTAAACCCGGGCCTGTTACAGGGCTTTCTCTGCAAGTGACCCCTAAAAGTCGTGCTTTAACTATCCCTATTGATGAAATGAGAGGAGTGGCCAAGTTGATTAAACCGGGAGACCGCGTGGATATTTTAGCCGCTCTTGATGTTCGAAGCCGCGGAGGAAACACCCGCCATGTAAAAACAATTTTGCAAAATGTGGTTATTTTGGCTACAGGCCTCAATGTTGTCAATGAACTGCCTCGTTTGCACGAACAGGTTGGATCCAGTGATTTTATTAAAAATATTCGATCCAATGCTGATTTTTCTTCCATTACAATTGAAGCGGAGCCTGATGATATTCAAAAGTTAGTGTATATTTTATCCACAAGTCCGGGTTCTCTCTTTTTATCTTTGAGACATCCCAATGACAGCTTGGTTTCCAGGCAGGTTTCTCAAACGACAACCATTGAAAGTATTCTGGGATTAAGAACAGTTTCTTCTTCCACTAAAAAAACAACTCAAACCAGAGTGAAAGTTAAGTAAGGCGGTGTTTCTTTGAAATGGATTTTTCTCTTACTTGTCATTTGTCTGCCGGTTTGGTCGATTGAAGAGTCTATTCCTCTTTCTGTAGGTTTAGACTCTGATTTTTCTTTGGACCCTGCGTGGAGAGGAAAAACACTGAAGTTTGAAGGAACCTATACCAGAAGAACACGTCTCTTTCACGATAAGAAAAAACATACTTTAAGATTTACCCCCATTAGAAAAGGTGTGGGCTCTTTGATTATCAAAGAGGGCAGAAATATTTTAAAAAAATATACGATCTCTGTTCGGGAAACAGATCTCACCCGTGTAGCTCATGAGATCACATCTTTATTGGGGGAAATTAATGGAATCACTGTTTCTATTATCAACAATAAGGTGGTGGTGGATGGAGAAATCTTTGTTCCCCGTGATATGAAGCGTATTTACAATGTGGTGAAAGAATATGGAGATAAAGCCACTTCTCTGGTCACTCTCAGTGCTTCTGCACAAAATAAAGTGGCTCAGTTTATTGAAAGGGAAATTGGAAACCCCAATATTACGGTTAAAGCCGCAAACGAAAAATTTATTTTAAGAGGAACAGTTTCAACAGAAGAAGAACGTGAAAATGCCAATATCATTGCCCAGCTTTATGCCCCTGGTGTGGTTACAGATCCGGCTGTGCAAAGTGGAGTGGTTCGTGATCGAAATGTTAAAAATGTGATTATTAATTTGATTAAAGTTCAACCCCCTCCATCAAAAAAGAAAGCGCAAAATAAACTAGTTCATATGGTCATTCATTATGTGGAGTTGGGGAATAGTTATTCGGATCAGTTTCGATTTCAATGGGCCCCAGGAATGGCTTCAGCAGATTATACGATTGGGGAAAAAATTGGAAAAGTTATTACAGGAACTATTTCCAATTTACTTCCTAAATTGAATTGGGCTAAAGAGTTTGGATTTGCCCGTATTCTACACAGCTCTAATTTAATTGTGGAGGAGGGAGAGCAGGGTAAGGTCAGCTCCAATAGAGAAATTCCCTATGGAGTTTTAGCTGGTGCGGCAGGAATGCAGGTGCAAAAAGCCACTGCAGGAGTAGATCTTTCCATCAGGCCCACCATTGTTGGTGCCAGAAAAGACGGCGTGCGTTTGGAAGTAAGCTTTACAGTTTCCAATGTTGTGGGCACAGCTTCTGCAGGGCCTATCATTTCTAAAAAAGCACTAAACACTTTAGTGTATGTGCGAAGCGGTTTAAGTGCGGCTATTGGAGGAATTATATCTCACTCCAATACAAGGGATTATAATCGTGAACCAGGGGGAAGTATAGAAGGGGGAGATCCTGTGTTTAATCTGTTGTCTTCTAAGAATTTTAAAAGAGATAGAAATCAATTTGTAGTTTTTGTTACACCTTTCATCAAGAGTTCAGCCAGCACAGATGTTGAAGAAATTAAAAGAAAATTCAGAATTGAAGGTCAGTAAGATGAGTTCTATGAATTATGTTATTGGTGTTATTGGAGGAAAAGGCGGAGTAGGCAAGAGTGTTTTCACTGCCAACTTGGCTTTAGCCGCTCAAAAAGAACTTCGAGCTCCTTGTCTGCTCATGGACTTGGATAATAAAAGCTGTGGAGATCAAAATATTATTGTAGGGCTTAAGCCTTTAAAGACAGTGTCTGAATTTATTGGCTATAAAGGGGTTATTTCCCAAACTTCGCTTAAGAGTATTTTATCTCAACACAACTCCGGTTTAGCTTACTTGGCGGCGGTGAAAAGCCCTGAGCAAAGTCTTTCCGGAGATCCTCGTTTGTTTTCTCAACAACTGATGAGCCTGGAGCAAAATTACAAATATATTTTTGTGGATCTAGGCTGTGAGGTTGGAGAGCTTCAGGTGGAAGTTTTAAACAGAGTCAGCGCTTTATTGGTGCTTGTGACACCTGAGATTTTGGTGATTAATCAAACCAGAAGAATTTTAAATGAATTGATGGTGGCGACTCTACCAACCCAATTAATGCAGATTATTGTCAACAAACATACATCAACAGCTGTGCAGGCTTCGACCATTCAACAGGCCTTAAAACTCCCTATTTTAAATTTTGTTCCAAATGACGAGGCTGTGTCTCTTCAGGCCCTGTCTTCTTCAAGACCTTTTGTTTTATCTCACTCCAACACAGCAATGGCCCGCTCTTACCATCAAATCATCCGGCAGTTGACAGGAGGTATTTTACAGAAAAATAAACAGTTGTCCCGTTCTCAAATGAGCCCTGTAAAGAAATCTTCGAGTACTCAGAAAGAAGATTTTTCTTCAAATGAAAATTTAGATTCTAACACTCTTTTAAGACTGCAAGTGCATTCGGAACTCATTCAGGAAATGGATTTGAACAAAGACTTAACAAAAGCTAAAACCAAAAAAGCCACAGAAGAGATTAGAATGAAAGCTTCTCGTATTGTGACTCGCTTGGTGGATGAAAAAGCAAAGCATTTGGCGAGGCAGGAAAGAAGTCAAATTATTAAACATGTGTTGGATGAAGCCGTCGGACTAGGGGCTTTGGAAGAACTTTTGGAAGATCGATCTGTAACAGAAATTATGGTCAATGGGGCTTCTCAAATTTATTGTGAAAAAAGTGGAAAAATTCAGCTTTCTCCTGTCACATTTACTTCCAATATGCATTTGAAAAATGTCATTGAAAGAATCGTCACTCCTTTAGGACGGCGTATTGATGAAAAAACTCCGTATGTGGATGCCCGCTTGGCTGACGGCAGTCGTGTCAATGCTGTGATTGAACCCTTATCTATTGACGGGCCGGCGGTCACCATTAGGAAATTTCCAAGTGAAAGAATTGTCATTCAGGATTTGGTGAAAAGATTTGGTTCTATGACGGAGGCTATGGGTGACTTTTTGAAAATTTGTGTCGAGCAGGGTTTAAATGTGATCATTTCAGGAGGTACAGGTTCAGGTAAGACAACTTTGCTTAATGTGCTTTCTGCTTTTATTCCTGAGAGAGAGAGAATTATTACCGTTGAAGATGCGGCAGAGCTACAGTTGAAACAAACACATGTGGTGCGTTTGGAAACAAGACCTGCAAATATGGAAGGTACAGGAGCTATAAGTATCCGCGACTTAATTCGAAACTCTCTTCGTATGCGCCCGGATCGTATCGTGGTGGGGGAATGCCGTGATGGAGCGGCTTTGGATATGCTTTCTGCAATGAATACAGGCCATGACGGTTCTATGACGACAGTGCATGCAAATAACCCGAGAGAAGCTGTCGCTCGTTTGGAAACTTTATGTTTAATGGCGGGGATGGACTTGCCGGCTAAAGCTATCCGGGAACAGATTGCCGGTGCTGTGAATCTTATTGTGCAAATCAGCCGGCTCAGTGATGGAAGCCGTAAAGTAAAAAGTATTACAGAAGTGGCGGGGATGCAGGGGGATGTCGTGACTTTGCAGGAAATTTTCCGATTTAAAGAGTCAGGCTTTGATAAAAACAGAAAAATTATTGGTCAGTTTCAGGCTATGGGGCGTATTCCAAGTTTTATTGAACGTTTTGAACAAAGAGGTATTCATATTCCACGGGATTTATTTACCACTCAACAGTCTATCAGCTCTGGTGTTAAGAAAACTCCTGTGAGCGGCTCTATGAAGCCGAAGCTTGGGGGGCCTTCCAGAGTTATTCGTCCTCTTCCTTCCAAAACCAAAAAGGCGGTCTCATGAGTTTTTTGGTTCAATATGATTTGTTATTGTACTTGGCGTTTGGCGTTTGTGTCTTTTTTGTGAGTTATAAATGGCTTCCTTCTTTTTTACGTTTTGCCTACGACAAAACCACGTCTTCTCAAAAAGAAATTATTGAAATTATAGAAAAAATGAGAATTCAAAAAGATCATAAAAAAACAGTGATGTATCTATGGCTTTTAAGTTTGGCTATGGCTTTGATTCCGGTGGTGATTACTCTTCCTCATTTTTTAGTGGGCTTGAGTATTGGAATTGTTTCCTTTTTTATGACTTGGGTTGGAGTTCGTTCTGTGATGCGCTCTCTATGGACTCGTTACTGTTATACTGTTGTGGAGCAAATGTTGGAGGGAATGGTCTTAATGGCGAATGGAATGAAGGTGGGTCTCAGTGTGACACAATCAATGGAAAGGGTGATTGAGGGTATGAAAGGGCCTTTAAGCAGTGAATTCACTTTAGTATTAAATAAAATTAAATTGGGAATGAGTGTGGAAGAAGCTATGAGGGAAATGGCCGAGCGGGTCCCTATGCCGGATGTGATAATGCTGGTGACTTCGGTAAATATTTTGAAAGAAACTGGGGGAAATCTGGCAGAAACATTTGCAGTGATTGCAGAAACTATCCGATCCAGACAAAAAGTGGAGAGTAAAATTAGAGCTTTAACAGCTCAGGGAATGATGCAGGCAAGGATTATTTCTGCGGTTCCTGTAGTTATTATCGGCTTGCTTTATTTTATCAATCGTTCATATGCGGTTGTATTATTTACCACAGCCCTAGGGTGGGTTTGTTTGGTAATTATAGCTGTTTTGGTGATTATTGGTGGAAAAATGATGAGAAAAGTGGCTACAATAGACGTATAGTCACTGAAATTTGAAAAATAGGGAGGAGACATGAAGGTATTATTGTTTTTGGTGATTGGTTTCACTTTTTCTGCTTGGTCGCTTGTAGATACAAAAAGTGGAAATTATAAAAAGACATTTGTTGATTTTGATTTAAAAGGAGCTGTTTTTCCTCTAACCATGGAAAGAACCTATAACTCCAGATCTTTATATAGAGGTCTTTTTGGTATGGGGTGGTGCTCAAATATAGAAACCAGAGTGCGTGTATTGCCGGATAACTCTATTCAACTGACAGAATGCGGAGGCGGGCAGGAAATTTTGTTTTTAAGCCAAAATGCCAGGCAGGATGTGTCCGTGCAAATTGAGCAAATTATTCAAGCTGTTAAAAAACAAAATAAAAAACTATCCAGTTCTTATTATGCACAATTAACACAAAAGTTAACTAAAAGTCATATTTTAAGAAATGAGTTTTTGAAAGCTTATAAAGTCAGCGGACAGGTCAGTCCTGGTGTTGTGCATTTTGCTGAAGGCAGAAGCAATGACTCTATTGTTTTTAATAAAAAAGGCTGGTTTAAAAGAACATTGTCCAATGGAGTACAACAGTTCTTTGCTAAAAACAGCGGCCGTCTTATTCAGATTTCAGATAAAGCCGGTAATTATATTAAAATTGTATGGAAAAAAGAAAAGCCTGAATACATTGTGGATAATAAAGGTCGAAGACTTGTCTTTGGCTATGAGCAAGGGCAGATTGCTTCTATCAAAGGGATGGGGAAAACTTTAGCCTCTTATAAGATTAAAGATGAAAATTTAATTCGAGTGGTGAATCAGGATGGTGAACACAAACACTCTTATGATGATCTTCATAATTTGACTCAAACTATATATCCTGGGGGCACCAGAAAAGATCCTGTTGTGGAAAATTTAACTTATAATAAAAAGAAAGATTGGGTGACCAGCTTTGAAAATCAAAGAAAATGTATTGAGACTTATAAATATAAGACAAACCCGAAAAACCCTAATCATTATTGGACTGATGTGGAGAAGAAATGCGGCAAAGTGGTAACCAATGTCAGCCGTTACGAATTTTGGAATAAAAGAGGTGAGGATGGAGTGATGTATCTTCATCGGGCAAGACAAAAAGTAAATGGAGATGTTCGTGATGTGACTTATCATCCTAAATTTAGAAGGGTGTCCAATTTAACTCAAAATGGAGTGAGAACACAGTACAAATATTATTCTGCAGGATCTTTTAAAGGGCTTTTGAAAGAAAAGGTGAATCGAAGCCAAAAAACTTCTTTTGCAAAATACGATACTAAATGTTTAAAACCCATGTCTGTCGGCACTCAAAGGTTGGCGAATAAAAAAGTGGTCAATCAAGAAACAGTACAAATTCAATACAACCCATCAACCTGCTTAATGAGAAGAGTGTCTCGTTCTGATGGACGCTGGGTGAGTTTGTCTCATGATGAGAAGGGCCGCATTGATCAAATGAAAGATCAATCTGGTAAAATTATTTTGGTCTCTTATGATGATCGGGTGAATAAGCCTCAAAAAATTACTCAAAAAGGTGTAGGTTCTATTGAGATTGAGTATGACAGTAAAGGGATGTCTAAAGGTTGGAAAAACAGCAACGATCCTGTTATAATGAGTCAAGTGATGTCTATGTTTAATGGACTGATGGAGATCATTACTCCTGTGGCTCAAGAGATGAATATCTAAGGAAGGTTAATGATGAAAATAATACTTCTCACTTTAATTTTTTCAACGGTTCCTGTTTTTTCCAATATTTTGGATGATAAAGCTACAGAGGCAGAGGGCCCCGGGCGCTGTGCTTATTGTGATGAACATACAGCTGATGTAGATAGAGAAGATGACACAAATCCCAATGCTTTGACTTTACTGCATCTGGCTCAATCTGCTGAAGAAGAAGCAGAAGCAAAACCAGAAGTAAAGGGAAGATCTTCTGAAGGCACAAGATAGACTTTTTAAGTGATGTCTATGTTTAATGGGCTGGTGGAGATTGCTACCCTGTGGTTCAAGAGATGAATATCTAAGGAAGGGATAATGAAAATCATAATTCTCACTTTAACTTTAATAATACTGTCTGTTCCGGTTTTTGCTGAAGAGGATGAAGATTTTGTTTTTGGCATTATGGCCGCTTCAGCTTTTAATGAAGGTTTGCGTAATATGCAGGATAAGGAAACAGAGGCAGAGGGCCCCGGGCGCTGTGCTTATTGTGATGAACACACAGTTCGTGTAGACAAAAGGGATATGGACACTAATCCCAGTGCTTTCAATTTATTATATGTTTTACAGTCAGCTATTGGAATTGAAGAGCCTTCTGAGAAAAGATCTGACACTGGTATTCGGTAAACTGAACTCTGATCTTACATACATGAACTTACTTCACTGAGGACAAATTTTGTCCTTTGTTGTCTAATAGATAGGCAAATTTTCCTTCATCAGCCCCTTTAAAACCCCATTCATATAAGGTTGGTATTCAAACATAAGTTACTGATTTTCCTATATTATTTTCTATTTTTAAAAGGCTGGACAGCACTTGTCCTCTTATTTGCAAGCTTGTGGGTATAGAGGTTTTTTAAACAAGGAAGTGCTGTATGTCTTATGAGTTATATCAACAAACTATGAAGAGATTGAGTCAGACTTTAAGTGATAAATTTTCAATTCCCATTCAGTATTCGGATCAAGCCGGTTCTTCTGCACCATCAGTTATTATTCCTTTGGTGATAAGTCGTCAGACAGCGGGGCATCTTCAGGTGCATCCTTCTGTATCTACAGAGCGTTTGGATGAAATTTACAATCATGTTCAATGGACTTTAAACTCTTTGGAAGAGTTATTTCAAAAGCATGGAGTGTCTTTTCAGTCCAATGAAAAAAACTTTCCAATATGGCTTCCTTCTTTGGAGGCAAAAAGAGCTTTAAAAGTAGCCTTGGATATGTATGAAAGATCTAGTCTGAAATCTTTTGTTCATCTTGATGCATCTGTCTTTGATTCCAGCTTTTTTTCAGCGGACTTAAAACAGGTGCTCATTTTTATTTCTTCTGCTGAACAGCTTTCAAGAGAGGATCAATTATTTTTAGCTCATTACTTAAGAACAAATAAAGCTGGTCCTTCCTTAATTTTTTCTTCTTCTTTGCCTTTAGAGTCTGCTAAAAAAATGATTGTCCCATCACTTATGGAATGTTTTACTTCTTATTGGCGTCACTCTGAAGAGTGGGTGAATACATAGAGTATGAAAAGTTTTTTAGATCAACATTTTGGCCCTTCTTGGACTGCAAAAAAGATCATGGGGGACAGCGGTGAAAGGCAATACCACCGAGTCTCCATCAAGGATAAAACCTGTATTTTGGCTTCTTACCCTCCGAATACTCAGAAAAGTTTTAAATCTTTTGTGAGTGTACAAGATTTATTTAAAAGAAAAGACTTTTCAGTTCCAAGCATATTGGCTCAGGACAATCACAATGGATTTGTGTTGCTTGAGGATTTGGGCTCTGTAAGCTTGGAGCAGTTTTATTTGGAAAGTCATGTATTGGATTTTCATAAAATGGCCTTGGACTGTCTTTGGAGCCTTCAGGAAGATGTCAGCTCTGATGACTTAAAAACATCTTTTAGTGTGAATCAGGGGCTTCATGAAATGATTTTTACTTATCAGCAATTTAATCATGCTTTTTTGGAAGATGACAAAAAAAAGCTTTTTGAAGAATTTCGTGATATTAATGAAAAAATAGTTCAACCTCCCTTAGTGCCAAGTCATAGGGATTTTCATTCCAGAAATTTATTTATTTATAAAGATCAAGTTTACATCATTGATTTTCAGGATGCTGGTTTTTATCCTGTTTATTATGATTTGGTCAGTCTTATAGAGGATCCTTACTCTGCTTTGTCAGATGAGGAAAAACAATTGCTGATAAAATACTATGAGAAAAAATGGAATAAATCTGTAGATATGTATAAATTTCAATTAACAACAATTCAGCGTTTATTTAAAGCTACAGGCAGTTTTATGAGTTTCTTTCACTTAAGGGGGCAAAATAATCATTTAAAATATATCCATTCCTCCTTAAAAAAAGTGGAATCTATACTTGTACAATGGAATGAATATCCTTACTTTTTAAAATATGTTCAATTGCTTTTGAGCCGTTTATGAAAGCTTTGCTGTTATGCGCTGGTCTAGGTTCTCGTTTGCATCCTTATACGAGAAATCGTTCTAAAGTTGCCCTTCCTTTTTTAAATATCCCCATAATGGCCTATCCTTTAAAAATTTTAGAGTCTGCAAAAGTCAGTCATTTATTAGTCAATACTCATCATCAGGCCAAGCAGGTCAAAAAGACTATTGAAAGTTTAAAGTTGAATATACCTCATATTTCTTTTTTTCATGAACCTGCACTTTTAGAGGGGTTGGGAACTTTAAAAGAAAATTTAAACTTTTTTAAGGGGGAAGAAGATATTATTTACTTAAATGGAGACTCTGTTTTTCTATGTGATGATTTTTTTTCTCAGATTTGCCTTCAACATAAAAAGAAAAAAGCTTTAATGACCTTTCTCTGTTCTCCATTTAAGAAAGGCGCCTCTTATCTTTGGGCGGACTCTGAAGGCAGAGTTGTGCCAAAAGGAAACAACAGTCATCAAGCCTATTTTTTTGCCGGATTTGTTTTGATCAATCAGGAGTGTTTTTCTTTATTTAATAAATCGGATAATCATTTATTTAAAGATTTTGTAAATCGGCATTCACACCGATGTTTTATTTATATGCAGAAGGATTTGAAATTTTTTGAAATTGGCTCTTTGTCTGGTTATATGCAAGCTCTTCAGACTTGTGCAAAATATCTGGAAAATCCTTTATCTAAAGAGGCAAAGCTTTTAAATCAAATACTTAGCCGTTACTTGTCTTCTGAGTTTATGCAGTCCAGTAATCATTTTCATTTGGACTATTTACGCAGGCAATTCTTTTCACAAGCGAAGTTTTTCAAATAAAATAAAGAGAACAGGGATTTGTATGAAGAATGATCTGATGAAAGGAAAAAGAGGACAGCTGATTGTTTTTGGTGTTCTGGTTTTTCCGGTAATTTTTTTCTTTTTGGCTATGGTGATTAATGTCGGCATGGTTGTGCATGATAAAATCAATTTACAAAATTCAGTGGATCTAGCGGCTATCTATGCGGCTCAAAAGCAGGCTGAAGTCATGGATGCCATGGCTCATATCAATTATCAAATGAGGCAGTCCTACAAACTGTTTGCCTGGAGATATTTAGTCTTGGGAAACAGCGGAGGCTTTGTAGAGCCGACTATTCCTGGGGTGTCCGGTAGTGCTGGAGGAGGTAGGTTTGTGATGAATATTTTAAATAAATCTTCTGTGACAGACAGGTCTCTATGTCCTCATGCAGGAAGCGGCTGTCTTAATGCAGAGTGCGATTTAGCAGATACGGCAAGACGGTGGAAATGTCCTTACGCTGTTTGTACTATACACCCTTTATTTCATACACAATGGTATAATGATAATACTCATATTTGCCAAAACTATAAACTAGCATCCAGTGCGCGCTCTTTACCCCCTGTTACACCAACAACTGGTATTTTGCCAACTCTCTCTGTTTTAGCAGGAAACGAGAGAGTTCGTAGTTTGAGAAAACAGTTGAGCAAAAACTGTTCTGATGTTGGGTATCAGAATTGGCTTGTAGCGACGTCTATGTATTTATCTTTTTTGAAGGATCAAAGAGAAAGAAAATTATTTATTGATAACCGTTTATTTCCTTTACTGCAAAATGGTCAAGATATTGACAATAAACCTATTGGGGAAGGTGTAAGAAATACAATCTGGAAAAACCTAACTTATGTAAACTATCGAGGTTTTAACTCTCCTGATCCTCCTGATCCAAAATTAAGGTTTACTATAGTACAGTCGCAAGCAGGAGGAGTAGATCCTAGACCTATCGGGTCCTCAACATCATTTAATACTTTTTTTCAGTGGGATGAAATTGCTCCTATTCCTTCTTATGTTCAAAATACTGACAATCATAGAAATGCTTTCGATAGTAGTTCTTTAACAGATGGCGATACTAATTTTTGTGTAACCACTGTTCAGTCTATTTTTCAATGTGATCCAAGTGATTCTAACCTTCATTTCAAACCAAATTCTGAAGTTATGACAGCAACTATGAATAGGATTGTAACTTATCAGCCGGATTATGAGCCCATAACCTGGTGTGAAATTTTAAAAAGTATTTGGAGGAATCCACAAGAAAGAGTGTTGGGTTTTTATAAAAAACAAAGCCCAAAGGCTCACTTGGGTGTTAGGGTAGAGGTGGAAATTCCCTATAAAGGGCAATTGTTTTTTCCTTTCTTCACTCCTCCTGGAATTGTTCCAATGACTCTGAAGGCTGTAGCTTATGCCAAGCCCTTCGGGGCTAGCTTTGGTCCTTCCGATCCTAAGACTCAAGACCCACGTATTCCAAGAGCTGGTCCAGAATTCTTTATGCTTTTTCCTAATTATTCACGCTCTCCTGGAGACCCATTGGGTTTAACAGATGAGAGAGTGCAATGGGCCTGGAACTTTTTATTTACTGAAGGTCGAAAATCTATTCATGGCAGTTCTTCCAATATTATGCGTACAACATCAAAAGCCCAAGGACGAACCTTTAATAATTATAGTGATTTACCTAATAATATGGATTATTATAGGGATGCTGTGGTTTTACAACATGATCATGTTCCTGATCCTACTGCTAGTACAGTAGTTGTAAATTTGAATCACAATGAAATTTTTAATAAAACAATGAGAGTTTATGAAGAAATGGCTATTGCTCCGGATCAATTTGATCGCACTTATTATACAATTTTACCTAATTATATGGTGACTCTTTACCCCAGATTAAAGAAAGCTTTTGGCCCGGATTATGTGCCTGCAGATTTGGGTCATTTTAGAAATGAGAATACCACTAATATTCCACCCTCTGCTGTTTATACAAATAGTCCCGCATTGAGAGGGCATGATCCGCCTTTTCGTTTAAATTATATTGAAAGACAAATCATTTATGCTCAAGAACAGCCTCGTGTAAGCCCCGCGAGTTCACATGGAATATCCTCTGTCTTTAATAGTTATAAACTCAATAGTATTAATCAGCTCTTAACGTCCTGGACTCCAGATCTCAGTGACTTTTATGTTCATTCCCAGGATATGTACGACAACAGACCTCCTAGACCTCCTCCTCCTTTAAATTGTGAATTGGACGATAAAGATGTGAAGTTAACTTTTAATGGTTCGGATGATCCTTATTTAGGTCCAAATTTAGAGAGAAAGATGATACCTTCTCATTGTTTGAAAGGGGAGAGAACTGGCTTTTCTGTAAAGCTCATTCATCCCTCTGCTTTAAGGGAATAATATGTGAGTACGTTATTCTGGATTTGTTCCTGAATTCCATAACTCTTTTGTTCAGTGATTTTCGGCTGGCGCTTCAATTATTTCGTTTCTGATAAAATCACTTCACTTCCGCAAAAAAAGTCATCCCCGCGAAGGCGGGGACCCAGTTACAAGAGAAGCTTCGTGCTTTAGTCTAATTTTGATTTTATCGAAGTTGGAATTTTCTTATATTTTCCTATAATTAAAAATGTATTTTTAAAGGTATTCTATATGGCTCGTTTGCTTAAAACCAGAACAAAAGTTATTGGCCTTCATCCCGGGGCTTTGGTTTTTGTAGATGAATCCGGTGATACAGAAACAATTCAGATCAATTTAATTGATTATAATAAGGATTCTATTAAGGAGTCCACATCTGCCACTTTAGATGAATGCGTAAAAAGAGCTAAAGATCCGTCCACTGTCACATGGATTGAGTTTCAGGGTTTAAGAGATAAGAATATTATTGAGGAAATTGGCAATCAGTTTGGGATTCATAGGCTGTGGCTTGAAGACGTCTTAAATATGGATCATCGGCCTAAGATAGAAGAAATGGATAATATGCTTCTTGCTATCATTAAGCTTGCAAATCTGGAGCTGAAAAAAGGGCGTCCCAGATTAAAAATGAGTCAAACCAGTTTGTTTTTTGGAAAAGGTTTTGTTCTCTCTTTTAATGATACAAAAGATGATTTTTTTGCTCCTGTTAAAGAACGTATTCGCCAATCAGTTTGGAAGATCAGAACACTTCAGGCGGACTATTTATTTTATGCTTTGATTGATTTTTTAATTGACCAATATTATCTCGTTTTGGAGCCCATGGAGGATTATTTTGATCAAATTGAGGACCAGGTGACAATGAATATCAATAAAATAACACCTCTTGATATTATGTCATTGAAGGGGGAGTTTCTTTATTTAAGAAAAACTGTTTTTCCTATTAAAGAGGCTTTAAATAAGGTGATTTCTCACGAACATCCTTGGATTGAGGAGCAAAATATTCGTTATTTTCAGGATGTGCAGGATCATATCGTACAAATTGTTGAGGTGGCGGATTACTATAATGAACTGACTACGTCTCTTATGGATTTTTATCAAAATACGGTAAACAGCAAGATGAATGAAGTGATGAAAGTGCTGACTCTTTTTGCTTCTTTATTTATTCCCTTAACGTTTATTGTTGGAATTTACGGAATGAATTTTAAATTTATGCCGGAGTTGGAATGGAAGTACAGTTATCCGTTGATTTGGGTCATTATATTAGTGATTAGCGCCACCATGTTTTTGTTTTTCAAAAGAAAAAAGTGGCTCTAGAAAATCATTCACGCTGTGCCACTTGAACATCGCTGACACTTTATCCAATGGTTTGTCCAAAGGAATAAACTTACGGCTGTCCTCTTTAAAGCAACACCCGTCATCTTCGCAATACCCGTCATCCAGGTATGAAAACACCCCCTAAAAAACTTTGATGAGTTCAATAGGGTTTTCATTATTTATGCGTTTGTAGATCGAAGAAAAACACTTTGCAGACAGGACGACAAATAAGTTCGGCTTTGAAGCGGAGCGACTGGAAGTCTGCTCTGCTTCAAAACGCATGTTTGAAATTTGAAGGCTTGTCTGCAAAGTGTTTTATCACATTTATGAGAGAAATACTTTTGCTTCTTTTTCTAAAAGAAGGAAAACAGATTACAGGCATTCTGCCAAGTCTGTTCTTTTAATTCTTCCATAGACACTTTGTGCAGACGGGCAACCGTCTCTGCAGTATGCAGGAGCCATGCAGGCTGATTTTCTTTTCCTCTGTAAGGAGTTGGAGCCAGATAAGGGGCGTCTGTTTCAATATGAAGGCGGTCGAGCGGCACTTTTTCACAAACAGAGCGCAGATCATCTGCTTTTTTAAAAGTAATAATGCCGCTAAAAGAAATATTATATCCAATGTCCAAGGCTTTTTTAGCCATATCGTAGGAACCTGTAAAACAGTGCAAAAGCCCCTGTACTTTTGGATATTCTTTTAAAATTTTTAGTGTGTCTTCTTCAGCGTCTCGGGTGTGAATTTCAACAGAAAGCCCCAACTCTTCGGCTATAGCCATCTGTCTTCTAAAAACTTCCTGTTGGATCAGTCGATCTGAATGTTCATAGTAATAATCCAAGCCTATTTCACCTAGAGCTTTAATATTGTCATTTTGCAGGCCTTGTTTTAATTTTTCTTCGCTGGAATCATTATAGTCTTTAGCTTCATGAGGGTGTTGTCCTAAAGCTCCAAAAACAGAAAATTTTTTTATGTCTTGCAAAACATGACCCCAATCCTTCGATGAGGTTCCAATAGTCATCATTTTTTGAATACCGGATTGGAAGGCTGTCTCAACAGCTGTGTCAGGGTCTTTTAGCATATGTAAATGAGTGTGAACATCAACCCACATGATGATCCCTATTCTCTGAAAGATATTGATGGGCATGGTTCCAGTAATTTTCAAAACATAAAAGAGAATCCAGATAAGATAAAATATCCTGCTCCAATTGGCAGGCTTTTCGATACAATTGATGAATAGCTTGTGGAGAAACTTCTTCCCATTTTTTGTAAGAAGGGCTTTGGTGAATGTGGATCAAGTCTTTTCCTCCTGCCTGCATAATTCGAATATCTCTTAAAATTTCCTGAAGAGTTCTGGCCGCGAGTAAGGCTGTTTTTCTGTCTTTTAGGCGAGTGCTTAAAGTGCTGGAAATTTTTTGGCCTTTTAATAAATTGAAAAGCTCTTTATATAACTCCTCTTCTTCTTTCCATTGGTTGACTCGATTCAACTGGCCTCGGCTGGCTTTAAGCTTCCATTCCTGTTCTTCAGGCAGGATCTTTTTCATTTCCTGAAGTTTTAGTCTGCTAAAACGTATGAGCTGTGTACGGGAGTGAATTGTGGGAAGCAGTTTTGCAATTTGATCGCAGACTAAAATAAAGTAAACTCCAACAGGAGGTTCTTCCAGAGATTTTAAGAGAGCATTTTGGGTTTGGGTGTTCATGGTGTGCGCTTGATCGATCAATACAATTCGACAGGATGAAAAGCTTTGAAGTGATATAAAAGATCTGATTTTTGAGATCACTCCAATTTTAATACTGATGCCTTCAGGTTCAATGAACAACAAAGAAGGGTGTTGTTTATTTTCCACTTGACGGCAGGTGTTGCAGTTTTTGCAGGATGGGAATAAAGGACAAAGTAGTTTTTGAACGGCTTGAAGAGCTACAAGTTTTTTTCCAATGCTGGGCGGGCCGTAAAATAAGAGGGAAGGACTTAAAGATTTGTTTTGGATGGACTGAAAAAGAGTTTGAATAACTTCTTTATGGCCTTGAATAGAATTCACTTATAACCACGCTCTTTTCTTTAGTTCTTGAATCAATTCACGCACTAAAGTTTCTGTAGATTGAGTCGCGTTTAATACCAGCCAGGGTCCATACTTTTGGCTTTTGGTCATTTTATTATAGTAATCCCTGACTTTTTCATGGAAAGATAATTTTTCCATTTCAAAGCGGTCTAAAGGGTGAAAGGAAGTGCGGTTTTCCCAGCGCTTTTGGGCTTCTTCAAGGGGTAAATCCATATACACCCAAAGATCAGGATTCAGGCCGTCTGTCGCCCATTGATTGATTTGTAAAACTTTATCTTCATCGAGATTTCTGCCTCCGGATTGAAAAGCGGAAGTGCTGGCCCAAAAGCGGTCACAAAGCACCCAGTGTCCTTTTTCCAAAGAGGGTCTAATCACATGATCTACATTTTGTCTTCTGCATGCTTCATAGAGGAAGAGTTCGGTCCAGGCTGTTGGCGCGTCTTTGCCATTTTTTAAAAGGAGGTTTCGGATTTGCTCTCCCAAAGGAGTGCCTCCCGGTTCCCTTGTAGTGGTGACAGGAAGATTTTGAGACTTCAGCTCTTGAGAAAGACTTTGCATTAAAGTGCTTTTCCCTGAGCCGTCTAAACCTTCAAAAACGATAAACGGCATAGTACATTTTTAGACTGAAATGTTCTTGCCGTAAAGGATAAATCTTTTTATTGCACTGTTTTAAAATACTTCGGGGATCGATAGGAAGGCTATGCAGGCAGTCTTGAAAAGACGAGAGAATGTAAGGTCAGAAAGAAATACTATGTATAAGTGGCTCAAAGCCGAACTTGCCTGAGCCGCTTATACATAGTGCTTTGCTCATAACGACTGGATTCCGGATGTATGATTGAATACCTGTTTTCATGTTAAATGACTGTGCTTTCGGATGTTTTAAAACCCTTCGCTCAGAAGTTTTATCTGATCCGCTATCGATCTAAAATTTAAACCACTTTCTTTTAGAGCTGTTATTTGGCATCTTTCCTCATGGGTCAGCTGCTTATAAGTCTCATTGTATGGTTCTCCTTTTTGTATTCGAAACCGGAGAACACGAAAAATAGAGCTTATTTCACTGGCCCTTTTCTATATCTAAGTGTTGCACTTGAAATTTGACTCTAGGCTCTGGGTCTGGGAGTAAAAAATAAAGATCAAAATAAAACCTGTATTTATTTCACGATACATAAAAAAATTTACATACTTAAAAAAAAGAAAGCTTTGACATTTCTGTTTTGCACAATTTATTGCGCTCGACAATGAGATTGTTTTTTAAAATTTTCCTACTCATCAATTCTTATTTTTTTATACCCCAAATCAAAATAGTTTTATTTGTCTTATCAAGAAATAGAAATATTTCATTAAAGGAGGATTTATGAAATACTTAATCATAGTTTTTATGGTTTGGAGCTTTAATTCAAAAGCAGATTTTTATGATTACGAGCAAGATGGTTGGGAAGAGTTGTATGAGCAGGATGGTTGGGAGCTTATTCCTACTGGAGTTGTAACCACCCCCGCTGCTTGTGGTGCGGCGCTTTTTTTTCTGGTTACTATCTCCTTCTGATGAGGATATACAAGAGCAAATGGATAGAGTACAAGATAAATTCCCTGAAAATTATAGAGGTCTAGTAGAACGTCGAACGGAAGGTGGAAAGTTAGAAACTTATAATATTCGATCAAAAAGTGACTACGATAAAATGATGAGAAGAATCTACTCAGACATCGCAGATGATCCGTTGAGTGATGCTGCATCAGGGGCGGGAGCTGTCTGTGGACTTAGTTTTGCATTTACTTTCTAGATATTGAAAATATAGGATATATAATATGGATGAGGCAGTGTTGTTAGATTTTATAAAAGTAGTGGTCTTTTTTGTATCGTATTTTACATTGATGAAATTATCAGGAGAGATGCACACCTTAGAGCAAGAAAAGGATTTTCTAAAAACAAATAAAAGTTATAGGATTTTTGTACATCCTGTCTTGCGTATGGTTATTTCTATAGTTGGAATAGGGTTATTTTTTAGAATTTTATTTAAAAATACAGATTCTTTTCAAGATTTTTTAAGCTCTGTGTCTTATGCACTGACTTTTTTTATAGCTTTTTTATGTGGTGTATTTTATCGGATGAATCTTTCTTTAAAAGAGCTCATACAGACTTTAAAAGCAGATAAAGAATATAAAATGCCAAAAAGTATTCAAACTTTTAAGAAGGGCAGCTCAGCTGCAAATCAATTTGTTTTCATTCTTGGTTCTCTTGGGGTTTTTGCTCTTTTGGTTTGGTCAGAAGCTACATTTGGAATACCTTCTTACAGAACATGCATGAATATTTTCATATCTCTTGTAGGTGTGTACTTATCACTTTGGTTTTACAGATTTTATATCAACCCTAAAAGATTTTTAGAAACACCAGAAGGCAAATAAACAAAAGATGGAGAATCATGAAGTACATAATTTTGCTTTTGGCAGGGGTGAGCATTTACTCATTTTGTAAATGATGTGGAAACTGATTTAACATCAATTGTATCAGCAATAGAGCCGGTCAAGAGAGATTTTAAACAAGCTAGGGAAGAATGGAGCAAAAGGATCAAGGCATGCCAGTTTATAGGCTGTGCTTTGGTTAATTTCGGTGCATTCTTCAGTAGGGGCGGTTTTTCCTTTAAGTTTCCGCACCTTGTTTCAACTCAATTTTTATAGTATGACAGAGCCCTATGTCTATTCGTGTAGGTATTAATGGTTTAGGGCGTATTGGCCGGTATTTTTTAAGATTGGCTAGAACTTCCCGTGCTTTGGATGTACGTGCGGTCAACTCTCATGGAAGTGCAGAGTCTGCGGCTCATTTGATTCAATACGATAGTGTTCACGGCCCTTTGAATGAGGAAGTGGAGGCTGTCTCGGAGGAATCCTTAAAAATAGGGACAGACTTAATTGCTTATTCCAGAAAAGATCATCCGGAGACAATTGAGTGGAATGATGTGGATTTTATTTTGGAATGTACAGGCCGGTTTAAAAAGAAAGAAGATCTTAATTCGCACTTTAAAAATCAAGTAAAAAAGGTTATTGTGGCGGCGCCGGCAGAAGGGGCTGATTTCACAATGGTTTATGGAGTCAATCATGAGAGTTATAAGCCTGCTTATAAAATTATCAGCAATGCTTCCTGTACAACAAACTGTCTGGCTCCTTTGGCTGATGTGATTCATAAGGCTTTTGGCGTTGAAAGCGGTTACATGACCACAGTTCATGCTTACACAAGTGACCAAAAACTATTGGACTCCTCTCATAAGGATTTAAGAAGAGCCCGAGCGGCTGGTCTTTCAATGATTCCCACCTCAACAGGAGCTGTAAAAGCTATAGGTCAAATTATTCCGGACTTAAAAGGAAAGCTAAAGGGTTTGGCTGTTCGGGTCCCTGTTTCTAATGTGAGTTTATTGGAGCTGGTGCTCACGTGCCAGAAAGAAGTGTCTTTGGATTCTTTAAATAAAATTTTGGAAGAATCCGCTCAAGGTTCTTTAAAAGGAATTCTATCTATAGAGAAAAAACCTTTAGTCAGTGCTGATTTTTTAGGAGCTTCTGCCAGTGCTGTTTTGGATCAAGCTTTGACTCAGGTGCACGGTAAGACAGTACAAGTGTTTGCCTGGTATGATAATGAAGCCGGGTACTGCCATCGTTTGTTGGATATCATGAAATATATTGGGAAATAGAATATGTTTTTGTTAAAAATAAGCCGGAAAGAAATTTTCTCTGTGATACAATAGGTAAAAGTTATGTCTTTAGTTTCTCATATAGAAGATTTGGATTTAAAAGATCAACGTGTATTTATTCGGGCAGACTTAAATGTACCGATAAAAGACGGCAAGGTGGCTGATGATTATCGTATTCTGAATGCTCTTCCAACGATTCGCTATGCTTTAGATCAAGGTGCAAAAATTATATTGGCCAGCCACTTAGGGCGGCCTGAAAAACCGGATGCCAGGTGGTCTTTAGCTCCTGTGGCGGACACTTTAAGTGAAATTTTAGACGTTGATGTCTTTTTTGCTGATGAGTTGTTAAGTGATGTGCCTTTGGTTATTTCCCCTTCTTTAAAAAAGAATCAATTGATTTTACTTGAAAACTTAAGGTTTCACCCGGGTGAAAAATTAAATGATGTGGATTTTGCAAAAGAGCTTGCAAAAAATGTGGATGTTTATGTGAACGATGCTTTTGGGGTTTGCCATCGGAAGCATGCCAGTTTGTCTGCTCTTCCTGAATGTGTTTCTAAAAAATGTATTGGATTTTTAATTCAAAAAGAAATGGAAATGCTGGATCGGGTGAGAAGTAATCCCATTCGTCCTTTAACTGTTGTTTTAGGAGGGGCAAAAGTCAAAGATAAGTTTAACGTGGTTCTCAATCTTATTGATCATATCGATCATTTAGTGGTTGGGGGGGCAATGGCTTATGTGTTTCTGAAAGCTCAAGGGCATAATTTAGGAAATACAAAGGTTGATTTGGAGGATTTATCTTTAGCTCAAGAATTGATAGAGAGAATGCAGATGAGAAAGAAAAAACTGTATTTGCCTTTGGATCATATGGTGGTGCCGGATATCCATCGTGTGGATTTGTTGACAAACACTCCATCTGCTCATGTGCCGGACTCCTGGTGTGCTGTAGATATAGGACCTCAAACTTGTGAGTATTTTTCAAAAGCTTTTGAAACAGCTAAAACAATTTTTTGGAATGGCCCTATGGGTCTTTTTGAAATACCTGATTATGCAACAGGCACTCGAACAATTGCAGAAAACATAGGTCAATGCTTATCCGCTTTCCGTGTTGTTGGAGGGGGGGATTCAGCTCGGGCAATTTTTCATTTTTCTTTGGAAAAGGGGTTTGATCATGTTTCAACAGGTGGAGGAGCTTCCTTAGCTTATATTCAGGGCAGTGAACTTCCTGGCCTTCAAAGTCTGGAGTCTCATAAAAGGTCAGAGGCTGTTGTATGATTTATGTCGGCAACTGGAAGATGAACCAAAGTTTTGAAGGGGCTCAAAAATTTCTTCAATCTTTAAAAAAAAGAGTGTCTGAAGAAAAGCAAAAATCCTATATTATTTTATCGCCGGCTGTGTTGTTTGGTTTAATGAAAGATGAGTTTTCCGGCACAAATTTTAATTGGGGAGGGCAAAATTGTTTTTATAAGAATGAAGGCCCGTATACAGGAGAAAATTCTCCTCAACTGATGTATGAAATGGGCGCTCGTTATGTACTTGTGGGGCATAGTGAGAGGCGTCTATTGTTTGGTGAAACTCACGAAATGATTTTGGAAAAAGCGCATATCATTGTTCAAAATAAAATGACTCCTATTTTATGTGTGGGAGAAAGCCTGGAGCAGAGAAGTCAGTTTCAAAATGTACTGAAGTCTCAGTTAACAGGTTTTTCAAATATTTCCCCTTTGATGGTGGCTTACGAACCTGTTTGGGCTATTGGCTCTGGAAAGATTCCAAATAATTTACAAATTCAATCAGCCCTTTCTGTCATTAAGGAGGCTGTTCCGCAATCTACTGTTTTGTATGGTGGTAGTGTTAACAGTCAGGTGTTTCGCACTTTACTTTGTAAAGAATTGGAAGGTTTTCTTATTGGGAAGGCTTCTTTAAATGTGGATTCATTTATTCTGGAGTAGAATGGAGTCTAAGGAAATAGAGATAAATACGTTCTTTGTCTGCAGGAATTGTGGAGCGGAAAAAGAAGCCATGATCTCTTTCTTTAAGATTTTCCTGAATAATTTCAAGTAGTTCACCTCTTCTTTCTTCTGAAATTTCGTGGTCTTCTAAAAATTGTGCAATGTAATGGTGTTCTACAAACTGTGTTGTTAAAAAAGGTTGGTAAGGAACACAGTAGTTTTGCATTTTTTCTCCAATCTGTTTATGCAGTGTTAATAAGGTTAGCAAGGGTTCTAACCATTTGTAGTTATTTTGAAAGGGTGGAGCAGTCCAATCAACAGATTCGGATAGAAATTCAATGAAATGAAGGGGCAGCTGCAACCAGGAGATAAACTGGAGATGGCTGGGAGCTTCGTTTTGTTGCATATGAAGGGTGTGGTAGATTCTATATAACCTTTGAAAGGAATACATTTGGTTGTAATCAATGAACCGTGCAAATAAAAAAATCAGATCCTGTAAGAAATAATGAAGGGGTTTCAAAAGATGTTGAAACTCTTCTGTGTTTGTACAGATGGAAAACTGGCTGGAAAAATTTTGAGTCATTTCAACAGCCCGTAAAGGGACACCACGTAATGTTTGAATATTTTGTGAGACAGATAAGGGTTTTTCAAGATAGTAGTTCACAGAGGGGGCAATATTTGGAACGATGTTTCGGTCTGTTTGTATTCGTTTGGATAATTCCTTCCAAGGTTCGTGAGCGATTTCGCTTAAAGAATCTAAATTTGGATTTGGAATTTCATCGAGCATGGTATGCACAACTCGGTCAATGGCCTCCATAGAGGAAGTTGATGGAATGGCTTTTAAAAGTTGATCCAGTAGTTTTTTATAAAGAAAAAATTGACGGTCAATGGCAGGTTGGCATTGCTGTAGGTGGTTTAAGTAGACAGTGACATAAGTGTCATGAAGTGCTGATGGGTCTATATCCAGTTTTTCTTCTACAGCTACGCAATGCTCTGCCTTTGAAAGAGGCTGTGCATAGCCTGCAAGAGGATAAAAACTTATTGCCAGTAAGATTTTAAATGTACTGGGACGCATAGTTCTCCTTTTCTAAAGATCCGTAAGGTTGTGTTTTTAAAACTTTCCACTCTTCTAAATATTCCTGAATATCTGTTGTATCCGGCAAGTTTGACTCTGTGGGATTGGGATACCCGGATGTTATTCCGTCAAATCCTTTGTGAAAGAAAGTGTTTTTTTCTTTTTTTACAAAATGATCTGGCACTAACTCCACTTTACCTCCTCCACTCGGTAAATCCATGCTCAGTCTGGATGTAGCTAAACCGGATAAAACACCCCAAAGTTCTTTTTGAATCCATTTGGAATTTTCTATAGTGGTTCGAAAATGTCCGGTACCTTTGGAAGGGTCGCACTGAAACATATAATAAGGTCTGACTCTTATAAAAAGCAGTCTTCGGTTGAGAGCCTGCACAACGGCCGGGTGATTGTTGATGCCGTTTAAAAGCACCATTTGGTTGTAGACACAAATGCCATTGTCGCAAAGATGAAGAAGATGTTTCACACATTCTGCAGTCAATTCTTTGGGATGGTTGAAGTGTGTCATGATAAAAACAGGTTGATGTGCTTTAAGTATGTCAATAAGCTCTTCATCTATCCGGAAAGGGCATACGACAGGCAGACGGCTTCCTATTCGGATAATTTCAATATGAGGAATGGAGCGCAAATCTGTTAGAATATTTTTTATTCTATTATTGGAAAGTGTAAGAGGGTCTCCGCCGGATAAAATCACTTCTCGAATTCCCTGGTTGTTTTGAATGTATTGAAGGGCCTTTTGATAATCCTTAGAAGAGACAGTGTGATTTCCTTGGGCTGTGAAATGTTTTCTGGTGCAGTAGCGGCAATAGATGCCGCAGAAATCTGTCACTAGAAATAGCACTCGATCGGGATAACGATGAAT
Source organism: Bdellovibrionales bacterium (assembly GCA_028819545.1). Classification (GTDB taxonomy): domain Bacteria; phylum Bdellovibrionota; class Bdellovibrionia; order Bdellovibrionales; family UBA1609; genus JAPPLG01. Next base: position 16,601 of record JAPPLG010000003.1, on the reverse strand, counting down.
GATTCTTGGAACAGGGTTATGGTTTTTTTCTCCAAGAGGGTCCTCCTGATAAAAACCGGAGGGGTCCAATTCTTTTAGGTGGGGAAGCGCCATTTGCCTGACAGCCGGATATTGTTGGCAAAGCTGAAGATAGTAGGGTGTTGTTTTCACTGCAAAAATATTTTTCAGACTATGCAGTGCTTTTTTTTCTTCTTCTGATAGATGTAGAGATTTTTCAAACTCTTCAGGAGTTTTTAATGCATTTTGCATCTGCCACTTCCAATGAGTCCATTGTTCTTTAGGAATGTTGGATGGGGCGGAAATAGATTTAAAATGAAACATTAAGATAAGTCCTATTCTTTGAAATAAAGGTTTCTAAAAACTCAGGGATTATTTTCCACTTGGATTCAGGTATTTTTTTGCACTCTTCTTCTATATTCTCTTCATTTTCGTTTTCCTCTATACTCTCCTTGTCTTCTTCGTTGTTATTTTCTGCTGTGCTTTCCTCATCTTCTTTGTTTTTCTTTTCTTCCTCGCACTTTTTATTTTTGACCCAATTGGCTTCATACCTATTTCTCAGTTCGTTCGATTCAAAGTCATTCCAACTGACATTATTTTGTTGAAGTACATATAGAGGGTAGTTTTGTTTAAATGCAGATGCAAAAGGGGATGTATAAGTGGAGAACTCGTAAAAGAGATTTATGTCTAAATAATCTTCTACAGGTTTTTCTGGGTCTTCTCCCATTTCCAAAGGTGCTGGAACAGAATAAGATAGTAGTAGGTGTTCGCGAAACGCAGTCGGCAGGCATTTTCTATATTCAAAATGCAAGTTATACATCCATACGTATTTTCTCACAAAATTCATCATATCTTTGAATTTTTCTTCTTGTTCTGTTGTCATCCCATCCAGTATGAAATCTGGAACTTGATTAAGTTGAACGCTGTAGGAAGTGACGTCAAAAATAGGGTGGGAGTTTTGTAAATGATATCCATTTTGGTTTCGGATAGAATCCAGCCATTCCATAATATCTATATAAATCTGTTCCATGCCTAGATTCTGGTTTGTAAATTCAATGATTTCGTCTTCATATTTTTTTAATGTTCTGAAAAATAGTCTGGACATATCGTCTGCAGATGTTCTGCATAACACAATAGCTGGAAACTCAATTTGAAAAGTTTCTGTCCAGATATACTCTTCTTCAAAAGACTGTCTGGGCTGTTGATCAGTTGTCGAGTCTACATTTAAGGTATCTATTGTTTCAATTTGATTTCGCGGTGGTGTGCGGGGGGAATTTTGTAACAAAAGGTTTCTATCAAATCCTGCAGATGGAAAGAAGAAGTAGGGGTTCCAGAATATTGGAGTTTGCTGTCTCTGTGATTGAAGTTGTTTGACTTGCGTATCCAGATCAGAAGGGATATTTTCAGACTCTATAAGATTACTTGTAATGGTGGGTGTTTGAGTGATCTGGGTCAGAGTGATTCTTATAGGGGACATTTGTTGTGATGAGATTTCTGAGTGTACATTAGGCTTAACGTCTTGAGCGTTTGAGGTATTCAGTAACAGCGACATTAAGTACTCGATACGTTCTAAGTTGTCCCGGCGATCATTTCCATAGATGCTGTCAATAATGTTTTGTATATCTTTAGTTGCAGAGTTTTCATCATCCCAGGGTTCAATCAGAAAAGTTTTTAACTCGTTGAAACACAATAATCCTGTTTCTATATCCATAAGATAGATTTCTTCTATTTGGTTTATAATGTGGTCAGGGTTTTTATTGTCGAAAGTTAAATCGCACTCAGAGCTAAAAACCTGCCATTGAGAAATTAAAATCCATAAAATAAAAAGATGCTTCATTATGGGATAACCTTATAAGATTTTATAAGGAAAAAGTCCATTTTAACTCAGCGAGTTAATTATATTAAACTATAAAATGTATGTGATAAGTAAAGCTATGTCTTTCATTAAAATTTCTTTTTTATTTTCTTTATTGTTCACTCCTATAGCTTTTGCCCAAACAGGTTTTCCTTGGTCGGCCAGTTGGACTTCTTTGGCTCTTCGTTCATTGCCTGTATATTACGAACATCAGAATTGGAGAGATTTTGTACTTCAGCATCAGGTAGAGGCTTCTTATGATCTTTCGAAATTTCAAACAGGGTTTCAGCAAGTGCAAGCTCGACTGGCTTACAGCCACCCTCTTAAACCAGTTCCGGATCCTGATTTTTTTGGCTTTCAGGATTTTGAGGCTGTTTTAGTTTATGCTTTTAACCCATCTGTTCAGTTTTTTGTAAGCGGGTTGTTTCCTCTATCAAAATCTTCTTTGAAAAAACCTTTGGTCACAGCAGGTTCTTTGGGGGTGTCCTACTTGCTTTCATTTTCCAAACAAGAAAGTAAGCTTTTGAATCTGGAGATTTTATTTAGGCATTTTGTATCGCTGAATGCGCATCAAAGTGTACTGAGAAGTTTTTTAGAGAGCTACATCCATAATGATATCATTTCTTTAAATCATGAAATTTCAGTGAAAGGTCCGGTTTATGCGGGTTTTTCTTTGGAATCATCTATAGGTTTTCAGAATTTTTATACTTATTCTAATAAGGTTTATAATGCATGGAGTGCTGAGGTTCGTTTGCTTTATTCCTGGGAAAAACTACAGGTATTTGCTTCTTTTATGAGAAAGTGGAGCCATTACGATAAAGTTGTACTGCGGACACAATACATTTACCCTTATTTGTTTGTAACCGGAGCAGCTTTAAAATGGAAATGACGCAATAAAATTAGGTTGATTGTAGAAAACTGTTATGAGAGAGAGTTTTTGGCAGGCGGTAAGTTGATATTAAGGTTTTTTTTAAGTCTTGGCTTTATTCTTTTATGCACATCTTGTGTAGAGGTGTTGCCTGACCAGTTTCAGCCTAATGATGTCAAACAAGATCAAATTTTTCCTATTGATCAGATTATAAAAACAAAATGCTATATTAAAACACAGGGGCCTATAGAATCAGGCAGTGCTGTCAGTCAGGCGCAGAAAATTGTTTTAGAAAGTAATAAGTCGGATTCTGTTGTTTTTCCGTCTCATTCTACTTCGACTTTTCCGGTGATTAATAATTTACCTGTTGTGGAGTATGAAGTTAGAGGCAGTTCACTGTGTCAAACCGTGCTGACTCAAAGAGAAATACGGTTGGTGGCTCGGCCGCATACCTCCTATGAGGTGTATTTTCAGATAACAGGTTCTTACTTGCGGGTATTAATGTCAGGAACCTTGCATGAGCTTCCCTATCAGAGACTTGCTCAAGCTATTCGTATTCAGAATGACCGTTATGCACTCCCTATAGGAGGGTATTCGATTCAGCAGGGTCAGGTTCGAAATATGATGAATGTGGATAATAAAGAAACTCATATTTTGGATTTTTTTCCTAATGAAGATTCCCTGGAAAGTTTTCAAAGTCATGTGGGAATCCCTCAGAAGATTCGCACAGGTGCAAAGGAGATTTACATACCTGAATTAAGTTCCGGTTTTTCTTCTTTCCAGTACCAGGAAAAACCGGACATCTTGCCTAAAACTTATTTTGAAGGTGTGTGGTATTCGGGGGTGAGTGTAGTTTCCGCAAAACGATTAAGTCGGTATAGGCAGGCAGGCTCTGGTGTGGTGCGCTCCGGAGATAGTTATTCCAGCTACACACCAGGGCAAAAAGTTTCTTTTCAATTTGAATCAGGCCGCTTGAAAGCTATTAATGAGTATTATAAAAAACAAGGTGATCAATTGGATTATCCAGTAGAAGCGGAAGTGTTGTCCATTCCCGTGAAACATCTGGATTATAGAAATACTTTAACAGATGTATCTGTTGATGAGGATTTATCAGAACCTGTAAGCAGTCACTTATCCTGGGAGGAGAGAAGATATGTTTCTTTGGACTTTTCTCAGGTGGATGATTTTCATAGGAAACGGGTTCGTGCAGTGGCCCGTAGATATCTGGAAGACTCACTGTCTGCAGGAGAAATGCTTTCTGCAAATACTTCTGTGACTGTTAAAGAAGTTCGTTTTGCTCCTGATTATTTTGATTTTGTTATTGTTACTTCTGATGCAATAGAGTATCGGTTTTCTTTCTTTAAAAAAGACTCTTCAAAAAAATCTACATATCAGCCTAAAACTATTGCAAAAACAGATCCCAGATTTGAATTTTTTAGACTTCAGTACAATACAATTTTTTCAGATCCACTACATTCCTTTCGGGCGGATTATGAAGATCGAATCCGCTTGATGAGAGTGCATCCTAATGAAAAAGGACTTGTGCCTATACACTTTTCTAATAGTACTCCTCAGGATGATTTAATCAGAAATATCGGAAGGGAGGCAGTTTCCTTATGGAATCAGGCTTTAGCTAAGGCGAAGGTCTCATGGAGGCTTTATCTGGATGAGACAAAGAACGTCAATATTGGAGATATTCGTTATCATATTCTGAATATTACTAATGAACGAAATAAATCATATTCCGGTATAGCTCAATTTTATGCAGATGATGAAACAGGTGAGCTTATTTCAACTGTTTCTAATGTCATTATTCCGGATACTCAGGAATTTGTAGAAAAATTGGTGATTGATTATGCCTATGAAGCACATCAATTACTCAATCCGTTGAGGAGCACTAATGTAAAGTATCCTTCTGCAATAGGGAAGTCCTTTGTTTATCCAATTCAACAAACAAGCTCTTTATCTTATTCAGTGGAAAACTTGCAGTATTTATTATTTAAAAATCATATCCAGCAGTTTTCAAATATACCTGTTGTAGAATCTCCTCGCTCTTTAAACGAAGTCTCTTCTTATTTTACCAGTCTGTCTCAGGTGCAGGATGCATTCAAAAAACCTTTTTCAGAATTTTTTTCTAATATTCAAACACCTTCGCCGGAGCTTAGGGATTGGTTAAAAGAATTTAAAATTACATACGCTCTAAGACAGGGGCGTTTCATGGAGCATGACAGCCTTGAGCAGATTCAAAATAATGTAAGAGCTTGGGGTTTAGAGGATAAGTTCTTGTTTGACAGCCATAATTCTGAATTAGATCGAAATTTCAGAATTATATGCCATGATATTGAAAACCCTCTGTCAAATAGGGGGGCTTTTGAGTCCTCTGTGCGCCGCTGTGTTCAAAAGGTTTATCCTATTTTTGGCTTAGGGGTGACGGTGCATGAAATAGGTCACGCGATTTTTAGTTTAAGGCATAATCATAAAGCCAGTGCTGATTATTCCTATAAGGATGATACTAATTATCGCCTTAGTTATCTCGTACCTTATTTAACCTATGAAAATGAAAAGGGTGAGATCGCTCGTGTAGATGACAGATTTTCAAATGATCAGGCTTCTTCGTGTATGGATTATTTAAGTGCCTCAAGTGGAAGGCAGTGGGCTCCTGGAGCTTATGATGTTGGGGGTGTGCAAGTTTTGTATGATGGAGCTTTGGATGAGCCGGAGGCTTCTGACTCCAATTTAGATGTTTTCTCTCGGAGTTCAAACCAAATGGTTTTTAATATCATTAATTTTCATAATGAAAAAGGCAGAAATCAATTCAGGAGATGTTCGGATTGGGATGTGGGCAGTTCAGCTTATTGTTTAAGACATGATTCTGGTTCTAAACCCCATGAAATTGCTATGAATGAGATCAGAAGTTTGTTTCGTGTTATGGATCAGTATTTTTACAATCAAGATCGCTTTATGTCAGATGATGCATTTTACTCTTCTATTTTTAGAAGATTTTGGAATTTAATGGTGATTTATCAGGATTGGAGAAGGCATTTAGACCAATTTTCCAGAAGTTACTTTAATACAACTATTGAATACTTAAATGAAGACCAAAGGAGTGAATTATTTTCTAAATTTACCTCATCCATTAAGGTGAAAAATAAGCAGGAAAAAGAATTGTTTAGTTTTTATAAGGCGAGGAATTTGATTTACCATACATTGACTTATTTAGCTTTTCTTCCTAATCGTTATTGTGTTCTGGAAAAAGATTGGTCTGCTTATACACAAAAAAGGTGGAAGCCGGAAAATGTTCGTGTATTACTGGAATTGTCAAAAATTATTTCTGCAGAATCTTCCTTGGCGGAACAGCAGGTTTATCCTATTTTATCTTGTTGGCAGGATGCAGATCAAGATCAAGCTCACCCTGCAGTGGCAAGGTACATGTTGGAGCATTATCCAAATTATTCCTTGAAAAAAGAAATTGGTCATTTCCTTTATCCACAGTTGCTTCCTCAGTCAGCTCCATATAAAGAAGCCAGCGGTCTTCCTTATAAGGGAACTTACGTCATTAGGACTGCGGCCTTTATGGCTTTAACTTTGACGGGGAATTTCTTTCCTGTCCCTATGGAGAACAGCACTCCATCTCTATCTATGATGAATGAAATAGATCTCCAAAAAGGTTTGGAGCGATTATTACTTGCTCGTATAACTCGTGGAGTATTTTACCCTGTAACAGATTTCTTTGATTCATTTAAGGAACGTCGATTAGGTGAGTTGGACCCTGAAGATTCAGCACGAAAACTTTTTAGGTTTCCTTATATTCGTGCTGGAACATCTGATCCTCTTTTTAGAGATGAGTTAATACAGCCTCAACAGCTTACAGACCAATATAGAGGATGGCCTCAATCCAGAACGGATCGTTATGGTGTTCGGGATTTCTATCAAAATTTCTCAGAAGAAAAACATCTGTTAAATTTGTTTAATAATTTATATTCGGTGGCTTATGCAATATCCGGAGGGATTTCCAATGATTCTATCAGTGAAAGAAGAACAGAGATTTCTGAGTCAGTGCATGTGTTAACTGCAAGAACCTCTCATTTATTAATGGATAAGGTTATACAATACAATATGTATCAGGAGTTTCCTGCCTTATCCACTCGTTATTATTTTGAGTTAAATGATTTTTTAGTTTTTCCTGGCTCTGACAGTGCTGTAGACAGCTTTGGAAACCAGGTGCTTAGTGAGTTGGCTAAAAATTCAACTCGCTTGTTGTGGACAAAGCCTTATAGAAAATTCTTTGAAGGGGAGGATATATATACTTCTGAAAATTTTGAGGCAGGTTTTGGCACCCATCTTTACAACTATCTTGGAGCTTTGTTGAGTCAATTCCAAAATACGCGCTTAGGCCGTTTTTATTTTATGTATGCTTATTGGCTGGCTTTGGGGCTTTTAGATGGGTATGAAAGGGCTATATCCATAGCAGGGTTATCTCCCGAAGAATTTCATACACAGGCTATATCTGCCAATACAGTTTTGCAGTCCAGTGTATTACAGCTTTTTGGGTTTGTAGGTTGTGACGGGCCGCAAGTTTTAACAAATTTTTACAATAACCTTAATAGCAATACACGTATGAAATTGGAGGAAGAGTCTGAGGCTAATGGAGCCTACAGGAAATGGGTGCAGGATGGAACTTTTCAATCTACTGAGGAAGAGTTTCAGTACCGTCAGGACTTTGAACAGTGGTTATTTGAAGCTTGTTCAAAAGATCCTTTGAAGAAAGGGAAATTACACAGACTATTCATAGCAGAAGGGGAGATGCTAAACCGTATGAAGTCTTTTGGCTTGGGTAATTTTGTTTTAGGGTCTCCTTATGTTGAACTTCCCGCTCCGCTAAATTCTCTTTGGGCAGATCGATTAAATTTTTCAGAAGAGCGTCTTCATAATAGAATGCTCATTCGCGAAGTGCATAATATAGAAAATTATTTATCCACCAGGAAAGGGGTTGAGGGCATTCATACGGCAATGAATATGCTGTTTCAATCTGCTTTTACGTCTTTTGCAAATGATAAGCTCTTGTTCAAGGAATGGATTCAATCCAATCGGCAGGTGCTTATAGATGTTATTCCAAAACTGATGTTGATGTATTCTGAAGACCGGCGTTTTGTTGGGGAATTTATGTTTTTATCTGCCGTGGTTTATAACCACTGCTTTAATAATCAGACCTCTCTTCAAAAATGTCGCCTTATACTTGAAAGATTTATCGGGCATTATTTTAGAGGATCTGATTATAGATCAGCTCCTGAATTGGAGGCTATCTTTACAGGGTTGTTTGAAGGGCATCTTATATCTAGCGATATGGGAATACCCTGGGAAGTTTTGGCAACAAAATATCCTCAAAGGTATATCGATCGCAATATAAATGCGTTAGCTTTTGATACTGAAGTCATTTCAGATTATTTGTTTTATGAAAGGGGTTGGGACACAACATCCGCCAATGCAGAAGAGCTGGAAGATCAAAAAGATTTGTTATTTACAGTGTTGCCTTTGGGCAACTTGAGGTTTTTTAGTTCTTCCAACTTTGCTTTATCTGGAGGGATTAATTTATCTAATGTAAGGAATAGGACGTCGACTTCCTCATCACAAGAACAAGAAATCTACCCTTATTATCCAAATTTTCTTGATGAGGCAGATTAAAAATATCCATTTTTGAAGGTTTTATTATAGGTTGGATAAGAATGTATTTTTTGTTAAAAAAAGGAAAAAATACTTGCTGTTTAAATTATTCTCATTTACCCTTAAAACAATAAATAAAGATATAGAGGTTTTTTCTTTTTGATCTGTTTAATGAGAAGGTTTATTCATGCCGTCTGTCTGTTCAGACTTTACCCATCTAACAATATGATTTCAATTTCTGTAAAAGCTTAATGTCTGTCTCTATTCGTCTTGCTGATTCCTCAGTAAAAGAATTTGATAAAGAACCCAGTGTTTTGGAATTGGCTCAAAGCATTAGCTCTGATTTGGCAGAAAAAACTTTAGGGGCTTTCATCAACTCTCAGGAAGAAATTGTTGATGTAAGAACTATTTTAAAAGATCAGGATCAAGTGGATCTTATTACCTCTTCTTCTCCGGCTTCTTTGGAAGTGATTCGCCATTCTGCCGCCCATGTATTGGCTCAAGCTGTTCAGGAATTGAGACCTGAAACTAAAGTAACTATAGGCCCTGTGATTGAAAATGGATTTTATTATGATTTCGATGTTTCACGTCCTTTTACAGATGAAGACATGTTGGTGATTGAAAATAAGATGAAAGAAATTTTATCTCGCAAACTGTCCCTTGTAAAAGAAATTTGGCCGGCTGAAAAAGCTATTAAGGCGTTTCAAGAAATGGGTGAGTCTTATAAGGTGGAAATTATTAAGGAGCTTGGAGAGTCTTCTGTTAGTGTTTATAAACAAGGGGATTGGTTTGATTTATGCCGGGGGCCGCATTGTCAGCACTTGGGGCAAATTGGGGCTGTCAAAATATTAAGTCACTCTGCTTGTTACTGGAGAGCGGATGAAAATAATCAGGCTCTTCAGCGTATATATGGAACAGCTTTTCACACCCAAAAAGAGTTGGATGATTATCTAAAACTGATGGAACAGGTAAAAAAGAGAGATCATCGAAAAATTGGAAAAGAAATGAACCTTTTTTATTTTAATGAAGGAACAGCAGGCCAGCCCTTCTTTAAAAAATCTGGAGCTGTTATTTACAGACAACTTCAAAACTTTTTAAGAGAGAAATATGAAAAGTATGGTTATGAAGAAGTGATTTCACCTCAAATTTATTCTAAAGATGTGTTTGTTCGTTCCGGGCATTTTGATTTTTATAAAGGTAATATGTATTCCATTGAAGGGGAGAACCCTTCCTTCTTAAAACCTATGAATTGCCCCGGGCATTGTCTGCTTTATAAGAGCAGTAAGTGGTCTTATAAAAATTTACCCTGGAGAGTGGCGGATTTTGGAAGACTTCATCGAAGAGAGAGAAGCGGTGTTCTTCATGGGCTCATAAGAGTTTTGGGTTTTTGTCAGGATGATGCCCATATTTTTTGCTCTATGTCTCAACTAAGAGATGAGATTGAAAGTTTTATTCAAATGTTTCAGGATATCTATTCTTCATTAGGTTTAACAAACTATCAATTGGATTTATGCACCAGACCTGCTCAGCGTATGGGAGAGGATCAAATATGGGATAAGGCGGAGGAGTCATTATCTCTGGCTTTAAAAAATATGAAAACTTCCTTTCATGTGAGTCAAGGGGATGGAGCTTTTTATGGACCGAAAATAGATATTATGTTTGAAGACTCTTTAAAAAGAAAATGGCAGTTAGGCACATTACAGTGCGACTTTAATCTTCCTAAAGTTTTTAATCTTTCCTTTTCCACGAAGGAAAATACAATTGAACAGCCTGTTTTGCTTCATCGGGCTATTTTGGGTTCTATGGAGAGGTTTATAGGTATTTACACGGAGCATCTTTCAGGTTGGTTTCCAACATGGCTGGCTCCTGTTCAGGTGGTTTTGATGAATGTTTCTCAGGATCAGGAGGAGTATATAAATTCTCTTTATGAAAAGTTTTCTTCTGTAAAAAATTTAAGAGTACAAAAAGATATCAATTCAGAAAGTTTATCTTATAAAATCAGACAGGCTCGAAACTTGCGTATTCCATATATGGTGATCGTCGGAAAAAAAGAAATGGAATCAAATAAAATTAGTGTGCGTTCTGGAGCAGGTCCGACAGCTCAAATAGAAGTAGATACATTTTTATCCAATTTAGAAAAAGAAATCATTGAAAGGAAGGTGGGTTATTCGTCGTTCTAAGAAAAGGTTTAAGGGCATAGTTAAAAAAGAGGAAAAGTTTAAGGTCAATGACAATATTGAGGCTTTGGAAGTGCGTGTGATTGGCAGTGACGGCAAAATGCTGGGCGTGATGAGTGTATCTCGCGGCACTGAACTGGCTCACCAGGAGGGTTTGGATTTGGTGGAGATTGCACCGAAGGCTCAACCTCCTACGTGTAAAATTATGGATTATGGGAAATGGAAATTTGATGCCAAGAAAAAAGAAAAATCCGCTCGAAAAAAGCAAACTAAAATTGTTATTAAAGAGATTCAGGTGCGTCCGCGTACGGATACTTTTGATTTAGAGGTGAAGATTAGAAAGGCTAGGGAATTTTTAATTAGTGGTTATAAGGTGAAGCTTCATTTAAGATTTTCGGGGCGTGAGTTAGCTCATACCAATTTGGGTTTGGATGTGATTGATCGTGTAGCGGAGAAATTGAAGGATTTATCGATGGAGGATGTAGAAAGGTCTAAGATGGAGAGGCGTTCCGTCTATGCTTTATTTTCTCCGGATCCTATAAAATTAAAGGAGTATTTGAAGAAGAACCCTCCCAAGCCAAAAGCAAAGGAGCCTGAAGAGCAATCTTCTCCAAAAGAATCTGACAAAACATAACAATGTATGTCCGTCATCCCTTGTACAAACACACCTTCTGCAAAAACACGTCATTCCTGTGTGTTTATGTCATTTCGGTATGTAAAAGTCATTCCGGACTTGATCCGGAATCCAGAAAATTTGGGATTTTTTGTGAACATTTACAGTCCCCGCGAAGACGGGGATCCAGTATATTAAAAATATTTTCTACTCAACTTTAATAGCTTTGATGTATTGATTTATGTTTTTTGTATCACAGGATCTAAAATTTTAAATAACTTTTGTGTAGCATCTATCCGACACATAACCCCTAAAGGTAAGGGGCAAAAGTGTGAAAAGTGTCCAAAATCAACAGTTTTTAAAATTGGAAATTTAAAATCAGATGTAATATCTAAAATAATTGCTTTCAGTGTTTGGTCATAATTTTGAGGAGATTCTGAATGATAAAATTTCCCAAGTATCATTCCTGTAATTCGATTAAATACCCCAACTAAACGCCCTTCACTAACACCTTCACGCCAACATTCTCTATTATTTGAAGGAGGAACTTCAAACGGGTGTTCTGCTTTTATAAAGATTCTTTCAAAACAGTCTCTATCGTAATCACCAAACCAAGGCCACTCAGGATCAAAAGATGCCAAATGGTGTCCATAGAAAGTTGGTATTTTTGAAAACTGTGTAATAGGATTAAGAAATACGGTGGGATCGCTGTAGCCCATTATTATTTTTGGATTGCGGGCAATGAGTTCAAAATCTATTAGAGGAAGAATTTGATGAGCATTTTCTCCTCCTAAAGCTGTCAAAATTAATTTAATATCAGGGTCTTTAATAAAACTTGAAAAATCTTTCCAACGTAATTCAGCTGTACCTGCAGTATACTTTGTTTGAGTATTTAGAGTAGCCCCGTTCACAACAGTAAACCCCATTTGTTTTAAAGTCTTTGCCCCTCGTTCAACCCATTGAGATGCGGGTGTATTTACAATAGGATCAGAAGCTGTCCAGACACCAACTTTATCTCCCTTACATAAACTGGGTAACAACTGCAATTTTGGAGGCTCCTTTCTAGTAAGAAATGCTGGTTTGAGCTTAAAATGAAGTTAACACAGAGAATAGTTGTTTTTGAATGTTAAAGGTAAAACTTTAACAAATTTCTTGATTTAGCCCTCTTTTTAAGACATATTGCAGGTTCCTCTTTTGAAGAGGATTTTTTAAAGGGGTACTCCATTGAAATTAAAAACACATTCCGGGGCTAAAAAAAGATTTCGGGCAAAACCCGGAGGCGCCATTAAAAGAAAAAAGAAAAATTTAAGACACTTGCTGATTAAAAAGTCTTCTAAGAAGAAACGTCAGCTGGGTATTTTGACTTATGTCTCTAAAGCGAATAAAAGAGCGGTTGAAGAGTTGCTGGCCCTTCGTTAAATTTAAAGGAGAAATAAAGTGAGAGTGAAAAGAGGGTTTAAAGCCCGTAGATATCGCAAAAAAATCTTAAAAAGAGCTAAAGGGTTTCGAGGATCAAATAATCGTCTCTATACAGAAGCTATTCAAACAAGTGATAGAGCTTTGGTTTATCAATATCGGGACCGCAGAACATTTAAAAATGATATTAAAAAACTATGGAACCATAGAATTTCAGTGGCTTCAAAAAGTTTGGGACTGAACTATTCAACATTTATGGGTGCTTTAAGAAAGTCAGATGTACAGCTTAACCGTCCTCAATTGGCTGATTTGATTCAAAATAACCCTTCTGCTTTTAAAGCGCTTGTTGAAAAACTTCCATTAAATAATAAACATTGAATTATTCGCAAAGAAAAAAAGATCATATCACTTTAGCCCTCAAAGAAAAAAATGTTCAGGGCAACAACGGGCTTTCGAAAATTCGTTTGATTCATTCAGCTTTGCCCGAACTGAACTGGGATGAGATTGATTTATCCACTTCAGTTTTAGGAAAAAAAGTTCCCACACCTTTTTTTGTAAGCTCTATGACAGGGGGTTTTTCTGAGGCTGTGAAGTTAAACTCTATGATAGCAAAGGCTTGTGCTCGTCGCGGCTGGATTATGGGGGTGGGTTCTCAAAGAAAAGGACTGGATGATCCAAAAGCTTTAGAGGAGTGGATTGAGATTAAAAATAAATTTCCGGAAGTTTTGCTTTTGGGCAATTTAGGTATTTCTCAATTAATCCATACTCCTTTGGAAAAAGTGGAGACTTTGGTGCAGGCTTTAGGGGCAGCGGCTATGATCATTCATACCAATGCTTTACAGGAATGTCTCCAGCCGGAAGGCACCCCTCAGTTTAAAGGGGGAATCAAAGCTTTAAAGAATTTGTCCAAGAATTTATCCGTGCCTGTGATATTGAAAGAAACAGGCTGTGGTTTTTCATCTCAAAATTTTGAAAATCTTTGTGGATTAGGCCTGAAAGCTGTAGATATCAGTGGTTATGGCGGAACGCATTGGGGCCGTATTGAAGGAGATCGCATTTCTGAGGGGGATATTCGAAAACAATCCTCTATCACTTATTCAAATTGGGGTAATTCTACGTTAGACTCTTTGTTAGCGGCAAATAAGCTAAAAAATAAGGATTTTGAGGTTTGGGCCTCAGGGGGATTAAAAACAGGATTGGATGCCGCAAAATGCTTGGCTTTGGGGGCTTTAGCTGTAGGTTTTGCTCATGTGATTTTAAAGCAGGCTCAGTTGGGAGAACAAGCTTTGGAAGAGCAGATGTTTTTACTGGAGCATGAACTAAAAATTGCTTTATTTTGTACAGGAAGCCGGGATGTCTCTAAGTTAAGTCAGTGGGAGTATGTCAAATGACTATGGACACATTACAGGAAGCTTTAAAGGGTGTTGATGCACTGGACTCTGATGTTGCTGAAGAATCAACACAAACGGAGTTGGATTCAGAAAAAATAAAACTCTTTTCCGGTTTTTCCAAGTTAACTCGAAATCAAAGATACAACAGATTGGTGCAGATGGGAGGCTTGAGCAAGGAAGATGTTCGGTACCTGAGAAGTGGTGCAATTAAAAGTCTCGATCTGGCAGATAAACTGATTGAAAATGTTGTGGGCTATTTTCAAATGCCTTTGGGTGTAGCGACAAATTTTATTATTGATGGAAAGCCGGTTATTATTCCTATGGCTGTAGAGGAAACATCTATTATTGCGGCGGCAAGCAAGACGGCGCGTTTTGTTTCAGAGCACGGGTCCATTCAAACTTTTTCTCAAGAAAGACAATCTATCGGGCAGATTCAAATTCACTCTGTAAAAGATTTTTCAAAACTAGAACAGGTGATTCAGAAAAATAAGCAAAAATGGATTCAGGATGTAAACACTCAGGTGATTCCCTCTATGTTGGCCCGTGGAGGGGGCATGCAAAGTTTGCAGTTAAGAAAAATTGAGTATGAAGGTCAAGAAATGGCGGTGATTCATGTGTTGGTGGACACTTGCAATGCTATGGGAGCAAACATTGTTAACCAGGTTTGCGAGTATTTAAAACATCCTATTGAGTCAACTAGCGGTGAAGACGTTTCTATTTGTATTTTGTCTAATCTGGCAGATCAGTGCTTGGCTTCCACCCGCATTGTTTTAAAAAATTTGGATATAACTTTGATGAAAAAGATTGAAAATGCATCTAAATTTGCTGAAGCAGACCCTTATCGAGCGGCCACTTCCAATAAAGGTGTAATGAACGGCATTAGTGCTGTGTTGATTGCAACAGGCAATGACTTTAGAGCTGTAGAGTCTGCTGTTCATGCTTACTCTGCCCGTAACGGTTCATATCGTTCAATCACTCGCTGGAGAGTGAAAGACCAGGAGCTTCACGGTATGATTGAAGTTCCAATGATGGTGGGTGTTGTAGGGGGTATGACCCGTATTCATCCAACAGCAAAAATATGTATGAAGATGATGGGTGTGGATTCTGCAGAGGGGCTTGCTCGTATTTGTTCGGCAGTGGGTTTGGTTCAAAATCTTGGAGCGATTCGGGCTTTAACAACAGTTGGAATTATTGAAGGGCATATGAAGCTTCATATTAGAAATTTAACTTGGGATGCAGGGGCAAAAGGTTGGGAATTTTCCGTCATACAAAAGCATTTGGAAAATTTGCTGAAATTTAGAAAAAGAATTACTCTCACTCACGCCAAACAGGCTTTAAAACTGATTCGTGATCGCATTAAACAGGTTGACGATTTTAAAACTTTAAATAAGCAAAAATGGGCCAAGGATCTTCTGCAAGAGTTACTAAAAGAGCAGTGAGACTGCCTTCTTTTATTTCTTTTCCAAGTAAAACTTTTTTAATAGGGGAATACGCTGTCATGGAAGGGGCTCCGGCTCTTTTGGTCAACACTCGCCCTCGTTTTCAGTTTGATATTCAGTATCCGGTAAAAAAAAGTTTTCATCCTTTTCATAAAGATAGCCCGGCAGGTCTTTTGATTGAAGAAAACAAAAAAGTTTTTTCTTCTGTTTCCATTCAATACTCTCAAAATTATAAGTCAGGTTTTGGTTTGTCGGGGGCGGAGTTTAATTGTGTATATTTATTGTCAGCTTTATTTAAAGGAGTCTCTGTAGAAGATATTGATTGTTTGGATATTTTAGAAAAGTACTTATCTTTTGTCATTCCGGACTTGATCCGGAATCCAGTCGTACCTGTAAGCCTTCGCTCAGCAGTTTCGGTTGGCACCTGCACTGCTTCGTCGTCATCCCCGCACCACACGTCATCCCCGCGAAGGCGGGGATCCAGTCATTCCATCATTCCAAGCGGAGCGGACATAGTGTCTCAGTGGCTCGGAAAAGTCTGTATTTTTTCAAAACCATCTATTGCAGAGTCTATGGATTGGCCTTTTAGAGATTTAAGTTTTGCTCTTATTCGAACAGGAGAGAATTTACAAACCTGGAAGCATTTGGAAAATTTAAAACAGAAAAACTTTTCTCAACTTAAAGAAATTTCTTTTGTGGCTTTAGAGGCTCTTCGCTCTTCTTCTGAGTCTTTATTTGTTCAATCCATTCAGGATTATCGAAAAGCTTTGGAAGAAGAGAGCCTAATACACCCATCAACAACAAAAATTCTTCAGGAGTTGGATTCTCATCCAGAGATATTGGCGGCTAAGGGTTGCGGTGCTATGGGTGCTGAAGTTATTTCTGTCTTTTTTAGGAAAGATGCAAAAAATTTGAACTTTTTAAAAAATTATAATTGTATCTCTGGTCTTCAAAGTTTAGATCAAGGGGTGCTGGTTAATTATGATAAGAGGTAACTGATGTCATTCCCGCAACATAAAGTTATTCCAAACAAAGATAGTCATTCCGGACTTGATCCGGAATCCAGTCATTCCTGTAAACCTTCGCTCAGCAGTTTCGGTTGGCACCTGCACTGCTTCGTCGTCATCCCTGTAAATGTTCACTAATTCGCTGACAGAATTGGCAAAGTAAGAGAGCGTGTAAGT
>JAPPLG010000008.1 GCA_028819545.1 Bdellovibrionales bacterium | reverse complement strand
AAAGTGTTACCCATGTGTCCAGTATAAAGTGTAACCCATGTCTCCGGTATGGACCAGATCAGGAAATGTCGGGGAGACAGGATTTGAACCTGCGGCCCTCTGCTCCCAAAGCAGATGCGCTACCAGACTGCGCCACTCCCCGTTTTAGTTTCATTATGACTCATTTAGTCTAAAATGCTCTTTTTTATTGTCAGCATAATAAACAAAAGCCTTTTTTTAAGCTCTTTTTTGCAAAAAAAGTATAAAATTGTGCTTTTTTTTACTTGATTAAAAGACTCATAGCGTTGTAAAAAGCGAAAAACTCTTATTTTTTAAGAGGTTTTTGAATACAATAGGTTTCAACAAAATGTAGGTCTGTGGCAAGACTATTCTTGGTCACAGTAAATTAGACAGCAAAAAATAAAAAGGAGTGTTGTTATGAAATTATTGGTTGTTTTGCTACTGACTGTAGCTGGTTTACAAGCTGTAGCTGTAGATGCTGACTTTAGTGGTGAGTATCGTTTTCGCGCAAGCAGTGAAAGCAGTGCAGGAGGAGATGTTGTCGATAATCTAGGCACTAATTTATCTTCTGACATTCGAGCTAAAGTATCTGGTTCATTCAGACCTAGTGAGTCTTTTGAAGGGGTGGCTGGGCTTTATTTGGATTTAGATGATTATTCTGCTCTATCAGATCGAATGGTTGCTTACGGTGACTGGATGATTTCTGATGAGTTTATGCTAAGAGCTGGGCAGTCCACTTACAAAATTGCAGATGGTTCTGTAATAGGCATCAATGACTACGATGCTGTACCTACTTTATTTAAAGGGCTATTTTTAACTCATAGTTCAGAAAATGTGGGATTGGATGTTGCTTTAGTTCAAAATAAAGATGTGAGTGACTTATTCATTGTTTCTGTAGATGCTCGTTCTTTCCCTGACTTGGTTAAGACAGCTAACTTTCATTTAATCGTGAAAGATGTCAGAGGTCAGATGGGTATTGAAAAACCACTTTCTCCTTTAGCGGCCGCTCAGCAGGCATTGATGGCTAGTGAAGCTCCTGCTGTTGATGGTGCGGTAGCAGACGACAGTGGCAGTGAAGGTGTTTACTTGGGAGCTACTCTTGGCGGTGGAGCCGGAGGTTTCGGTTACAAAGTAACTGCTTCTACAGATTCACTAACTAATATATTGAGTCTTTCCAGTTTACTTATAAACGGTAAGGTCAGTTATTCTTTTGAAATGGATAATTCCACTTTGAAAGCTTTTATCGGCGGACATATGGATGGATCTGACTATGATGCTCTTCTTTATGAAAGACATTATAATGCTGGTAAAATGGATCTGGTTCAATGGGGTCGAGGTCTAACTTATGTTTACGGCGGCCTTGCTTATAAAACAAGTGCTGACTGGAAGTTGGGTGTTAAAGGTTATCATTTCCTAGACAGTAATGCAGATATGAGACCTGATGTGACTCAAGTATCCGATGGAGATACAGAAGTAGATGTTTATGTGAAGAAAAACTTCAACTCTTCTGTCAGCGGTAAAGTTTGGGCTGGTGTATTAGTTCCTAAAGCAGGAGATACAGGTGTGAAAGCTCAAGCTGTTGTTCAAATGA
Organism: Bdellovibrionales bacterium; assembly: GCA_028819545.1. Lineage (GTDB taxonomy): Bacteria > Bdellovibrionota > Bdellovibrionia > Bdellovibrionales > UBA1609 > JAPPLG01. Next base: position 42,139 of record JAPPLG010000008.1, on the reverse strand, counting down.
AGTTTTAATTATTGATGTTATTTAACTTTTTAAAAAAGCTGGGGTTTTCTTGCTCCAGCTTTTTTTTCATTTTTTTTCTTTGTGAAGGGTGGGCAAGAATCCCTCAAGCTGATTTGCAAGGGAACCCTGTAAACAATAAAGCGATTCAGGCACCTACAAGTGTTAGCTTCACAGGCCAGCTGTCTCAAGTATTATCTCTCATGGGTGAGGTGCATGAAAGCATTAAAAAAAATCAACATGAACAATTTCAAACACAAGTATCCAATGTCATTGCTTTATTAAATCGAATTAATGTTTTCAGAGAATCTCAGCTGACGTATCATCAAAGAAATTATTTGGCGAGACAGTTGTATACCATCAAAGAAAATTTAAGACTTGTAATGTTTGGAAAAAACTTTCAAGGACAGCATATGCAGATGTTAAGCAAAGTGAATAAGGAATTGATTCATATTTCCCAGATGTATTCTTTACACAATGAACAGCCTCAGCAATACAGTGTTTATTTTTGCTCACAAACAGACAGTGCTTGGATTCAAAAGTCTAATTCGAAAGCATATAACCCCTTTCAGGAGGGGTATCGGAATTGCGGCCAAAAAATTCGTTAATTGAAGTATTATTTTTTTTAATTAGAGATATAATAATACAGTATGAACATTTATTCTTTGCCTAAAAAGTTTTTAGTGCCTTTGCTGTTGGCAGGGGGAGTGGCTTTTGTTGTATTGCAAAGTCCTCCTAAGGGTGTGTGTGATGTGCAAAAAGAAAATTATATCACTAATAATGAGATATTTTTATTTCCCAAAAAGAGTTCTTCTTCCGGTAAAAAAGAAAAATCTTTTTATCAAACAGCTTTAGAAGAGTGCCGACAGAATAACTCTCCTGGAGGATGTTATAGTCTTTTTTCGAGTGTTCATCGCTTGATTCAGTCTTTTCAAAATGTGGATTCCAAGTGCCACCTGCAAGTGGCTCAGATCAAAGAAGTTCGAGAGTCTCTATTTCTTCTTTATTCTTTATTTATTGAGATCTCTTGGGCAGAGGGGCCTGAAAATGAACTATCTAATCCTTTAGCATGGCTTTCAGTGAATGATGTGGCTACTTTCTGTAAAGTGCAAAATCAAATTTATTATTTTTATGGGGAGAAAGGAGTGACTCAGTTGGAGCAAAAGGCTTTTCAGGATATAGCTCCAAACCATTCACCGGAGGAAATTCGTAAATTTTCCATTCTGTCTGAAAACTGCTCGTATTATCCCAGGTAAAATACAAAAGGGTTAAGAATGATGCGCCTTTATTTTTTATTTGTTCTGTTCCTTTTTACTTTTTCTGCTTCCTGTACACAAAAAAGTTTTGTGTGTTGGAATGAAGAGGAAACAGAAGCTGTAGCTTTTTCTTTTGATGATATTTTAAATACTGTTACAGTTCGGGATATTCACAGTTACGCCGTTTTAAATTCCAAAAAAGAGCCTTTAAGTTCTGATATGGCTGGAGGCACTCATGCTCTTCAAATGGATGAAGATTTTATTACTTTGGAGGTGATACAAGATACGGTGTTTGTAAAAACACGTTTACCTTCAGGAGAGTTTATTAAAGATCCTTCTAAGATTGATAATGAGTATGATTATTTAAATCAAAGGCGCTACCATACAGTTTGTCCTGTTGTGCATAAGTATGTCTTTGACAAGCAGTTGGAACAACTTTCTCTTTCTTATTCTCCTTTACCGAAACCCCGTTCGGCCATAGAGCAGGAGTTTATTTATGATCAAGCGCGTGGTGATCTTTATCCTAAAAAAGTCAAGGATCTGACACTTGAAGAGTTTTCTGTAATTTTTCCAGCTGATGAAAAATCCAGCACTTTTCTTTATCCTAATTGTAAAGAAGAAACTCATTCATTAAAAAGAATTTTAAGAACTATTATTAGAACTCTCACCTTTGCTTAGCAGTTTCGGTTGGCACCTACACTGCTTCGTTGTCGTCCCCGCAACACACGTCATCCCCGCGAAGGCGGGGATCCAGTCATATATGTTTCATGCTGTATTTTGTTTATAAGAATTTCTACAAAATCGAGTTGAAAATCACTTTGTATAAGCGACTCAAAGCTCAAACATGCGTTTTGCCACAGAGTGGTCTAGTCACTCTGTGATCAAATCCGAACTCGTTTGAGCCACTTATAAAAAGGATTTCAACATACTATGTTTATGTTTTTTGCTTCATATTAAATGCTTTCACATTTAAGTATTATTGATGGTTAATCAATAGCTTAAATGAATTGGTATCAGTGTAAAATCGAAGAGAAATGTTCTACATAGAGGTGAAAACAAGTTGTGTGTTTGCAGTTTGAGCCTCTATGTAGAACATTTTATCACACTACACCTATGCTCTTTTGCTTCTTTTTTTAAAAGAAGAAAAAAATGACCACGAGTGGACTCTCCTACTACAATTGTTCGCAATCCAGCTCACAATTTGCGTAGGCTCCCTTCACTCACTCAAAAAGTCATCCGGACTTTTTGCTTCATATTAAATGCTTTCGCATTTAACATGAATCGTTCGTTTACTTCGAGTCCACGATTAGTGAAAAAAGAAGAGGACTTACAGCCCTCTTCTTTTTTCAATGACCACGAGTGGACTCGAACCACTGACCTACAGTTTAGGAAACTGTTGCTCTATCCAGCTGAGCTACGTGGCCGGCTTCTTCAGTTTTAAATGGATTTTTTGAGCGAGTTCTGCAAAACATTTTCCCTCTTCCAGGCCCTGCTCCATCAAAGGGACACCTGACTCTGAAAAAAGACCAATATCAGGATGGAAAGGCACTTCTGCTAATTTTTCTATTCCATTTTCTTTCAAATAAGAATCCAACTGCCCTTTTGGAAAGAGCTGAATGGCAGAGCTCTGTTCATTTTGTTTAAAGTAAGCCATATTTTCTACAATACCCAAAAGGGGAATTTGTATTTCCTTAAACATGGCCACCGCTCGAACAGCATCGGCCAATGCCAGGTTTTGAGGAGTGCAAACCACAATACCTCCTGAAACAGGTGTTTTTTGAGCAAGTGTTAAAACCACATCCCCTGTGCCTGGAGGAAGATCCACCACCAGGTAATCCAAATCCCCCCAATCCACTTCACCAAGAAATTGTTCGATAGCTTTAAAAAGCATAGGGCCTCTCCAAATCACAGGTGCATGCTCATCTACAAGGTAACCTATAGAAGCCAGCTTCAATCCATATTTGCTAATAGGAACTAAACGCTCTTGATGTACTCTCATTTTTTCTTTTTTTGTTCCTGTCATACTGGGAATAGAAGGGCCGTAAAGGTCAGCATCCAATAGACCTACCTTTAGATCCAATTGCTTTAAAGCCATAGCTAAATTAAGGGCGACAGTGCTTTTACCCACACCTCCCTTGCCGGAGCCTACAGCAATAATGTGGCGAATGCCGCTTAAGCTTCTTTGTTGATCAAATGGGTTTGCCATGATGATGGACAGACTACTTTTTTTAAAAAGTCATGACAAGAATTAAAAAACTAGGGTTTTTGACTTTCTTCTTGTTCTTTAAATTCCTGGACTCTGTTTTTTATACGTTCTCTTATGCGGTTTTTGACATTTTTATCATGGGTGGCCATACTTCCAGCTGTCACACCAAGAACTGCACCTGCAATCATCGCAGTTTTAAACATAGTATAACTAGATATGATTCCTTTGTTTGTTGACATGAATTTAATCGCCAAGCCTGATGCCATCGTACCTACTGCCATTGCACCTGCACCTTTTGCCACAACAGGAAATGTAGCAGTACCTCCACTATCAGCAGTCTCTTTAAAGATTTGGTATCCAGTTGCGACTCCTGCGCCGGCTGGAAGTAATGGTAGGATTACCCCTGCTATTACCATAAGTAGGGGGCCAGCGGCTCCACCTGCTATTCCAGTTACCGGTACACTTCCGATAAATTGACACACTTTTTTGATAACACCTATAGGATTTAAGCAGGAATACACATCTCCTGTTGCATCCCAGAGTAATTCGAAAATGGAGCCTGTTGTTTCAAGAACAGCCATTGTTGTCCCGGAATCCTGACTGGCAGACTCAAATTCTGCGTGCAGATAAGCTTTTAAACCTGGGTCTTCCAAGGATTTATCGGATTCACCATCTGGCAAACTCTCTTTTATCCATTGGTATAAAGTTATAACAGAATCTACAACGCCTTGACCAAGGCCTGTCACACATTCGAAGTTTCTGTCTATTTTTCGAGCTACAGCACTGGATTGATGCAGGCATCCTTTTAACAGTTTTTCTTCAATTCCTTTGCACTCGGGTTTTTCTTTTGTAGCTGAACAAAGTTGATCACTGGCTGTGTTTTGCAGTGTTTGTAAGGAGCTTTCAGTTGAAGGGCAGTCTTGAGTTAGACAAACAGCTCCAGCTTCTGTATCAGAGGAAACTTTGTCATCTGCCGAAAAAGCATATCCAGAGTTTAACATAAGACAGACCAGCAAGATCCCCCTTACAAAGTTTTGTAAACTTGCAGTTAAAAGTTTTAGATAATAGGACATTTATTTCTCTCCTTTGCTTTCTTGTTTCTTTTCAGATATTTTCTGTCTGCCTATTTCTTGAGCTTTCTTAAAAAAATCTCTGACACTTTTAGTCCGGAGTGTTTGAACATCAGGGCTGATAACCAGTATTTGATAAACTTGATCTGAAAAAAACAATTGTCTTTCTTTAAAGAAAATTTGTTTTCCATCAGGTTTTCTATAGGAACCAGAAATATTCAATTCAATAAAATCTTTTCTTTTTCTTATATTGTGCTGGTCTGTAGTCCAACCCCGGATATTGATTATTCTCAACCACTCTTCTTTTCGTTGAACGAATTTCTTGAAAAAATCTTTTGACTGTATTTCATCCCAGTCTAATTTTTTATCTTGTTTTTGAAGATGGAAAGTCCCAATCACTTTAGAGTTTTCTTTTAATTTATAAGTTGAAACTCCATCAGCCATACGCACTCCTGACCAACGGGAACCCATATCATGGGTGGGGAGGGGAGCCGGCTCCAATTCAAACTCCTGTGTTTTTTCAGATTCTTTTTCTTGATTTTGATCTATTTTGTTTTTAGCAGGGGGGCTGGAAATACTAGGTTGATTTGAGAATACAGGCTCAATTAAAATAAGAGTCAAAAATAAAATAAAAAACTCTACAAACTTCATAAGAGAACAGTATACAATATTTTTGATTGATTGATTGATTGATTGATTGATTGATTGATTGATTGATTGATTGATTGATTTCCTAGACTTTTATCTATATAAAAAACGTTATGTCTGATTTAAAAAATTTTGAAACGCTACAATCCCTTTGCAAAAGAAGAGGCTATATTTTTCAAAGTGCTGAAATTTACGGAGGGCTTAATGCTTGTTGGGATTACGGTCCCTTGGGAGCTCAACTTAAGAAAAATCTGGCAGAGCTGTGGTGGAAAACCATGGTCAGACGTTCTGATATTGTAGGACTGGATTCGGCTATTCTTTCTCATCCGGAGGTTTTAAAGTCTTCCGGTCATGTTTCTGCTTTTACAGATCCTTTAGTGGATTGTCTGGATTGTAAATACCGGTTTCGTTTGGAAGATAAAAAAAAGTGCCCTCAGTGCGGCTCTCAAAATATAACAGAACCTCGCCCCTTTAATTTAATGTTTAAAACTCATGCTGGATCTATTGAAGACCAGGGTGCTGTAGTTTATCTCAGGCCGGAAACCGCTCAAGGTATTTATGTTCAATTTCTTAATGTACAGACTTCTATGAGAAAAACACTTCCTTTTGGAGTAGCTCAAATAGGAAAAGCTTTTAGAAATGAAATCACTCCCGGCCCTTTCACTTTTAGAACCAGAGAGTTTGAACAAATGGAAATGCAGTATTTTATACATTCCAAAGAAAGTTCAAAGTGGTATAAGTACTGGAAAGAAACACGTTTACAGTTTTACGAAGGCATTTTGAAAAATATCCGATACCGGGAGCATGCTAAGGATGAGTTGGCTCACTATGCCTCTCAAGCTGTGGATATAGAGTATCATTTTCCTATTGGCTGGAAAGAGCTGGAGGGTATTCATGATCGCGGCCAGTATGATGTGAAAATGCACCAGGAAGGGAGCCGGAAAAATTTAGCTTATTCCACAAGCACCGGAGAAAAAATTATTCCCCATGTTATTGAAACATCTGTGGGGCTTGATCGTATGTGGCTGGCTCTCCTCTGTGAATCCTATAGGGAAGAGGATGTGAAAGAGGGTGAAAAAAGGGTTGTTTTAGGACTGCCTAAGAAATTAGCTCCTATTCAGGTGGCTTTTTTACCTTTATCCAAGAAAGAGCCTCTTATTGCTTTGGCTGTGAAATTGAGAGATCAATATATGGATCAATACTTTGTTGATTATGATGAGACAGGCTCTATTGGGAAACGCTATCGCAGGCAGGATGAAATAGGCACTCCCCTTTGCGTCACTATAGACTTTGAGAGTCTTGAAGATCAACAGGTGACTGTTCGTGACCGTGATAAAATGACGCAGGATCGTGTTGCTGTAGATCAATTAACAAGCTATTTAAACAATAAATTATAACTGACAATATACCAGACTTTAGACATACTCTTACTTTGTTTCGGGAAGGCAGGATTGTGCAGGATGGAAAAGCCAAATAAGTTCGTTTATCACTTTTCTGCTGAGAATACAGAGGGCTCCAAAGACCTTGGTCACTTGCTTGGAGGAAAAGGGGCGCATCTGGCAGAGATGAGTTCTATGGGGGTTCCTGTGCCTCCGGGTTTTACCATCACTGCAGATATGAATTTGTATTTTTATAAGAATAAACAAAAACTTCCTGATTTTTTTTACAAACAAATTCGAAAAGATATTCAAGTTTTAGAAAAACAAACAGGTTTGAATTTTGGTTCAACTGAAAAACCTCTTCTCTTGAGTGTGCGCTCCGGAGCAGAAGTCAGTATGCCGGGGATGATGGATACTATTTTGAACTTGGGGCTGAACCTGAAAATTGTAAAAAAGATGGCTCAAACAGATGCCCGCTGGGCTTGGGATTGTTATCGACGTTTAATTCAGATGTATGGAGATGTGGTGTTAGGGGCTGATGCTTCAATGTTTGTCTTCTTTATGGAAGATTACAAATCAAAGAAAAATTATAATAGTGATGCAGATCTGACAGCAGAGGATTTGGAGCATTTATCGGTACAGTTTAAAGAGCAGGTTCTTCAGATGACAGGTGAGGAATTTCCGGAAGATCCTGAACAGCAATTGTTTGGAGCTATATCTGCTGTATTTGACAGCTGGAATAACTCCAGAGCTGTGGCTTATCGTGAACTAAACTCTTACTCTCATCAACTGGGAACTGCTGTGAATGTTCAAACTATGGTGTTTGGAAATCGAGGGGAAAACTCAGCAACAGGGGTGGTGTTTACCAGAAACCCCACAACAGGAGAGCCGCATCTTTTTGGTGAGTTTTTACAGCAGGCTCAGGGTGAAGATGTTGTGGCGGGCATTCGCACTCCTTTGCCGGTTTGCGGGGAGAAAAAAAGCTTGGAAACTGTTCTGCCTTCTGCGTTTAAACAACTGGTGGAGATTTCTCAAAAATTAGAAAAACATTTTCAGAATATGCAGGATATTGAATTTACTGTAGAGGGAGGAAAACTTTGGATTTTACAAACCAGAAATGCCAAAAGATCTGTGCGTGCTTCTCTCAGAACAGCTGTTGATTTTGTGAAGGAAGGTTTGATGAGTGAAGAGGAAGCTGTCATGAGCATTCTTCCTAAAGATTTGGAAAAACTTCTTCATCCCACTTTGGACCCTCAAAAGAAAAAAGACTCTTTATGTAAAGGGCTTCCGGCCAGTCCGGGAGGAGCTGGAGGTCTTATAGTTTTTTCTTCTCTGGAGGCTATTGAGAAAAGTCATGAGAAAGTTATTTTGGTTCGTGATGAAACTTCTCCGGATGATATTAAAGGGATGATCTCAGCTCAGGGTATTCTCACAACAAGAGGGGGGATGACTTCTCATGCGGCTGTTGTCGCACGTGGTATGGGTAAGTGTTGTATAGTGGGCTGTAATGCCATTCAGATTGATATGGAAAAAAGAGAATGTCATGTCGCAGGCAAAATCTTAAAAGAAGGGGATTGGATAACTTTGGACGGCTCTACAGGTGAAGTGTATTTGGGTGAAATCCCTATGGTTAAGCCTGAACTTGACCAATACTTCTATGATTTTATGAAGATGGTGGATCGTTATTCTCAGGTCAAAGTCAAAGCCAATGCAGATACATGTGAGGATGCAAGCGCCGCAAAAAACTTTGGAGCTGAGGGGATTGGCCTTTGTCGAACAGAGCATATGTTTTTTCAGGAAGACCGGCTGGACATTGTCAGGAAAATGATTTTGTTTCAAGACGACTTGGAAAAACGCAAAACTCAACTCAGTTCTTTATTGGAAAAACAGAAAAAAGATTTTTTGAGTATTTTCCAAGTGATGGATGGAGAATCTGTCTGTATTCGTTTGCTGGACCCTCCTCTTCATGAGTTTTTACCTCAAAATGCCAAAGAAATAGAGGAGTTGGCTGTGAAGTGGTCTGAAGATGTCAGGCATATTTCTGAACAAGTGAAGAGCTTGAAAGAATTAAATCCTATGTTGGGTCATCGAGGGTGCAGGCTTGCTGTCACTTTTCCTGAACTCTATCAAACTCAAGTGCGGGCAGTGGCTTTAGCTTATGTGGATATTATTCAAGGCCATAAAAAATGTTTTCCTGAAATTATGGTTCCTTTAGTGGGGACTGTAAAAGAATTTATTTATATTCGGGATTTGATTCGTAAAACTCTTGATGAAGTAAAAAAGCAGTCAGGGGTGGAATTGCATATTCCTATTGGAACGATGGTTGAACTTCCTCAAGCGGCCTTGCGGTCTGCAGAATTGGCAAAAGAAGCTGATTTTTTTAGTTATGGCTCCAATGATTTGACTCAAACGGTTTTAGGTATTTCCAGAGATGATTGCGGGAGGTTTTTACCTGATTATATTAACAAGGGGCTTATTCCAGCAGATCCTTTTGTACAGTTGGAACAGCATAGTGTGGGGTGGCTGATTGAGTTTTCTGCAAAAAGCGCCCGCAATGTAAAGAGTGATTTCCCTTTAGGTCTGTGCGGTGAGCATGGTGCGGATCCTTCAAGCATTGAATTTTTGAGCAGATTAGGCTTGAATTCTTTAAGTTGTTCACCTTATCGTATTCCTGTTGCAAAGGTGGCTACAGCACAAGCATTTATTCGCAGTCAGGGGATGAAAAGAGAAAATAATTCCAAGGAGCTTTCTATATGAAGTTAAGTCAAATTCAAATGACAGGTTTTAAGTCTTTTCGAAACACAACCACCATTAGATTTGGAGATGGTATTACGGGAGTGGTGGGGCCTAACGGATGCGGGAAATCCAATATTGTAGATGCGGTGCTTTGGGTTACCGGAGAGGGGCTGGCCAGCCAGCTTCGCGGCTCTCAAATGGAGGATGTGATTTTTGCAGGCACATCATCTTGCTCTCCTTCTGCTTTTGCCGAGGTCAATTTAACCTTTGAAAAAGATGAAGGGGAATGGCCGGAGCATTTTCAGTCTTCAGAGTTGATTATTTCCAGAAGATTAAGCAGGGGAGGAGATTCAAAGTATTTTATAAACGGAGAACATTGTTTACTTAGGGATATTCAGGAAATTATTATGGATACAGGGGCTATGGGGTTCAGTGTTGTTGAACAGGACACTATTGCCCGTATTACAACATCCAAGCCGGAACAATTAAAAGCTCTTATTGAGCAGGTGGCCGGTACTGCTAAATTTAAAAACAAAAAACGTTTAGCTCAAAATAAACTTAAGGATACTTGTCAGAATATGCTTCGCCTTGAAGATGTTTTGAAGGAGCATAACAAACAGCTTAAGAGGTTGGAAAGACAAGCTCAGCAGACTCATGTCTATAAGGAGTTGAAAGAGAAAATCACTCATGTCGAGCTTTATGTGCTGAAAACACGCTACAATGAAATTTTAAACAAACTTAAAGCTCATACAAATTTATTAAGAGAGTTGTCAGATCAAGAAGGGCAGTCCCAGAAAGATTTAGAATCTTTACAGACTCAGTCTCGTGATATTCGCAGTCAGTCTGAGAAAAAATATTCTCATTTGAAAAAAGAAAGAGAAATTTTAAGAAAACAAATTGAGAAAGTCAGTCAACATGAAGTTAAGGTGGAAAAACTAAAATCGTTGATTAAATCAGATGCCGATCATTTAAATGAGTGGCAGGTGCGTATTGTGGAATATCAGTCGGCCATTAAACATAAATCACAGGAAATTGAGAAGCTGAAGAGTCAGGCTGATACATATAAAAATAAAATTTCTTCTCTTCAGATAGATTTTGAAAAGAAAACAGCTCAGTTGGAGGAAAAGAAATTACAATACTCTTTAATTCAAAAAGCTCAAAAAGAAGGCCAGTCAGAACGGGATGTCCAGTTGAGAAACAAGTTGAAGGAAGAGGAAAATTTAAAAAATTTAAAAAAAGAACTGGAGATGATTGTTCAAAATACAAAAAACCTTCAGAAGGAATATGATGAAAGAGAAACTGTTTACACTACGTTGGAAAATATGGTTTCAGGTTTTCAAAAGAAAGTTCAATCCGATAAAACACTTTATGAAAAATTGGAGAAAGAGGTAAATTCTCTAAAGGACAGTATCAGTGAATTTATTCAAAGAGAAAGACAGGCTTATTCTGAAAAAATCAAGACCCAAGAAAGAGAACAAGAAAAAATAAAACTTCTTATTTTAGAATCTGAAACTTGTTATGTGAAGTTTAAGGAAGATTTTTCCGCATTACAAATAAGCAATACTCAGGAGGAAGAAAAATATAATAAGTTTTTGGAAGCTCGAGAGAAGTTGAAAGCCGGTGTAGATCATATTCAGCTTTCTTTAGTCTCCTTGCAAAAAGATTTAAAGACTTGTTATTACCAAATTGAGTTATTAACCAAATCTATAGAGGAGCTGTCTAAACAGGTTGTAAGTCTATCTAAAAAATCCAGTCAAAATAAAGAACGTATAGAAATAAATCAAAAAGAACTTCATAAAGCGGAAGCTCTTTTAGAAGAAGGCAGGAAATCTTATGAGGAGCAGGTGAAGGCCGGTGAAGTTTATGAAAAGGATTATCAGGCTCAGGTGTCTTATTACAAAGATTTAGAGAATCAAATCTCTGAGCTAGGTCAAACATTGAATCAAATTTCAGAGCAAAAACATTTGTCCGAGGTAGAGAAAGAAGCCTTAACGGTAGAAAAGAGGAATATAGAAGAGAAAACATTAGAGAATTATCAAACTCCTTTGCATGGTATTCAGGAGGAAAAACCTGCACCCACAGAAATAAAGAGTCTCGGCTCAATGAAAGATCAATTATCAAAAATTGGGCAAGTGAATTTGCTGGCATTAAGTGAATATGAAGAGTTGAATAAAGAGCATCAGGATTTACAAAAACAGTTTGATGATTTGGAAGTGTCTAAAACAGAACTGGAGCAGGCTATTGAGGAGATGGATCGTATTTCAACTAAAAAATTTAAGAAAGCTTACGAAGAAGTTAATGTCAGGTTGGCTCAGGTTTTTCAAGCTGTGTTTGGAGGAGGTGAGGCTTCCTTATCTCTTGTGGAAAACGAGGGGGTAGAGATTTTAGCATGTCCTCCCGGGAAGAAATTAAAAAGCCTCAAACTTTTATCTGGAGGAGAAAAGTCACTCACAGCTCTATGCGTGATTTTTTCTCTCTTTTTGGTTCGTTCTGCTCCTTTCTGTGTTTTAGATGAGGTGGATGCGGCTTTGGATGACAGTAATGTTTTGAGATTTAATACTCTTGTTGTAGAGATGGCTGAAAGGTGTCAGGTGATTCTTATTACTCATAATAAACATTCTATGAAAGCCTGCCATCGGTTGTATGGTGTAACCATGGAGGAAAAAGGTATTACCAATCTCTTGTCTGTAGAGATGAAAGATTATGAGACTACCCTTTCTATGTAATCCGGAGTGATCAGAGAGTTGAAAGCTGTTTTCTTAGTTTTAATTTTATCTTTTTTATTCTATACACAGCATTCACAGGCTGATTTTTTATGTGAAGGGGTGATGAGGGCATATCTTAGATCGACATTTTTTAAGAAATTAACTCAAGAAGAAGTGGAGAATTTGACGTTTGGTCAAGTTATTTCAATATTACGTGCAGGAAGGTATAATCCTTCATTGTTTCAGATAGTGGGTTGGATACCCGCAGGCAGACTTCCATCTGTGTTCAATCTCATTCCAGACCGATATCTTGAGTATTTAACGCAAGAACAAGTTGAACTTTTGTCTAACTCTCAATTATCGCGTTTGCTGAAGGCAATAAAAAATAATGAAGAGTTGTTTTCTGAAATGATAAGGTGGGTGCTTTCAGAGCAAATCCCGTTTATTCTAAGCTCTATACCCAGTCAGTATTTAATATATTTAACTCAAGAGCAAATTGAACAAATACCCCTTATCCAACGGCAGGAAGTGGAAAGCGAAAGGGACAAAACTCAAATAAGAAGTTTTAAGGAAGAAGATTCTCAGAAAAAGGATGACAGTATGCTTAAATATAAACCAGAGATGCGGCTTGTACAGTAACTATGCCCTCTAAGAAAATAAAGAATGTTTATTTTTTGGAAAAACTACCCTCTCTTAATTCTATATGTGGATCTGCTTTTGTTATTTGTGATCAAAAATTGAAATCCCAAATTCAAAATTGGTGTAAAGGGCAAAAAGTTTATTTTGTTCAAGCAGGGGAAAGGTTAAAAGATTTAAACCAGTTTGCTCTCCATACAAAAAACATCCTTAAAAGTATATCTAAAGCACCTCAAGCTCCTTCTGCTTTTATAGGTGTGGGTGGAGGAAGTGTTACAGATTTTACAGGTTTTTTTTCAAGCATTTATAAAAGAGGAAAGCCTGTGTATTATATTCCAACCACATTGCTTTCTGCGGTAGATGCCAGCCATGGAGGGAAAACAGCTCTCAATGTCTCATCTGTTAAAAATGTATTAGGCACATATCATTTTCCTCAAAAAGTATTCATTATTAAACATTTGTTTCAAGGTATAAAATCTTCGGAAGTTTTTTCTGCTTATGGAGAGCTTATTAAAATAGCTCTTATTCATAATATTTCTCTCTATGAAAGTTTGAAACAACAATCAAAGCCCTCTTTCGATCACTTTTGGAAAGTTATGCCTTCAGCAATAAAATCAAAACTGGAGCTTGTTGAAAAAGATCCTTTCGAAAAAAAGAGTGTGAGGCGTTTTCTTAATTTAGGGCATACTTTAGGGCATTGTTTTGAATCTTATCATAAAATTCCGCACGGGAGGGCTGTAGCTATGGGGACTTTATTTGCTCTTCATTGGAGTGCAGATAAAAAATTTATTTCTTCTTCTTTATATTCAGAAACACAGAATTTAATCAAACACTATATAAAAGTTTCCTCTATTTTAAAGATACCCCTTGTGCGGTTAAAAAAACTTTTAAGACAGGATAAAAAAAGTATTTCTTCCGGTAAAATTGAGTTTGTTTTTATAAAAGGTATAGGAAAGCCATTTATCAAAACTGTTTCAATTGATGATATTGTTCAATTCTATAAAAAATACTATCTTTGAGAATTGGTATAAGATAAAAAAATCTTTTGATTATATAGAGGTATTATGAAGTTATCTTTTGTGGGGAGAGGGCCTTCTTCAAAATCTCTGTTAAACAGAGCTTATATCATTCAAAGCTATGATCCGGATTTTAAAATTATTGGTTCCAGTGCTTGTGATGATATTCGAATTATTCAAAAAGCTTTAGATGACTTTAAAAGCGGCAGTCCTATTTTTTGTGGGCAATCTGCAACAGCTTTTCGATTTATAGCTTTGAGAGTGAGCAGAAGACCTGGGAAGTATGTATTATCCGGAGAAAGAAGGTTGTTTGAAAGGCCTCATCAAACATTAATAAAAATTTTAAATCAACTGGGAGTGTCTGCACACATTCAAAGTGATAATCAACTGGTTATAACCAGTGAAGGATGGAATCCCCAAGGGGACGCTTTAACTTTTTCTTCAGATGTTTCCAGTCAGTTTGCATCATCAGTGTTGCTTAACAGTTTTAATTTGGAAAGAGATTTATTTTTTTCTTTAGAAGGCCCCATCTTATCTTTTTCTTATTTAAAGATGACTTTACTTTTTTTAAAACAATTAGGATTTACAGTAAAAGGCGAGTTACCGGAGTTGTGTATCTCTGCACGCCAAAAAATCAGTGAAAAATCTTATGAGATAGAGCCGGATATGAGTTGTCTATTTGCTTTAGCCTGTTTTTCCGCTTTAAGCGGGCAAGCTGTTTTTACACCTTGGGTGAAAGAAAGCGTTCAGCCGGATGCAGTTTTTCCATCCATTTTGTCAAAGATGGGAGTCAGTGTGATAGAAAATAAAGGAACACTAAAAGTGACATCCACTCAATATAGAAATGGTCTTGTTAGAAATGTAGAAAATAATCCTGATATGTTTCCTTTATTAGCTGTTTTATGCGCCTTATCTGAAGGAGAAAGCTTCCTGTACGGGGCTCCTCATTTACAGTTTAAAGAAAGTGACCGTCTTTCTTTAACAGCTAGCCTTATTCAACAAACAGGAAGAGAAGTTGTGCAAACACAGGACGGCTTAAGAATAAAAGGTTCTTTAGAAACAGGAGAGGGGAAGACTATTGTATTTGACCCTCAAGGGGATCACCGGATGGCTATGGCAGGAGCTTTATTGCTTTATGCCGGTTTTGATGTAAAAATAAAGAATCCTGAATGCGTCAATAAAAGCTTTCCTGAATTTTGGAAAATTATTGGTGTGCCGTTTAATTTATAATAGATCAAACATCATGGACAACAAAGAAATTTATTTAATCATTGGGCATAGAGGAACTGGAAAAACCACTTGGTCTGTAGAATTAGAAAAATATTTTTCAAAAACTAATAAGAAAGTTTTAATTTTCGATATAGACCAAGAAATGCAAAGGCACACTCACCTAACAATTGATCAAATGTTTGAAAAAGGTGAGAATTATTTTAGAAAAATAGAAAATGCTATTGTCAAAGACTGCATCCAAAAAGCTCAATCTTTTACAGGTAAAACTTTTATTTCATTAGGAGCAGGATATGCAGGGGGGATTCCCTCATTTTGTAAAGTAATCCATCTGAAAAGGTTGAGTGATCAACAGGGGAGAGTCTTTTTTGATCGACCAAGGGTTTTATCTCATCTCACGCATTTTGATGAGTATCAAAAATTATTTTCAAAAAGAAAATCAATATATAAACAGCAAAGAGATTTTGTTTTTACAAAGCTTGAGTATTTTAAATCTATTGAAAAATGGGATCGAATTTTTTTAGGAGAGGAGAAACTTCCTTTTGAAAATGGCGTATTAACTTTAAATGAACGTGTCTGCCCATCGTCTGAGGAAAAATTAGATTTTTTTCTGAATCAGAAACTCAAGTGGGGGTTGAAGTACTTTGAACTAAGAGACGATGAAGTCTCTGAAGTGTTTTTAAAAAAAGTTTTGCTCAAAATTCCTCTTGAAAAAATATTATTCAGTTTTAGAAATGTAGATAGTTCATTATTTAAAAGTTTCTTAAATCAGATGAATGAGCAGAGTGTAAAAGTCGATTGGCCTTTGGAATTGAAAACAGAAAATAAAATAAAAGACTCTGGGAATATATCATGGATTTATTCTTTA
The DNA here is from genome assembly GCA_028819545.1 of Bdellovibrionales bacterium. Taxonomy (GTDB): domain Bacteria; phylum Bdellovibrionota; class Bdellovibrionia; order Bdellovibrionales; family UBA1609; genus JAPPLG01. The sequence continues at coordinate 26,395 of JAPPLG010000008.1, read as the reverse complement.
CACGAAAGGGGAGGTCAATCTTTAAGTGAAGTGCTAAATCAATTTCCAGATGAAAAGAATGTGCACTTAAAGCTGGCTGTAGAAATACTTTCTTTTGAAGAGTTGTGGCAGGGTCATTTATGGCAAAAGGAGGATCCTACACACCGATCTTTTCATCCGCGTTCTCAAGACGGCAGGTGGAAATGGTATAGACTTTTATTTGGTCCGCATCAGCCTTTGTATTTTATTCGAGAGGATAATGAAGAGGGGGTTTTGGATCAGCCGGTCATGGCTGAAAGTGTAAGGTGCGGCCATGGAGTTTCAAAAAATGGATTTGTCTGTGTGTTAGGGAGTCCTATAGAACACTCAGCCACTCCATTTGAGCAAAGTTCTTTTTTTGAAAAATATAATCTTCCTGTTGTTTCTATTTTAATGAGAGAAGAGGAGGTTAAAAATATAAAAATTTTAGAAGATTTTGGGATGAAATTTTCGGCAATAACTTCACCTTTAAAGAAGAAGTTTTATCAGTTGTTAAAAGCAGAGCGGATTTCTAAAAACTCTGTAAAGGTCATCTCAAATGAATCTCCTGTTTCTTCTTTAAATACTTTGATTTTAACTAAAAAAGGCTGGGCTGGGTGGAATACAGATGTGGATGGAGCTTTGGCTTTTAGACAATTTATTCATCAGTCAGGGTGTCATAATGTTGCCGTATGGGGAGGAGGAGCTGTTCGTGATGTATTGGATTTTGTTTTATGTGTGAATGGTCAAAAGGGTATTTCTTTTTATTCAGCTCGAACAGGGAAGCTTCTTAAAGGGAAAGAGCAAAGCCCTGATATTGTTATATGGGCAGTAGGGAGGTCTCGTATGTCTAAATGTTTGTATCCTCCTCAAAACTGGAAGCCTTTATATGTTCTTGATTTAAATTATACGGAGGATTCCCCCGGGCGTGGGTATGCTGTAAAAACAAAATCTCAATATATATCCGGATGGTTGTGGTTTAAAGCTCAGGCTCAGGCTCAAAGAGACATCTTTGAAAAATTAAAATCTTGACAATTTTTAAAAAGAAGTGTTACACTTTTGTAACTCAATGTTCAGCTCCTAGTGGGGATGTAAAAATGTCTACAAATAAAAAACGAATCAACTTAACAGTAGATCATCGTCTTTATGCTGATTTGGAACGTCTGCGTAAGTTTAGAAAATCCAGCTCCTTATCAGCTGTTGTAGTGGATTTAACCAAAGAAGCTTTGGAATTGCAGGAAGATATTTATTTTGCAGAAATTGCAGAAAAGAGAAGAAATGAACCTACTATCTCACATGGTGTGCTCTGGAAAAAATAAGAACTCATGTGGAAGGTCGTTTATAAAAAGTCTGTCAAAAAAGATTTAAAACATATTTCTCAAGATGTACAAAAAGTTATAAAAAAGTCTATTGAAAATAAGTTAATGATAGATCCTTTGCATTTTGGAAAACCTCTTAGGAAAAACTTAAATGGTTTGATGAAGCTGAGAGTACGGGATTATCGAATTATTTATTCTATTGATAGGCAGGTGATTACTGTTTATGTGATAAAAATTGGACATAGAAAAGAAGTCTATAAGAATATCAATTAAATTTCATATTGATTTTTAATTCCTTGGAATCCCATAATTACAGCCACTTCATTGAGTATCCACTTTCGTACCCCCTCGTTATGGTATGATGTGCGGTCGTTTTGTAAAGCGTGTTCTATTTTTCCAAACACTCCACCTTCATGGTATTCAATTGGATGATATAAATATTGTCTTTTAAGTGTTTCTAACTCTGCTTGCAGTTTTTCTTTAAACTCACTTCTATTGAGGTTTGAAGACATACGCTCTACATTATGTACGAAAATGTCGTATAGGAATTTTTGCTTCTTATTAAATTGATTAATACTGCCTTGGATCAAGCGGTGATCAAACAACATTCCTAAACGCAATGTTCTTTGTAAAAGAGCTTCTCTTATGTGAGGAATAAGTGCTTTATTTATTCCCAGTTCTTGTAGTTGTTCGGAAGTGTAGTGAACTAAATCCAGAACATAATAAATATGCTCTCTCCATAAAATAGATGAGACTTCTGCATCTAAATTTAAGCTTTCAATGGTCTGTAAAAATTGAGCGGCTTTCTTTTGAATTTCGGCTGTGTAAAGAGCCTCTCTTCTTTTTCTTTCATTTCGGTCCAAAACTACATGACCTGATGAGGAAACAAGACTGAGATAGCACTCTTCTTCTGCAGAAAAGCTTTGTGAACAGATTACAAAAGCTATGATGCTGATGATGAATTTGTACATAACTGGAACATAAAAAAGTATTTTAAATATTTCAATATTATTAAGAAGAATTTTAAAAATTTTATATTATTAATAGTTGAAATATATGTGAGCAGAGTGAAAGAATTACACACTAAAAAGAATATTCTTTATTTTTAAATAGTAATAATATACAGTGCTTGAAATATCTACCAGATCAGTTTTTTAATTGGGAATTATATCAAATGAAGAAATTTTTTTTCTTAACAGGATTTTATATCATTACAAGCTTTACATCCGCTCAGGAGTTAACAAAAGATGTACACAAGGCTGTAGCTCAAGTGGTGCTTAGTGATTCTGTATGGTACTCCTTTACAGATTCTAGAATTTCTTTCGGTACTGGATTTTTTATTGATCAACAAACACTGGTCACCAGTTATCATGTACTCTTTTCTTTATTGTCCATTGCATCTGATTCTTCCAGTTTCAAAGATTTATTAGATTCATCCTATATTGAAAAGGAAGGGCAGAGGTATTCTATTAAGGGAATTAGACATATTTCTGCGAAAGATGATCTAGCTGTTCTACAGGTGGAGGGATATGAAGGGCCTGTTTTAAGGTTAGCTGAAGAAGAGCCAGAAAATTCTATAAAAATATTAGGATTTCCTTCTGTGGATAGGACACTGGAACATGGGGTCAGTGTTCATTTGAGGGAAACTACAGGCGAAGTTTTTTCTCAAAATAATCCTTTTTTTTGTAGTGTTGATGATATTCCTTTAATGATTGATTTTTTTGGTAATTTTAGAGGTGCTAGTGGGAGTCCCGTACTTAATAATAAGGGGAAAGTGATTGGTATTTTGCATATATATGGACCAGGTGGTCATTCCTGTGCAACTAAAGTGAAGTACCTCAAAGAACTTCTGGAGTCTCCCTCCATCAAAAATGAAGATATGTATCATTCTATACAAACTGAAATTGTTAATGACCTTAATCAAGCAATAACAGGAGATCAGAATGCTCAATATGCGATGGGAATTTTATTGTGGCAGGATCTGATACCTGAAGGTTTACAAACTTCGGGAGGGTATATTTTAGACATGGAGAATATGGAGGAATTGGCAATTATTTTATTTACAGCACTTGCTGAAAGAGGATATGCGGCGGCTCAAAATATTTTAGGAAGAATTGAATATTATCGAAACTCTACTAATGATGAGTTTGTGTCGGAAGATAGTGAAGGTTTCCAAAAGGGTTGGGAATGGACCAAAAAGGCCGCTGATCAAGGATTAATGTTCTCTCAGTATGAAATAAGCTATTCTGTTGAAGATGAAGAAGAAAGAATGAAGTATTTAAAGCAAGCGGCTGATCAGAATTATATTCCTGCTCAATACGCTCTTTATAAGGAGTTAAAGAATCGATCTTTTTTAGAGATTGAAGATGATTATACAAATCTGGACAGTACACCTGATGAATTTGAAACATTACAGAAAATCATGAATGTACAGTGTACTTGGTTGAAAAATATTAAAACTTTAGCAGATCGTGGTTACCCTCCAGCACAATTTGATTTAGCTAAATATGCAGATCGTATCACACAATCTGGAAAAGATAATTATATTTACTCTGCTGTTAGTTTATATGAAAGAGCGGGGGATCAGGGGCATGGCTTGGCCCAATTAAGAATTGGTCAATTGTATTATTATGGTTATAAGAATATCATTGAACCTAATGAGGAAAAATCAAGTTATTGGCTGCTCAGAGCAAGACAAAATGGAATATTTACTCCTTTCAATGATGATTTGGCATTAATGACCATTTTACGTTCAAATCCAGAAGATTCTTTTACAGAAAAGGCTTTCAAATTTGCTGGTCGTATTGGGATTTATTTTTCACAAATATTTGAAAATGATGAATATGGGGGAAACTATGAAGAAGATGACTTAGAACCTCATACGTCTGTTATGATGATGCTGAGTGTGGAAGAGATAGAAGATTATCACTCTATACTTGATCAGAAACAAAAAGCTGAACTTATGGAAGCGGCTATAGATCAGTTGGATCAATGTCTATCTAGTTTGCACATTTAAAATCTTTGTGTGTTGCTTGTTGCAAGTTTTTTAATTTCTTTTGATAGAGATAATGTTTACTTACTTGTTTATTTCAGTTATGAAAAAGCCATGAATACATTTGGCAGATATTTTCGAATCACCAGTTTTGGGGAAAGCCATGGGCCTGCTATGGGAGTGGTGATTGACGGTTGTCCTGCAGGAGTGCCGTTTTCAACATCTCTTTTAAGAGAACATTTGGATCGAAGGAGGCCTGGAAAATTTCCCTGGCAGACTTCCAGAACAGAAACAGATGAGCCGAAAGTGTTAAGTGGTGTTTTTGAAGAAAAAACTTTAGGAACCCCTATTGCTGTTATTGTGGAAAATAAAAATCAAAGAAGTCGGGATTATACTGCTATTAAACACAATCCAAGAGTCGGCCATGCAGATGATCTCTGGAAAGATAAATTCAAACATTATGATTACCGTGGAGGAGGGAGAGCTTCAGGCAGGGAAACGGTTTCTCGTGTAATAGGAGGAGCTGTTGCTTGTATGTTTTTGAAAGAAGTTTATAAAAATTTTCAGGTTTTAGCTTATTCCACTCAAATTGGCCCCCATTCATTGGCAGAATGTGATGAAGATGCACTATGGCTGAACCCAGGAAAAATAGAAGAATTTTCTGCTTACTTTCCTCATAAAGATTCAGAGAAAGTAAAACAAATGCTAATTCAGGCAAAAAAAGAAGGTCAAAGCTATGGGGGAAAAGCTGTTATTAAAATTAAAGGTGCTCCCAAGGGTTTGGGTCAGCCGGTTTTCCACAAATTGAAATCAGATTTTGCTGGTGCTTTGATGGGTATTGGTTCTGTTCATGCTGTATCCATTGGCTCTGATGAAAAAGACTCTACAGGTCAGGAGTTTCATAAAAAATCTTCGGTTTATGGAGGAATTCGAGGAGGTCTTTCCACTGGTGAGCTTATTGAACTCCAAGTGTCGTTTAAACCTCCTTCTTCTTTAGGTGCTGTCGCAAAAGAGGGAAGGCATGACCCTTGTGTTATTCCCAGGGCACTTCCGGTATTAGAAGCTATGATATATCTGGTGATGGCTGATCACGCTTTAGCTAAACGTCTCGATCATGTATGATGCACTTGAGCTTTATAAATAAAGCTTGCTCCTCCCATTAAAGGATAACAGGAAACATCTTTAAAACAGCCGGTGCTGTTAAAAATATCTATAAGTATTTGACCTGATGGAAAATTGGAAGATGTTTGATTGAGATATTTATAGGCAGAGTATTGTCCTGTAATCCATCCTCCCATTAGCGGCATAATCCATCTGCAATATAATTGAATCAGGGGAAGCATCATGGGGTTAGAAGGTTTTCCTGTTTCCAGCACCATTAAATACCCGTCGGATTTAGTAACTCGGGCCATTTCTTCCAGTCCTTTTTTAATATCAGGCAGGTTTCTTAGTCCGTAGGCAATAGCTGTAATATCAAAGGTTTGATTGGAAAAAGGCAGAGCCATAACATCTGCTTGTGTCGCATAAAATCTAGGATCTTTATATTTAATTTGTTTCAGCATATCTGCACAAAAATCAACAGCATCCACCCTGCCTTTTTCTCCGATAGCTTTTAAAAAAGCATAAGCCAGCAGTCCTGTTCCCGTAGCACAATCCAAAATGTGTGCATCTTTGCTGGGAGAACTGAGGCGGACCAGTTTATTTCTCCATAAATTGTCCAAACCAAATGTAATCCAGCTGTTTGCCGCATCATATTTTTTGGCAATAGACGAGAACATATTATTCACAGTTTGTTTTTGTTCTTCCATTTCCATTATAGAACTTTCTTATTTAAAGATTTTGATAAATTTTTTAAATCTTTTATAAGTGAAGAAAATTGATTGAAACTCAATGCCTGTGCCCCGTCTGAAAGTGCTTTATCAGGTTCATTATGCACTTCAATCAACAAACCGTGAGCACCTGCAACCAAAGCTGATTTGGCAATATCAGAGACCAAGGAGTTATGTCCTGTGGCGTGAGAAGGATCTACAAAGATTGGGAGATGAGAGTTTTGTTTTAAGTACGAAACTGCATTGATATCAAATGTATTTCGATAAGCCGTTTCAAAAGTTCGAATCCCTCTTTCACACAAAATGATTTGGTTGTTTGGAGAGAGATATTTTGCGGCAAAAAGCCACTCTTTAATAGATGCTGAAAAATTCCTTTTCAGTAAAACAGGGCGGTTGATATGGGCCAGTTCTTTTAATAAATCATAATTGTACATGTTACGGGTGCCCACTTGAAAAATATCTGCGACCTCCATTAAACTTTCAATTTGCCGGACATCTGTAATTTCAGTAATAAAAAGAAAGTCTTCTTTTTCTTTAATTTCTTTTACAATAGGAAAAGCTTTTTCCCTTAAACCTTGAAAGTCTTTCGGGTTGGTTCTAGGTTTGAAAATTCCACCGCGAATAATAGATACACCTTGAGTTTTTAGAAATTTTACAATGGACTCAAACTGCTCCTTGCTTTCAATAGAGCAGGGGCCGGCCATAAGGGTAAAAGTGCTTTCCTCTATTTTGTGGTTTTTTATAGAAATGCTTTTCATAATGATCCTTATTATAATAAAAGAGTACAAAGCGACAAGAAAATGTTGTGGAATAAAGGCTCTCTTTGTTAAATAACCCCTTATGTTGAATAGTTCTTTTTTTGAATCATTTTTAGCGGAAGGTCTTATTTTACAAGATCATCAGCATGTTTTTATCGCAAAGGCTCCTTTTGAGGTGGGTTCTAAACCTCATCCCTCTAAGATATGTTTCTATTGCCCCGATTTTTTTTCTGAAAAAGATGAATTTATAATCAGTGATTATGTGAAATCATTGGATCAGGCGGAATTGTTGGATTTTTTGTCATTTTATCAGGAAAGGCACTCTATTCCTTCTTGGGTGGAGCCGGAGTTTGATGATTTTAAAAAACAATTTGATGACTTTCAAAGTTCTAAACATCTTATAAAAGTGGTTCCTGTGGTCTTTGCTCAAAGTGATTTTATGCCTTCTTTTAAGCAAAGAGCTTTCTTATTAAAGAATATTTTAGAAAAACACATTGGTTTTGCTTATGGTTACTGGAATTCCAATCAAGGGCTGTTAGGTGTTACTCCAGAGTATTTATTTGAGAAAAAAGGAGAGCATATAAAGACAATGGCATTGGCTGGAACAGGTCTTATTTCAGATTCTTTAATAGCAGATGAGAAGGAAATGAAAGAGCATCAAATTGTTGTGGATGATTTGTCTGATCAATTACATGATTTTCGTTTTGAGAAATCTGCTGTATATGAAAAAACTTTTGGGGAATTAAAGCATTTGCAAACAGATCTTCAGTTTCAAAGTGATGTGAAATTTTTATCTCTGGTTCAAAAACTGCACCCCACTTCGGCTTTGGGAGGTTCTCCAAAGGAGCAAGCTATGAAGTGGTTGTTGAGGTACAACCACATTATGGATCGAAAACGTTTTGGTGCTCCTTTTGCCATTCATTTTCCGAATGGAGATGGTTTTGCACTCACGGCAATCAGAAATATCCAATGGGGTCGGACTTCTATGATTTTAGGTTCAGGATGTGGACTAACTGCAAAATCTAAGTTAGAAAAGGAATGGCGGGAATTACTCTTAAAAAGAGAATGGGTCATCCGTCAATTATGGACATAATTTATGAATCTGCAATTTGCATTTCAAATTTTAAATCGTTTGGTTTCAAAGGGTGTTAAAACTTTTTGTATAGCTCCCTCAGGAAGAAATGCTCCGTTTGTTGAAGTGTTGTCTCATTCTGATATGGAGGTTTTTTATTTTTTTGATGAAAGAGCAATGGCTTTCTTTGCTCATGGACGCTCCAAAAGAGACGGCTTGCCCGTTGCTGTGATTACAACTTCAGGAACAGCTGTTTGTGAGCTTTTACCGGCTGTCGTTGAGTCCTATTACTCCTCTTCCTCTTTAGTATTGATTACAGCAGATCGTCCATCGGACTATGAAGGAACAGCCGCTCCACAGTGTATTGAACAAACAGGAATGTTTTCAAAATATATCTCCAAAGAATGGGATTTGGAGGCTGGATACAAAGAAGAGTTAAATTTATCCTATTGGGATACCTCCTCTTCGATTCATATTAATGCCCGTTTTGATGAACCCCTTATAGATGAAACAGCTGTGTATTACCAGTTTTTAAAATCTTTTCAGAAAAATCAATACAAAGCCGAGCTGGATACAGATAGAAAAATTCAGTTTGTAGATAAAAACATTTTTCCTCAAAGCACTCGGTTTATTAGAGATTTTTTTAATACGTCCACTCACCCGGTTATTGTTTTATCTGAGCTTCCCTTATCACTTAAAAACTCTGTAGAGTCTTTTTTATTAAATTTGAATCGACCTGTTTATGCAGAACCTCTTTCTCAATTAAGGGAGAGTTCAAAACTAAAAAAGTTAATGCTCACAGAAGGTATGTTTCATACGGCTTTGGAGAATAACCTTATAGACGGGGTGATTCGAATAGGGGCTATACCTGTTTTTCGTTTTTGGAGAGATTTGAACAATTTACGTTATCCTGTTTTGTCTTTTAGCTTGTCTTCTTTCTCAGGTTTGAAAAAAAGAAGGTCAGCTTTCCCATTGGAGTTGCTTTTTAGTCATCCGGAGTTTTTTAAGCCGGCAAAAGAAAATTTGAAAATAAAAGCTTTAGAGAAAAAACCAAAAGGTGAGTCTGCCTGGATTCGCTGGCTTTCTGAAAAGATTCCAAAAAAAAGTCATATTTTTTTAGGAAACAGCCTGCCTATTCGCGAGTGGTCTGCATGGGCTGTAAGAGAAGATAAAAAATTTATTTATTCAGCCAATCGCGGTGCCAATGGGATTGATGGGCTGATTTCCTCTTTTTTAGGGAGCTGTCTTCCAGATCAACCTAATTATCTTATTTTAGGGGACTTGAGTGCTTTGTATGATTTATCTTCTCCCTGGGTATTGGATCAGCTGAAGCAATATTCTGTTTATATTATTGTGATTAATAATTTTGGAGGAAATATTTTTAGAAACAAATTTCAAAACCCTCATTTTTTAAATCATCATCATCTTAACTTTTCCCACTTTGCAAAAATGTGGTCTTTAAACTATAAATGTTTAAAAAGGTTTACTGACAGTTTCTTATCTGTCCCGTCTCCTGCTTTGATTGAAATCCAAATTCCACAAAAATCATAAAGTTTTTTTATTATGACAGGTCTGGTTGATCCTTGAGTTTTAATTGAACCTGGGGGATGATGATTTGTATGAAATTCAGAGAAGAAAAAGACCCTTTAGGTACAGTTAAGATTCCTCAAGATCGTTTATGGGGGGCTGGCAGTCAAAGATCTATAGAGAATTTTCCTATCGGAAAAGAAACATTTCCAAGAGAAATAATTTGGGCTTTGGCTGTGATTAAAAAATGTGCGGCTCATGTCAATTATAAACTAGGATTGATAGAATGGGAAAAATCTGAAGCTATCGGGCAGGCTGCTGTGGAAGTTATGGAAGGCCGTTGGGATGACCATTTTCCACTGGTGGTGTGGCAGACAGGAAGCGGCACTCAAACCAATATGAATATGAACGAAGTTCTGGCCAATAGGGCTCTTCAAATTTTAGGAGAACAGCCAGGGGATAAAAATAAGATTCACCCCAATGATGACGTCAATAAAAGTCAGTCCTCTAATGATGTTTTCCCCTCAGCTATGCATATTGCTACAGTTGAACGTTTGTATGCGCATTTACTTCCGGCAATCAAGGAGTTAAAAAAACAACTGAAGCTTAAAGAAAAATCTTTTGAAAAAATTATTAAAATTGGGAGAACTCACTTGATGGATGCGGCTCCTTTGAGTTTTGCTCAGGAGTTTTCCGGCTATCTTGCGCAACTTGAAAAAAATGAAAAACGTATTGAGCAAAGTCTTCCGGATTTGTCTGAGTTGGCCTTGGGGGGGACGGCTGTCGGCACAGGCTTAAATACAGTGGAGGGTTTTAGTGAGCAGGTAGCTCAAGTTATTTCCAAAGAAACAGGACGTGATTTTGTGTCTGCAAAAAATAAATTTTCAGAAATTGCAAATCACGATGCTTTAGTGCATCTAAGCAGTGTTTTAAAAACTTTGTCGATCAGTTTAATGAAGATGGCTAATGATATCCGCTGGATGGGAAGCGGGCCTCGCTGTGGACTTGGGGAGTTAATTTTACCGACTAACGAACCTGGAAGCTCCATTATGCCGGGAAAAGTCAATCCCACTCAGTGTGAAGCTTTAACTCAGGTCTGTGCTCAAGTCATAGGCAACGACACAGCTGTGGCTGTGGGGGGTATGAATGGTCATTTTGAATTAAATACTTTTAAGCCTTTAATTATTCGAAATGTTTTGCATTCCATTGATCTGCTGGGTTCTGCAATTTTAAGTTTTTCCAAAAGGTGTATTGAAGGATTGAAAGTGAATGATAAGCAGGTTGAAAAATACGTTCAGGATTGTTTGATGCTTGCCACAGCTTTAAACCCTCATATTGGTTATGACAAAGCTTCAAAAATTGTGTATGCGGCTTACAACAATGGCACGACTTTAAAAGAAGAAGCTGTTCGATTGGGCTTTGTTAAAGCAAATGAGTTTGACAAGCTTGTAAAAGTCGAAGATATGATTTGCCCTTCAGCAAAAGAATAAAATTCTTTTTTCTAAAATAGAGAACTGTTTATCATCTATTCAAAAAAGTAATACAGTTATTGTCAGTAATAAGATCATTTCATTACTCTGCAATCTTGAAATGCTACACTGGTTACTATAAATATCATGGTACACTGAATGTTCAGTATTTGTTCTCACCAGACTGATAACTGGTCTTGACTAATTATCAGTACACTGTAAACGCTACTGGATTAGATTCCTAAAAAAATAGGTTCTCTTTTTTCGTTATGTCTATGGATTATTTTTTTCTTGATAAAGGGTGAGAGCTTTTTAAAGTTTTAGAAAGTTTAGATAGATGAATTTGTGTATATTTTTGTGTGGCAGATAAAGAACGATGTCCCAGTAAATCCTGAAGCACTCTCAAGTCTGAACCGCTGTCCAGAAGATGAGTGGCATAACTGTGCCTGAGAACATGAGGGGAAATGGGTTTGCTGAGTCCCGCTCTGGCTCCCCAATTTCTGACAATATCATAAGCCTGTCTTTCTTTTAAATTTCCAAAAATGTTACCGCTTTTTTTCTGAATACGTTTTAAATGTTTAAGAACTTTTTGAGGAAGCACAATAATTCTTTCTTTAGAGCCTTTGCCTCTAATTTTTAATGTGTGATCTGAAAAACTTAAGTTTTTCCATTTGGCGGAACAGGCTTCACTGACTCTAAGCCCTCCTCCATAAAGCATAAGGATTAGGGTTAAGTCTTTTGTGAGAGAGGGATCTTTTTTTTGTTCATCTTCACATGTTTGAATTAAAGTCTTAACTTCATCCACAGATAAAAAATGAGGAATTCTAGAAGGCACTTTGGGGCTTTTGATTTTGGCATTGATGTCTTCCTGGATAAAACCTTGGAGGTAAAGCCATTTAAAGAAGCTTTTTAAAGAGGCTATTTTCCGATTTCTGGTAGCCGGAGACCAAGAGGACCAGGCGGATAAGCGGCTGTTCATCTTATTTTTAAGCAGGTTTTGGAGCTGTTTTGAGGATGCTTTGTCCAGTTTGTTATGTTCTATTTTTTTCAAAACTGCAGAATTCTTGAGTTTTGAAAAATGTATTTTTTTCACATTTTGATCAAAAAACTGAAATAAATCTGTTTTGTAAGATTTTAAGGTCAGTTCAGAGAAGGATTTTGAAAACTTCAGGTATTTTAAGTATTTATCTAATAGGCCATAGAGGATAAAATCCAAGTTATGCATATATTTTACTCTTTTTGTGAAAAAATATTATACGATGCTCTTGAAAAATATTCAGAACTTTGGTAATAATTGATGCAGTGTTTCATTATGAAACAGTATGTCAAAAGATACACGGAGGTATAAACATGACACCATTTCTACAAGAAGGCCGATTGGATCCAGCTGAAGCTGGCAAAAGCAGTAAGCCTAAAAATACAAAAAGCTTTATTTACCGTTCTCAGGTAATGGATGCGCTGATTAAAAGAGCTCATAAGGTTGCTAGTTTGAAATCACCGGTTTTGCTCGTAGGTGAACAGGGAGCTGGTAAGAAATTATTGGCTTTACAAATTCATGAGAAAAGCTCCAGACATTATGGCCCTTTTATTTCTATACATTGCGGCAGTTTGGCAGAACAGGTCTTAGAAACAGAACTCTTTGGATATAAAGGTGATGATGCCACTCCTTCTAAAGAAGGTGTTTTGCAAAAAGCTGACGGAGGAACTCTTGTTTTAGAAGAAATTGGCAGTATGCCTTTTTATATTCAGGATAAATTTATGTCTTTCCTAAAAATGGGAGCTGTGACTCCTGTAGGCAGTCATCGTTCTATTCCCGTCAATGTGAGAATTATCTATACAACCAGCAATGAAAAGAAACTGACTGAACAAGGCGGTCTGAATAGGACTTTTTACAACTACATTAAAAATATTCGATTGGAAGTTCCCAGTTTATCAAAGAGAAAAGAGGATATTCCGGATTTGATTCGTTATTTCTTAAGCCTGAATTTGAATTCTTCTGAAGGCCATAGAAAAAAATGGGATGTTACAGAACAGGCGATGAATGCTTTAAAATGTTATAGATGGCCGGGAAATGTTCGTGAGTTAAAAGATATTTGTGAGCGCTTTCAGTGTTTTGTTACAAATAATGAGATCACTGTGAAAGAACTTCCTCACCAAATATTAAATACAGATGAATGTGTTGTACAGGTGAGCTATGACCCGACTTTATCTTTAGCGGATATCAATAGACTCTATATACTGAGTGCTTTAAAGCATTTTCCTTCAAAGAAAAGAGCCGCAAATGCTTTGGGTATTACGGTTAAAACACTTTACAATCGTTTGCATGAATATGGTGTTTTTGATCGGTACGCAATCCATGCTGAGAACATAGATTAAATTTAGACTTTTTCTATCTCGCATGTTAAACTCCTCTGTAGATTTGATCTATAGAGGAGGTTTTTTTATGTTCAGACTGATTCTTATTTTTATCTTAAGTATTTTTATTAATGGTTGTGTCAATCTTCAGGAAAAAAAGATTGAAACGTCTGCTGATAAAGATGTTTCAAAAAAGAAAATTGAAGAAGTTTCAAGTGAATCCAAGAAAACTGAATTGCCTACTCCAACTGTATCGGAGAAAGCCATTAAAGAATCTGTTGCTGACGTGTCAACAAACCGAATTATAGTCTCCGTGCCTGGTATGGTTTGCCAAATGTGTGTGCACGGTATGCGCAAAGTTTTTAAAGATTCTGTTCAAAATGCGGAAAAAGATGTCCAGGTGGATCTTGGTAAAAAAACAGTGACATTAAATTTGCTCACAGCTCTATCGGATGACGATATTAAAAAAAAGGTTGTTCAGGCGGGATATAAAGTAGATAAAATTACAAGGCTGTGAAAAGATTTTTTGTTTTTTTATCTCTCTTCGGGTCTTTTAGTACTCTTTTTTGTTGTGCCTTGCCTGTTTTGTTGGTGAGTTTAGGAATGGGCGGGGTGTTTGTGTCACTGACAACCGCTGTTCCTCAAATCCAGTTTATTGCTGAGTACAAACTGTTTGTTTTTATTATTACAGCTTTTTTACTGGCCGGCGGCTTTTTTTTAACCAGGTCTGCAAGAGTTGTTGATTGTCCTATTGACGAGAGTCAAAGGGATGTCTGCCGGACAGTGAAACCCTGGACTCGCATTATTTTATATATTTCCATAGGCTTTTATGTATTAGGTTTGCTTTTTGCCTATGTGTTGCCTATTTTCTTTGTATGAATTCCGTTCCCACTCTTGCTGTTGATTTGGATGGCACTCTTGTTAATACAGATGTGTTTTTTGAGTCTGCTATTTGGTATATTCGAAGAAATCCTCTTCGTTTTTTTCAAATGTGCTGGTGGCTTTTTGCTAAGGGGAGAGCAGAGCTTAAACTCCAGATAGAAAGCAGGGTGGCTTTGCCTGTTTCTGATCTTCCTTTTAACCAAAGTATTATCAAGTGGCTGAAAAGTGAAAAAGAAAAAGGCAGAACATTAGTATTAGTGACAGGAGCCAGTCAAAAATATGCAGAGCAGGTGGCTGAACATGTAAATCTATTTTCTGATGTTTTTGGAGTTTGTAAAGAAAGGCCTCGATTAACCGGTAGGAATAAAAGACGTTTTTTAGTAAAACGTTATGGGGAACACAATTTTGATTATATTGGAAACTCTGTCATTGATTTGGCTGTTTGGAAAAAGGCCAGAGAGTGTATTGTGGCTAATGCTTTTCCTATTGTTGTGCGAATAGCTCAAAAAAGATTTCAGCAAGTTCAAGTTCTTTCAGAGTCATTGTTCAAAAGGCATTATTGGAATGCGTTTAAACAGTTTTTTTATGTATTGGTTTTGAGAGTTTGTACTTTTATGGTTTCTGTTGTTTTTGTTTCGTGGTGGACAGGGGCTAAAGATCTTTTTAGTTCTCTTTTAATTTTACCAGCGATTATTTTATTTTATATAACAGCATTTTTAGTGGGGGAATTTCGGGAGTTAGGTCCACATCGAGAGTTTCAGCAAAGAGGGATATTTTCTTTTATAAATCCTTATTGGGGTTTCATGAGTATTCCTTTAATCATCATTACTGTCATTTACAGCGTTAAACTTACTTCTTCTATCTGGTGGTTTGTCATTTATTTTGTGTTGGAATACATGAGATGGACTTTTAAAAAATATTATATTTATTATGATGCAATATTAACTGTTTTTTTATGGGTTTTAAGTTTTTCAATTTTTACTGATTTTATTTAATCATCGAAGATGATTTTCATTAAACTCACATAGTTTACAGAATCATAGATTGCTTTTTTAATAAAGTGCTGATTTAATGAGCTTATGCCGGCAAAATACAGATTAAGCGCTGTTTCTGATATTTTAAAGAATTCTGAAAAAAAGTCAGACCAACCTTCTTCTTCTCTTTTTAAATGCATCCAATTAAATCAAAATTGGAAAAGAATCATTGGAACAAAGTGGGGAGGTGTGTCCAAGCCCGTGGGCTACACTCATAGGTGTTTGACTATTCGTGTGCCGAGCGCCTGTCACGTTCAAGAGATGAGTTTTGATAAAGAAATTTTTATAGAAAAAATTAATAAATTTTCTGGTTCTGATTTTGTACGTGATATACGCTGGATTTCTTCCTGAAGATTTTATGTTTCGTCTCTTGAAATATTTTAGTGTTTTTATTTTGTTTTCTTTTTTTCTGGTACATTGTCTGCCATTTCAAAGAAGAGGTAATGATAATAACCAGAGAGATTGTTCTTCTAAAAGCAGATCAGATAGATGCGGTCCAGTGAGCAAAAATGATAATTATACTAAGGATTACAATGACTATAATGAAAACACTTCTAGTTATTCCACTTTTTATCTTTTAAATGAGACAGGTGAGACTGTAATAGTTTCTTATAGCAGGGGATCTGAAAATATAAAAAACTCTATCAGGAATGGTCGGTGTATGTCTTTTCATGTCAATGATTTACAATATATTGAACTTACCCCTTCTCTATGCTCGTGGAATTGTCCTGAAGATTACTTAGGATGCAGGTATTGTCCAACAGCTGTCGGTTATTATGTGATAAATAACTCAGCTCCTTCTGACGTCTCCTCTATGTATTATTCTGGATTTGAAAAAACCGGCAGACAGTCAGGCCACTCTTCATGTTCCAAATTTAATTAAATTTTTTTTTCAAATAGTTCTATTATTTAAAAAGGTCTTGAAGCCAATCTGAAAATGATGGCTTAGAAGTTAGTTCTTCCAAAGTTAATTGTGCTTCCGTATAGTCTTGCTCAGCTGATTGTTCTAACCAATAGAGAGCTTGTTGTATATTTTTTGGAGTTCCTTCTCCATTGGCATAAAGTTTGAATAAACTATATTGAGATTCTGGGTCGCCTTGTCTTGCGGCTTGTTGTACCCAATAAAAAGCTTTCTCAGGGTTTGTTGGAATCCCATTATGTCCAGTGCTGTAAAAAAAAGCTAAATCTTTTTGAGCTAGCATAAAATCTTGCTGAGCGGACTGTTCCATCCAGTAAAGAGCTTGTTGTATATCCTGTTGAGTTCCGTATCCTTCACTATAAAAATAACTTAGATTATGTTGAGCAAAAACATTTCCTCTTTGAGCTGATTTCTGCATCCAATCAAAAGCTTTTTGCTCTTCCTGCTCATTGATATAAAAAATGCCTAATAAATATTGAGCCTCTGGATCGCCTTGCCTTGAGGCTTGTTGTATCCAATAAAAAGCCTGCTCAATATTTTGTTGAATTCCTCCTATGCCATCATAATAGTAAAGAGCTAACGCCAGTTGAGCAGGGATAAACCCTTGTTCTGCCGATTTTTCCATCCATAGCATAGCTTGCTCATGATTTTGTTGGGTTCCCTCTCCATTAGCATAAAAGAGGCCTACCTGATGTTGAGCAGGTGCGAAGCCTTGTCTTGCGGCTTGTTTTGCCATATAAAATGCTATTCTCACATTAGGTTCAACTCCTTTGCCTTCAATATATAACTGGCTGGCTTTATATTGTTCAATAGCATTTCCGTGTTCAGCAGACTGATTGACCCAATAGAAGTACCACATGTCCAATTGATCCGTTTGATCAGTTGATACATCAATATTTTCTGTTAGTTCCTGTATAGAGGAAAGATGAAGTGACTCTCGATCTTTTAATGTGTAATCGATAAGATGAATTAAAGCTTGAGTTTTTAGTTCATGAACACCTTGGTGATAAGAAATCACTCTACGCATTCCTGTGTATCGAGCTATGTCATCTCCATAGAGGGATGAGTTTTCAATAGAATTTAACTCACTTTCTATACAGCTTTTTACACTTTCAAATGAACTGCAATTTGTACCTATTTTATTTTCTACCAATTGATTTATTTTATCTGGGTTTATTGCACAAGTCATATTAGCGCCTGTCAGTGTTTCATGAATAACTCCAATAACTTCACCCTGTGAGTTTAATGCAGGACTTCCGCTGGCTCCTTTAAAGCTGTCTCCAATAAAAGCTTCGTGTGTAAAACAGTACTGATAGTCTTCTTTAAAAAGAGGACCTGTTTTTTTTAATTGTGTAAACCCTGTCCGAGGGTATCCAATGGTAAATAAATCTTCGGAAGATTTTGGGGTTTGTGGATTGACCTCTAAGTAATGATCAGATGTATTTTGTGTTTCTATGAGAACTAAATCAAAGGCTACTGACACAGCTATTACTCTTTTTATTTTCAAAGGCTTGATTTGACCTTGTTGAAAGAACTTGATGTCTTCAAAGTGATCTCTTTCTAACCCAATGGATGTCACACTATGAAAATTTAAAATAAAAAGGTTGGGCGTTATAAAGAAAACTGTTGATCCACCTTGAGGAGCGCTTATCTTTTGTATTTCATAGATGGCATGCTCAGTTTGTTGAACTGGCTCTGGGAAAGAGGGTTCAGAAAGAACACTGTTCACACTTAATAGAAAAGACATAAGGAGAAAAGCTTTAATATTTATCATTTAAGTATGCCTTTGTTTTAAAAATAAAAGGATTTTTTGTTATTCGGCAATGCAGGAGTTTATGAGAATGGACACATTATAGCAATTTTTTTTGAATCAAATGTAAAAATTACATATTTTTTAATTAACGATCGAGTTCGCCGGCAATAACGTTCATACTTCCCAGAATAGAAATGACATCAGCCACATAGGCGCCTTGAATTTGTTCTGAAAAAGATTGATAAATGGCAAAACAGGGAGCTCGCACCTTTAGTCGATAAGGCATAGGGCTTGCATCACTGATCAAATAAAAACCCAATTCTCCATTTGCGGCTTCAGTTTTGTCATACAGCTCTCCTTTCGGGGGGCGAAGCCCTTTCATGACAAGCATAAAGTGATTCATCAAGCCTTCAATGTTTCCGTAAACATCTTTTTTTTCTGGAAGTACAATATCTTTATCCCGAATGGTGTAATCTCCTGAAGGGAGGTTTTTGGCTAATTGACGTATAATTTTAATAGACTGTTTCATTTCTGCAACACGAACCAGGTAGCGGTCATAAACATCACCTGTGGTGCCTAAGGGAACGTCGAAATCCATTTCGTTATAAAGATAGTAGGGTTCTGCTTTTCTTAAATCCAGATTGACTCCACAGGCACGAAGGCAGGGGCCTGTATAGCCCCATTCAATAGCAGATTCAGCAGAGATAGCTCCGATTCCCTGAGTGCGATTAATCCAAATTTTATTTTGATTGAGGAGAGACTCCAACTCACTGATTCCTTGGCTCATTTCATCGCAAAACTGCAAAACCTGTCCCGTCCAGTCCGGAGGGGGTTCTTGAGCCATACCTCCAATTCGAGTGAGAGAAACAGTCAGTCTGGCTCCACAGAGTTTTTCAAATAAGGTGTAAACTTTTTCTCTGTATGTAAAAAGATGAAAAAATCCTGTTAAAGCTCCAAGGTCTACGGCATTAGCTCCAATACAAATAATATGATCGATAATACGAGACAGTTCGCAAAGAATCATTCTTAAAGCTTGTGCTTTTAGAGGAATCTCCACTCCTAAAAGTCTTTCCACAGCTTTGCAGTAACCGACATTGTTCATTGGAGCAGAACAATAGTTCAATCGATCTGTATAGGGGATGACTTGATTGTAGGGGTGAGTTTCAGCCATTTTTTCAAAACAACGGTGCAGGTAGCCTAGTTCCACGGTTGAACGATGAATACGTTCTCCGTCCAACTGAGCCATAATCCTGAGGGTGCCATGGGTGGCTGGATGGGAAGGTCCGATATTTAAAGGCACAAGGTCTTTTCCTTCATCACTGACAGCTGATTCAGGAGTTCTGGGTTGATCAAAGTGAACGGGCAAGGCTTCTGTACAATGCTGTACTCGATCTGCCGGATAATCTTTTCTTAAAGGGTAGCCTTTAAACTGATGGTGTGTCAGGAGACGTCTTAAGTTTGGGTGTTCTGAAAACTGAATACCAAACATGTCATAAGTTTCTCTTTCAAACCAATCAGCTGTTTTCCATATAAACTGGGCTGTGGGAATAGGTTCTTCTTCGTTGACAGCTACTTTGACTCTCACGCGGCTGTTCATTGAAGAGGAAAAAAGTTCATAGCAGACTTCAAAACGTTTTTGTTTTTCCGGAAAATCTATTCCGGATATATTCATCAGGAAATTACATTTGTGTTTTGTTTTTAACATAGATAGGAGTGCAGTTAAATTTTTTGCTTCGCATAGAATAACTTCGTCGCCGCAAGACTCCTGAAACTCAAAGTGTTCTTTAGGAAACTGTTCTAAAACATTTTTTTTTACAGCATTAAAAAAAGGGCTCATTTCCAGACCCCTGGTTCCCAGTGGTCTTTCCAAGGTCTTTTAGTATCATCTTTGATCATTTTTTGAACAACCATCAACCCATCCAGAACGGCTTCTGGTGTTGGCGGGCAACCGGGAACATAAACATCTACGGGAATAATTTTATCCACTCCCTGCAAAACGTGATAGGCGCGGTAAAAGCCTCCTGAGCTCGCGCATGCACCCATAGCTATCACAAACTTTGGCTCCAGCATTTGCTGGTAAATCCTCAAAATGATTGGAGCCATTTTTTCTGTAATAGTTCCTGCGACAATCAGAAGATCTGCTTGTCTTGGAGAAAAGCGTACGACTTCAGCTCCAAAACGGGCGAGGTCATAGCGCGGCCCCATGACGGACATGATTTCAATGCCGCAACAAGCAGTTCCGTAAGGCATAGGCCAAAGTGAGTTTCTTTTTCCCCATGAAGCAATTTTGGATATACGAGTTGTTAAAGCGTAAGAGCGACTTTCGTCTACTAGTTTGGATTGATTATGAGATGAAGGTTGAGAACTGTTCAAACTTTAAACTCCTGGAAACAAGCTCAAGTATTTTACTAAAAATGAAATAGATTTGTCAAAAAATCTGTTTTTTAGGGTTTTGTTAAAAATTTAAGTACACAACGTGTTTAAAATAGTCTTTTATTAACTTGCATGCAATATAAGAATATTGTTAAATCAAGATATGTTGTTGAGGGGGGCTGAGATGAGTGATTTTAAAAGATATTTTATTTTAGTTACTGCAGTTATGATGTTTGGTTGTACTGAAGAACGTGCGGAAGAAGCCGCTCCACCTCCAGGAGTAGATGGTGGTTCAGGTGCAGAGAGTGCTGGGCCAGGTGCTTCCGGGTATGATTATACTATTTCTCTAGCAAGCGGCGGTGAAACTATTTATGTTTATTATTCCGTGCAAACTCCGCTTCCTTTAAGGGCGGAACGTTTCTTTCGTGTGGAGGAAGGTGAGTGTTTTCGTATAAGGGGAGATCAGTTTAAAGGTCTTTCTATCTTTGCTTCAAAAGGAAGCGCGACCATATTTGGAGCTGGGGATGACTCTTTATCTGCACAGACTTTGGTAGTAGACAAGGACGATTATAAAGAGCTTTGTTATGGACAGTTAATTCAATGTAGTCCGGATAATTATGCTATTTCCCCTAGGGAAACAGGTATGTTAGGTGCTACTACAAAATGGGAACAATTTGTTATGAGCCCTGTTGAAGGAATTGAGGTGTTTAAAGAACAGTGTGATTATTTTTACAACATTGATAAATGGATGGAATTTAAAGTGAAACAATATGTTTTAAGTGGAGATGCAAGTCAGGTGAATGTTGAGCCTACCTTAAAAGCACAAATTGACGAGTGGGCGGCATCGGCATCTCAGTAGTAAATTTTTATATCCATACTAGGTTGATTAAGGTTTTTGTACTTTCAAGAGTGTATCTGATTTTTATGCAGATTTCTTCTAAGAGTTTAATGCTCTTTATTTGAGTTATAAAGTAATAGGCCTCTCATGCCCGAACAAAATATACTAAGAAATATACTTGATTCAGCTCAACAGTGTGATAAAAATTGTGCCTTTGTCTTTGACTTGGACTCTACACTGATTTGTGTTCGAGGCAGAACACAGGCTATATTAAGATCTGCTCCTGACTATCCGCCCTTAAGACAAATTTGTGCCGGACAAGTCGATTTATTTAGGGCTATCGAAGTTTATCCCACAGACTATGGATTGAAACATATTTTGCTGAGAAAAGGAATTCAGTTAAGCCACTCATGCTACTATGACTTATCTGGATATTGGTCTCACTGTTTTTTTAGCAATGAATTTTTAAAATATGATGAATTGTATAAAGGAGTATCTTCATATCTTTCTCAGCTGGATAAGACGTGTGCAGATATTATTTATCTTACCGGAAGAAGTCAAAAATCTATGGGGGAGGGAACTTATAAACAAATCAACGAATGGGGGCTTCCTTTAAAGAAAAAAGAATTTTTGATTATGAAGCCAAATAATTTCACCGAAGATGCTGTTTATAAGAGGGATTGTTTGAAGAAATTGTCTGAGCAATATGAAAAAATCTGGTTTTTTGAAAATGAACCAACAACTATTAATTTTATTGATCAAAATCTTCCTAAAGTTAAGCTGGTCTTTGTAGACAGTGTCCATAGCGGCCGGCAGACTCTTCGAAAAGAATTTCTTTCAATAGGAACGGACTACTCAATATGAAGAAAAGGAAAAGACTGCGTTTAAATAAAAATCATGTTAAAAAAAATTCTGTTCCAACAAGCTCTATTCTAGATAGTTCAAAAGATAATGAAAGAGTTCTTAAGGCTTTTAATATTCCCTATGAATTTTATTCTGTAGATGAGGAAAAACCAATTTCAAGGGAACTAAAGAAAAAAGATTTTCAAGACAGAAAAGATTTACGCCATTTGCCTTTTGTCACTATTGACGGCATTCATGCTAAAGATTTTGATGATGCTATTTATGTGGAAATTGCACAAAAAGGATGGACAGCTTTTATCAGCATTGCAGATGTCAGTTGGTATGTAAAAGAAAAAGGGAATTTGGATAAAGAGGCTTATTTAAGGGGGAACAGCACTTATTTTCCGGATTTTGTAGCTCCTATGCTTCCCTTTTATCTCAGTCAAGGTCTCTGCTCTTTGAATCCTCATGTGCCTCGTTTAACAATGACTGTTGAACTCCATTTTGATTCCAATGGGAATCAGAAAAAAGCTTTTTTTTATGAATCTGTAATATGCAGTCAAAGCCGCCTCACCTATGAAGAGGCTCAGGATATTATTGACGGAAGATATCATGTTTCTTCAGCTGTTCAAAGCTCTATTCAATCAGGAGCTGAGTTAGCTCAAGTGCTGATGGATAGACGTTTTAAAAAAGGAGCTTTAAACTTAGATTTAGGCGAAGTTGAAATCCTCATAGACTCAGACGGCCAGCCTTTAAATATTGTGCAAACGCAAAGACTTTTTTCTCATAAACTCATTGAAGAGTTGATGTTGGCCTGTAATCAGGCTGTTGCTGATTTTTTAAGTAGAAAAAAGATTCCAGCTGTGTATAGGGTTCATGAGAACCCTCGAAATGAAGATTTGTCTCATTTGAATCAATTTTTACAAGCTGTTGATTCTAAAGCTAATCTTTTTGAAAAAAAGAAAACTTTTAGAAAACAAAAATCTTTAGCTCTTCAGCTTTCTCAATTTTTGAGTAAAATGAAAAAGCATCCAAAAAAAACAATTATGCATTACTTGATTTTGCGTGCTCTTCCTCAAGCTCATTATAGTGCTTATAATAAAGGTCATTTTGGTTTGCAGTTTGAAAAATATTTGCACTTTACATCACCCATTCGACGTTATTCAGACTTAATAGTGCATCGTATTTTAAAAAATGTTTTAAAAAATTCTAATCATTCTGTTTCTGACAGGGAATTGGAAACTACAGCTCAATTTTTAAGTCAGTGTGAGCAAAGGTCTGTCAAAGCAGAAAGATTCATAGAGGATATTAAAAAAGCCCGCTTTATGACAAAATACGTGGGAGAAGAATTTTCAGGCACGATTGCCTCTGTCACAAAATTTGGTTTTTTTGTCACTTTGAACGAATATAGTGTTGATGGTTTAGTTCATATTAATAATCTTGGAGGGAGATGGAGGTTTCATCCTTCGCAATTGCTCTTAAAAGCTTATCCTTCCGGATATACTTTCCGTCAAGGTGATGAAGTTTCTGTGCGGGTGGCTATGTCCAATGTGGAAGAAGGGCAAGTTGATTTTGAATTAGTGGAACACAAATATAAAAAGTTTTACCAGATGCAATCTTCACGTTCTAAGAAACCATCTTTTCGAAATCGCAGAAAGAAAAATACCCGTTCCCAAAAAATGAAGAAATACAGATGATCTCTAAATGAGATATTGAAAAGAGGGATTTTAGGCTGTCTATTCAGTGAATTTACAGGTGCATTTTTTGGGAAAAAGTGATATGATCTATTTCAGTCATATTGACTCGTTCAACGAATAATTTGGAGTATAGAGTGTCTTTACAGCATTATGGTGAGAATACAAGTATTCATTTTGAAAGTTCCAATAAGGAAGATTTTTTGGAAGCAAAAGAAAACTTGGATCAATTATTGAGAAAAGCTCCTTGTGATTCCAATTGTTGCTTAAAAATTACTTTTGATAAAGATGTTTTTACTGGTGTATTGGAAGTGAAGTCTCCGGAGAAATCTTTTCGTGTGGAAGATCAGTCTGATACAGTTAAAGTTTTGCAAAAGTCTTTATTCACACAAATTACAAAAGAGTTAGATCAATGGAAAAAGGATAGATCGCTTGAGGACATTACAGGTTCTATTAAACTCCGATCTTTTTCTATGGAGAAAAGTAAAGTTAAAAGAAAATAACACTTCGATGCCGTTGGTCGTGCTCCTTATCTTGATTACTTAGATTTTTTCTTATTCTTTAGCAGTTTGTCCAGTTTTTTATTAATCTGAATATTCTGAATACTCTGAGTATCTAGTTTTTTATTTATTTCACTTGTCTTAGTAGTTAGTTTTGCAATTTTTTTATTTGTGTCAGTCACATGATTTGATAGATGCTTTTCAATTCCTGATATACGGTGTTCAATGCCTGACATACGGTATTCAATTCCTGAGATATGTTTGTTAGTTTTAACGAACTCTTTTTTATGAGAACCAAGAGTGTTATTGATTTTTATGAACTCTTTGTTATGAGAATTGAGGGTGTTATTGATTTTTATGAACTCTTTGTTATGAGCGACAAGGGTGTTATCAACTGAAGAGAATCTTTTTTTTGTATCAACAATATGAGAAACAAGGGTATTTTTGATGAGGTGCATTTCTTTTTTTAGAGGATTTTGGGCTTCATTCAGCAATTCCACCATTTCTTTTTTAAATTCTGCAAAAGGAGGCCATCCTATAGCAAGTCCATTCTTTTTTTGATCTGTTTTCATAAGTCCTTTCTCTTTTGTATTATTGTAATCTGATTTTGGTCAAGTATTCAACATAATCAGCATGTCATTTTCTTCAATACTATTGTCTGTTGTAATATAAGGAGATATAAATGTTTACTGGAGACGAGTGTCTTTTCTCTAAAATTACAATGAGGTATTGATGAAGCATAATTGCTTTCAACAGATGTTAAACTACATCTCATGGGGAAACAGTCTCTTCTTAGCTCGATAGTAAGTGCGCGGCGATAAAGATAAAAAATCAATAAGGTAAGGCATATAAATACGTGCGTTTTGATGGATGACTGATAAAACTATACTTATAGCTCAATCTGTGGTTACTTCAGTCTAGTTTTAATCAAAGGTTTCAAGATGCTTCTTAGTTTCTCCGAAACTTTTGGTATGAAAAATAATAGTTTCAAATTTCAATTAGCTAAAGTTGAAAATCTTGAGTGGCTTTCAACTCTCAATAGTCATACGTTAAAAAAACATACTGGCAAGGAATATATTCAATTTATCTATATTGATCCCCCATTTAATACTCTAAGGGAACAAAAAAAGGTTCAAGATAATTCTTGGGATTCAAAAGTACAAAATCTTGAGTATTATGACAGTTATGGAGAGGGTTTAAGTGGGTATATTGAGTTTATGAAAATGAGACTTGAACATATGTACAGGTTGTTAGACCCAAAGAAGGGTTTTTTATGTGTACATTTAGATTATAACTCTGTTCACTACATAAAAAAAACATTGGATTATATTTTTGGTGGGGGAAATTTGGATAGAGGTCGTAAACATCTTGTTAATGAAATTATAGTTAGTAGAACTAGAGGAAAGAATAGTGGTGGGGCTAAACAATTAAACATAGAATTTGACACATTACTGCTTTATAAAAAATCCAGAGATATGAAACTTAATAAAATATATTGCGAAAAAAAACAAAAAGCTCAATGGAGAACAGATTGTGAAAGAGATCATAAGCGTCCTAGCATGGAATATACTTTGCTTGGTGTTAAACCAAAAAATAGATGGCAATGGTCAGAAGAAACAGCTTTACAATATGTAAATAATTACGAACTTTTTAAAAAAAGTGAATATTCAGATATAGAAAAGTATTGGATTAAAGTAAAAAACAAAGACAGAAGTTTTCGTTTTATAAGAAAAAATGAAAAAACAGGCAATCTTGAATGGTGGAAACCGCCAAGTGATAAAACTCAAGTTAAACATAATGTTTGGTTTGATATAAAAGCTTATGATTCAAGTATTCCTTACCCTACTGCAAAACACACAGATTTACTGGATCGTCTTATAGAAATGTGTTCAAAAGAGGGAGACTTGGTTGCTGACTTTTTTTGTGGTTGTGGGGTAACAATGAAATCATCAATTATGAAAAATAGGAGTTTTATAGGATGTGATGGACAATCTAAAGCTATTGAACAAGTGAAGGATGGTATTTCAAAAATAAAAAAAGATGTAAACTTAGAAGAAATTGAAGTTTTTAAATCACCTGAGTTGGATAAGATTACTGATAACCATAAATTTGCTAGAGAGTGTGTTTTGATGTCAGAGGGAGTTCCTAGTTATAGAGATTCTGGAGATATGTCAGTAGATGGAATAAGGTGTAGTAGCTAGTATATGATCTGACAGTTACCCGTGTCAGTGGCTGTTTTAA
>JAPPLG010000029.1 GCA_028819545.1 Bdellovibrionales bacterium | reverse complement strand
GTAACCCTTATCTTTTCAACCTTTGTCAGATCAAATCGTAACTAGTACATTTTAAGTTTTTCATAAAACCTCCTTTAAAGTTTTAATTTGTTTGTTCCTCCTTCTCGTTTGATTATCGGCTCTCTAGAAATATTCTCAAATGTTGTTTCCCCAGATCAACAAAAATGCATTTTTAATGCCTCATTTCGAGAAATCTAGACCTTTAATCAAGGATAAAGTACTTTCTGAAGTCTCATTCATTCTTTTGTTTATTGATATATTAACCATAAAATATAGAGAGTTTTCTACTTGTGAGTCACCCCCTAATAGATTTGTCGATAAACTTCATTTAATACTACTGTACTTGTTTTTAAAATAGCTTTAAAAACGTCACTCCGCACAGAAGTAGATTGAATAGATTGTTTTTTCTGACAAAATTCAACTATTTTCTTAAATGCTTCTTTACCTGACAATCCATCCACTACTCTTAAACCATGAACGATTTCCACTCTTAATTTATTTAACAAGTGTAAAAATTGAATTATTTCCAAATCATTTTTTTTCAATTTCCAAAAAAACCATGATTCCAATAAAGATATTGATCCCTTTTCTCTGCCTTCTTTATTTTTCAAATCTGCATCTGTTACTCCTAATTTTTTTAAATCTTCTATAATCTCTAGCCTATTCAAAGCTTCAACAAGACCCCTATGTAGATCTTTTAACTGAGTATTAAATTCTTTTTTATCCTTTGGTATTTTTAGAGAGTCAAAACCATCACTTTTTCTAAACAGACACCATCCAAATTTTTGTTGCCATAAATTATTGATGTCTTTATATACCCACTCAAATTGAGATATAAATAATTCCTTATCTAAAATATCCAAGATATGATCAACAGCTTGTTGTGTACCACTTGTATCTATTTCTGGATTATTTTCCAACTTTTTAAGCTGTGAAGTTATGTTAAACTGTCTCCTTATAGTAGATATATCCTTTTTTCTTACAAGTTTTTGTATAGAGCGCCTTGTGTAACCATATTCAAATACAAATTTATATTTTTGTTTTACTGTTTGAAAATACTTTTTCTCCTCTTCACTTAATCTTTGAACATTAACGTCCATAATAAACTTACGAATTGTGCCAACACAATAAGCTAATCTTGTGAGAATCAATCTCCATCCATCTTCTTCATAAGGGCAGTAAATATTTCTACCACGAAATTTTAATTGCAGTTTTTTAAATATTTTTTTATGACGATTTTGAATATTTTTAGTAACAAATCTAAAACGCCAAACAGATTCAATTTCTCTACTGAAATTCATATATGGATATTCTTCATCACCACTAAGATATATTATATCTTTGTTATGACCTCCCAATTGCATTAATATATCTTGAGCAGTTTTGAAAAGTTTTTTTTGATTATCATTTTGTTTTCTAGAAATGTTGATGACAATTTCTGTGTATGTGTGGAGATTATCCCTCATGCTTTACTTTTCTCCCAACAGTGCCTCTTTTCTATCCCTTCTAACAAAATTTCAATATCTCTAGGAATACTACGTAAGAAATACTCAGGTTTGATAATATGAATAGTATCTTTTCCTGCACCACAAAGACCTCTGTTATCATCAGTCCAAATTAAAATAGACAACTTCTTACTTCTAAGGACACCATAGAACATTTCTCTTATATCCTCATCTGAACAAGAATAAATATACGAAGGAAAATACTTATTTATAAATTTATCAGGGTAATCTATAACTAACCTTTCTGTCCTGTCAGAAACTAGTGCCGTGTCACTACCTATATTTAATTCTTTCTCAGCACACTGATACACATACTCATAGAATTTGAAACACTGAAAAATAACACTGTAATCACACCTATCTTTTTTATCCTTCATAAAGAAAAACCATTTTTACAACCACATAACTTTTATAAAGAATAAAATAAAAATTCATTTTATCTTTTCCTGCAAAAAATCAAATATTTTTTTAAATTTATTCAAAGTCTCTTGATTAAAATCAAACTCTTTATTTTTAATATATAAGTTTTGAATTGAAGCGTTAAATTTTGATTTTAAATCTCCTTCCTCATAATCTGAAAAACAAGATTGTGTAACTTTTACCTGCTCTTCTCTGGAAAATAACTTTTCAGCTTCTATTTCTTTCCACTCTGATTTTATATCTTCAAAAGTAAAAATTTTATTTTCAATATCCCGACCAATATCTGCAATATATTGCTCTTTTGCTTTTCTTCCCCCTTCATCAGAATCAAATAAAGCAATAAATTTTTTATCCCAAGCCAGATACAGTCGGAAAGGGTCTTTATATTTATTTACTCCAGCTCCAGGATAAAAATTCAACTTATACTCATCTTTAAAAATTATATGTGCCATATACTTAAAAGTGTAGTAATCACTTTTTCCCTCTGTAAAAATTATTGATGGAACCATTTCTAATTTGCTTGGTGTGTAGTCTAAAGCATCAAGAATAGGCTTGAAATGATCTTCTTCTTTTGGATATCTAGCAACAAAATTTTTATAAAGAGTAGCACTTATATTGGTTTCAGTTGTAGAAGATTCTTCCGGGGATTCGTAATTTATTGCTTCATTTCTCACAATGTAAGTCCCAGCTAACCATTTAGGATCTATTAAATGATGACTATGTGTAGAATAAATGAGCTTACAATCTGAAACTATATTTTCCAAAGAATGCAACAATTTTTTCTGTGAACTTTGGTGTAAATTGCTGGCTGGTTCATCAAGTAAAAACAAAGTTTCTCCCGGATCTTTAATACGAGTTTTTCTAAATGCAGTGAATATTAAAAAACTAAAAAACCATCGAAAACCCAGACTCCTATCATTGATTGAATAGCTAGCAGATCCTTGTTTAATTTTTAATTTAATAAAGTGTCTGCCTGTTTCTAGTTCAGTATCAGCCGAAATTATTACCTCTTTTTTTTGTGTACCCGTAAAAATAGTATCCCATTTTGTCAATATCTCTTCATTAAGTTTAGACGACATTCTAAGTAGCAATTGTTCAAGAGCTTCCTTATGAGCTTTTTCACTTTTTATCCTTTCCAATAAATGATCTTTTATAGTCAATCCTTTTCCAATAGAAACTAAAATATCCTGAATAACATTTCTGTACTCTTCTTGCCCTTTTTCTTCTTCTTTAAATTGTTCCAAATAAATTTTTTCAGGAAACTCAAAAAGAAAATTCGGATAGTATAATATTTTTGGTAAAAACTTCTTTTGTATTAGATTGATAACTTCATTCCAAGCGTCTTTTTTCCAATCATACAATTCCTTTATCTGCTTTGATTGCTTAGTTTTTCCTTTGAAATTCTCCTCCCATATCGCCTCTTCCCATCCATTATTAGAGTCATCCTTTTCAATAGGAATAGAGTTTTTAAAATGATATATTTTTTTAATCTTTATAATTTTATTTGAATTTGAATCTATTATATGAAATCTATGTTCTTTTTTGAGCAGTGCTTTTATATTTATCAACTCATCTTCATTTAATTCTAGTTCTGCTTTAATAGAAATTTCTCCGTTAAATGAATATTGTTTGCTTTTTGGAATTAGAGTATGAGCTTTCTTTTTAAAAATTCCATTTTGAAAAAGATAAATTGCTTCTAATAAAGAGGTTTTCCCGCTCTCGTTCAGTCCAACAAGTGTAAATATATTTGAAGTTGGCTTCTTATTCAAATCCAATTCAATCTCTGGAATACCTTTATAATTTTTTATGACAAACTTTGTATACTTCACAAATACCCTCTTTAAAGACAAATATATTTTTTATGCATATCTATTTTTCAAATTGATTATCTAAATGTATCAGCATACCTTTTGTAAGGTTCTATTTCAAAATAAGACAATTAAAACTGA
The DNA here is from genome assembly GCA_028819545.1 of Bdellovibrionales bacterium. GTDB lineage: Bacteria > Bdellovibrionota > Bdellovibrionia > Bdellovibrionales > UBA1609 > JAPPLG01. Next base: position 41,095 of record JAPPLG010000029.1, on the reverse strand, counting down.
CTCAAAATGAGAATTCAAAGATAGAAGAATAAGAGATACTATCTATTTTCATTTCTTTTTTGATAATTATGTTAATGATATAGATGTATATACTATAAGTGTACTGAAAAATTTTTTAAGAGATTCATACATTACAGTAGTCTTTATAAAATTAGATTAAGTTAATAATATGTAAATCATTCATATTTTAATACCATTAAAATAGTAGTTCACAAAACTTTATTCTTACTTATAGATGTTTTTTATATTTTATGATATGAAAATCACTACACGGAATGTTATGTGAGGCAATGGAATGGCAATAGATGTAAATCAGTTTTCAGAAATTCTAAGAAATTATATTTCAGAAAAACAAAAAATAAATCCCACACTTAGTGAAAACCAGATAGCCAATAAAATCGGTATATCTGCTTCAACATTTCACAGAATGATAAATTGCAAAGCTTATCCTCATTTCAAAACTATTATAAAGCTTTGTGAAACTATCCCAGAATTAAAGACATTTATCACATACAACATCACAGAAGTAAGCGATGAAAGTAAAACCAGCGAATATATTGGAGAAGAACTAGAAGATTTAATGGAAGATCAAAACCTCTTTATCACTTATGCCCTAGCTATTTCTCATCACGGCATTACAGAAGACGAAATAACATATTGTATTGGTTATAATGGCCAAAAAGCTCTTCGAGTACTTTTAGATAAAGGGTTCGTAAAGAAAGAAGGAGATCGTTATAGAGCTACAAACCAAAAGAAAGGAATTGTTTTGTCATTTAAAGTTCTTAAGAAACACATTGTAACTCTTGCAGAAAGATATAAGCCGGATTGTAAAGGAAATAATTATATTTTTTATAAAACAGAATCTTTAAATAAAGCAGGGATAAAAGAACTGAAGAAAATCAATAAAGAAACACATAGAAAAGTTCAAAGGCTTATGGAGAAAGAAGAGTATAAGGGAGATACCCCTATGTTTTCTGTAGGATTTTGCGATATGTTTTGTATAAAAAAATTAAATAAAGGAGAAAACTCATGATGAAGCTTATTTGGATATATTTATTATTGGTTATCAGTAGTTTTTCTTACGGAGAAGAAATTATATCTGTTTCTTATGTAATATCTATCATCGAGAATCAGGCTAATAATGAAGAACATTCAATTGAGTTTTATAGCTATGAACCATCTGAAAGTGGTATAAATGCAATTGTTTGGTTAAACGGAGAAGAGGATTTTTACAATAATCAAGAAGAGATTAGAATTCCACATGACCTTTTGGATATCCCTATATTAAACGAAAACACTGATATAAATACCATGAAAGAATTTTATGAGAATGAACAAAATAATTATGACATCGCAGGCCTACTTGGAGGCGGTGGAGGTGCACTTATAGTTGACCAAGGGTCATTAGAGAACAACACCTTTTTAGATGAAGACATTAAAAGCGCCATTGTCAGCACCTTTGGAGGAGGGGGAGGCCTTTCTACTCAAGAAATATTGAAACAAAATACAAATGATTTTTCAGCAGAAGATATTACAAATGACATTGTTAGCTCTTTTGGAGGAGGCGGCGGCTATAAAGGGCTACTCTTCAAAAATCTATCAGAAGATGAAATAAACAACTTATTTAATCAGTTAAATGGAGATCAAAACACTCAAGACAACTTTTTCAAATACGATCCTTCAAAAGATCGCAAAAATAAAAGAACAAATTTCCCTCAAGAAATTGTTGGAACTTTAGGAGGTGGTGGAGTTGCTTTAGCTTCTCAATATTCACCAGGAAAGTATGAGGATAACTTTTCAAATGTGTTCATTCTAGTTAGAAGAAAAAATCTACAGGAACACTTTGATGCCGGTTATTTTCCACAAAGTTCTTTCTCTCTTACTGGGAGTGATCCTATTTCAAGGGGCTTTATAGATAGTAATGGGGCATTTCCTGCTCAATTAAATATGATAGGAATTAGATTCCAATAACTAAGCAGATTAGATATTTTATTTTTTCCTCTATCTATAGCATAATCTTCTACTGAAGATATCTCTTTGGTTTATTCAAAAAAAGAACAGAAACGATTAAAAAATTTTCGTTTTTAAGTGCACTGTAAATTTTACAACAATATTTTTTTTAAGTCATTTTCAAAAAAGTTTTTCACGTGTGAAAAATATCGGTAATTATTACATACTAAAACTTTATTTTTAAAGCCCTATTTCATACGTGAAAAATTTGAAAAATATTTTTCACCAATGGTGAAAAGCCTGAGCTTCACCCTCTTTTATTTTTTCGTTTTTTCTGCAATGCTTTGCAAAACTTAAAAAAGGAGGATTATGAAAGTTTCAAATTTTTTATTTTTTTATTTCCTAATTTTAACTGCTTGCAACGATTTACCTTTTAAAAATGAAGAAGTTGAAAGTCTAACTGAAGAAACCATAAAAGAGATTCCAAAAAATAAAGATGAATTTTTAGAAGACGAGATAACTCTTATCGAAGAAAACATGGAACTAACAGAAAATACTATAATACAAAACAAAAGAGTTATTTTAAATATGGTGACAATTAAAACCTTTGAATACGATCTACTTATTAAAGCTGATGAGTTCATTTCAAATCATTCTATTATTCAAAATTTTGAAGAAAACGAAAAAGCAAGAAAAAACGAAGATGGAAAAAATGGAGGAAGCACTCTCATTGAAACAAATACTGCTAAAGGAGAACTCAAACTTATTTTAAACGGAGAAAACGGAGGGCATGTTTCAAGTAGAAAACTATCTCTAAGTGAAAAAACAAGTCTTAGAGGACAAGACGGTAGAAATGGACAAAATGCTATCTACCGCGTGTTGTGTGACACATGGAGCTTTCTTGGATTTGAAGTCAGTGAATACTGTGCAAATAAATGTATGGTAGCTCCAAGACAAGGAGAAAATGGAGGAAATGGAAAAAGAGGTTTAACAGGTTTTAGTGGAAAAAATGGTGGAAACTCAGGTTCTTTTTATCTAAAGGCCTTTCAGTTATCAGACTTTCATTTAACAGAGATTAAGCAAAACCCAGGAGTCAGTTCTGAAGGAGGTAGAGGAAGTCGAGGTGGTGATGGTGGTAGTGCTGGAAAAAACGGAACAGATAGAAAAAGATTATGTAGGTATAGACTATCTCGACCAAAAAACGGAAATAGAGGAAGTTCAGGAAGAAGAGGGTTAAATGGAAAAGACGGTGTAACAGGAATAGTTTGTCTCGAAAAACTCAAAGAAGAACCCAAACACTTATACAGCAACAATCAAACAGTAAACAAACCACAAAATAACAATTCTACAAAGGAGAATACGATATGTTATTAAAACATTTCTTCATTTTACTATCTTTCATCTTTCTTTTTACATCTTGTTCTACGCTTCACTTAACCAGTAGAGAAAAAATATATAGCTCTACAGCTATAGGGATTGCCGGAGGAGCTTTATACGGACTAAGCCGTCCGGAAGCTAAAGAAAAAAATGCTCTTCTTTTTGGAACATCTGTTGGTCTTTTAGCATCTCTTGCAAGCTATATGATGTTTAACGAAGAAAGAAAAATTAAAGAGCTTAAAGAAAAACTTTCTAAATTAGAAGAAGATCTAGGGCTTATGTATAACGGCTCAAAAATAAAATATCTTACAGGAGGAAAAAGCTATCTTATAAAAAAAGATATTCCAGAAGATATAAAGCCTTTTGTTCATTTTGGAGAGTGGCATTTGTTTGAATTAGAACAAAACCAACCTGTAAGTGAATGGACAGCAATTGGTAAAAATAGATTGGTTAAGAAAAACAAAATGTTCGAACTAACCCCCTCTAAGATTAAAGTAGATTAGAAAGATATTTTATAAAGTAAATATTTAAAAAAGGAGAAAACATGAAAAACATAAAATTAAGAAAAAAAGAAATAGTCCAAATAATAACCAAAACAAGGAATGTTTTATACTTCCTTATTTTTTCTCTCCCCTACTTTGTTCTAGCTAGAGATTTTTTATCCAGTGTTGAAAATGCAAGTGATCAAATAAGACAAATTATAGCTGTGGTTGGAGTGTTAGCTTTAATGATCGCAGGGGTTTGTTTTTATTGGTCAAAAAAACTTGGAATGGAAAAACTCTCAGCTGCCATTATCGGGACTGTTGTTTTTGCCGCTGCTTCCACTATTTTTACACTTTTTTATAGAACATTTAACTAACTGGAAAACCAAGTAATTAAAAAAATAAGGAATGTATGTTGAAAACTTTTAAACCATCAAAAACTCTTAATATAAAATCAAATTTTTTTGGCTTAACCTTGGATGATCTTTTATTTTTGATGTGCTTTTATACCTTATTTCAGCTCATGTTTTCTTTAGTTGGCCTTGAGATTTTATCCATCATTTTAACTTTCTTCTTATCTCTTATTCTGATCCCCATAAGACTGAAATATAGAAGAGGAGTCATCATGGATTACCTCTGGTGTCTTTTTCACAAGTTGTTTAAAGGAAATTTATTTTAAAGGTTAAAGATTTATGAAAAGTTATCAAGATAGAAAAAATTATTGGATTTCAACTACTGGGTTTTTAGGGAAAAGTTTTTCTTTTCAAAACTTAGATTTAGAGATTGAAGATAATATTGAAAGTTTACTTGATAATTTTTTAAAATCTCTTTCAATAGATGTCAGAGTAAAGCTAAGTCTTTTTCAAGAGTTTTCAAAAGATACACTGTCTCTTTCATCTGAAAGAATAAAAGCAATAAAAGAAAGAGGATATTTAAAAACAAAGGGGCTTATACATTTTGAGCATAAAAAGAAAGTTTCTTTTAAAGAAATCTTAAAAACAGATGTTTTAAAAAATGAAGATCTATTAACAAAAAAACTTTCAGAAATTCATGAAAGTATAGATGAAGGGTTTTTAAATAAAATTAAAGCTGTTCCTATCTCATCAGATTCATTTAAAGATTTATATGGATTGTACACTCCTTTAGAAGTGACAAGTCTTGGCCTTAAATCCTCTAAAAATCTTATGGGAGTTTTAAAGCTTAAAAATAGCGGAAATTATCCCTTAAGTCTTTCTTCTTTAGCTTTAATGTTAGAAAAAATTCCAAAGCCTTTTGGTGTTCATATTTCATTTGAAAAAATGTCTCACGTGAAAGGAGAAAAGACCTTACATCAAAAATCCAAAGAAGAAGCAGAGGGAAAAGGTCTAGTTAGTTTTGAAAAGTATAAAAATACTCAAAAAGCCTTAAGTGATATGGAGCTTTCAGGAGAGGAGTTATTTCACTATGAAGCTCATATAACGCTTAAAAGGCTTTCTGAAGCGTATTTGCGGAGGGATATAGCTCAAAGCCTACAGAAAGCAACAACACTTGGAGAATGGGTTTGTGAGAGCTTTGGAGCTTATCCCTCTTTATTAGCTTTAAGTCCAGGAAGCCCCCTTCTTTATAAGCTTATAGAAAAGTCCTCAACTCTTAAATGCTTTCTCCCCTTTCTTAGATTTGGAGCATCCCTAGATGAAAAGAAAAAAGACAAAGGCTCTCTTGTTTACCATAGAAGAGATTTAAGCCTAGATGAGATTAATCCTTTTTCAAAAGACTATGCTAATCATACAGGGGTTATTATTGGTAAATCCGGAAAAGGAAAAAGTGTTTTTGCTAACCTTTTAACAAAATCTTTATTTCACGATGAAAAAGCCCATATCTTTCTAGTGGATGTTAGAGGCTCCCATAAAAAGACAGTAGAAAGACTTTTTGGAAAAACCTATAACCTCGATATTAAAAACCCTTGTGGACTTAATCCTCTTAAAAACTTAACAGATTCAAAAGAATCAATAGAAATTACAGGAAACTTTATTGAAAAGCTTTTCTTAGAGGAAAAAGAATCATCTCTTCCATCACAAGAAAAAATTCTTTTAGAAAAAAACCTTATTCAATTTTCAAAATCTAAAAAAGAAAAAAATCTGGATAATCTCTATAAATCCTTAGATCATCCAAGAGCTGATAAACTTCTTAGATGGACAAAAGGAAGTTTAAATGAAAATATCTTTAACAACCAAGAAAGTATAGCAAACAACAGACTGATTTACTTTAACTTTGAAAATATTTCTACAGCTTCAAACTCTTATGTCGCTAAAGCAATCATAGCAAATATTATGGCGGAGTTTTCTTTTAAACTATTAAATAAAAATCCAAATGAGAAGTTTATATTTATTTCAGATGAGACTCCATTTTTTATAAAAAACTGTTTTAATACATTTTCTCTTCTTTCAAAAAATGTAAGAAAACTAAACGGTTCTTTAATACTTCTTGCCCAAAACTCAAAAGATTTAATTTATAATAACGACACTTCTTTAATTGATAACAGCGAATTTAAAATCTTATTTTCTTATGATGGAGAAGAAAGAAGATTTAAAGAAACCTTTTCTTTAACAGAAAATGAGTTTCAAAAACTAAAAACCCTTAGAACCGTTAAGGGAGAGTTTTCTCAATTTTTATTAAAAGATTCTATAGGCTCTAAGGTTGGCTTTTTAAGACTCTCAAAAGAAGAATATGTTCTTTCTAATACAGAACCTGATTTTTTACATAAAGTTCAAAAACTTAAAAACATTTTAAACATTAGTGAAGAAAAAGCTTTAAAGGTGATGAACTATGTTTAAGCGTTTATTTTGTTTTCTAAAATATAAATCTTTCAACTGTCAGATAAGGAATTGGCTGGCTCTATTGGTTCAATTATTTGTTTGTTTTTACTCCATAAAGAGCCATGCCTTTCTTTCTGACGTAATCGAAGCAAAAAAACAAGTTGAGGGTGTAGCTGTGGCCGCAGAATCTATGGTCAATGTTTTAGACGATCTAGAAAACTTTCAAGGGATTGAAAACAAATATATGGAGTATGAAAAAGAGGTAAGAGAGTTTCAAAAAACCATCAATGAATATGAAAAACTAGGAGTTGATGTAAAAGAATTTTTTGAATTTAGAGAGTACGAGTCAAACTCTTTAGCAGGTCAAATAGATATTGTAAAAAATTATATTAGAAGAACCCATAGCTTAATAAAGAGTATCGGTGCTTTAGCAAAAAGTCCTGAAGCTATTACAGCATCAGAACAGATGGAAACAAATAGAACACTTAAGGCTCTTCTTCAAGACTCTCAAACAAGAGAGCTTAGAAGGTTAAGAAAAGAAATTGCAGGCCAAAAAGTTCTTCTTGAAAGAAAAAAGAAAGAACAAGAATTTATCAATGAACAATACTCCTATATTAACCGCCATTCTAAAAGAAAAGGGTTTGGAATTTTTCATCCCTTTCAAAATAAAAATAAGAAAGAAAATAAAAAAAGAAAAAAGTTTTTAGGGATATTTTAAGAAATAAAAGAGAAGGTTTTATAAATGACAGATTTTCCAATGGATATAGTAATTTTTAATAAAATTGTGGAAGTTTTTAATCAAACAAGAAATTATATTTTATTGTTATTTCCACTAGCTTTTTTTATCAGAATTGCTTTTGGTTTTATCCTTCTTAAAAATGATGGTTTTACAGATATTTTAAAAGACTCATTATTTCTATTCTTAGGGCTTTTCTTTTTTACAGACATCTTAAAACTAACTCTTCAAATCCCTTACTTTGTATCAAGTGAGTTATCCCTTGGAGATTGGAGAAATATCAATCTTGGAGAGGGTTTATTTATAAATACTATTAAAAGAATTGTAGATTGGCTTGGAATTATCTCCTACTGGATAAGCTTTGGACTCTATGTAGTGATCGTATCTGTACTTGGGTTTTTTGCAAGTTATGTTTTATTTTTTGGCACCATGTTTAGAGCTTATGGGGTATTAAAAGTATTTTTTATTTTACTCCTTACAGTCTCCCTTTGGCCTCTTTTATGGTATTCCATAAACTTTGCTGTCTATGTGGTGGCTGTCAGTGACAATGCTTTAGCTAATAATGTGATTATTGGAGGGGCTAGTTTAGCTAAGCTTTTTATCCCTATATGGCTTATATCTAAAAGTACAAAAATACCACTTTCTCAAAATTTAAAGAAATTCTCCTACATGGGAGGAAACTTTCTCTATAAAGGTGGAGAACAAGCCTATTCTTATATAAGAAATTGTGATGAAAGTATTTTAAATAATCCAGAAATTCAAAATAAAACAGATATAGAGACTAATCATAAGGGAATTGAAGCTAGTCTATCTCAAACTGAAAATGGTTTTGATGGAGACTTTGCCATAAAAGAACAAGAAGGTTTACAGCTTGAAAAACAAATAGAGCTTGCTGAAAGTAGTCAGCAAATTATCGATCAAGAAATAAAAGAATTAACTGCTATTACTGAAGAAAATAATACCTTTGTTGAAGAGGCTATTAGCCAAGAAACTCATAATGAAATAGGAGCTGTTCAAACTGATAGCAATATCCAAGTGAAACAAGAATCCCATCAGATAGAAAATTACAGTGAGCAAAACTTAACAAATAATCAAAGCCAAGAGTTAAAAGAGTACTCCAATATAAGTGAACAATCACAATCCAAAAATACAGAGCATCAAATAAAAGACCATACAATTTCTCATTCTAAAGAGGAGTCTGAATCATGAAGCTTTTAATGCTTATTTATAAAAATGAAATAATTTGTTTTTTTCTTATAATAAGTCTTTTCTTATGGAGTTTATTTGCAACTTTCTTAGCATTTCAAAATAAATCTCAAGTCCTTCTTATTGGAAAAACAAACAGCTCTTATCAGATTATAGAAAATGAGGAAAAATCTCCCGTAGAAACTATGAACTTTATCAGACACTTCATAGCCTTAACTCTTAACTTTGATAAAAAGAGTTATAGGAAGCATATCTCTATGGCTGGAGATTTAATGACTGATGCCTTATGGAATAAAAAAAATGATGAATTTAAAGATATGGCAAGCTACATCAAAGAACAAAACGTCATCCAATCTTCTGAAATCCTAAGCATTAAAAAACAAAAGAAAAACTTCTTTGAAGTAAAAATTAGAAACTACCTATTTAAAAAAGGTACTCTTACTGAAACTGATAAATTCATTTTACTTTCTTTAACTGAAAACAAAAGAAACTATAAAAACCCCTGGAGGCACAGTGTATCGGATATTAAGGTTAAATAGAGCTATTCTATTTCTCTTATGTTTTTTTGCTTTATTCAAAGCAAACTCAGAAAGTGTGAAGTTTATCTTTACATCAGAAAAAACAGTAGAAAATGTGTTTTTATTTCCAGGAAGGATAAGTCTTTTACATCTTCCCTGCCCTATCACAAAAGCTCTTGTGGGATCCCCAAATGATATAAAAGCAGAAGTTGACAAACTAAATCAAACAGAAGCTCATCTTCTTTTAAAGAAATGGTCATCAGAGCCTTCAAACCTTATTTTAAAATGCAATCAAGAAGTCTTTCTTTTCAGCCTCATCCCATCAAAAAAATCCCATTATGATTATATCAAAGTTCTAAGCCATATAGCTAGCAAACCGCTTAAAGTAAAATTCCCCTCCCCGAACACCCCCTCACCTAATGATGGGGGCTTGAGGGGAGAAGATTTTACCATTCGAAAAATCTTAGACTTTTCTTGGGAGGATAGATAATGAACCTCTCTCTTTATACCATTTTCATCCTCTTATTTACTGTTTTCTTTACATTCGATTCTTTTAGTATGGAAGATGAGATGGTCTTTGAGCTTAAAAGAGAAGCTAAAAAGAAAACTCCAATAAAAAAGAAGAAAAAGACTACACCTTTAAAGTTTCAAAGAAAATCTTTTTCTTATGATAAAGATTTTTTAGTTTTTAATGAAAAAGAAAACTCAAGCCTTAAAAAAGGCTCTATTTTAAAAGTCAATATCCCCTATTCAGTGATTTCATCCTTTAATGAAGATTTTCCAGTCTATGGAATTATTATTTATCCGTTTAAAGGAATCATCGCAGGAAAAATCAAAGGAGTTAAAAATACAAATAAAGCCTTAGTCACTTTTAATGAAGTTATTATGAACAATAACCTTCAAAAGATTAAAAGTTTTCCAGTATTTTTAACAGGAGATTTAAAAGAATCTTTATTTAAAGATATAACTTTAAACTTCTTTGAAAGCCTTCCCTCCATATTATCTTTAACTTTACAAGACCAAGTCTCCTCACCTCAAATTCATTTTGTGAACACAGATTTACAAAACAAAGTGAACAATCTTTCTGCCCTGGAAACTGAGAAAAAGAAACTTGCTCAATACATAGAACTTAAAGACATAAAAATACTAAATATCGTCATAAAATAGGAAAATGGATGAGACTAACTACAAGAGATAAACTAATTATTGATGTTCTTCAAAAGCAGGATTTTTGCTTTTATAATGATATTAAAAGAAACTTCTTTTCTTCGCACTCTTCTGCCTGCAATCGTTTAAGTAAATTAAAAAAACACGGTTACATCTTAATAGAGCCTCTAAATTTTAAGAAAAATCCAAATAGATTTTCTACTGGACTAATTGGAAGAAATCTAAAAATTATAAGTCTCTCTAATAAATACAGTCTAGTGAAAGCAAGTCCATGGAAAAAGACACATCAACTTTTCCTTTTTTCATTAAAAGAGCGTTTGGAAAATCTTCTAAAAACAGAGGCCATATTTGAGAATCAAATTAAAAATTTAAAAAATACTTTATATCACGGCAACAATGACCCTTTACCTGATTTTTATCTGAAAAAAGACTCCTTTAATTTAGCTGTTGAATTGGAGTTACACTTAAAAAGCCGAAATAGATATTTTCTTAAAATGGCCAAATACAGAAGGTCTCGTTTTACTCATGTACTATACGTTTCTATTCATATAAAGAAAATTCAAAAACTCATAAAAACTTTTCGTTACAGAAATTACATCGCCATTTCTCATTATCCAAATATTGAAGAAGTTATTTCTCATAAGTATGGGAAGCTTCCTCTTTTAGAATGGTTAGAAAAGGAAACAAATGACTATAGAAAAAGAAAATAATTTAGAAAATATTATGGAAGAAATAATATCAGGTATTTGGAATATTATTCAATTTTCTTTATTACCAATTAAAGCCCACTCTCAAACGGTAGCCATATTTGAAAACTTTATCCGCTCATTTGTATGTTGTAGTTTAATTGCCGGAGGATTTTGGATTTACTCTTTTTCTTATACAAAAGATCATATTTTTAATGGGGAGAATTTTTTATGGTTGTTTGTAATAGGGACACTTATCTTTTCAATCAGGCATCTATATTTTCTATATTTTAATCATTCATCAATACAAAAGAAAATTACAGTAGAAGATCTAAAAAATAAAAAACTTACTTTCCATAAATTATTCTCTCTTATAAAAAATCCAAAATATACTCCTCTAGGCATTTCGCTCATTTCAAAGAAACCTGTTTTATTAGATATAAAGTCAAGAGTTCAACATACCATTGTGTCCGGAGCTACAGGGCAAGGCAAAACAACCTTACTTAAAACAATGTTGATACACTCTTTAAAACACAATCATCCAATAATTATTATCGATCCAAAAGGAGAAAGAGAAGATATATTGGAAATGAAACAAAAAGCTCATTTTTATGGAAGAGAAAAAGATTTTTACTTATTCTCACTTTCCTTTCCAGAAGAATCTATTTCCTACAATCCCCTTTTAAACGGAACTGCTCAACAGATAAAAGCTCGTTTAATGGGTGGGTTGAGCTTTAAACATGATTACTATAAAGCTCAAGCTGATTTATTCTTAGGAGGAATTCTATCTGCCCTCCAGTTTCTAAACAAACCTGTAAGCTTTGCTCTTTTAGATTGTTACTTAAACAATACAAACGAAATTAAATTTTTAATCGAAGATATCTCTTCAATAGAAACCAACTCCAATCTACATTCACATGTACATGAGTTACTATCTATTTTAGAACAAATTCAAATGATTTCCAAAAAAGACTTAGCAGGTCTGCAAGCTCAAATTTCTTCAATAAATTGTCTTGAGTTTAGAGAGATTTTATCTGGTTGTAACAACAAATCAAACAACACTTTTTCTTTTGAAGAATGTTTGAAAAACAACAAAATTGCTTATTTTCAAATGAACGTAAATGGCTATGGAGAAATTTCACGACAAATTGGACGAATGATCATTCAGGATTTAAAAGTGCTTTCCAGTCGTGTCCAATCCGGTCAAAAGAATTTCTCATATGACTTTTGTGCCTGTTTTATAGATGAGTTTGGATCCTTTGTAACATGGGATTCTGCGGATTTTTTAAAAATGGCAAGATCTGCCCGGATAGGAATACATCTTTTCTGTCAGGGGCTTTCAGATTTATCTCAAGTCAATAACGATTTTAAAAATCAGATTATTGGCAACACGACCATTAAAATTTTATTCCGCCAAGATATTGGAAAAGATGTAGAAGAATGGGCTGGAGTTGCAGGAACTTTCTCTTCTCAGAAAAAAACTTATCAAATAATAAGAGCAGAAAAGGATGAAGAGATGACTGGCATTGGAAGTATCCGGGATGTAAAGGAGATGAAAATAGAATTTGATGTGTTTAAGAGATTATCTCCCGGCCAAGCAGTTTTGATCGATAAAGCTTGTCATAAAGAAGATTTATTTCAAGTTTGGAGGCCGGCTTTATGAAAATAAATTTTAATTTTTCCTATGTAGTCGGGTATGTAGTCCACTTTTTTCCAACCCCACTCAACCTATTGAAAACACAAAGTTTTTACATACACCGAGGCGTGACCACCCCTCCTCATCTTGATTCGTAGTGGTGGTCACGTCTCGGTGTGGTGTGTGTGTGGTGAGTGGGGTTGGTGGTAGTGGTGTGGTGTTGTGGGGTTTAGGTTTGAGTAGGCAGAAGGGAAGACTCAGAGTAAGGGGTAAATACTTGATACAAAGGACACAGTTGATAATTTTTTGAGCTGGCTAAGGAGGTGAGAAATAAATAGAAGCTCAGCATAAAACAAATATAACAAAACCATAAGGAGGTTTAATTATGGACCAAATATTAGATGTACTGAATGTCAGTACGTACACAGACAAGGACGGTAAAGAACAAAGGAATTTTATCCGTTGTGGGGTAGCTTTTCCAAGAAAAAATGAGAAGGGCTACGTGCTGAAATTGGATGTGCAGAATATGACTGGCGATTATCTGCTTTCTCCAAAAAAGAATAGACAGGAATCGTAGGCAACAAAAGAAGGCTTTGGCCTCTCTTATTAGAGGGGTCGTTTCCTTCAGTTTAAAGGGTATGAAAAATGGCAATAAATAAAGATAAAGAGCAGTTAAATTTGTCAAATTGTAACAACGCTCTAGAATTGTCTAGAGTAAAAAAACAAGCTAAGCTTAAAGAAGTTGATGGAAAAGCCATCAATCGATCTGGCAAAGATCTGCTCTTTGACAACTTAATATCATTAGAGGAATTAGCGGTTATCTTCGGATTAGCTCCTCAGACTATCCGTAATTGGGTAGCTCTTAGAAAAATTCCTTCTGTTCGTATCGGACGGAAACGTTTTTTTCAACAAAGGAGTTTGCAGGAGTGGTTAAACCAAAAGGAGGAATCACAATGGCAATAATCAAAAGAAGATACCGTAATAAAAAACAACAAAAACCAATTACTTATTATCAAGCTGAAGTATTTGTGAAAGGCGTTCGTGTTGCTGTAAAAAACTTTTCTCAAAAAAGAGAAGCAGTTGTATGGCATGAAAAACAACAATATAAGTTTAGGTCTAATCCAACAAATTTAAACGACCGTATTTTATTTAAAGACTGTGTAGAAGATTTTTATAAAGATGCAAAACTGCGAATACTACAATCTTCTTACCAAAGATATGAACACCAATCTACATACTTATATAAAAGCCCATTAGCAAAAGTGAAAATGTCCGAGCTTAAAGGGTTCCATGTTGTGGAATGGATCAATTGGCTAAAAAAACACCCAACCGTCCAATCTAAGAGAAGATATAGTTTTAAGTTGGAAATTAAACTTTTAAACACCATTCTAACATGGTATAAAAATTTTCATAATGAAGACTTTAATGTACCCATAACAAAAAAACATAAACAACTCTGCATATACAAACCTCACATTCCTAGAAGGCCGGATCATTTTATCCAGCCAGACGATGCCAAAAGATGGATAGAGCAACTTAGGGAATACAAGAGCAATCCTGTTTATTGGAAACTTGCAACCTTTATGCTTCTTACAGGTGCTAGGATAAGCGAAGCTTGCGGTCTTAAATGGGATGCTGTTGACTTAACAAATGGAGTAGCAAGAGTTGTAAGAAGAGTACGCTGGGATTACCACACGAAACAACCTTATTTAGAAGATGTGACAAAAACCGTTCAATCTGCAAGACTTCTCATGCTTCCAAAAAAGCTAACAGAAATTCTTAAAGAAATAAAACAGCAATCTATAAGTGATGTAATTTTCACAAATAATGAAGGTAAGATTTTAAAATACAATGCTATTCAATCAGCATTTAATCATAGCTTTAAAAAATTAAACTTACCTTGGCGTTCAACTCATATTTGCCGGCATACTTTTGCCACAATAGCTCTTATGGGTACGAAGAATCTTTCTGCTGTTCAAGCCAGTCTCGGACATACACAGCAGTCAATGACTCAGAAGTATGCAAAAGCTGTCGCACTTTTGAGTTCAGATATAGGAGAAAAAACTTCTGCTATATTATTTAAGACAGCTCAAAAATAAGATGTGACTTTTAGTTGTTTTCGAATCCCTTTCTAGAATTTCTAAAAAAATCCCGTTAAAATCCCGTCAAAAAAATAATTTAGTTTAAAAAAATCAATAATTTCAGGTAGTTACAAATTCAATGGTCGGACCGACTGGATTTGAACCAGCGACCTCTACCACCCCAAGGTAGCGCGCTACCAGACTGCGCTACGGCCCGACAATTTGTTTGTACAACCACTCCACAATTCCCGCTAAACAATAAGTATCCTGCGAACAATAGGAAATTAAATTTTTCCTCAATATATCTCTCTTAGGATCTTTTGGATCTAACACGATCATTTTCTCAAAAGTATTCTGAGCCATTAACCCATCCTGCACTTCCAAATGTGAATAATTCCATTTCTCCCCCAGCAACACAGGAGCCACACTCTTCATACTCCAACTGGATCCAAACTCCTTAAAGCAAACATGATTCCTCAATAATGGAAGCGGATCCACCAGCCGCGACTCAATGGATAACAAAGGTTCACTTAAATCCGGAAATAATTTTGCCAATTCTTTTAACCTTAAAGATTCAAACTGTTTGTAGTAAGCAACAACACTGCCCTGACCCCCCATAAACCCCACCAACTTCTTGGATAACTCATAACGAGGATCTGAAGCATCTTTATGAAGATAATGCGCCTCTGTAACTTTCTGCCCTTGAAAAAATCCTATATCTTTTGAGTTGGAACCCTTTTTATCTGAAATACACACCACACTAAACTGAAATGGAATATGCTGAAAAGGAGACACCCCTTCAAACCTTGGAATTGCCGGAGCAATAGTTTCAAAATCCAAGTAATAAAGAGGCTGTTTCCATAAAGATAGTTCTTTCCGGATAGATGCCTTATCAATGTAAGGCTCATTGCATGTATGGACTTTTTTATAAATCTTCTGTCTGGGAAGCAACTCCTCTTCCAGAATATCCTCTAATTTAATTTTATTTTGTTGATAATACTCCCAAGCTAAAGCCCCCATTTCAGGCATATCCAAAACACTGGGCTGAGGAACTTTTTTCCAACACTGAGATTTAAACCTGCACTCATAGGGTTTATTACAATGCAGTCCTATATCCACTTCAGGAGGCTCTTTTTTACTTAAAGCCTGTTTAAATTCTTCCACTTTTTCAGACACTTTTATTTGTAAATCATTAACTTCTTCAGTGATCTCTTTTTTTACAAAAAGATTTTCCAAGTCAGGATACACACAGGATCTATTTAAATGAAAAACAAAACACCGATCTATTGGATAGGAAAATTGCTCCATAATATACTTCTGAATAGCGACATCCCATATATGATCTTCCTTCAAGCTCATAGAGGATTTGACTTCAATAATATCCCATAAAGACTCTTCTTTTAGATGTAAAATATCCACTCGAGCCATTAAATTATTTTTAAAAAAGAAGGCTTCATAAATATAAGGAGGCTTTTGATTCAAGGCTGTCTGGGTCTGTGCCTGGGCCAATTTAAAATCCCAGTATGGAGCTGTAATTAAAACACCATCAGGAAAACGTTTTCGAGCCTCCACCTGAACAGCATCCCCCTGCTTAAATAAACTTTGTTCCTGCAAAGTATAAGGACGGGCAAGGTCCGCATGGTGCATTTGAAAATACAAGTTTTTAATACACTGAAAGCCCTGCTTCAGTTTTGTTTTACTTAGATAAATAGAAAAGCCCCCAGGATATTACAAATACCTATTAAATTTTGTCATATACAGGTTTATTTTAAATAAATAAGATATCTTAATAAATCTTTGATGACACTACTTCATACTTTAACAAATTGCTGGTATTTTACAAGAAAAAGCTCAGAACAAAAACTTGGAAAAACAAAATATTCTATATTAAACAGAATTTGTGAGTGGCATAAAACAAATAATAAACCTTATTCTTACAGGTTGCAGAATTTTAAAAAACTTACTATATTTTATAAAATGAATAAAACATTTCAAATGATCAGAATAATAGGCCCTATATTTTTATTAGGAGCTGCGTTTATTAGTTTCTCCCAAACAAAAAACTCTCCTAAAGTTACAGTATCCACTCCTCCATCCGTACAAAATCAAACAAACTCTGAACACAATACTTCACCTCCTTCCAAACCTAAAAAAATCTTTATAGCTTTAGGGGATTCTTTGACTGAAGGCTATCAACTCAGTTCACAGGAGGCCTATCCCCACTTACTGGAAGCACGTTTAAATAAGGAGTTTCCAAGATATAAAACTCAGGTGATCAATGCTGGCATCAGCGGTTCCACAACCAGCTCCGGAGTAAACCGATTAAAAAAATACCTGCGATTAAAACCCCATGTTGTGTTTATTTCTTTAGGTTCTAATGACGGGTTAAGAGGCACCCCCATAGACACAATTAAAAAAAATCTGCAAAATATGATTGATCTGGCTCGCTCAAACAATATCTTAGTGATACTGGCCGGCTTAAAAATTCCTATGAATTACGGAGAAGAATACACAGAAGCTTTTGAGAGAATTTTTAAAAGTCTCGCTCAAAAAAATAATGTTACTTATATTCCTTTTTTATTGGAAGGAGTGGCCGGAAACCCTGATCTTAATTTACCTGACCTGATTCACCCTAACGGAAAAGGGCACAAAGTCATGACAGAAACAATTTATCCCTATTTTAGAAAATTCTACAACTAATATAAAAGTAGAGACATTTATTCATTTAAACTAGTCATTGTACTTTCACAATTTCCAAAAAGATATTTTGACAACCTTTCCCCTGTTCCAAATACCTCTACATGCTCTCGGTATAAAGTTGGCCATGAAGGAGCCCCTGAAATTTGATCTTGAAATTGATTATAAGATCGCGCAGATGTAATCTTTTTTTCTTTGGATGCCTCCTTATTATAATCTTCAATAGCTTTAGGCATCTCTTCCAATGTTAATCGATCTGCCAACACCAAAGGAGAGTAGAATAAAACAACCAGCTTACAAATAATTAAAAAATAACAGTTTTTCATAGAAAAACAGTATCACAAGAAAGAAGGATTTTTTCAAAAAAATCACATCTTAAGAATAAGAAATAACATCATCTCTATGCAGTTATAATTTTAGTATGTAAAATTTTCATTAATATATGAAATGAATAAACCACTTTGTATAAGAAGCTCAAAGCTCAAACATGCGTTTTGCCGCAGAGCGGACCTCAATCCGCTCTGCGATCAAAGCCGAACTCGTTTGAACCTCTTATACAAAGTGGTTTATTCTGATCTTACATTCTTTTAAATTGATTTTTTATTTTCAGGGAATCTTTAGGACCCCATGTAAGCCTTCGCTCAGTAGCTTTGATTGGCTCTGTACTGCTTCGTCTTCATGCCTAAAAGGATGGTATGGTGATATACTGTACAGATTAAATTTGTTTAATCTTGCTTTGCCATTCAAAACTGTCCCATATCCTCGGGCCCAGTATCTTTTCCGAAAGCTTCCCTTCCCGATCTAAAAGGTAAGACTCCGGCAAAGCCTTTGGAGCAAAGACCTTAAAAACTTCATGACTAATACCTACAATAAAATTTTTACCAGGTTTACCAAACTGCTTTATAAAATTCTGAACAACAGACATATCTTCCTGTGTAACAGCAATGATAACCAGTTTATCCGGAAATGATTGAGCTAACTTTATAAGAGAAGGCAGTTCTTCCACACAAGGCAAACACCAAGTGGCCCAAATATTAACCAAAACGACTTTTCCCTGAAAATCATCTAAGTAGTAGTCTTTTTGATTCAAACCCCGAAAATAAAAGTTTAAACCCCCTGTCTGCATATGCTCTATATTTTGCAGTCTTTCAGGCAGTTCCTCTCTTTTTAATGAAAACCATATCACCGCACCCACCAGCAGTATCAAGATGGAAAACATGACTGAATCAAGAATGTATTTGGATTTTTTCATAGAAAAATAATTATTCAGGACGGTTCACTCGTCTGGAGTGTTGTTGAATTTTTCTAATTCTCTTTTTAGTTTTTTTCTTTTTTAAATAAGATTGTCTTTTGACATCAGAGGCGTCTTTTGTCTCTTTGCTCAATGCCTGATTAGGATCATAATCAACAAATTCCAAATACACCATCTCAGCCTGATCTCCCGCTCTTTGACCCAGTTTTATCATACGAGTAAAGCCTCCCGCACGATCTTTAAAACGACTGCTGAGTTGATCCATAATTTTTGAAACTGCACTTGCATTTGATAAACGAGAAAGCAATAAGCGTCTTTCAGGTAAGCCTCCCTTTTTTCCCAAAGTCACAGCTTTTTCCACAAAACGCTGGGCAGATCTTGCTCGAGGCAAAGTTGTTTTAATCCTCTCATGAACCACCAAAGATTGCACCAAGCCACGAATCAAAGATTTGCGAGGCCCTGACTTGAGTCCAAAGGACGAATGCTTTTGATGACGATGCCTCACTGGTTTTCCTCTTCAGAGGCAGGTGAACCAAGGCCTGCATCATTATTATCATCATCTTCTTCATCATTGATATCAATATCTTCAACAACTGGCGTTTCTGCCGGAGCAGATTGTGCAGGCTCTGACTCTGCATAAGAAGAGGTAGAGTAACCGGCAGACTGAACAGCTTCAGGAGCACCAAGAGTTTTTAAATTTTTAGGAGGCCAGCCTTCAATCACCATACCTAAACCAAGCCCCATAGGTTTGAGAATATCTTTAATTTCATTCAAAGATTTTCGTCCAAAGTTTTTAGTCTTAAGCATATCCTGCTCGGACTTTGTCACTAAGTCTCCAATGATACGAATCTTTGCATTTTTCAAACAGTTGGCGCTTCTTACAGAAAGCTCCAAGTCCTCAACAGGTCTAAACAGTGTTTCATTAAACTGCCGTTTATCTTCATCTTCTTCTTTTTGAACAGGCTCTACATTTTCATCAAAGTTGATAAAGACCTGCAGTTGCTCTTTTAAAATTTTGTACCCTAAAGGAATAGCCTCAACGGATTTAATGGAACCATCCGTCCATACTTCAATAACCAAGGAGTCATAATCCGTTCTTTGTCCAACACGAGCGCTCCCCACACTGTAGTTTACACGCCGAATAGGACTGTGAATGGCATCCACCCCGACATATCCTACAGGAAGTGTTCTATTGGATTCATCAGCCTGGATATACCCCCGATCAAAAGTCACCAATATTTCAGCAGAAAAACGAGCGTTATCTCCAACAGTTGCAATATGCTGATCCGGGTTTAATACTTCAATATCCGGAGTCACTTTGATATCTCCGGCCGTAACAGGGCCTTTTTCTGTTTTTTCAATTTTTAAAAAATGTTCTTCAGAATTATCCTGACGAAACCGCACCTGCTTTAAATTTAAAATAATATCTGTAACATCCTCCAAGACACCCGGAAGTGTTGTAAACTCATGAACAACCCCTTCAAACTTTACAGCAGAAATAGCAGAGCCCATCATAGAATTTAATAAAACTCTTCGAATCGCATTCCCTAAAGTCAGGCCGTAACCCCTTTCTAAAGGGCGAATAGAAAATTTACCATAGTTGTCCGTTAAACTTTTGTGATCAATATCCAAACCTTTAGGTTTAATCAAACCTGTCCAATATTTGTAATAATGATCTTTTATATCCATCTTTTCCATTGTCTTTAAATCCTCCTTCTTTTTGGTGGTCTACAACCGTTATGTGGAATCGGAGTTACATCTCTAAGTGAATGAATCTTTATACCCATAGAAGCAATAGTCCGCACTGTCATCTCTCGTCCGCTCCCAGGCCCTTTCAAGAAAACATCCACAGCCTGCACTCCACATTCTTTTGCTTTCTTCACTGCATCCTCTGCGACAGCTTGAGCAACAAACGGAGTTCCCTTACGACTCCCTTTAAAACCCAAAAGACCGGAGGAAGACCAACAAAGAGCATTCCCTGAGGGATCTGTAAAAGTCACTAAGGTATTGCCAAAACTGGCTTGAATGTAACAAAGCCCTTGTGGAATATTTTTTTTCTCTTTTTTCTTTTTTGGTTTTCTAACAGACATAATATTTCCTAAGTTTTAGAAACAGATTGTTTTTTATTGGCAACTGTCTTCTTTGGACCTTTTCGAGTGCGGGCGTTCTGTCTGGTGCTTTGACCCCTAACAGGCAAACCTTTTCGATGACGAATTCCCTTATAACATCCAATATCCATAAACCTCTTAATGGAAAGCCCCACTTCACGGCGGACATCCCCCTCCACACGGTAACCTTTTTCTAGTACAGTCCGAAGACTGGCCACATGATCATCTGTCAACTGATGCACTCTTAAAGAAGGTTCAAAGCCCACTTTTTTACAAATCTCACCGGCGCGTGTACGTCCGATCCCGTAGATGTAAGTAAGAGCCACTTCCACTCTTTTATTTTTTGGTAAATCCACACCAGCTATACGAGCCACTTAACCCTGCCTTTGTTTATGTTTGGGGTTTTTACAGATCACACAGACCAAACCCCATCTGCGCACAACACGACAATCTTTACATATTTTTTTTACAGAAGCGCGAACTTTCACTTTTTACCCCTATTCTCATAAATTTTGCAAGTATTGAGTAACATAAAAACCCCAAAGTAGTAAATATCTAGTTCTTTTTTAAGCATTCTTCAAGCCGCTGTCTCACTTCTTCAGGAGAGCCTTCTGCTGAAATCTCCCGAATAAGACCCTTCTCTTTGTAGTAGGCCGTTAAAGGGCTCTGTTCTACAAAATACCTCTGCAAACGCGGACGAACAATTTCAAGCTTATCATCCTCTCTTTGAATCAAGGGCTCACCTGTCTCATCACAAACACCCTCCTTTTTTGGAGGAGAGAAATAAAGATGGTAAACACGCCCGCTTTTTGGAGCCACTCTTCGGCCCGTCAACCGCTTAACCAACTCTTCCTCATCCAAAGTTAAAAGGATCACCTGATCTAAAGCCAAACCCTTTCTCTTCACTAATGAATCCAAAGCTTCAGCCTGAGGCACTGTGCGGGGAAACCCATCCAAAATAAAACCTTTTTGGAAAACCTCTTCCACAAGGGCTATCATTAAATTATCCGGAACCAATAATCCCTGATTCATATAATTTTGTGCCTGAAGGCCCAGTTTTGTTTTCTGCCTCACCGCCTCTCTGAGTAAATTGCCGGTGCTAATATGCTCTAAACCATACTTTTCTGACAAAAAGACAGCTTGTGTTCCCTTTCCAACTCCCGGAGGACCCATTAAACAGTAATACACTTAATTTTCCTTCTTTAATACTGAACCCGCCTGCTTCGAACCCGAACACCGCGGACCAGCCCCTCATATTTAGCAGAAAGCAAATGAGACTGAATTTGTTGAGTGGTATCCAAGGCGACGCCCACTAAAATCAACAAGCTGGTGCCTCCAAAATAAAAAGGAGTATTCAACTGCTGAATTAAAAATGTAGGTAAAATACATACAAGACTTAAATAAGTTGCACCTCCGACTGTCAGCAGGTCCACCACTCGTTTCACATAATCTGCTGTATGCCGGCCGGCTCGAATCCCGGGAATAAAACCACCATATTTTTTTAAATTATCCGCCATCTCGGTGGGATTAAACACCACTTCCGTATAGAAGAAGCAAAAGAACACAATCATAGCCACAAAAAATAAATTAAAAATAGAAGAGTCTGGAGCTAAAAAACTCCCTGCATTCTGTAGCCATTCAGCATCCACATACTGAGCTAAAGTGGTTGGAAAAAGCAATAAGCTGGATGCAAAAATAGGAGGAATCACCCCAGATAAATTTAACTTCAAAGGCAAATGAGAGCTTTGTGTGGAAGGCTGTTTGCCCATAGCTCTTTGAGAGTATTGAACTGGAATTCTTCTTTGCCCCGCTTCAACAAAAATAATCACTCCCACTACAAGAATCATAAATAAGACTAAACCTAAACCCAAACCACCGCTCATTTCCCCGCTTCGAATCATTTGAAATAAATTGACGGCTCCTGAAGGAATACCTGCGGCAATACCTGCAAAGATAATAAGACTGGCGCCATTTCCCACGCCTTTTTCAGTAATTCTCTCTCCAAGCCACATGATTAAACAGCTTCCTGCAGTCAGAGTAATAATTGTGAATACAATAAATGGAACCGGGCCAAAATAAGGAGTCACTACCAAAGGCAGTCCTTCCGGAGAGGTGGAAGCCATTAAAAATCTGGAAATTCCAAAGCCCTGGAAAATAGAAAGAAGAACTGTAGCATAACGAGTGTATTGATTGATTTTAGTTCTGCCGGATTCCCCTTCTTTTTTTAACTGCTCCAAATAAGGAACACCGGACTGCAACAGTTGAAAAATAATGGAAGCTGTAATGTAGGGAATAATTCCCAAGGCAAAAACACTAAATTGCTCCAAAGCTCCACCTGTAAATGTATTTAAGAGACCAAAAACCCCTCCTCCTTGAGCACGAAAGAAAGACAATACTGCTTCATTATCCACACCTGGTGTAGGAACCTGAACTCCCACCCTGTAAATAACCAAAACAGCAATAGTAAATAAAATACGGTCTCTTAAATCCTTGGGAAATGATAAATTGGACATCAAACCTTACCTGTCTTTGAAACAACCAAAACTTTACCGCCTTGTTTTTCAATTTTTTCTTTAGCCGACCGGCTAAATTTATGAGCCTCCACTGTTAAAGCTTTTTTTAAATCACCATGACCCAGTACTTTAACTTTTTTATTTTTTCTTACTATTTTCTTTTGCACCATATCTGCAATGCGAAGCTCTCCTTCCAACTCGGAAAGTTGAGAAAGATTTACAATGTCATATTCCTTTTTAAAATCCGCATTGGTAAATCCAAATTTAGGAAGACGACGAACCAAAGGCATTTGCCCGCCTTCAAAACCTCTGGGAATATTCACACCAGCCCTGGCTTTTTGGCCTTTATGCCCCTTTGTGGAAGTTCCTCCCTTACCACTGCCTTTACCACGGCCCAGTCTTTTGGACTTTTTTCTATGTGCAGGTTTTAATTCTGATAACAAACTCATTTTTTTAACTCCAACAAATGTTTTACTTTTTGAATCTGCCCCCAAGTGCATGGATTATCTGCCACCTGTTTAGTCTGATTCAACTTCCTTAAACCCAAACAACGAAGAGCCTCCCTTTGTTCAGGAGTACGTCTAATGGGACTTTTCTTTAATGTAATTGTAATCACTTTTTATCTTCCTTATTATTTTTCTTATTTTTGACACTCATGAGCTGACTCAAACCATTCAAAGTTGCCTTGACCACATTATGAGGGTTACGGCTTCCAACTCTTTTTGTTAAAATATCCTTCACTCCTATACATTCCAACACTGCACGTACAGGACCTCCTGCAATCACTCCTGTTCCCTGAGAAGCAGGTTTCAGCACGACACGGGAAGAACCAAATTCACCTAACACTTCATGAGTTAAAGTGCGGTTTTCTTTCAAAGGCACAGTTTTTAAAAATTTCTTTGCCACTCTGGCGGCTTTGCTGATGGATTCAGGCACTTCACTGGCTTTACCCAAACCAATACCAACTTTGCCCTGCCCGTCGCCGACAACAACCAAAGCAGAAAAAGAAAATCGACGACCCCCTTTAACCACTTTAGCGACACGGTTAATAGACACCACTCTTTCCAAGAACTGTTGTTCATCCATACCTCTTCCTTCATTCCCTTTCATACTCATCACCCTTTTTAAAAAACCAAGCCGGCTTTTCTCGCCCCCTCTGCAACAGATTGAATACGTCCATGATAAACATAGCCGTTTCGATCAAATACAACTTTTTTAATACCCTTCTTCTTCGCCAGATCAGCCATCAACTTACCTACATCCACAGCTTTATCACGCCCGCTTTTCTTATCCTCAGTGAACTTTAAGGAACTGCTGGCCGCCAATATTTTGTGATCTGTATCGTCCACCAACTGCGCATAAATATGACGATGACTCCTAAAAACAACCAACCGAGGACGCTCAGCAGTTCCAAAAACTTTCTTCCGAATGACTGCTTTACTCTTCATTCTTTTTTTGTACCTGTCACTTTGATTTTTCTTTATATAAATTCTAATCATTACTTACCTCTTTATGTCATCCCCGCGAAGGCGGGGATCCATCTTACATATACGACTGGATTCCGGATCAAGTCCGGAATGACGTACATAAAACTGGATTCCTGACTGTGCAGGAGCGAAGTGGTTAAAGTGCCAACTGACACCACTGAGCAAATCCTTTTCTTACAAATTCTAATCATTTTTTCTCAGCCCCTGATTTACCTGCTTTTTTGCGAATCACTTCATCCAAATACCTTACTCCTTTACCCAAGTAAGGCTCCGGAGGCCTTAAGCTTCTCAGTTGAGCTGATATTTGCCCTACCTTTTGCCGGTCAGCTCCTGAAATATTAATCTGTGTCTGTTTTTCCACTTTAATATCAATCCCTTCAGGAATGTTCATAGAAATCGGATGAGAATAGCCCAGGTTAATTTCCAATTTTTGACCGGAAACAGAAGCTTTATAACCAACTCCATTGAGCTTTAAACTTTTAGACCAGCCTTCGCTTAAACCCTTAACAGCGTTTTGAATTAAAGCTCTGTAAAGGCCATGAAAAGCCTTTGTTTTTGGCTCATCATTTTTTCTTTTCAAAGTCAGTTGTTTTTGATCCACGCTCACCTCAATTTCAGGACGAACTAAAATCTTTAACTCTTTGCCTTGTTTTTTCAAACACACTTCGTTGCTGTCGGCCACTTGAACCTCCAACCCTTCCGTTAAAACCACAGGCATTTTTCCTATTCTAGACATATCTTCACCCTACCAAATCTGACAAAGCATCTCACCGCCTACATTAAGATCCTTAGCCTCTTTGCCTCCCAGTATTCCCTTACTTGTACTTAAAACCACCAAACCATAACCCGAACATACTGAAGGAATATCTGAAACCTTAACATAGCGTCTGCAAGAAGGCTTGCTGACTCTCCCAATGTGTTGAATCGCCGGCTCCCCCTGCTTTTTATATTTTAAATAAACACGAATCAACCCCTGAGCTCCGGACTGCGCCACACGATACCCACGAATATATCCATAATTTTTCATTTGCTCGGCAATACCCACTTGAATTTTAGAAAGTGGAATATCCACTTTACTGTGGGAGGCGTGCATGCCGTTTCTTATACGAGTACAAAAATCCGAAATTCTATCCATCTGCTATAACTCCTTAAAATTACTTCCTAAATGGAAATCCTAATTTCTTTAAAAACAACAGCGCTGTTTTATCGTCTTCCGCCGTTGTATGAATATTAATATTAAAACCGCGAATAGCATCCACCTTGTCATAATTCACTTCAGGAAAAACAATCTGCTCTTTAATTCCCAGATTATAATTTCCATGCCCGTCAAAACTTTTAGGAGACAAACCTTTAAAATCCCGAACACGAGGCAAAGCAAAATGAACCAGCCTTTCCAAAAAGGACCACATATACTGACGCCTCAAAGTCACAAAACCTCCAAGCGCAATGCCTTTTCTGGTTTTGAATTGAGCCACAGCCTTTCTGGCCCGCCTCAATGCCACCTTCTGACCGGCAATATGCGTGAGATCTTTTAAAGCATGATCCAAAATTTTTGGATTCTTTAAAGCCTCGCCAATACATGTACTGAGCACAACCTTTTCTATAGCAGGCACCTGCATAATATTGTTTAACTTCAATTCCTTTTTCAGCGCAGGACGAAGCTTCTTACATTTTTCTTGCAACATTAAAGCACCTCCGGAGCCATAGAAATAATTTTAATAAACTTTCTTGCTCTGAGTTCTCTTGCCACAGGTCCAAAAATACGAGTTCCAATAGGTTCTCGATTGTTATTCAAAAGCACAGCAGAATTTTCATCAAATCGAATAGAAGTGCCGTCCTGTCTTTGGATTTTATAAACTGTTCGAACAATAACAGCTTTGCTTTTGTCCCCAACCTTCACTTTGGAATTGGGAAGAGCATTCTTGACAGATACAACAATGATATCTCCAATGGACGCCGTCTTGCGGTGAGTGCCTCCCAGCACTTTTATACACTGCACTTCTTTAGCTCCGGAGTTATCCGCCACTTTTAATCTGGACTGCATTTGAATCACGAACGATCCCCCTGCTCCAAGACCTCAGCCAATTTCCATCTTTTTGTTTTACTGATAGGACGTGTTTCAAAAATACGAACTTTGTCTCCCACCTTGGATGTATTTTTTTCATCATGAGCTTTAAAAATAATCTTCTTACGAATATATTTTCCATACTTCTTCTCTTTGTGAGATCGATAAACCTGAACTGAAATCGTCTTGGTCTGCGACTTCACCACTTGCCCTATAAGCTCTTGTCTTAATTTTCTTTTTTGTGTCATTGCTGTTTCTCTTGATGAGGTTGATTGAGAGCTGTTTGAATTCTAGCCCGATCTCTTCTTAAAAGTCTTAAAGTTAAAGGATTC
Organism: Bdellovibrionales bacterium; assembly: GCA_028819545.1. GTDB lineage: Bacteria > Bdellovibrionota > Bdellovibrionia > Bdellovibrionales > UBA1609 > JAPPLG01. The sequence goes on along the minus strand of JAPPLG010000029.1, from coordinate 14,007 downwards.
GGAAGCCTTTGCATACTCAATTTCATTTTGGCATCAAAAATATCCTGATTGAGCTGTTGAAGTTTTTTTCTCAGCTCGCTTGGTTTTAAATTTTTAATTTCCACGTATTTCATACCCTCTCCAAAAACCGAGTTTTAAAAGGAAGCTTATGAGAAGCTAAACGAAAAGCTTCTTTAGCATCTTTACGGCTAACTCCTGAAATTTCAAATAAGATGCGTCCCGGATGAATAACAGCCGCCCAAAATTCTACACTTCCAACTCCTGAACCCATACGTGTCGCCAAAGGTTTTTTGGTAATTGGACGATCCGGAAACACACGAATCCACATTTTACCAACTCTTTTTACAGATCTGGAAATAGCAACACGGCTGGCTTCAATTTGACGGTTCGTTAACCTTCCGCCCTGCAAACTCATCAATCCAAATTCACCAAAAGACAATGTCGTTCCTTTTTTTGCCAAGGTTTTAAACTGATCTCTATGTTGTTTTCTCCATTTGACTTTTTTAGGGCTGAGCATGGAGTCCCCCTTTTTTATAAACTTCGCCGTGGTAAATCCAAACCTTTAAACCAATAACACCATAAGTGGTTTGAGCAACAGCCGTCGCATAATCCACATTAGCTCTTAGAGTGTGAAGAGGAATACTTTTTTCATTATACCATTCCGCCCGGGCAATTTCTGCTCCATCCAAACGGCCTGCAATTCTAATTTTAATCCCACGCACACCTTGACGGACAGAAGCCGCCATTGCTTTTTTAAGAGCGCGCCTCCAAGACACACGTTTTTCCAATTGCAAAGCAATATTTTCAGCCACCAACTGCGCATTTAAGTCAGGTTTTCGAACTTCGTTAATATTTAAAATCACTTTGCTGTTTGGAACATGTTTTTGAATATCCGCAGTTAAAGCATCAATACCAACACCTTTTTTTCCAATCACCACACCAGGTCTGGCTGTGGAAATAATGACCTTCACTTGAGCGGCCGTTCTTTCAATTTCAATTTGAGAAACACCTGCATGTCTTAATTTCTTTTTAATATAAAGACGTAGTTTATGGTCTTCTCTTAAATTTTCCACATACTTGCTTCCTTTGGCATACCACCTGGAATCCCAACCTCGAATCACACCAATTCTAAATCCTAAAGGGCTGACTTTTTGTCCCATAATTACCTCTCACCTAAAACAACTGAAATATGTGAAGTCTTTTTAAGAATAGCCGAAGCGCTTCCCCGCGCTCTTGGCATAAAAGATTTCCTATGCGGGCCTCTATTGACGTATATATCTTTGATATAAAGTTTATCTACGTCAATGGTTTGCTTTTGTTCTGCATTGGCAACTCCCGACTGAATCAACTGATGAATCAACTTTGAAGCCTTTCTCTTTTGCACAGATAAAATCTGCATCGCTTGATGCACATTTTTACCGCGAATCAGGTTCACCACCGGCAAGGTTTTTAAAACACCAATTCGAGCATATTTTAATGTCGCTTTAACTTCCATTTTTCACCTTTTATTTTTTATCCCCAGCTTTTGCCTGTGATTTTTTGCCGCCTGCATGAGTGTTAAAAACACGAGTCGTTGCAAATTCACCTAATTTATGTCCAATCATATTTTCAGAAATAAATACAGGAACAAATTTCTTACCATTGTGTATAGCAAATGTTAATCCCACTGCATCCGGAGTAATCGTAGATCTTCTGGACCATGTTTTAATTACTTTTTTATCCCCTTGTTTTTTTGCTCTTTCAATTTTTTCCAACAAGTGGTAATCCACAAAAGGACCTTTTTTAACTGAACGACCCATAATTAACCTTTCTTTTTATGTCTAAATTTAACAATCATTGAATTTGTTCTTTTATTGTTTCTTGTTTTTAAACCTTTGCAGGATTTACCCCAAGGAGTCATCGGATGGTTTCCTTTACCCACTCCTTCACCGCCTCCCATAGGGTGATCAATAGGGTTCATAGCCATTCCCCTCACACTGGGACGACGCCCTCTCCATCTGGTTCTGCCTGCTTTGCCGCTTTTAATATTTGAAACGTCTGTATTGCTGACTTGTCCGATAGTGGCTGTACAGCGGGATAGCACCTGGCGAACTTCCCCTGAAGGCAGTTTCACCTGACAGTAATTGCCAAGCTTAGCGGCCACAATAGCCTGTCCTCCAGCTCCACGCACCAACTGTCCGCCCTTTCCAGGTTTAAGTTCTACATTATGAATGGAAATACCCAATGGAATTTCAGACAAAGGCAGGCAATGTCCGGGTAAAATATCCGCTTTTTCACCGCTTAAAACTGTCTGCCCGACTTTCAAATCCAAAGGAGCTAAAATATAAGATTTTTCTCCATCCACATAATGAAGAAGAGCAATTCTGGCACCACGGTTTGGATCATACTCTATAGAAGCTACAGTAGCCGGAACCTGCTTTATTCTTTTAAAATCAATTTTTCTATAGCGACGTTTATGCCCCCCTCCATGATGGCGGATTGTAATACGGCCATAGTTATTGCGGGCGGATTTTTTACTCAAACCTTCCACAAGAGATTTTTCAGGTCTCTTTGCAGTAATTTCTGCAAAATCAAAACCTGTTTTATTTCTCAATGATGAATTTCTTGGTTTATACTTACGCATATCAACCACCTTCAAAAATCTTTATTGTTTCGCCTTTCTGCAAACGCACTGTCGCTTTTTTCCAATAAGGCACCCGCCCAACTCCTCTGGAAGTACGCCTGGATCTTCCACGGCATATAGAGGTTTGAACTTTTAACACTTTAACTCCAAAATATTTTTCGACATAAGATCGAATCTCAGTTTTAGTTGCTTTTCGATCCACTTCAAAAACATAAGTTTGGTGTTGAGCCAGCTCATTATTTTTTTCTGTAACTAAAGGACGTTTAATCAACATTTTTAAGCACCTTTTCCATAAATTTCATGAATTTTTTCCACAGCACTTCGGGTGCAGATGACATGGTTATATTTTAACAAGTCATAGACATTTAAACCGCACACTTCCAGCAGTTGATAGTGAGGAAGATTACGGCAGGCTCGTGAAAACAATATATTTTTATCGTGGTCCACCAATAAAGACTTGGAAGAAAATTTTTGCAGTTTTTGATTCAAATCTTTTGTTTTACCTTCTTTGGAAACCATGCCTTCCACAACAATAAAAGATTTTTTTGACAGCAGATAAGAAAGAGTGCTTCTAATTCCAAGTTTTTTTACTTTTGATCCTAATTTTATAGAGTATTTTCGAGGTTTGGGACCATGGATCACACCACCAGCCCTTAACAGTGGAGATCGGGAAGATCCCTGGCGGGCGCGCCCTGTACCTTTTTGGCGAAAAGGCTTTGCTCCTCCCCCACGAACTTCAGCGCGGGTTTTAACATTGTGACTTCCCTGACGTTTGTTGGCCTGCCCTGCCCGAACAAGCTCGCTCATAATATCCATACGCACATCCTGTTTAAAAACATCCGCATTTAGATTGATCTGGCCGCATTTTTTATTTTCCAAATCAAAAACATCTACAGTGACTGCACTCATTGGACAGCCTCTTGTTTTCTAATTTCAATTAGTGAGTTTTTTGCCCCGGGCACAGGACCCTGAACAAGAATCGCTCCTTTTGCGGGAAGAACATCTACAATACGGGATGTTTGAGTAATGCGGTCACAGCCAAAATGACCCGGCATTTTTTTACCCGGAAAAACACGCCCTTGAGTGGCTGTATTGGCAATAGACCCTGTTGTTCTATGTTTTTCAGCTCCGTGAGCCGCAGGCCCTCCGCCAAAACCCCATCTTTTTACAACACCTGCAAAGCCATGTCCTTTTGAAATGCCACTGACAAAAATTTTATCTCCTTTTTGCATACTTTCTATAGAAACCTCTTGCCCCACCTGAACTCCTTCCGGAAGAGCCCCTCGCACCTCTCTCATATAAAGAGCTTTATTTTTAAAACCTGCTTTGTTTAAATGACTTTTCATAGCTTTACCGGCTTTTTTTGAAGACTCAAGAGCCACCTGAACAGCTGTATAGCCTTCTTTTTCTTTTGTTTTAATTTGTGTCACCCGCGCTGTCTCATACTTCAAAACAGTGACAGGAATCATTTGATTTTTCTCATACACATTAGTCATGCCGACTTTATAAGCAAAAAGAGAACCTAACTTTACAGATATATCTTTTTGTTCAGTTTGTTTTTGTTCTTCTTTTGTTTCTGTTTTTGCTTCTGCAGTTTCCAAAGCCTCCGGCTGTACGGAGTTTTTTGCAGAATCTACAGAAACTTCAGGTTTTACAGAATCTTTTGTTGTTTTTTTAGAATCACTCATTGGCCGACTCCGTAAAGATCACAACATCCACTCCGGCAGGCAGGTCAAGTTTCATCAACTGAGATACTGTCTGCGGTGTAGGATCAGAAATATTCAGCAGTCTTTTAAATCTTCTAATCTCAAACTGCTCTCTGGATTTCTTATTCACATGAGGAGATCTTAAAACAGTGTAGCGGCTGATCGCTACCGGCAAAGGAGTAGGGCCTCTTACCACAGCTCCCGTTTTTTTAGCTGTATCAAGAATATTACGCGCAGACACATCCAACAGCTTATGGTCAAAGCCTGTTAAACGAATTCTTATTTGCTGGCCTCTCATATTTTCCATGATCTACAACCTTTCAAAATACCTCATGCAGTGTATTTAACAACTCTTCTAATATGCTGAAATTTCAAGCAAAATATGAAATTAAACAGCAAAAAACCCTCAACCTATTGGATTCCAGTTTCCTCTGTCTTAAAGAGAGGACTTAAAGTCTCGCAGGTTAGGGCAAGGTTGATCACTATGTTCCAAGGGGCAGGCACTGTCAACAAAAGTTTTCTAATCCTATAGAAACTCTATATACAAAAAAATACGAAATTAAGATAACTTTAAAGCCCTTTTATGCCCCCATTTTATGTCAAAGGCGGGGAAGTTAAGAAAATGGATGAATTTGAGAAATATCTTTCTTCTGAGAAACAGCCATAAAAAGTCTTTCCAAGCCTAAAGCAATCCCTGAACTTTCAGGCATATCTTTCATCTCCAGCAAAAACTCTTGATCCACTGCAACCTCTTCTACTCCCTTATCTTTTCTAATCTGTAAATCCTGTTGAAATACCTTCTGTTGTTCTTGAGAATCACAAATTTCATAAAAGGCATTGGCCAGCTCCAAACCCTGCCAATAAAATTCAAATCTTTCAGCCCAGCCTTCATGATTTAATCGAGAATAAGCACGTAAAGAGGGAGGATAGTGCTGAACAATCGTAGGAACATCTGAAACAAACTGATTTTCAATTTTGTTTAAAAACAAGAGGTGAAAAAACTCTTCAAATGTGCCAGAGGAGTCAAAAGGAATATTCCATTTTTCCAAAGCAGGAATTAAATCTTTTGCTTGAGACTTTGGATTTAAGTCCACTTCACAATAGGTTTTAAAGAGCTCTGAAATAGAAAGTCTTTGAAAGGGTTTAAGAGCAAATAAAATGATATGCTTCTGCTTTAAATATTTTAATAAATTTTCCAAATCATTCATTAACTCTGTTAATAAGGCGTTTGCTCTATACCATTCCAACATATAAAACTCACTTAAGTGCCGGGAGCCTGATTCATTGTTTCTAAAACATTTGTGAATTTCAAAAATATTTTTTCCTCCCCGGCATAATATTTTTTTCAAATTCATTTCCGGTGAAGCAGAAAGCCACTTTTTTTGAGACAACTTATTATGCTTTTTAATTGTAGAAAAAAAATCCAAATGAGGTTCTGTTCCCGGGCTCTCCACAAGAATAGGTGTTTCTATAGGACAAAAACCTTTGGATAAGAAAAAATCCTGAACAGCTCTAATAAAATAAAACCAATCCTGTGACTTTTGTTCATCCCATTTCGAAGAATTCAAACTAATACCTGCCCTATATCTCTCCAAGAAAGAACATTTGTCTCATTTCGCATTTGTTTTTCTTTTCCAGAGTAATGGACAAATATGCAATTAAATTGCGGATTTGTCCAAAAAAGAAAAATGTTATTACTAAAAAACCTGCAGAAACAGCGCCCCTTACCTCTTTAATTACGGGGTGGTGGAAAGGTTTGTGAGATGACCTGTGGGAGTTTCCAAAATACTCATCACAAATACCGGAACACTGGACTGCACAATTAACTGCCACTTGCCTGTCCCATCCGCCAAAGCTCCTTCTATAGATTCATCTTCAAACCCTGTTTCCATTTCCGAAAACTCTCTAACTCCTGTCTCTAACTCCTGAGCTGTTATTGCTCGAAATTTCCCTGCAGGAACCATAAAGCTTACATCTGTTCCAGGAGAGCTTCCTGAATCATCTATCCCGCTAACAACAATGTCCGCATCTTCCTCACCAAGATTTATCACTCTCAGTACACTGACCTGATTGTAATTACTTCCAGGGTTAAAAATAGCAACACGATGATAAGTTCCATCCTCTTGACCCATAATTAAATCATGCGCCGATGTGAGAAAACCTCCTGGAGTTCTTAAATAAGCCATCACACTAATATCCTGGTCACTGGATAATTCCAAATACCAATCCCCCTCTCCTATTCCTGTAGAACCAGTGAGCCCCTTATCTTCATTTCCCAGTTCCAAATCATCCGAGTTAAAGTGCTGAGTTTTATGAGCTTCTAAGGACAAAGTCACTGGTTCATATTCCCAGTCTGTATTATTAAAAGCTGAGATTGAGACTGTGGCATCCTGACTGGAGTGGTTAGTCACTCTTAAAAACCCCTGGCGCCCCTTGGAATCTGCAGAAGCGGGAAACAGAGGAACAATATGCTTATTACTATGAGTTTTTGGCAAAGTTGAAAGGTTTGCAATATGACCTGTAGGGCTTTCAAGAACACTTAATGCCACTAGAGGCTGATCGGACTCAATAAACAACTGCCACTTGCCTGTCCCATCCCCTAAAGCTCCACTTGTAATTCCCTCTCCGGTTCCAGACTCCAGCTCTTGTGACGTAAACATTCTAACCGCATTAGCTGGAATAGAAAGCTTTACAACATTTCCAGAAATCCCCTGATCATCAACTCCTGTAATAGAAACTTGAGCATTCCTATGAGTATTATTAATTAGTCTTAAACTACTGACCTGATTATAATTGCTGGCTGGATTAAAAATGACTGCATATCTATGTAAGCTATTGTTACTTGAAGAAGGCAGTGTTTCATGCATGGTTGTAACAAAACCATCTCGGGTTCGTATGTAAGATAAGACTTCAATATCTAAATCAGATTCCATAGAAAGCCTCCAGGCTCCCTGCCCTGTACCCACACCACCGGAAAGACCCTTACCGGCATTTCCCTCCTCCAAGTCCGTGGAATTAAAATGCTTTGCAGAATTAGCTGAAAGAGAAAGTGCAATAGGCCCTTTTTCAACACCAGCATCATCAACGGCCGTAATAGACACTTCTCCGGATAAATCCGAGTGATTGATCACACGAACAAAACCCTGCCTGGTCTCTGCTTCTGCCGTGGAAGGAAAGAAAAACACCTGATGTTCAGCAAACACCTGAGTTGTTACGACAATGGCAGAAAACGCCAAAAACGCTTGATATAAGCTCAGTATCTTTTGATTAATATTCATCCTTAACAATCCCTGTTTTTCATATAGAAGAGCTTAAAAAATAATATAAATGTGTAAAAATATCAAGAATGCAGTTAAAAGTGTGTATTTTATTCACACATTTTGGATTTTTTCAGAAAAAAATCTCTTATTCAACAACACCTTTAACGAGGAGCCCTTAAAGTGCAAAGCTCTTCCGCACTGGAGGGGTGAAGCCCTATAGTGCGGTCAAAGTCACTTTTGGTAGCCTTAGCCACCATAGCTATAGCCACAGCCTGAATCATTTCAGGAGAATCATCTCCCACGATATGACAACCCAGAATTTGATCTGTTTTTTGATCCACAATCATTTTCATATACATTTTCTCTGATTTTTTGGACGGACTGATTGTGTATTTCAAAGGACGAAAAGAAGATTCAAAAACCTGGATGCTAAAACCTTTTTCCAAAGCTTGTTTTTCTGTCCAGCCCACTTGAGCAATATTGGGATTTGAAAACACAGCACTGGGCACATATTGATAATCCATTTTACTTTTTTGCCTGCCAAATAAGTTTTGAACTAAAATTTCTGATTCCGCCAAAGCCACAGGTGTTAATTGAAAAGGAGTATTACTACAGTCCCCAACAGCATAAACCCCGGAGCAGGAGGTTTCAAACTCGTCAGACACTTCAATACTGCCGCTGGAATCTGTTTGAATACCCGCTTTTTCCAAATTTAAAGATTTTGTTAAAGCTTTTCTTCCGGTTGCAAAAAGAACTTTTTCTGCAGAAAAAGTTTTTTTCTCTTTATTGCTTACAACCAGTACATTCTTATTTTTAACTATAGAAACAGGCTCAAAGTTATTTATAATATTCAACCCCTTCACCTGAGCTTGCTCTTGAAAAAAAGAGCGTACATCCTCATCAAAATGCGTTAATACTTTGTCTTTTCTACAAAGAAGTGTAGTCGAAGTCCCCATGGATTGAAAAATACCTGCAAATTCCAAAGCAATATAACCTGCTCCTACAACCAACAAAGAAGAAGGTTGTTTTTCCAACTGAAAAATATCATCAGAAATAAGCACATGCTCAATCCCAGACAAAGACGGCTTATGTGGTGAACCTCCTACAGCAATTAAAATATGAGGGGCTGTATAAAGCTGACCTCCTGCCTGAATGACATTTTCTTTTTCAAAAACAGCCTCAGCATGTACAGTATGAACTCCGGAGTCATCCAATAACTTTTGATAAATAGCAGAAAGCCTTTGAACCTCCTTGTTTCTTCTGTCTTTTTGTAATATCCAATTTAATTGAGGGTTGCCTACAGACCAGCCGTATTCTTCAGCTAGTGCAATATCTTCCAACAAACGGGCACCGTACCACATCAATTTTTTTGGGATACAGCCTTTTAAAACACAGGTGCCTCCCATATCCCCTTTTTCAAAAAGAGCTGTTTTAACACCCAGGCCAGCCGCCCTTCGAGCGGCCCGCACTCCGCCGGAACCACCGCCAATAACAAGAAAATCAAACTTATTCATTGAGTCTATCATTGCCCATCTTAAGGACAATGGCTAGGAAAAAATTCTCTGTCACTACAGATCCACAAAATAAGAAAACATTAGATTATTCTACAAACGTCTGATATTCCATATTTGGATTTAACAATCAGAATAAGCTGAAGATATAATCTCCTCATATTGTGGAGAAAGGACCTGACTTCCATCCTGCAAGTTATTCTGCAAATCAGAAATCCAATTTAATCATCTTAAAGACAATTTATATGAGACGCTGATTCAAAAATCTCCGAGTAAACCCCGTATTCATTCTGCCTGAAAGGATTATCAGATTCATCAGCTTTACTCCTCCAAAAATCTGTTCTATCCAAAAGCAACTCTCGATAATATACATGCAGATTTTCTATAATCGCCAGACGTTTTTGAGTGCGCTCATAAATTGCTGGCTCAACATTTACACAATTCTCAGATGCCACACGAATGTTCTTTTTAAACTGACAAATTTGCTGAGTCACATCCAGAAGTCTTTGCAATAAACATTCTCTAGTACGAGTTAATACATCCTTTAAACTTAAGTTGTCATTCAATAATGTAGTTTGAAGACTGCCTGGCATACAATTATGCATATCACTATCTACATGATTTACAAATTCATTGACACTTCCAATAGCTTGTAAAGTTTGTGTGTCCACACTTCCAACATTGCATTGATCACTACCTGACAAATCTTCACCAAGATAAGAATATCCATTGACAGAGAAAAAAAGAACTATAAGCCATACAAATGTTTTCATATTGATCGTTCTCGATACCATTGAAATAATAAACACATCATCCTTGTCAAATTACTCTACAAATTCTTCTTGAAGTTGATCGTCGTCTTCACAACTGCAGTCATAGTTTCAGCTATATTTATTCACCAGCAGGACAGCTAATAGCGGCATTTGTTTTAAAAATCTCTGAATAAGCTTTAAGCTCTGCCGCCCATAATACATTGCCCACATTGTTATCAAATAATTCCTCCCAATAGTCCGATCGCTTCAACAATACTGTGCGATGATCTACATGAAGATCTTCAATAAGAGTCATACCAAATTGAACACGCTGTCTTGAACTCTGATCATCATTCTTTTGTTGCTGAATTTTCGTATACAAATCTCTTTTTGTCTGGCAAATTTGAGTTTCCACATTCTGTAATTTGTGCTCAAGGCACTCTGTTGCCCCACTGAATGTACTTGTTACATTGTTGTTAATATGCATACTGTCAGAAAAACAGTTTATCAAACTACTATTTGTAGTTGTTACAAGCTCCTTGAGATTTTCAATAGCATCTAATATTTGTGCCTCTATGCTACCAGCATCACACTGATCCCCACCTGACACTTCTTCACCTAGATAGGAATACCCATTGAATGATAAAAAAAGGACTACAAGCCATCCACATTTTTTCATATTGCCCTCCAAAGATATTAAAAACGAAATCAAATTAACATATTCTCCCTGTACAAACAATAAATGTACAAAGAAGTGTAAAAATTACATAATAAATAATAAAAATGAAATAAATATCACTTTCTAAGACAAAAGAAAGACATTTTTTGTGATTAATAACTTATTATAATAAGCAGAAATTCTTTTTTAAGATCTGATAGAAACACCTGCATTGTTAATAGAACTTATTATTTAAATAACTGAATTGTGAATGAAGACTTAACACTTAACGCCTATAACAAGAAAATTAAAATGACTTAATGATTGCATTGAGCTTCAGACTCAAGCTCAAAAACATCTGCATAAACCTGATAAATATTCACTGATGAACTTTGGTTTTCAGCCAATTTATAGACTTCTGCTACATCCAGCAACCACGTTTTATACACCTGATGAAAGTATTCCAAAACTTCAACACCGCTGTGAACAGTTTGAACCTGCAGGTCTAAAGCACTTGACTCCTTTACATAGAGATTGGCTGTTTTTTTTGCCGCACAAATTTGTTTGGTTATGCCTGCAAGCTTTTCTTGAAGGCAAGCTCTAGACTGAGCGAGAAAGACTGAAGAGCGACTCTCCATTGATGTCAAAGCTTCTGATTTCACGTGAGAAGCCAATTCCTGACATTTTCTCAACTCGCTTTCAGCATCTGTAATAAGCTTATGAATGCTGTTGATCACTAACAGCATATCTAACAGCAATTGAGAGCCTGCACTGCTTTTGTCACATTGAGCACATTGATCGCCCCAATGTGAATCCTCAAAAGAATAACCATTTAATGAACATAAGAGAACTATAAACCATATAAACTTTTTCATGTTGCCCCCCAGCCATTGTAAGCACAAGACCCAAATTAACAGATTATTTCTACACAAACAATAACAGTGTAAAAAAATTAAATCATTAAAAAATAGAAAGAAAATAATGCTGTTTTGTAAGGCAGAAACACAACTGCATTGTTAATAGAAATTATTATTTGAATAACTGATTGTGAATGAAGACTTTAGTAAATTTTAATCACTCAGCACTTAATATCTGCCGCCGTAACCGCCATAACTGCCGTAACCGCTGTTACGATAAGAGGAGCGGCCTCCTCTGCGGAATCGATCCCCATAAGCACAGCTATGAAAAGCTTCTGATTCAAAGATATCTGCATAAGCTCTATATTCATTTCCTAATAAAGAGCTGTCTGCATGTTTGTCTGCCCTGTCATGAAAACGGTCTGCTTGATCCAACAGCCAGTCCTGATGTCTGCGATGCAGTTCTTCAATCCGATCCACTCCATTTTGCACACGTGCGGCTCTGTTATCAAAATTTCTATATTGCTGAGATTGTGTATAGATATCTTCCTTTGATTGACAGATTTGCACTGTCACTTCCTGCAGTCTTTGCTCCAGACATTCTCTGGCTTGAGCAAACTTGTTAAACTTACTCACTCCAACTGCTCCGAAAACAACGTCCAATTCCGTTCTTGGAATATTAGGAATTGCAGACTGGCAGTTTTTTAAATAATTATCAATGTTTTTAAGCACTGCGCTCACTCCCCCTATACTGTCTGAAATATATTCATCTAATTCTTCATCAGGAACGTTACCTCTACGATCGTAATCGTCTCTAAAACGACGCTCTTCTCTTCCTGATCCGACGCCTCCGCATCCAACCAATTCCATAGTAATAAAAATTAAAATAATCAATAAACGCATAAAACAGACACCCTTTTACTCTTTTTTAATATCGACAAATTAACAGAAAGACTAAAACCCATAATTTGGATTACAGACATTAGTCTAAGTTTTACCAACTCAGCTTTTTAATATAGAAAAACTCAAGACTTATAGCTTGCCTTACAAAGCAAAAATATGCTTAATCACTCTTTGTGTCTGGAATTGTCGTTGTAGGAGCCCAATGGGGTGATGAAGGCAAAGGGAAAATTATTGATATTTTCTCTTCTCATGCTGATTATGTAGTCCGCTATCAAGGGGGGGCTAATGCCGGACACACCCTAAATGTCTCCGGAAAGCAAACTATTTTACACTTAATTCCTTCAGGAATTTTACACCCGCACGTTCAATGTATTATTTCTTCAGGCGTTGTTTTGGACGTTTTCTCATTAATAGACGAAATTGCAAACTTAAAACAAGCCGGCTATCTCAAAAATAAAAATCAGCTTTTAATTTCCGAATCCTCTGCAATGCTTTTTGATTACCACAAGCAATTGGATCAAGCCCGGGAACATCAGGCAGGGTCTAAAAAAATTGGCACAACAGGCAGAGGGATCGGGCCTGCTTACGAAGAACGCATCTCAAGACGAGCTTTGTTGTTTGGAGATTTATTCTTAGATGATGAAAAATTAAAAGAAAAACTTATAAAAGCTTCAAAAGAAGTTTTATTTCTACTGACCCATTACTATAAACAAGAGGCGCCATCGATTGATTCATTATGGGAAAAGCTTAAAAAAGCCAGAGATACCTTGGCCCCTTATCGCCACTCCAACACCTCACTCATTATTGACCAAGCCTTAAAAGAAGGAAAAAAAGTTTTATTTGAGGGAGCGCAAGGCACCCTGCTGGATATTTTTCAAGGCACTTATCCCTACGTCACAAGCTCTGCCACAACGGCAGGCTCCGCTTTAACCGGAGCAGGGCTTGGATGGTCAAATATAAAAAAAGTTTTAGCCGTATCCAAAACATACACAACGCGCGTAGGCCACGGCCCCTTTCCTTCAGAATGCACTCCGGAAGAGCAGTTATACTTGGAGGAAAAAGGACAAGAAAGAGGAGCAACAACCAATCGCAGAAGAAGGTGCGGCTGGCTGGATTTGGTTGCTTTGAAATACGCAATTCGTTTGAATGGGATTAATTCTTTGGCATTGATGAAGCTGGATATTTTATCAGGGTTGGATACCGTGAAAGTATGTACAGCGTATAATATAAACGGCCGGCGTATCCATGAATACCCTGTGCACTTTGAGCAGTTGAGTCAATGTCAAGCTGTGTATAAGGAATTCCCGGGGTGGAAACAAGATCTCAGCAGGATTGTTTCTTTTGATGACCTACCTCTTACAGCTCGCCAATACATTCATTTTATTGAAGAAGAGCTTAAAATCCCTATAGATATTATTTCAGTGGGGCCAAATCGAGAAGAAGTCATTGAAAGGTCTTCTTTGTTTTAGTATTGATCATTGACTATTATTTGTGTTTTTATGATATTTTGCTGACAAACGACGACCCGCTAGCTCAGCTGGTAGAGCATCTCCCTTTTAAGGAGAGGGTCCTTGGTTCGAGCCCAAGGCGGGTCACTGTGTTCCCTTCGTCTAGCGGTTAGGACATCACCCTTTCACGGTGAAGACACGGGTTCGAGTCCCGTAGGGAATGCTTGCAAAAATGGGTCCATACCGGAGACATGGGTTACACTTTATACTGGACACATGGGTAACACTT
>JAPPLG010000012.1:24112-45393 GCA_028819545.1 Bdellovibrionales bacterium | reverse complement strand
GAAGTGTAACCCATGTCTCCGGTATATTCTGTTACCTATCTCTCGGGAAGGACAATGTGTCTACGCGCTTCGGAGCCTGTCACCCTTTCGTGGTGAAAACAGGGGTTCGAGTCCCGTAGGGAATGCTTGCAAAAATCCAAAATGTGTCTACGCGCTTCGGAGCCTGTCACCCTTTTGTGGTGAAAACAGGGGTTCGAGTCCCGTAGGGAATGCTTGCAAAAGCGAAAATCCAGAAACATACAAAAAACAGTCCACAGGACTCTTTTTTGTAAGAAACAAATTTCAAAGTAAAAGTTCTTTCTTCTTTTGACAGTACGAGGTCTTCGTATGTTTAGACTGGCGTCCAAACACACTCAGGGGAATGCTTGCAAAAATCCAAAGTATATTTAGACACTCAAGAACACCTATAATTAAAAAAACAAAGAGTGAAGAGCATCCTTCCAAAACAAGCATTCTACTTTCTCTATAACTTTTGATATTCTTTCTTGTGACCAGACCTGCACTTTGCAACGACGAGGCCAGTCTTTTTTAAAACAACACAGTGGACTTACCCGTCCCTCTAGCCCCAAATAAGAAAAAACTGTTACGGGCCGCTTAATTTAGGTATTCTCTGGATCATAATCCGAAATTATCCGATATTTTCGGAGTATAGCTACTGTCTGCAAATGAATATATAAATACACTTGTGAAAATGATGAAATTCTCTCTATTTATCAGTAAAAATTACTGAACATAAGACGGCACCGCAACTGCAGGCACAAAGTTAAAAACCCTGTTATCTCGAAAAGAACTATAATACTGTTATCTTATGTAAAACTCTAGAAGTTAGATCCCATATTTCAACGTAATCCTCAGAATATTCAAATTCCACATCCACACCTGCTTTCAGAACTTGCTCAGCAAAATCACAAGACTCTTCACTATAGGTATTCATGTAAACAGAATTTTCTTTACCTGATGCATCTGCTCCAGCTTCCGATCCTCTTCCCAAGCCAGCATCACGAAGACCCATACCTCCAACTTTTATTGTTACAGAACAGTCAATATCCCAATAGCCCCATCTTTCAACTTCAATCACTCTTCCCTGACGTGTTCCTGAAGAATAAGGTCCCTTTTTCTCCAAATAACTACTCACTCCTCGATAAGAAAGTTGCACATTCTGAGGAGAAAAAGGCTCCCAGGATCGAATATGGTAGTGTGTGTCTTCAATTTCAGGGTTAAGTGCATGTGGATACTCATATTTAAACACATAAAGTTGAGTTTGATCTAACTGTTCAAACTGACTCGCTAATCCATCATCCTCTATTGAAACCAATTGAATATGACCTATATAGTTATCCCCAAAAGCCCCCACATTAATTTGAGCTTCATTGGTTTTCCATATCCAGCCCCTTTGAGAAACTTTTACAGGCTTTCCAATTGTAAATCCAACGCCATAGTAATCAGACTCTTTGGTCACAGGTGAGACTCCTTCCAACAATCCTTCCTCACCAATGGTTGGCTCGTTTTCAACTGTTTTATCTCCACCACAAGAAATAATAACAAATAGAAATAAACACATTAAATACCGACACACCATCTTACTACTCTCCTCTTTATATTTTTGATTTGAAAAATAATCTCTAACACATTATGAATAACAGTTGCAAATATTTATTGAGAGCAGGAAGAAAATCGACCGTCTGCACCTCGAATGCCTTCTAAAATAGTTATATATTGACTTAAGTCAATAGCAGACTTTCTCACTTGAGAGCCTGACACATGTTTTAATGTAAAATCAGTTCTATCTTCCATAGGAAGCGAGACATCTACATTGCTCCCCTCTTGAATCATGGTAGCGGCATTTCTTCCATATTTACTCAGGTAAATTGCTTCAACAAAACCAGTACCGTCCATCTCTATAATAGCAACCTGATAGCCATCAAAAAACCCATCTGAAAGAGTATCATTCATATAAGTCACCCATGTATTACCGGGTGTGATCAAAGCTAAAGTGCCTTTGGTTAACCCCTCTTCCATAAAAACCTTGCGCCTCTCTCCTACAGTGTTTTCTTGACAAACTTCTGTTTTTAAAGAATTTCCATAATCCAGTAATATACTCTTAATACGTTCTTGAGATTTATCCGCAAAAGTGTCTCCACCAAGAAATGCCATTATCCCATCCGGAAGAAATGCACTGTATGTATGGTCGTCAGCAATAAATAAAGCGATTGAACCATTAGATAATTTTTGCTGTACAACAAAAAATTTCTCACCTCCAAGAAGTTCACCCTCATCACTATCACTTTCATTGAGATATTCATCATGAACAATCATTGTAAATTCCAAAGGATCTGTATCTAACATCACTTCTTCTTTAGGTACACCAGGATCGCCTGTTCCCGGCTCAATATCTTCTGTAGATTTTTTTCCACAACTCAAAAAGAAAACACTAAGAACACAGTAAAACAAACACTTATATATCCAATACATTTTAACCTCTCAAAAAAAGTATATAGAAAACTCCTAGGACAAGCTTCCCCCTTTGAAAGAATGAAGTCACCCTTTTCCCTAATCAATAAATATTATCATGCCTTTACAAAAATAAAATAGAATTTTTACAATCTTACTAGACCTTAATCTAAAGAATAATACCCCGGTAATACACCTGATTTCATGTTAGCAGTTGATACAAACTGCATTGTTCAAGAGTCTTATATTAGAAAGTGCTTATACCAATAGATAGAGTACATAATAATTAAAAGGGTTTTACATATTCTGCTGAAGTGCAGATATGGTTCTCACTTAAGAAATGTGAAGAACCTGTAAGGTAACATATTCTATTCTTGGAATCAAATTATTTTTTCACTATTTGCTGTACAAAAAATTTTTCATAACCCAAAATTTTGTCTCATTATGAAATAAAATATTTTTTATAATAAAAAAATAAATTATTACTTATGTTTTCTTTATTTCATCCGAAACTTTTTAAAGTATCCAAAACAAATACTAATATTTACTGAAAAAAGGAGAGCTGTATGTCAGACACTCAAAACATGTCTTTAAAATTAAAACACCCAAATACACATAAATACCAAAGATCTACAAAACCCTATAAATCAAAAACATATACTAGATACAACCCATCCCGCCGGGATCAATCTTATGACCCCATTAAATATTATCACTTGTTTGTCATATAGAATGTTTCTATGACTTCAATCGGTATTGATCATATTGTCAGGAGGCAACTTTGACCATAAAACCGCTCAAAGAGTTTGAAAAAAAGATTGGCTCACTTTTCATCCAACTATAGATGAATTAGAAGAATTTCTTAACAAACTTAAAAATTAAATATGCACAGGAGCTTGTGGAGTTCTACCCTTAAAAGCCAGACATAAGTCACCTTCATAGATAATATTAATAAGCAGTTTTTTAAAGACTGTTATTTCTTACAGGCTTGCAAAGTAAGGATGTAAAAAATACAACAATACCATAAGAAAATTGCTTATTGACAAAATAATTGACATTTTAAGAAATTTGATACTAAATTGATTTAAAGATTCATACTAAGAGGTTTTAATAATGAAAAAAATACTTTTAGCCCTATTTTTTACCATATTTCCCTATACATCCAAAGCGGCAACAGCGAATATACGTTCAGCTATTACAGCAGTACATGCACACAGCACCTACTCAAATGGAGGTTGTATGATCCTTTTAGCCGAATCCCCGACTGATCACGGATTGGATTGTGTAAATTTCAATAGACCTTCCAAGTGGGTGTCTTTAGGGTGTGTGTCTGACCATATTGATCCAGACGGCGCTCAACGAATGTTGGATGCTGCCAGAGACAGCGTCCTATTCACTAACCTCCTGGATGCGCCTGTACCTATGATTCGGGTCGTTGATCATATAAAACACAATGGGTATTGTACTGCTATTACAATTAATGCATTCTATCCAAGACCAAGCAGAACTACCAGCATGGCTTCTTCCTCATCACTCAACGAATTTGATTCTCCAGAAGTACAGCCAGGAACAGACTTTGATTTTTCAGAAGAAGGAACTATTGAGTAATTGAAAAATCACAAGCTTCATTGACGTGTTCTGCAAGCTGTTCCCAAAACTCATTTCCGACTATTCTTCTACATTCATTATAGTCCTCTTCATTGGAACCGAAGAAGTAACTGACACTGCATTTTAAAAATTGCTTAGCCCCAAACCTCCACTCCAGGCCTTCCACAACAGAAGATTCTATCTCACAACAATGATCTTCTAAATTACAAACAACATATTGTTCCGACTGAGTTTCATTGGCCATAGCTTCATAGGAGAGTCCCATAACATTTAAACAGATTAGCAATATATATTTCAACTTTTACCTCTTTTAAACGTTTAATCGCACACACTGTTATAGGTAAAGTTCCTTCTTGATACAGCAATCTTTTGCAATTTTCTCAAATACTCTGACATAGAATGATGAGATAGTAAACTCTTCTGATCTTTTTTTAACCATTTATATTTCTGATGTATTACAAAATTAGAAACCCTTCGAGCTACCCCCAATGAACGTGTTAACTGATTGCCCTTAGTTAAATAATACGTGTATCCCGGATGATAATAACCCACATGCCAATTGAGCAAATTTGGAACAATATCACCCACATTCACAATGCGATAAACCGGCACCCTTAAATGTGAATCAAACTCAGGAGACCCTATATGAGGTGAACCAAAATTATAACATGCAGATAATGTGCAAGAACTTAATTGAGCAGTAGCTATCACAGCTAATGCCGCTCCCATAGAGTGTCCTGTAATGTAAATAGGTTTGTTCGTATTTTTTAAATAAGATGATAACTCATGATGAACACGACAATAAGAATTAAGAAAGCCTGTATGTATTTTTCCCTGCTTTGTGGACTGCCTCTTAATACTTAAATCTGTGATTATATCTTGAATATTATCCGACTCTGTCCCACGAAAAGCCAATACAATGTAATGAGCATGCTCTGCTAAAAAGAACTGAGGATCCTCATCTCTTATTAACTTAAGCTCCATCTGTCCATCTTCTAAATGATTTTTTAAAAGGTGTTCCTCTTCGTAAGCCAGCTCAGAGCATTCTGCCATAACTATGGCTGTATCATCAGAATAAGTGGAGTAATAGATGCAAGACTCAAACTGCTTAGAAGTATTAAAATACTTCTTCACACGAGGAGTTTGCTTCTTTACTTCTTCTGTTGTACCCGTAATATGCGGTTCCATCATCACATCAATCCAGCCAATATTAAAATTTAATTTATTAATATTGAAATAAACAAATTTATCAAGAGTATTAAGAGTTGTGTGTAAATATTACAAGGGTAAATAATATTTTTTCAAAAAGAAAATTTAATTTTTCTCAGCTCACTCTCATTGTTAAGAAAGCTTTAATATGCAAAAGCTAGCGGCTGATATCATCCAAAGTCATAATATTCATAAAAGATGAGAAATCCGCACTTTGATTCTGCACAGCCAAATTAAAATTAATCAAGCCGTATAGGGTGGTGCCAGCATACCGAATTTGAAGTTTATCTGAATGAATGACAAAACCTTGAACACCTACCTGCACATTATTCTTAATGGCCAGTAAAATTGGATTCAGATTTGCTGAAAAATCCAAAAAGTTAAACTGACCTGCTGTATTCATAATTTGACTGAAAGAGGCATGGTTGCTCAATTGTTGAAATTGACCAAGATTATCGAGTGTTTCAGAGGTCTCAGCTAAGGGGTTCAATATAAAAGGCAGAGGAGAAATCACAGCTTGAGGCTCTTGCCTAAATGTCAGCAAATGCCGGATAGCTAAATTCGGACGCATCATAAAATCTTTCCAATTTATTATATAAAGCTTTGTTGTATTTAAAAAATAAATATAAATGCGATTTTTATCCGGCCTAAACTCATCCAAGTGAACACAGGAATATATAACTGTATTCGGACTTGTTTCAAATCCAATTTTTAAAAAAGGAATTTTCAACAAATCATCTTTTGGCATACGAAATAACCCTTCCATCTTAAGATGCCCATAAGACTTACTGCCTCTGATTGAAAATCCAATATCAGGAAATTGTAAAAAACCAAAAGATTGTATCTCCAATAATGATGTATTTAACTCTTCAATTTGCTCTTTTAAACTATTCACTTTACTTGAATATTCCTGATACACATCAAAAGACATAGGGCGAATCACTTTTACTTCTTCCAAGTAATGATTTAACTCTTCTTCAGAATGAATTTCCTGCTCTGCCAACTGCAAAAATATTTCTTTTCTGTTTCTTCTGCGTGAACGATCCACTGCACGATTTTTCGGATGCCTGTGCCCTGACATGACATATTTACGGCTATACTGATTCTCAATTTTTGTTAAATCGTTTTCCAGCTGTCTAAGAGCTTTCAGTTTTTCCTCTATGACTGGATATTGAGTACGATAAATCCCAGAGACATGATTTTCAATATTTTCTTCAAAATCCAAAATAGACTGCCTTGACTCATCAAACCCCTTAGGTTGTAATTCACAATACTCCCCTGCAAACAAAAAAGAAGGACACATCACCAATAGAATATAAAATCTATTTCTCATTTGTTTTCTCTTGATACTGATCTATGGAAGTGACAAAGTATTCCTCTGCTCCTATATAATAATTGGTAATAGCTTCCAGTTTGTAAAATTCCACATTATGTGAATCTAAAAAACTTAAAGTCACTTGTAACAACCCCTCTGCGTAAGGATCCGCACTCAAATGAATAGCATCGATTGTTTTCTGCAATAAAAACTCTGATGCTTGTTGAAAAGTATGTCTATCTTCAGGAGGAGATGTTTTAAACATCTCAGACAAAATCAGATAGGATAAAGCATCTGAAAGAGGTTTGTCGCCACTGAGCAAATCCAAAGTCATCTGACTGGATAATTTATGAGGATTTTTTTCGAAATAAGAACTTAATACATCCTGAACACTTAAACCCGTCCATTGAAATAGCAAGTCAAAGGACTGATCCCCTGCTTTTGCATGAAAGACAATATTTCTCTGAAGTTTTTCTTCATCTGAAAGCATTTCAATCTGCTCGAAGATACAGGAACCTAAACCATCATAAGTTTGAACCACCTGAGATACATTTTCTTCTACAACACTACAGTGGGTAATAAGATGCCCCCAGTTTTCATCCAAAGACACCAAAGGCTCCACTAAATAACTATATAAAGAGTGCTTCCCATAACCTGAGGGCAGAGGTTGTTGTGCTTCTACTGCTCCAATAGAAAAAAATAAAATAATTAAAACACTTAAATGCTTCATCATCTCATGGATATATCAATAAATGGAATCAAATCCCCTTCTGCTGGAGAAAAAATATGTCCAACAATAGGTATAACAACACGAGCATCCTGTTTGACTCCATCTTTATATACAGGCAAAAATATTTCAGCTGAACCATTGACATTAATAACCTGCTCTACTGTCACCTTTTTTACAGAAACCAAAGCACTTTCATCAGATGGTGTCTCATTGACTCCCTTGATTTGATTCCATACAGATACAGGAATATCATACATATTCTTAATCTGCTCACTCTCAACACTCTCTTCGCTTTGATCTTCTTCTATAACTTCTGCATAAGCTTGGCTCTCTTCAAAAGACTTTAAGAAAGGGGATTCATGAGGAAGCCTTTCAATATGACCATCAGAATCTAATAATAAAACATAATCAACAGTTTCAATTTCCACATCCATTTCAATAGAATCCAATTTGATATCTAACTGTTCTTGCTCCATAGTTTTAATTTTTAAACTATAAACAGAAGGATTAAGATTCTCATCCGTAACAAAAAATTTAATATTAAAACGGGCTGTGTCTGTAACATTATTTGTTTCACCGCAAGAAATTTGAACAAATAAGAACCTGGGATCTCCAATCTCCGCATTCGACTGAAACTCATAAAGCTCCATATCCGCCAGGTTGTACTTAATTGTTCTCAGTTGTTTAAGTTGAACTTCAAAAGAACAATTCTTTACCTGCATCCCCTGAGGCGTCCAATGAATATCAAAAGAAGGTTTATTGGAAAAAAGTAAATCCTGAAACCCCCCAAAAGCAGGAATAACCTCTTCCATTAGAAATTGCATTAAAGCCTCTTCTTCAGAAGCATCTGTAGACGTCTCATCTTTTTTCACATTATTAATATCCGGTTCTTCACTGATCACAGAAGAGCCTTCTTTAGCACCGTCTGCAGAAGGTTGAGCGCCCTGCTCTGAAGTATAGTTTTCTCCAAAAGCAAAAAAAGAAAATACTAGAAAAACTGAAATAAATTTCATAAAAACATCCCTGTGAACTTATAAAAACTGATGGATACCAGATAACGCATAATATAAGACATTCTTTTAATGTCAAGCACGGAAAACTTTTCATGTAAAATTTTCAATATTGTAGTACTTTTAATGTTACAAAATAGACTGGCTTACTCTTAAAATAAATAACCTTGTATTAAATACACAGTTTTCTTTCAAGCCTTTACAAAACCCCACTCCTCTGGTACCTTGCTTTGAAATTTTTTAAACATAATACAATTCATTGAATTTATGATTCTTATCAAAGTTCAATATCAGTACAAAAAAGGATTTTTATGAGATTGATATATGCATTGCTTTTGCTTATCTCCTGCCCTGCTGTAAGCGACCCTGCTCATACAGGCACCGTTACAGTGTCCACTCAACTTGGAGGTACAGTTGAAGTTTCTACCAGAGGAGTTAATACACCCCTGCGTCCTGACTCAAATACTGTTGTTCATAAAATGCTTGAGCATGGAGCAAACAAACAATCTCTTCAACGTATGCCTGCGATTGACGTAACAGCTCAAAACAAAAAAAGCCAAAGTGTTTTTCTTTTTGGAGTGATTTATAGTGATTTGGAAACTCTTCAATTTTTAAATGAACTGGACTCTTCTGCTGTTTACCTGCCTGATCAGCATAATAGATCTCCCCTTTTAATCGGACTAAAACACAAAAAACCTTTGGCAATGATTCAGTTTATTTACAATCTGCATCCAGAAGCCGTATCCACCCCAGATAATTATGGACGACTTGCTCTACACTACGCATTTAGATACACAAGTGACTGGGAAGTTATTCGTTTTATTCTCCAAATGCATCCTTCCGCCGCTTTTATACCAGACAATAACGGTAGATCCCCCCTCTTGATTGGATTGAGAAACAGGCGCCCTTTAAAAATGATTAAATTTATTTATGACCTCCACTATAAAGCTGTATCTACCCCAGATAATCACGGGAACCTTGCCTTACACTATGCACTTAAGTACACAAATGACTGGGAAGTTATTCAATTTATCTTTAAAATGAACCCTTCAGCCATTTTTATCAGAAACAATGATGGGAAAACACCTATAGATATTGGAAAAAAACATATAAAAGGATTTACAACACCACAACTATGGTCTTCTCGCCCAAGAAAAAATAGCAACAGGAATCGATGCCAGAAAGCTCTTAGTCTTCGATAGAAGATAGACTTATACGCAGATCATCCATGCCCCTGC
Source organism: Bdellovibrionales bacterium (assembly GCA_028819545.1). Classification (GTDB taxonomy): domain Bacteria; phylum Bdellovibrionota; class Bdellovibrionia; order Bdellovibrionales; family UBA1609; genus JAPPLG01. The sequence goes on along the minus strand of JAPPLG010000012.1, from coordinate 35,832 downwards.
ATAAGAAAAGATTCATAAGGCATATTTTCTTTTTTAGATGCACCCAGTTGTGCAAAATAATTAAAAGCATAATTAAGCACTAAAGACTTTTCCTTTATTTGAAAAATAGATTTTCTAAACAAAGAACTCTCCGGATAACCGGAAGAAAACCAAACAGCAAATTTTTTAAACTGAAGAAGGGCCATTCTCTCATCATGAAAATCACTTAAGTAACCGAACAAAACCTCTAATACTTCCTTGGCATTCTTTGGATAAGAGTCATTTGGAAACTCCCTTCCCAAGAGTTTATAGGTATCATTAAAAATCCAAGGATTTTTCAAAGCCCCGCGTCCAATCATTAAAGCAGAACAATTCGTTTTTTTATATATGTGACAAATATGTTGAGGATTTACTAAATCACCATTTCCAATAATGGGAAGAGGAGCTTTACTTTTAACCTCGGCAATATAATCCCAATCTGCTTTTCCGGAATACCCCTGGGAACGCGTGCGTCCATGTATAGTCATCCATAAACACCCTTCATTATGGGCAATACGAGAAACCTCAAGAGCATTTCTTTGATGATCCCATCCTGTTCGCACTTTGATAGTTAAAGGAATCTTAATTTTACTTTTGATGGTTTTTAAGATTTTTGACAGTTGAGGTAAATCTTTTAAAATAGCCGACCCTGCCCCTTTTTTAACAATTTTAGTGACAGGACAACCTAAATTTAAATCCACAAAGCTGGCTCCCATTTCCTCCACTTTTAGAGCGGCCTGAGCCAAAATATCCGGATCTTCCCCAAAGATTTGAATTCCAGTAGGCTGTTGTTCAGAGTCTATTAAAGCAATTTTGTAAGTGCGATGATCCGATTCACGTACCAAAGCAATAGCTGAAACCAACTCTGTTGTCAGAATCCCTCCATTCATCTCACGCATAAAAGAACGAAAAGGATAATCTGTCACCCCAGCCATAGGCGCTAACAACAAGGGATACTTTTTTAAATATTCTAATAATTGTTCTGCACTGTAAGACACAATTTATTCCTCTTAAAAAATATATTTTATATAGAATAACAACTTAAGATTTAGGGTCAAAGACATCTCTCAACTTCTCACCTATCACATTCACACTTAAAACCAATAAAAAGAGACATAAACCTGGTAAAGTAATTAACCACCATGCTGTCTCCATAAACTTTCTGCCGTCTTTAATCATAACCCCCCATTCCGGAAGAGGAGGCTCTGCACCCAAACCCAAAAAACCCAAAGCGGCTACATTTAAAATACCTTCGCTAAAACCTAAAGTCCCCTGAACAATTAAAGGCCCCATACAGTTAGGTAAAATACCTAATAAAATTCTCCACTGAGGGGCTCCAAAACCGCGCATAGCCTGTACATAATCTTTTTCTTTTTCTTTTAAAACCACGGATCGAACGACTCGAATCACCGCCGGCCAGGCTGTCACATTGACTGCAATAATGGCATTCCACAACCCGGGCCCCAAAACAGTCACAATTAAAATAGCAATGAGAATACTTGGAAAAGACATTAAAGTATCTACAAATCTCATAATCATTCGATCTACCCGCCCTCCCAAGTATCCGGCTAAAAGACCCAAAGTAGTGCCTATAGAAAGAGATAATACAACAACAGATAAACCGATACGTAAAGAAAGCCTGGCTCCGTAAGCTAAACGGCTCAGAAAATCCCTTCCTAAATTATCTGTTCCCAGAATAAATTGAAAAGATCCTTCTTCCATCCAAAAAGGAGGTAGTGTTAAAAAACCTTTACCATGTCCATAATACGGAGATTTCAGAAAATAAGAAACAACAAACCCTACAATAATAAAAAAGAAAAAAGTAAATACACAAAACAAAGTCACTCGATCTTTTTTTATTAATTCCAAAAAATAATGCACTTCTTAACCTATACCTTTCTGCACTCTGGGGTCTAACTTAATATAACTTAAATCCACCAATAAATTAATCAGCACAACTAGAACAGAAATAATCAATATTCCCCCTTGCAGTGCCGGATAATCTCTAGCTTCTACAGCTTTGACCAGCCATCTGCCAATACCAGGCCAGGCAAATACTGTTTCTGTCAAAACAGCTCCTGTGATAAGTGAACTGAACATAAAGCCTATAACTGTCACAACCGGCAATAAAGCATTTCGAAAGGCGTGCTTAACCACAACAGTATAAAAACTTAACCCTTTAGCTCGAGCTGTGCGCACAAAATCTTCATGTAAAGTTTCAATCAGACTGGAGCGGGTCATACGTACAAAAGAGACAAATGGAATAGTTGCTAAAGTTAATGTTGGAAGAATGAGATGTGAGAGAAAAGATTTGATTGATATCCAAGGATCTTCCATTCTGAAAGCATCAATCAATATAAATCCTGTATAATGAGGAATATCATAATACAGGCCAATTCTTCCGGAAGTAGGAGTCCACTCCAATTGAATGGAAAAAAATAAAATAAGAATCAATCCCCACCAAAAAATAGACATGGAATAACCCGTAAGGGACAACCCCATAACCAAACGATCCCAAACAGAGTTGTGAAGCAAAGCACACAGTATTCCCAATGGAATACCCAATAACAATGCTAAAAATACAGAGCTGACAGCCAATTCCAAAGTCGCAGGAAATCGGCTAAAAAATTCTTCTGAAACCTTTTGTCCTGTGGCGGTAGAGCGGCCTAAGTCTCCTTTCAGCGCCTGAGACACAAATAAAAAATATTGTACATATAAGGGTTTATTTAAACCTAGATTTTCTTCCAGTTGGGCTCGAGCTTCCGGGCTTCTTCCTTTTTCACCCAGAAGAAAATCTACAGGATCTCCGGGAAGCAGGCGAATAGACAAAAACACCAACAAAGAAATAAAAAATAAAGTCGGTATGGAATAAAAGAGACGTTTAAGAGATATAAGAACCAATGTTGCTTACTCTAAAGAAACACCATAAAACGACTCACTTCCAAATGGTGCTAGAATATAACCCTTAACTTTCTTATTAGCCCCTCGCATCCCATGTGCAGAAACCAAAGGCGCCCAAGGGCTTTCTTTAGCAAAAACAGCCTGCGCTTTTTTATATAAACGAATTCTCTCTTTTCGGTCTAAAGTTTTCAGTCCGTTTTGTACTAATTGATCATATTCAGCATGGCACCATCTTGCAAGATTCGTACCACTCTCAATACCCCGACAGCCTAACAAAGTAGCTAAAAAATTATCAGGATCTCCATTATCACTAGTCCATCCCATTTGAATCAAAGCATGTTCTCCTGCTTCCGATTTTCTCAAATAAGTGGGCCAGTCATAAGTCACCAAACGTACTTTAATACCCACTTTTGCCAAATCCTCTTTCATGAGCTCACCCATTTGTTGACCGTCTGGATTGTAAGGACGAGCTACAGGAAGAGTCCATAAATCAATTTCAAATCCATCTTCAAAACCTGCTTGTTTTAAAAGAGCTTTAGCCTTTTCAACATCATATTTATAATCCTTAACCCCACTATGATAAGACCACATTGTAGAAGGAAGAGGGGCTTTGGCTGTTCTGGCGTTCCCCAAGTAGATGGCCTGAATATATAAATCACGATTTAGAGCATGGCGAATAGCCTGTCTGACTTCCGCTTTATCCAAAGGAGGTTTTTTTAAATTCATTGCCAAATATGCTAGATTGAGAACACCTTCTCTTTTAATCAACTTAAGTTTTTCATGATTGGCTATAGTTTCATAATCACTAGGCAACGGAAAACTTATAAAGTGACACTCTTCTCTTTTGAGTTTTTGAAGTCTTACAGAAGCATCCGGTGTAATGGAAAAAATCATACCTTCTAAAGAAGAAGGAGTTTTAAAATATTTTTTATTTGTTTTATAACGTATCAGGTTATCTTTTTTATAATCCGTCATAATAAAAGAACCCGTTCCCACCGGTTTTTGATCAATCATTTCCGGTTTTTTATTTTTCAAAGCCTGATCCGCATACTCTTTGGACAAGATAGACGCAAAAGGCATAGCTAAATTAAACAAGAAAGTGGGGCTTTTCTCATTAAGTTCAAATCGCACAGTGTAGTCATCCACCTTAACAACCCTTTTGATTAGAGAGCTAAAGCCCATAGCAGAAAAATACATATAGTTGCCGCCGCTGACCTTGTGATAGGGGTGATTTTTATGTAAAGCTCTTTCAAACGAGAAAATCACATCATCGGCATTAAGTTCACGAGTCGGTGTAAAGTCCTTGGTGGTGTGAAATGAAACCCCTTTTCTCAGTTTAAAAGTATACTGGAGGCCGTCTCTGGACATATCCCATGAAGTTGCCAGTGCAGGCACTAAAGTGGAAGTGCCTCTTTTAAATTCAACTAAACTATTATAAACATCACGAAGAGCATCTAAAGAAGTGCCGTCTGTTGCTAATTGAGGGTTTAAAAAGCGCGGCGAACCTTCAGAACAATAAACAAAAATGGAATTTGGACTAGCTCCATACACCCAGAATGAAAAACTTAGAAGAAATAAAGCAACAGATTTCATACATCACCGCCTTAAAAATAGAATTATTTTGCATTAAGCCTTATCCGGCAGTGACCAGTCAATAGGATTCTGTCCGATAGAGCACAAATATTCATTGGCTTTTGAAAAATGAGAACATCCAAAAAATCCTCTATGTGCAGAAAGAGGAGAAGGGTGAGGAGCTTTTAATACCAAATGTTTTTTTTGATCTAAGAACTGCCCTTTTCGAAAAGCATAACTGCCCCACAACATAAACACCAAACCTGTATAACGCTCATTGAGTACAGATAAAATGCGATCGGTAAACTCTTCCCACCCTCTATTTTGATGAGAGCCTGCACGACCCTGCTGAACTGTTAAAACACTATTGAGCAACAAAACTCCCTGCTTTGCCCAATGCTCTAAAAAACCATGTTTTGGATAATCAATATTTAAATCTCTTTTTAACTCACTAAAAATATTTTTTAGTGAGGGAGGTATAGGGATATGAGGTTTGACAGAAAAACACAGTCCATGTGCCTGGCTCGGCCCATGATAAGGATCCTGGCCTAAAATACACACTCTGACTTTATCAAAAGGCGTCCAGTTTAAGGCTTGAAAATATTCTTCAGGACGCGGGAAAATACGTCGTTTGCTTCTAATCTCATCGACAAGAAATTTCCTTAATTTTAACATATAAGGCTGTTCAAACTCAGGTTGAAGATGTTGTTTCCAAATTGGCTCTAGTTGAATTTCTCTTTCAACACTCATTACAAAACCCTTAAAAACCCCTTAAGCTGTGTCTTAAATTGAAACTTTTACAATAAAGATACATCTTACCTATCATCTTTTTAAAAAAAATGTTAGCATATTCCTTAAGAAAAGCCGATTTTATTAGTGTAAGGTCAAAGGTGAGTATGACAATCAAAAAGCCTCTTTTTTTCAAACCTTCCAATGCTGAAAAAGCTTTTGTCTATCAACAAACTCAAGATCTGGTTTCTGCTGTCAATGCCTTATGCCCCGTGGCTGTACTGCTTGAAAAATACTCTGATAAAGCAGAAAAAGAAAGCGGTTATGCCGTCACCTTTGTACTAGGAGATTCTCAAATGAACGTCCTTGCCAGAAGTGAAGGTAAAGATCTTTTGGAAGTCTGTATATCCGCCAAAAATCAAATGAAGAAAAAACTCTATACTATGGCACAATCTATGGCAGAATCCCCGGAAAGAACAAAATTCATTGACGAGTTAAAAAGATCTCCCTATCTTCACTAAAATAAAAATATTCATACAAATACAGCAAAAAAAGAGAAGTCATGTCTTTATCTTTTACAAAAATGTGCGGTGCCGGGAACGATTTCCTTATCACTGATCAAAATAGAATTGGCAATGAACAAAATTTCTTGTCCAGCCTGAGCAAAAATATTCCAAAGTGGTGTAATAGAAAATTTGGATTAGGGGCAGACGGTTTTTGTTTCCTTCAGTTTAACGAAAAAAAGATTCTAAATTGGCACTTCTTTAATAACGACGGTTCTTCTGCGGAGATGTGCGGCAACGCCGCATGCTGTATCATTCACTATGCCTACAAGTATCAACTCGTTCCTCATAATAAACCTTTTCAATTTCAAATTAAAAATAATATCCTCACAGGGGAATTGACTTCTGAGGGCACAGCTCGCCTGCATTGTAAAATACCACATTGGATTCAAAAGCAAATACACACTGAAGAGGGTATTGCAGATCATATTCACTCAGGAGTAAACCACCTCCTTATTGAAAGAGAAAATATAAAAGATTTAAAACAACTCACACCTATGGCACAAAACCTAAGAGAGAAATTTCCTGATTCAAATATTACTTTTTACAACCAAGATAACTCTCAACATATCTCCTGTGTCACGTTTGAAAGAGGAGTGGAGGATTTTACTCTTTCCTGCGGTACAGGCGCATTGGCTGTGTCTTACCTCTATTATCCAAAAGAAAATTTCTCTGTACAAATGCCAGGAGGTGTTCTAAAAGTTTTATTTAAAAACAATCAGGCATTTTTAACATCACCTGTGTTTCTGATCTCAGAAGTACAGCCCTACGAGTAAAAACATGAACCCTAAAACATATCCTTTAACAGTAAAAAAGAAGATCATAGAATGCGATGACGCCTGCACTCTTGTTTTATCCCCCAGAAACGAAGATCGAAAACTTTTTTCCTATAAACCGGCACAGTTTTTATCCTTCCATATGGAAATCAACAAACAGCAGTTTACAAGAAGTTACTCCATATCCAGCTCACCATTGGCAGAAGAGGATCTCACCACTTCTATCAAAAAAGTCCATAACGGCCATGTTTCTTCCCATATTGTGGATCATATTCAGGAAGGAGATACTATCCAAAGCACAATCCCAAGAGGACGTTTCTTTAAAATGCCGGATAATCTCAAACCCCGTCATTATCTTTTACTAGCCGCAGGAAGCGGAATCACTCCTTTATTTTCTATTTTAAAAACAGCTTTATTATTGGATGAACAAAACCATGTCACTTTAGTTTATTGCAACAGAAAAGAGACATCTATTATTTATAAAGCGGAACTTGAGAAATGGAAAAAAACTTATCCAACACGTTTAAAAATTATTTCTATTTTAAGTCAGCCGGACAGCACAGAATATGATTTTAAAGGGCGTATCAATGAAAATATATTAAAACAAATCCTGGGTAATATTAAAACTTCTCTCGAAATGGAAGCTTACCTATGCGGCCCTATAGATCTAATGACGATGGCTGAAACAGTATTACGGTCACGTTTAGATAAAAAACAAATTCGAAAAGAAAGTTTTGGTACCACTGCAAAAAAGAAAAATATTCAACTGCCTAAGTCTGCTGTCATCATCTCAGCAGATGCCAGTGAAAAAGGTGATGTTGAAACCATTAAAGCTTTACTTGAAGGAGAACAAATAGAAATTCCGGCAGAACCGGAAATTTCTATATTGGAACAGCTTATTGAGGCTGGCTTTTCTCCTCCATTCTCCTGCATGGAAGGCAACTGTATGACATGTATGGCAGTGTTGAAGAAAGGGCAAGTTTACCAAGACGAAGCAGGAATCCTCGCTCCCGAAAATATTTCCGATAAAGAAATTCTTACCTGTCAAGCAAAGCCTTTATCTCCTATTGTGGAAGTGGATTATGATTAACTTCTTGACTTTACTTGCTAATTCAAAGACCTTTAGCTTTCTTAACTCATAGAAAGAGATATTATTATGGCTCAAACTATCACAGTTGCTTTAGGGGACGGAATCGGACCTGAAATTATGAAGGCCACTTTGACCGTTATGGAAAAAGCAGGAGCCGACATCAATCCCGAATTTGTAGAAATTGGAGAGCCTGTTTACAAAAAAGGTGTCATGACAGGCATCGAAGATAAAACTTGGGACTCACTTTATAAAAATAAAATTTTCTTCAAAGCTCCCATCACCACTCCCCAAGGTGGAGGTTTTAAAAGCCTGAATGTAGCTGTCAGAAAAACTTTAGGTCTTTTTGCCAACGTCAGACACTGCACTTCTTACTCCCCTTATGTTCCTACAAAACATAAAAAGTTGGATATAGTTATTGTCAGGGAAAACGAGGAAGATCTTTATACTGGAATAGAACACAGACAAACAGAGCAGGTTTACCAATGTCTAAAATTAGTTTCAAAACATAATTGTGAAAGAATTTCACATTTTGCATTTGAATATGCCTTAGCCCAAAATAGAAAAAAAGTAACCTGCTTCACTAAAGATAATATTATGAAAATGACAGATGGCTTACTCCATAAAACTTTCCTGGAAAAAAGTAAGGATTACCCCTCTATTACAGCCGAACATTGGATTATAGATATTGGATCTGCCAAGCTCGCTGATACTCCGGAAAATTTTGATATCATCGTCACCTATAATCTTTATGGAGATATTTTATCGGATGTTGTAGCTCAGTTAAGCGGTTCTGTTGCTATGGGTGCTTCCTGTAATATTGGAGAAGAATATGCGATGTTTGAAGCTATTCACGGCTCTGCACCAAGAAGAGCAGGGCAAAATGTTGCCAACCCCTCCGGCCTGTTGCTTGCTGGTATTAATATGCTTGTGAATATTAAACAAACGGAAACTGCCGAAAAAATTAAAAATGCCTGGCTCAAAACATTGGAAGACGGCCTGCACACTTATGACATTTTTCAAAAAGACATCAGTAAAAAACAATTGGGAACTAAAGAGTTCGCACAAGCTGTTATAGATCGTTTGGGAGAAAAACCTTCCACTTTGCCTCCTGCAAATTTTCAAAACTTAAAAAAAATAAAACCCTTTATTCCAAAAAAGAAACCATCTCTTCATAAGGAATGGGTTGGAGCAGATATCTTTTTTGAAAAAGCAGATCAAGATGTGCCTTCTATGGTCTCTCTTCTGAAAAAATTCAACACTCATTTGAAGCTTTCAAGCTTAAAATGCCGCGGTTTGGAAGTATGGCCCGGACCTCCCACTCAGATCACTCTCAGCGAACACTGGGGAGCACGATTTATCAGCGAACAGCCTGTCTCCGCCAAAGATATTTATGATCTGATATTAAAACTTGAAGAAAACAATTTAACTTGTATTAAGATGGAAGGTTTATTTTTGTTTGATAAAGAACCGGGGTTTTACATGAAAAAACCTCCTTCTGATTAAAATCTGAACTAAAGAGGAAAAATAATGGCTCATTTCGAAGAAATTATTTTAAACTTTTTTCTATCTTATTCAGCCGAGCCCATTATTGTCTATACTGCAATTGCAATTCTAATGACTATGGGAAGCTTCGGACTTCCGATATCAGAAGAGGTGGTCATTATATCCGCCGGCTTGATGGCCTATATTGGAAGTAATCCTGAACTCTATCCTCCGGTCAAAGAATCCGCCAGTTTTATGACCATACACACAACCGCCCTTGTGTGTTTTTTATCTGTCTTTTTAAGTGACTTTCTAGTGTTTAACTTAGGACGCCTGCTGAGTAATTCGATGAAAAATAAATACATAAACCGATTAGTGTCTCCAAAAAAAATGGAAAGAATTTCAAAGTGGATCAACCGTTACGGCTATCTTTACCCGGCTGTGTTTCGATTTTTGCCGGGCTTGCGTTTTCCAGGTCATCTTTCGAGCGGCTTTTTCAAAATCCCCTTTTCACAATTTATACTGGTAGACGGCCTGGCCGCTCTTTTAACTGTTCCCACACAAGTCATTTTTATCGGAATATTCGGCCACACTATTATAGAACATCTGAAAATCTTTATTTCAGCATTAGCTTTTTTAATGATAACTTTTATCATACTATTTATTTTCAGAAAAATTACAGAAATTAAACAACTTTTTGCAAGGTAATTGAATATGCTCGGCACTAAAGTTTCTTTCCAACAAGCCTGCTCTATTATCAAAAATGGAGGGGTTGTTGCTGTACCTACTGAAACGGTATATGGACTGGCTGGGGATTTTAAAAACATTAATGCTATAAAACAAATTTTTCAGATAAAAAAACGCCCCTTATGGGATCCTTTAATTATCCATTTTTCTTCTAAAAAAGAATTAAAAAAACTATGCAAATATTCTGACCCTATCGTAGAAAAATTATCAGATTATTTTCATCCAGGGCCTCTGACTTTGGTGCTTCGTAAAAACCCAATAGTTTCTGACCTGATTACAGCCGGCTCCAGCAAAGTGGCTATTCGAATGCCTCGTCATCCTTTAACGTTAAAACTGATGACACAAACAAATACTTGTTTAGTTGCTCCCAGTGCAAACGTGTTCTCAAAAACCAGCCCTACCAGAGCAGACCACGTTTTGGAATCATTGCAAGTGCCTGTACTGAATGGAGGCCCTTGTGAAGTTGGTATAGAATCAACCATCCTGGAAGTCTGTTTTGAAAAAAAGATTTTTTCTATATTAAGACCGGGCTTTATCGGACCAAAAGAATTAAACAGTTTTATATCCAGGCATCAACTCAATTGGAAAGTTCAACAATCACAATCCTCATCATTTCCGGGAAGCCATCAAAAACATTACCAGCCGGATATTCCATTAATTTTAATTCAAACCGACGAAGAGCACTTGCCTTCTGAAGGTATAGAGAAAAAAATAAAAGAATATTATCCGGATTGTATTCCTCAAGAGTTGCAGTTAAAAAACAATCCTTATATTTTTGGAAGAGAGTTTTATCATAATCTTAAACAACTCTCTAAGAACAAAAATTCTGTAGGGTATATTGTACAAAAATCAAAGAGCGGGCAGTGTGGAGAGGACTGGACAGCTCTTTGGGATCGAATTGAAAAAGCCTCTGATAAAGTGATTTGCTATTAACTGAGGATATCCACTACCTATTAAAAAGAAAATCAGAAAGACCTTGAGTAATGCCATATTCCTCTTTATAAAGCCTTACAATGAGCCCCATGGGGGGAAGTTTGGAGTCTCTCTTACGATACATATCATAAGTTTTCATATTTATAATTTGCTCTGCTGGAGGTGATTGTGCATTTAATTCAGCAATGGCTGATCGAATCTCATCTAAAGAGTAAAAAATTCGTGTCTTCGTTTTTGCTTCTGCTTTGTTGAAATCCTCTATCTCTGTATCTGTCATACCGAGAAACAAACCTCTCAATTCAAGAGCTTCTTCAATAAATTCTACTGACCTCGGCCCAACATCTTTTTCATCTAAAAGCTCTTTCCTGTTTTTACGAACCAAACTATCAATAATATAAATATTTGCCCTTTTTAATGCATTCAAAGTTCTTAGAGGGACTATTGTGTCATATGCATTTAATTCTTCAATGGACCTGGAAAGAATTCCCTCTGTCACTTCCTCTGCTTCAGGGATGCTTTCTTCTTGAGATGATCCTCTACTATTGAACCAAGCAAACACTGTACTTAAAACACCGTTATTTGAAAACAAGTTGGACTCCAACTCCTGGGTACCGCCTGGAGTTTGTTGGTCTGATGATTTTTGGGATTGCCTGGCTTCATGCCTGGCATGGCTTTCTTCTCTGATTCTGTCTTGCTGTTCCCTTGCCTGTTGAGCGCTTGTTTGAAGCCTTTGTCCGGCATTAGACACTGCACCTCTTACAGTTTCAGAAGCCCTTCTTCGACTTTCTTCAGACGGAGTCACTCTTCTTGCTGTATCCGCCACAACACGCCCAGTTGCTCTCGCTCCTGTTTCAAGCGCATTCACTCCTGAAGTGATCGCTCCATCCAGTTTCTCAGCTGTTGCCATTC
>JAPPLG010000012.1:0-24012 GCA_028819545.1 Bdellovibrionales bacterium | reverse complement strand
CTAAACCTTTAGCTTTTTCGCCAACCGCTTGACCTGCACCTCTTACTGCTTCAGAAGCCCTTCTTCGGCTTTCCTCAGACGGAGTCACTCTTCTTGCTGTATCTGCTATCGCTCTTGCTCCTGTTTCAAGTGCATTTACTCCTGAAACGATAGCTCCATCCACTTTCTCAGCTGTTGCCACTCCTAAACCTTTAGCTTTTTCGCCAACCGCTTGACCTGCACCTCTTACTGCTTCAGAGGCCCTTCTTCGGCTTTCCTCAGACGGAGTCACTCTTCTTGCTGTATCTGCCACAGCACGCGCTACAGCCCTCGTTCTATCTCTAAGCGTGCTTCTACTGGAATCTGTATTTGTATCAGAACCTTTATTGCCTGTATTCAGTTTTGCCACATGTGCACTACGAATTCGATCTTCTAAACTTTTAGATGTAAAACCTTTTTCACACTTTTTGTCTTCATTGCTATAAGCAGAAATACAAACAATAGATAAAACAAACACAAAAAAGATTTTTTTAAAAATAGAGTTAAGAAACACTGTTTTGCCCTCCTGGAAAAAGGAAATGGATTTATTGAATTACCTTAACTCTGAAATAAAAACAAGAATAATTGATTGAAAGAACTTTCTAATATTTTTAACAATAAAAACTGAACTTTTAACCGTGTAAAAAATTCATGCCTTTATATAAACTATATAATTTATCAGTTTTAAATAGAAAACTTTATATTTTTTAAGTTTTTAAAAAGCTTATTATTTTTTCATGTTTTTAAGATACGAACAGAATCATCACAAACAGCAATTAATCTTAGTTTTCCTGTTCTTGAAGTTGTTCATTTTTGATACTTTCCAATTCCTGCTGAATAAACTCCTGGGAAAACTCCCCCATTTCTTGAGAGTCCATTATAGCATTGGTAATCCATATACCAAGAGCTCCCAAAACAGACACTCCAGCAACTGCGGCATATTTTTTAACTGTACCGGGAGGTATATGCTTACGATGTAAAAAACTGACAAGAGCTCTACCGATAGGCCTGGAAGACCACCGAAGCCCATGAAGAAGTAATCTAAAAATTTTATCCCCTGTCCAAAATGTTGCGACATACCCTGCAAGACTCATTTCAAGATCAACAACTAAAACTGTATATATAAACTGATTGACCTCATCTACATCTGTTGTCCCTAAACAATGCACAATAGCCTGCACAAAACCAAGAGATCTTACCAGATAGTAAATATAAAAAGAATAAAACCAGTGGTCCATCTTATTCATAGGTATATTAGTGACATTGATCCAATCTGCCTTCACCCCTGCCATATTAGAAAAAGGCTGAGCGGCTCCTTCATACATCACATACACCCATTCCTGAAAAGAAGAAGAAAGAGCTGTTCCATACTCATCATTCATATTTCGAGCCCATTCTCTTACTTCAGGAGATTCATGATTGATATAGCGAGACTCGCCAAGATTTCGATGATATTCAGGAAGCCCCATTCCTTTAGCGATACGATAAGCCGGACAAAGCTTCATTGTCGTTGCATAAGCATTTTCCTGAATGTCCAAACGATATTCATAAATTTGCTGTAAAAGAGCAGTTGAATACCCTTTGCGATCTTCTCTTCCTATCAATGGAATTAAATCTGAAGCTTTCAGGTTTTCTGCAAATTCCAGCTGATGCTCATCCAATACTGTTTCTACAGTCTTTTCTCCTACAGATTGAGTGAATCGAAAATACCCGGGAACCTCTGCAAAAAGAGGATAAACGTAAAGACTGAAAAATATAAATAATCCAATTAAAGAAATTCTTTTATACATAATCCGAATCCTTTCTCAATTATGTCATATATATCACAAAAAAAGGTGCCTGAAACCAGCACCCTTTTTAATCTTCAATCATTTAAAGAACACTCTCTACAGCTTAAGAAGAAGCAGAAGCTTCTTCAATAGCTCTACTCATAACTTCTTCAATGTCCTGCACATATTGTTCTTTCAACATTTCCATATCATCTGCAAAATCAAAGAAAACAATTACAGTATTACCAGCAATCACAGCTTGTGCACTTAGACCGCCTATAACAATAACAGTAAGGCCTACTCCCCTAGCAAAGCGACCAATTCTATACCAAGCCTTTCCCAACTTCAAATTCATATTATTTACAATACCTTTTTTTAATGCACTCACTTCTGTTTGCAGATTTTGTACAATAACTTGCTGGCTCCTTATAAGCTCTTCTACTGGTACAGTGACCTTTTGAGCTTGTCCGCCTCTTGCTCTTCTTCTCCTTTTCCCTTCTTGCCTAGTCTCTGCAAGAGATTTTGCTTCTTTAGCTTGTGCAGGTTTTTCTGCAGTCGCCTGACTTGTTTTTGCCTCAGCCTGTGCAGGTTTGTCAGCATCACCGCTAACTCCACCACTTTTTTCAGTTTTTGCAGTCTGTTCTGCAGTCGCCTGACCTGTTTTTGCCTCAGCTTGTGCAGGTTTGTCAGCATCACCGCTAACTCCACCACTTTTTTCAGTTTTTGCAGTCTGTTCTGCAGTCGCCTGACCTGTTTTTGCCTCAGCTTGTGCAGGTTTTTCTGCATCGCCACTGGCCTTACTGCTTTCTTGAGCCTGCTGTGCCTGAAGTTCACTCAATCTATCTTGTGCTGATTTCAAACCAGCCTCTTTAGCTAAGAGATCTTTTACAAGACCTCTAAGCTGTGTATGAGCGTCGCCAGTCACCATTCTTTGGTCATGGGTTACCCGCCGCAAATCAGAAGTTAAACCTAAATGCTCACCCCTTCTGAATAGTCGCAGCCATCCTTTTCTTTGCTCTCCTGCTTCTACAGGCAAGCGAATCGGTCCCTGCATCCCTGAAATAAGTCTGGATTCTAACACCCAAACTGGCAAAGCAAGGAATCTATCAAAACCACTAGAGCCATCAAGACCTAAAGCATCGTTAACTTCCAAGCTCATATCAATAGCCTCAATCACGTATCTTTTATACCCTAATTCATCCTGAACTTCCTCAGACAATGATGCAAGAGCAGTATCCAACATATCCTGCGCTTCTAATACAGCGGCCTCTGCCTCTGCCATAGCCTCATCACCCATTTCAGCAGAAACACTCCAAAAAGGAGCTATACTGAAACATAAACTCATCATCCATATAAATATTTGACTCCTGTCCATTTGCACACCTTCCTTATTTGTTTAAAATAAAAAACCAACTTACTTTTATATAAATATATAAAAAAATCCAGATTTATTTACAACAATGTAAAATTTACACACTGGCTTTAGTATTGTACTCCAAAATAAAGTAAAAAGTACATATTGTTAATTCTATTTTTCAAAACTGTTCATAAATGACACCAAAATAAAACAAACTAAACTTAGCTTTTGTAAACCCATAAGTATTTCTCTATTAATACTGCATTGTGTATGCTAATTCTCTCGTTCATCTTCTTGAGAATACATTTTTAGCGAGAAATAGGAAAAATGAGAAAAAATAATTATTTTACAAACAAATTAAAACTCTACTGTTGTGCCTTTTTATTAGGAGCCTGCCTCTCCTCTTTTGCAAACACTGAAGAAAACCCTGCTTTAAAATGTGAGGAAATTCTCATAGGGGCAATGTCACCATTACCGTATAGGCTTCTTTTAAGAATACTCCAAACTGACAGCATTCCATGGACTAGCGTACCCATACTGATTGAAAAATGGCCTACTTTACAAAAGTTATCATTAGATGAAGCAAAAAGAATATATGCCCAATATTATAGAGATACCTACAGTAAAGAATTTGATTTTGAGGCACAACCAAGAATCCTCACAGATCCATTGCACAGGCTTCTGTTGCGTCTTATAGAAGCTGAAATCCAATGGTCTGCAATCCGCAACATGGTTGAACTTAAAGCGTACAGCTTTGGAAAAATCTCCATAGAGGAAGCTAAAGCACTATATGCTGAGCTTTATCAAAGAGCCTACGGAACAGAGTATGACTTTGAAGCAGAAACCAGAAACAACTCCCACCAAAGATCATTTTTCAATACAAAGACATCGCATACTTCAAGTCAGGAAAGTTTTTATGATGTATTATCTGTATCTCCCAACGCCACACAAGCAGAAATAAAACAAGCTTTTAGAAAAGCCGCTCAAAAATGGCATCCAGACCGTAATCTAAACAATGATACTGCCGAAGAAATGAAAAAAATAAACGAAGCTTATAATGTTCTAGGTGACCCTGATATACGCCTTGAATACGACCGTTTCTACTTCCAGCATTAAAAAAACATGATTTTTATTTTTCACAGTAAGAACGAGGAAGTGCAAATTTAATCACTCCTTCATTCGGAAAACTCCCAGTAGGAGCATAAATTTCATCTGCTTCAACTTCAGCCGAGGGAGGCTCTATACATCTATAAATAGGATTTCTTTCTCCGCCAAAGTTTTCTGCAAAATATTGATCAGATTCACAGTGGCAGGTATGATCCACTTCACATTCAACAGTTGAAAAATCTTGTAAATATTGAGCCCAGCTCATAATGAAAACACGGGCAAAAAAACCCATCTTAGATTTAAAATATTCTGCATAAGCAGAACAAGTTTTATATCTTCCTAAATACACATCTGCTTCAGTAGGGGTGGTTTCCTCTCCAGGAGGAGGGTCATCCAGAGTGGCTAAAGGGTATCCCAATTCTACATCAGGACTGCATCCCGCGCATAAAATAACTATAGCAATTACTAGAAAATTTTTCACAAACATCTCCTTTCGGAATAATAACACAAAAAACTTTAGCTTTATTTGCATAAAAACAACACATTTTTTAATTTCATAAAAAAGCACTTTTCTTTTGTATTCTTAATAGTTTATCTGCCCCAAAACTTAAAAAAAGAGGTTTAAAAAACCGATCAAAGTCCTAGTTATGAAAATAGTAGCATATCTATTCTTTTTTCTTCTATTGTGTAACTGTGCTCCTCGAGAAATTTATGTAGGAAGTTACAAAAATATAGAAGACACAACTCGATACAGAGGAAAAGCTGTGGGAACATATAAACTTCCCAACCGCACCAATATGTTTGAAGTTGCTGAACAGTTGGAAAACCAACAACTCTTTTCCAAAGACGAATTTTTATCTGCCGCAACCAATAGAAACTTTGCCTTTTCTTTACTCAGAGATAATGTAGAAAGCCTGGAAGGTTATTTATATCCTAAAACATACACGATTACTGAAGATATGTCCGTAAAAGATCTGGTGCGTATCATGGTCAATAATTTTTCAAGAGTGTATGAAGGGCTTTCCCGCTCTCGATCTTATTTTTCACGCCATGAAGTAGTGACCTTAGCCAGTATGGTGGAGCAGGAAAGTTTGAAAGACTGGGAAAAACCCCGCATCGCCTCTGTCTTTCATAATAGACTCCAAATAGGAATGAGACTGCAAAGCGACCCCACAGTATACTATGGAATTTTAAGACAAACCGGAGTAAAACCCTCCCGCCTTTACAAAAGTGATTTTAAAGAATATACCTCTTACAATACTTATAAAGTCGAAGATTTTCCGGCAGGCCCCATCTCCAATCCTGACCGAACTTCCCTCCAGGCAGTCTTAAAACCTGAAAAAACTTCTTATTATTATTTTGTCAGTCAAAATGACGGCACTCATGCTTTTAACAGAGAGTACGAAGACCATCTGGAAGATGTTCGATACTATAGAAGCACCCGCTAATCGTATTGAAAGCGCAGATGATCAATGATAAAGTATTCTCACTTATAGTAATATAAAAAAAATTTCTTAACACGGGCTTTTAAAGTGGCTGTACCTATTTTCCAAATTAAAACTGAAGAAGATTTAAAAAAAACCAGAAACATTGGCATTATGGCTCATATTGATGCGGGCAAAACAACTCTAACCGAACGCATTTTATTTTACACAGGCCGAAGCTATAAAATGGGGGAAGTTCACGACGGAAATACTGTGATGGACTGGATGGAGCAGGAGCAGGAAAGAGGAATCACCATCACCTCTGCCGCTACAACATGTTTTTGGAAAAATTGCATGATCAATATTATCGACACTCCCGGGCATGTGGACTTCACCGTAGAAGTGGAGCGAAGCCTTCGCGTGCTGGATGGAGCTATTGCTGTTTTTGACGGAGTCCACGGAGTAGAGCCCCAATCAGAAACAGTATGGAGACAGGCGGACAAACATAAAGTGCCCCGTATTTGTTTTATCAACAAGATGGATCGAATCGGAGCTGACTTTTCATCCAGTGTTCAATCCATTAAGAAAAAGTTAGGAGCTAACCCCCTTATCACTCAATACCCTGTGGGAGGGGAAAACTTTTCAGGGGTGATTGATCTTGTTCACTCAAAACTTTGTACATGGCCTACAGAACTCGGCGATTCCATGAAAACAGATGACATACCTCAAGAGCTTCAAGAAAAAACACAACAAATGCATCAGGAAATGCTTGAAAATTTATGTGAATGGGATGAGTTCTTAATGGAAAAGTTTATTAAAGAAGAACCTATTTCCGAAGAGGAGATAAAATCATCCATTCGAAAATTAACTTTACAGTTAAAAATCACACCGGTCTTATGCGGTTCTGCTTTTAAAAATAAAGGTGTACAGCTTGTACTGGATGCGATTTCAGATTATCTGCCAAGCCCCTTGGACATCCCCCCTGTATCCGGCAAAAAAAATAATCAAACTGTTTCCAAAAAAACAAGTTTTAAAGAAAGCCCTACAGCTTTGGCCTTTAAAATCGAAGTGGACTCTTTTGCAGGTACAATGACCTATATACGTGTTTACTCCGGAGAAATACGTACAGGAGCAACTCTTTTTAACTCCAGAGAAAATAAAAAAGAAAGAGTAAATAAATTAGTGAAAATGCACTCCCACGCAAAGCAGGAGATTCCTGTATTAAAAGCCGGAGATATTGGCGCTGTCTTGGGCTTAAAGTGGACTCGAACAGGAGACACCCTTTGCTCTCAGGAAGATCTATTGCTTTTGGAAAGTATTGACTTTCCTGAGCCTGTGATTTCTGTAGCCATAGAAGCAGGATCTTTATCCGAGCAGAGAAAAATGGCGGACACTTTAGCACTCCTGCAAAAAGAAGACCCTTCATTTTCAGTGAGGTCCAACCCGGAAACCGGACAAACGCTGATTGAAGGGATGGGAGAACTGCATTTGGAAGTATTGATTCACAGGCTGAAAAATGATTTTAAAATCAAAATAAATGTAGGAAAACCTCAAGTGTTCTTTAGAGAAACACTACTTAAAAGAGGTAAAGTGAAACATATTTTTGAAAAGGATATTGCAGGTAAAAAACAATATGCCGGATTGAGTTTAGAGGTTTACCCCGTTGAAAGAGGAAAAGGCATTCAAATCCAAAATAAAGTGCCGAATCTTCCAAAAGATTTTTTAAACTCCATCAAAGAAGGCATTATGGAATCTTCTTCTGTAGGTGTAGTTTCCGGCTATCCTTTGCAGGATGTGGGGGTTGATATTATAAAATGGGAATATAAAGAAGGCGAATCCACAGAGCTGGCTTTTAAGGTGTGCGCCTCGCAGGCTTTTCATATGGGAGCAAAATCAGCTAAAGGGCAAATGCTTGAACCTATTTTCAAAATAGAAGTTTTAACTCCAGAAGAGTTTATTGGTGATGTGATTGGTGATCTCAACGCCAGAAGAGGGCAAATTGGAGAAATTTATAACAAAAATGTTCTTCAGGTGGTTCAGGCTAAAGCTCCTCTCTTGCATCTTATTGGCTATGCTACAAAGCTCAGATCACTCACTCAAGGCCGAGCCAGTTTTTCTATGGAAATGACAGGTTATGATGTTTTGCCTGAGTCCATTCAAAAAACACTAATGTAACGAACCCCTATCATGGCCTGCCTTCTTTATTTAAAAAGTTTATTTAAAGCTGTCTTCCAATGATAATGAGATACAGATCCTATTTTTCTGTTTTTTAAATCATTAGACCACACTTGAGCAACGCAGGGGCGATCCCACGCTTTAGAAAATTTTTCTAACTTTTGCCCATCTTCTTTTTTTGTATGCTCAGAAGATTTAATTTCTATTAACAATTCCTTTCCTCTTGGAGGCTGAATAATAAGATCAATTTCATTTCCATCTTTATCTCGCAAATAAGAAAACTTCAGTTTTGTTTCATAATAAGCGTTAAGACGAAAAATTTCTGTAATAATAAAGTGCTCAAAGGCTTGACCGTACTCATAGCTTCCTTTTTTTAAAGGTATAGAGCTTGTCTTTAGGAGAACCCTTTGGAATCCCCTATCAAAGAGAAAAAATTTAGGAGCTTTATTAATTTGCTTCCGGAAAGACCGATGGAAGCTGTTTAAGTAAAACCCTAAATAAGTGTCTGATAAAATGTCAAAATAATTTTGAACTGTAGTGACATCCACTTGAACATCTTTTGCTATTTTAGAGTAATTAATAATTTGTCCATTAGACTGAGCTGAAACTTCTAAAAAGTTTTTAAAAGGACGAATCTTTCTAACAATTTGTTCTGTTTGTATTTCCTCTTTGAGGTAAGTTTGCACATAAGACTCTAAATAACGACTTTTGTCTTTGATATTTTTATAAGATAAAATAGAAGGCAAAGAGCCTGTTTGTAAAATATCATTGAGTTTAAAATGTCTATTAAGTTCTTTGTATGTGAGAGGGTGTAAAGTAAAAGTAAAAAGTCGCCCTGCCAGTAAATTAGCTCCTCCTTTTTTCAATTTTCTGGAGCTAGAGCCAGTCAGAATAAACTGTATTTTTTTGTTCTTTTCTATTTCTAAATGAACAATATCAAGTAATTTTGGAATTTTTTGAATCTCATCAATAACAACCCTTTTATAAGGTTTTTCACTAAGTATTTCTGTAAGAAGGTCCGGATTTTTACCAAACCTGTCTTCGTCATTATAAGATAATAAATCGATCCACAAAGTTTCCTTTGTGAGGAATTTCTTTTTAAGCAAAGTTGTTTTACCTGTACCTCGAGCGCCAAAGAGAAAAAAACTATGCTTAGGGCTTAAATATTGCAGTCTTGAAAAGATCATAACTTATAACTCTATTATTAGATAAATTTAGGGTATAGTCAATAAAATATCATATAAATTTAGGGTATAGTCAATAAAATATCTAGATACATATAAAAAACTGGTCGATGACAGCCATTCTTGTGTGTAATGAACACCAAAAATCTTTAACATTTATGAACAACAGAGCAAATACAATCAAGAAACAAATTTGTGTGCTATTCACCGCTATCTTTCTCTGAATTCTGAATAACATCTATGATAACTCGTCTTAGCTCATCTTTGTTATCTTTAAACAAAAGAGGCTCTAAAAGAGCAGTACTCTCATCTAGGGACACTGTAAAGGCAAGTTTATTATAAATTGCTTGCGCAACCCTACTGGGCTCACCTCGATATAGCCTTTTAAATATTTGTTTTATTGTACTTTCATCTAACTGAACTTTTTTCACGTCAGATTCCCAATAAATAACATGCGTGAATAAACTGCGCCTGTCATCCACCTCAAATCCAGAAGGCGGATTTTGAACCTGTACATGAGTTTTAAAAACTAAGCTAAAGTATCCTGTTCTTTGCTCATTTCTTGCTGGTTGATAAAAATATCTATATATTGTATCCCAATTATCATTAAGGTCAAAATAAACAGACTCACTTCCTAAAACCATATTATCCCCATAATGTTGATTCCCTCTTATATGAACCCCTATTTTTAAATCCGGGGTTTTTAATTCATCTAACACTGTCATTTGTGGTGCTTGTGGTTTTCGAGAAAAAAGTCCTCGCATTCTTCCAAAAATTCCAGTTCTTTTCTGATTGGAATTTGTGAGAGCTTTACTGCATTTATCTTCATCTCCTGGAGCCAGCCCCCCGCTATCCCCATAAGCATAAGAAGATATTAATAAAAATAACAATAATGTTTTCATAATCGTTAATATATATAATGAGCCTAAAGAAATCCATTTAAAAGTAAAAGTATGTAAAATATTCATTTCTTTTTATGCACTCGTTACGACTTGATCTTGGAATCCAGAAACTTCATTGAGATATTAGAATATCATAAACATCCAGCCATGAAGAGTTTTTATCCAGCATAAATTTTTCTTTTTTTAATTCAGGATCCACATAAGTTACATAAACAAAATTATTTAAAACTTTTAGCTCTTTAATTTTAAGTTCTTTACATTTCTTTGAAATGCGAATTTGACCCAATAAATTTTTTACCTCTTGAGGAAAGTTTCCAAAATTATCTTTCCACTCCACTTCCAACTCATCCAGTTTTTCCACATCCTGAACATCACATAAATACTTATAATACATCAAACGTATCTTATCTGAAGGCATATAAAAAGCAGGAATAAAAGCCGGCCAGGGAAGCTGAATCTCGGGCTCCCATTCCATCTCCTGCGGGTGCACACAGTCTTCAAGCATTTCCAAATAAAGATCATAACCAATATTTTGCAAATGCCCTGACTGCTTGGCTCCTAAAAATTCCCCTCCCCCTCTGGTCTCTAAATCATAACGAGCCACCTGATAACCGCTGTTATGCTGATTGTGAGTCTGCAAAAAGTTCAAACGATCGATAACAGCAGGCCTTGAAATTAAAGGCTCCGGCACCACAAAGTAACAATATGGCTTAATATGCGCACGTCTTCCCACACGCCCTTTCAACTGATAAAGCTGGCTCAACCCTAACAGATGAGCATCATCAATAATAATAGTATTTGCTCTTTCAAAATCCATACCTGTTTCAATAATAGTCGTGCAAATCAGCACATCATATTCATGATTAAAAAACTTCAGTATATTTGTTTCCAATGTCTGTTCATCCATTTGCCCATGAACCACAGCCATTTGAACATCCGGAAGAATTTCTTTTAATTTATCCTGTATCTTATTTAAACTTTGAACTCGATTGTGAACAAAGAGCACCTGCCCTCCCCTGCTCAGTTCCTGTTGAACAGCTCTTCTGATTTTTTCTTTTTGAAAAGAAAAAACAAAAACTTCAGGACGAATACGGTTCTTAGGAGGAGTGCTGATAATACTGATATCTTTCATCCGGCTCAAACTTAAATGAAGTGTACGCGGAATAGGAGTTGCAGACATATAAATACAATCCACCCCCGCCTGCACCTTTTTTAATTTTTCTTTTTGTCTGACTCCAAACCGATGCTCCTCATCAATCACCAGCAAACCAAGCTTTTTAAACTGCACATCCGAACTTAAAAGACGGTGGCTTCCAATTAAAACATCCACTTTACCTTGAGCTAAGTCCTTCAAAATGTTTTTCACCTGAGCAGAAGGTATCAAGCGATTGACCAACTCAATTCTTATAGGCCAATCTTTAAATCTTTGTTTAAAACTTTCAAAATGCTGTAAACTTAAAATAGTCGTAGGGGCCAGGAATGCCGCTTGAAAACCATCCTCCACAGCTTTAAAGGCCGCTCGCATAGCCACCTCTGTTTTGCCATACCCGGAATCCCCGATAATCAAGCGCTCCATAGGATTAGATTTGCTCATATCCTCCAAAACTTCTTTTATAGCTCTCAGTTGATCCGGAGTTTCCTCAAAGGGAAATTGATCCTCAAACATCTTCATATCTTTACCAGGCTTGCTGAAAGGAGGACGTTGAATACGAAATCTTGTGGAATAAAGTTTTAAAAGCTCCAAGACCATTTGTTGAAGAGTTTTCTTGGCTTTTGCCATCTTTTGAGCCCACTGAGAGCCTCCCAGTGAATCCAGAATTTTTTTTGAAAGACTGGATTTAAAATGAAACAAACGGCCCAGCTGGGATACAGGGACATAAAGTTTATCTTTGTCTTTATATTCCAGCTCCACATACTCACCTTCTGCTGAACTTAAAGTCAGTTTTTTCAAACCTCTATAAAGACCCACTCCATAAAGACGATCCACCAGTAAATCTCCCTCGCTAATGTCAGAAAAATTTAAAGCGCTTGCTTTAAAAGAAGTAAATACCTGTCGTTTTGAAATAGGCGCGCCGGCCTTGCCCAGCAAAAGACTTCCGCTTAAAAAATAAGATGAGTTCATCTTAAAGTGGTTTGGAATGGACTCAGGAATTAAATAAACTTTATTGGAATTTGCTTGTTCCTCCTGCCATGTTTTCCAAAACCGGTCCCTGCCCGTAACCAAATAAGATTCAAATCCTTCTTTGTTAAGATAAAACTGAATTCTTTCCAATTGGGCTGTATGCGAAAAACCAATAAAAATACAGGACTGTAATTGTTTTAATGAAGACCACGATAAATTTTTTATCACCTGCACAGGCCACACATTTTTACTTTCATAAATCATTGGATTTAAAGAAACTTTGGAAGGTGGATTTTTAATTTTCTCAGAAAAAAAACTCTCAATCAAAAAAGAATGAAAAGTTTTTTTCTCTTGAACAGTGTTTTCTGCAGATAAAGAAATATCAGGAGCACTCTCATCCACCCATAAAGTATAAGAACCAAAAAAATCCAAACCCAAAGCCGGAGAATCATAAAACATTTCAGCCATTAAAGACACTTCCGGAAAAAACTGGCCCCTCGCTAATTTTTTTATAAGGTGATCCGGAAAATCCAAAATACTTTTACGAATAGATTTTAGTTTTTGAATGGCTTTCATCCTGGACTCTGAATCAAAAATAATCTCTATTGCCGGAATAATTTTTACAGAAGACACTGTCTGAAGGCTTCGCCCTGTATGACAATCAAAAAAACGAATCGACTTAATCTCATCCCCTATAGTCTCTATACGAACAGGGTGAGGATAACAGGGAGAAAAAATATCCAAAATATAACCGCGCCGGCTAAAAAAACCTATCTCTTCCACCTGTTCAGAAGGCAGATATCCCATCTGAGATAAAGTCTGATCCGAAGGAAGTTTTGAATTTTGATCAATAAAAATAAAGTTTTTTTGAAACTCTTCTTTGGGAATAGTCTTCTGACTCAAACTTTTTTTTGAACAAAGAAAAATATCCTGAGAATTTGCAGAAAGAGCCCGATACAGCCACTTCAGCCTTTTAAGCGTCACCACACGCGAGGGAAACCATGGATCCATTGTTGGAAGTGTATAAACATTCTGATCAGGATTAAAAAAACGAAAACTCTGTTCAATAGACTCAAATAAGGACTCATTCGTTTCTATAACATGAGGTCCGCCTTCAGAATATTCATTCAAATAGACAGCTAGAGACGAAGGATGGGAAAATCCATAAAAGTTTTTAACTTCATTTTTCATATTTACTTTGGAACAATTCGGTATATGGCTCCTTCTTCAACTGAGAAGTAGATAAAACCATCCGGACCGACTCTGACCTCTCTGAATCTCTTTTCTAAAGAACTCAATAGTCTTTCTTCTTCTGAAAGATCCTGAGCGGACACCCGGTTTAAATGCCTTAAAACCAAAGAGCCGCTAAAAAAACTATTTTTCCATTTTGGAAATAAATCTCCGTTATAGTAAGCCATCCCACAAGGAGCAATCGAAGGAATATAATATTTTTTTGGATTTTCCACCCCTTTTTTTGTAACCCCCTCGCCGATACTTCCTCCAATATATTCTTTGCCGTATGTGATTACAGGCCAACCGTAATTTTTTCCTTTTTGAATTAAATTAATTTCGTCTCCTCCTCTTGGACCATGTTCATGAGCCCATAGCTCCTCGCCTTTTAAAACAAGGCCTTGAGGATTTCTATGCCCATAACTCCAGATCTCTTTCATAGCATTGTTACGAGAGACAAAAGGATTATCTTTGGGGATGCTTCCATCATCATGAAGACGAAAAACCTTGCCGTTATGGGTGCTCAAGTCTTGTGCTAAATCTCTATTGCCCCGGTCTCCCACAGTAAAAAACATATATCCTTTGGAATCAAAAACCAAACGAGATCCAAAGTGGATATTTCTTCTAAACCAGGGTTCAGCTGTAAAAAGCACCTGGAGATTTTTTAAAGCTCCATTATCCCATAAAGCGCGGCTCACTCTTGTGGTTTTCTTACCGTCTTTTGAAATACTGTATGTTAAATACACCCAGGGTGTTTTTTGAAAATCAGGATGCAGAACAAGATCCATCAAGCCGCCCTGCCCGCCGTCGTACACCTCCGGGACCCCTTGAACTTCTGTAAATTTATCAGGAGGATCTGCTTGTTTATGCCATAGAATTTTTCCTTCTTTTTCAGTAATCAGATGATCTCCATTAGGAAGGAAAGCCAAAGCCCATGGAATAGTTAAATTTTCTACAACGGGTTCTATATGAATTTCATTCACTTCCTGTTCTGTATTTGAATTTGAAGAGCAGGCGTAAAAAATTAGAGACAATAAAATAAACCTAAACATAGAATACCTGCAAAACCAAATGCTGTGTAGAATACATAAAATCCTGCCGTTATGAAAAAATTCGTATATCACAGTTTTGATGAATCCTACAGTGTTTTCAACACTATTTATTTTGTATCTGTAATAAATAACGCTCAAAATTGAGTATTTGAGACCTCAATAAATGGCCAAAAAATATAATCACATATTTGTATTTCTATATTGATTATGTCCAGCACAAAGTAGTCTAAGGTTATTCGGTTTGGAACTTCCACCTAATGAGTACGGCTGAATATGGTCTATTTGCAGTAAATGTTTTGACCCACATTTTTTCTTGGTTTCAGGACAGGTATAACACACACAAGGGCGACATATATTACAAGAAAGACCAAGATGAAATAATTTGTATAAGCGGCCCAAGCAAGTTCGGGATCGCAGAGTGGCTGGCCCACTCTGTGGCAAAACGCATGTCTGAAACTGAGTTCCTTATACCACTACCCTTCTGGAACAGACTTTGATGAGTTTCACAGGTTTTCATACTTAGAACTCATATAAGCTGAGTCGAAATACTTTGTATAAGAGGCCCCAAGCAAGTTCGGATTTGATCACAGAGTGGCTGGCCCACTCTGTGGCAAAACGCATGTCTGAAGCTTGAGTCTCTTATACAAAGTATTTCGACCTAAACATAAGATTAAAACAAATATGAAAACCTATAACGAAAAGAAGTTAAAATTTTGCTTCTTTTTCCAAAAGAAGAAACCATAACGCTTTGCAAAGAACCCCCCACATATAAGACCAATCCCCCTTGGAATCATAGAAACAGTAGAGTATTATATCCCTTAGGATTTTTTATGAATTCTTTATTTGCAATTGGAATTGTTGTTTTAGTGGCCGCCACTGTGATTGGCCTGTTGATGTCTATTGCTCATTTGATCACCCGCTATACCCAAAAACCTGCCAACACACAATCAGACTCAGATAAAGATCTTCCTTATGAATGCGGCTTGATCGGCACCCCGGCACAAAGCTCCCGGATTCCTTCAGGCTATTACCTAACAGCTATTTTATTTGTTCTGTTTGATATTGAAATTATTTTTCTTTACCCCTGGGCGATAGCTTACAGAGATTTCCTGAGCACAGGAGACGGCCTCGGTTACCTGACGGCTTTTATTATTTTTCTATTATTGTTTATCCTTGGTCTATTTTGGGAAATTCGAGTCAAAGCTCTTAACTGGAAATAAATTTGGAGTAAAAGATGGGAGAAGATATTTTCTCCAGTGTCATAAACACTGTCAAAATAGTAATAATTTTTTTGTTTATGGTGCACATGGTGCCTTTGCTGGTATGGGTGGAGCGTCGGGCTTCAGCCTTTATGCAAAATCGATTTGGACCGAATAGAGTCGGTCCCTTTGGACTGACACAGCTATTGGCGGATTTGGTAAAATTCATATTTAAAGAAGATTTTGCAAGCAGTAAAACAAATAAATTTTATTTTTACCTGGCTCCTGTCCTTGCTATTATTCCTGTAGCTTTAGCCTTTGGCTCTCTTCCTCTTTCATCCCCTATTTACATTGACAGTTTTCAGTTATTTGGATATTCCCTCGGACCTTATCTTTTTGAAATCCGTTCTTTTCCAATGGATGTCGGAATTATCTTTGTTTTTGGTGTCTCATCCCTGGCTGTATATTCTCTGCTTTTAGCGGGTTGGAGCTCTGGCAGTAAATTCTCTCTTTTAGGCGCTCTTCGAGCTTCTGCACAGGCCATCAGCTATGAACTGGCTTTAAGCTTAAGCCTGCTTGGTGTTTTAATTCTCTTCAACACTTTTAGTTTTGATCAAATTATTGAAATGCAAAATCAGTCTTTAAACTTTCAATTTTTCTCCAAAGAAATCAAAATTAATTTTCTTCCCAATTGGGGTATCTTTTACCAACCCCTGGGGGCTCTCTTGCTATTTGTAGCTTTATTTGCAGAAGCCAATCGACTGCCCTTTGATCTTCCTGAAGCAGAGGCAGAACTGGTTGCCGGATACCACACAGAATATGGAGGAATTAAAATTATCATTTTCTATATGGGAGAATACGGACATATGCTCGTTGCTTCCTCTCTTATGGTGATTTTGTATTTCGGAGGTTACAATTTATATCCTTTACTTAACGAAGAAATTCTACAGTCATGGCTGTTGCCAAATTTCTCACTGACAGCGACAAGTCTTTTAACATCTCTTATTTTATTTTTATGTTTCTTCTTAAAAGTGCTCTTTTTTCTCTGGGTCTTTATATGGGTCAGGTGGACTCTCCCCCGTTTTCGTTACGATCAACTGATGGATTTAGGTTGGAAAACCTTACTGCCATGGTCTTTATTTAATGCTATAGCTACAGCTGTAGTGATATGGCTTGTAAACTGGGGGAACGCCTGATGACTCCATTTTTATTTTATACTCTCTCATTTTTAGCTCTCTATGGAGCTTTGAATACCATCTTTAGAAAAAATCCTATCACCTGTGCCATGCACCTGGCACTTACAATGGTTGCACTGGCAGGGCTCTTTTTTAATATTGGCGCTTACTTTATTGCCGGGGTACAGCTTGTAGTTTACGCCGGCGCCGTTATGGTTCTTTTCGTAATGGTGGTGATGCTCTTTGATAATAAGCAAACCTCAGAAACAAAAGACAATAAACATATGGCTGTAAAAGTGTTCATCTCTGTTTTTATGCTGGGGATTCTTTCAGGAGTCATCCCTCATTCAACAGGTTTTACCAATAAAATTGTCGCACCAGAAGTGACACCTACAAAATCTTTAGCAACACTCTTATTTTCTGATTATGTTTTATTTTTTGAGTGGATAGGTGTGTTGTTAATGATTGTAGCTGTAGGCGTTGTACTGCTTAGCCGAAGTGAGGACTCATGATTACACTGGCTCATATCACCCTTCATCATCATATTTACCTGGGGCTTGTTCTTTTTTTTATTGGCTTGTTCGGGGTTTTTTACAGAAAAAACATTTTGGTTGTATTGATGTGTATTGAACTAATGCTGAATGCAGTCAATCTCATACTTATTGCTACAAGCCAGTACTATGCGGATCTCAATGGACAAATTACTGCATTTTTTGTAATGACCATTGCTTCAGCAGAAGCAGGTGTGGGTTTGGCCCTGGCTGTACAAGCTTATAAAAGATTTAAAACTATAGACACTCAATTATTTAATAGGTTTCGGGGATGATGTTGGCTGTTTGTATTTTACTGATCACACCTTTAGTTGGTTTTTTAGCCAATTCCTTTATACGTTGGAACAAACATGTATCCGCCTGGCTGGGCTGTAGCTCCAGTTTTGTCTCCTTTATATCTGCACTTTATTTATTTTTAGACTATTCCGGGAAAACTCAGGAGATTTTACTCTTCCCATGGATTTATATCAAACAACTGCACGTGGACTTTTCTATACTCCTGGATGCCCTCAGCCTCACAATGATCTTAATTATTACAGGGGTGGGCTTTCTCATTCATATCTTCAGTGTAGAGTATATGTGGAACGATAAACGCATCGGACGCTACTTTTCTTATTTAAACTTATTTTTATTTAATATGTTGATCCTTGTATTAGGCAATAACTTACTTCTGCTCTTTGTCGGCTGGGAGGGAGTAGGGCTTTGCTCGTACCTGCTGATTGGATTTTGGTTTACAAAAAAAGAAAAGGCTGTTGCAGGAATGAAAGCCTTTATTGTGAACCGAATTGGTGATGCCTTTTTCCTTGGATGTTTGTTTTTATGCTTTGCTATTTTTGGCTCATTAGATTTTTTAGATCTTACAAATGCAGAGTCTGTTTCTTCCACATGGCTTTTAATTCTATGTTTGTTGATGTTTATGGGAGCGGCTGGAAAATCCGCTCAACTTCCCTTGTATGTTTGGCTTCCATCAGCAATGGCAGGCCCTACACCTGTCTCTGCTTTGATTCATGCGGCAACCATGGTGACTGCAGGAGTTTATTTAATTACAAGAACCAGCTCCTTATGGGTTGCTTCTCCCCTTGCTTTACATATTCTGGCTGTGATGGGTGTGCTCACTGCTTTTCTGGGGGCCTACCTGGCGTGTAGAAATTGGGATATTAAAAAAATTCTGGCTTACTCCACTATTTCACAGCTCGGTTATATGTTTTTAGCTTTAGGCGTAGGAGCTTTTTCTTCTGCTTTATTTCACCTGATGACTCATGCTTTTTTCAAAGCCTGTCTATTTCTTTCTGCAGGGAGCTTGATTCACGGTCTTGGAGGCGAACAGGATATTCGAAACATGGGACAACTGAGAAAAAAAATGCCTTATACTTTTATAAGCTTCCTTATAGGATCTTTAGCTCTAATGGGTCTGCCCTTTCTTAGCGGCTTTTTCAGCAAAGATGAAATTTTATATCACACCTTCCACGAGGGGCATTATATTCTCTGGCTTATAGCTTTGCTTGGAGCAGGACTCACTGCTTTTTACACCACAAGAACTCTCTATTATGCCTTCTGGAAACCGGCCGCTAAGGATCACTCCAAAGCACATGAAGGAGGCTGGATGATGAATATGCCTTTATGTGTTCTGGCTTTTTTAAGTATTATAGCTGGTGCTTTAAACTGGCCGCACTTTATGCCTCATATAATGCCAGGGCATTTGCTCAGCCGCTTTTTGGATCCAGGTTATAAAGCCGCCGGAGATATTTTTTCTGAAATAATACTGGCCATAGTGTCCGTCTTTTTTGTTGCAATTATTATTATATTAACTGTTTATTTTTTGAAAAAAGGAAAATTGGAAAACCCCTGGCTGTTTAGACTGAATTGGAGCCTCGACAAGTTTTATCAGAAATACTTTACTGAAGGTGCAATGGATCTCAGCACTTCTTTGTTTCGTGCTGTAGAAACAGATGTGATTCAAAAAGGAATTCGTATGAGCAGGCAATACCTTCTCCCCTTGCAAAAAGGGTTTTATCAAAGCGGTTTGATTGGCAGTTATGTGTTGTTTATGGGTGCAGGTCTTTTAATTTTTATTTTAGTAATACTTTTTAGGTGATGAAATGATTTTAACCAGTTTAATAGCTTTGCCTTTTATCGGCGCTTTAATTATCTTCTGTCTTTCTGAAAAAAAAGCAAGTTACACAGCAGTCATACTCTCTTTAGGCTATTTTATTTTCAGCCTTTCTCTTTTTTTCCTGTTCGATCCGACAAACTCCGCACTGCAACTGACTGAACAAAGACAGTGGTTTCCTTCTCTTGGTATTCAATATTTTATCGGAATCGACGGTATTTCTTTCTGGCTGGTTCTTTTAACCTCCTTTTTATTTCCTCTTTGTGTTTTTTATTCAGCATTCGGTGAAGAGAAAAACCAAAAAGGCTTCCTCGCCTGCCTATTCCTGCTTACAGGATTTGTCATGGGCTCTTTTCTCGCTTTAGACGGCATCCTGTTTTATATCTTTTTTGAAGGCTCTCTCCTTCCTTTATTTTTCCTCATACTGCTTTGGGGAGGAAAAGACCGAGTGTACGCCTCTTTGAAATTTTTTATTTATACAGCCTTAGGTTCACTTTTTATGCTGGTGGGCCTTTTGACTCTTATGTTCCTTGTCAAAGAACAGGCAGGAGAGTTTAGTGCAAACATCCTTGATTTTTATCAATTAAATATTCCTTTTGTCGGCCAGCACCTATTGAGCACTCAAAGCCTCCTGTTTTTTACTTTCTTTTTTGCTTTTGCTGTCAAAGCTCCTCTTTTTCCCTTCCATACCTGGCTTCCCCTGGCGCATGTCGAAGCTCCTACAGCAGGGTCTGTCTTTTTAGCCGCCATTGTATTAAAAATGGGAGTGTATGGGTTCTTAAGATTTATCCTGCCTTTATTTCCTGAAGCTTCTTTCTACTATGCTCCATGGCTGTGCTTCCTTGCTGTGTTTGGAATTATTTATGGAGCTTTAATGGCCCTTGCTCAATCAGATTTCAAAAAGCTGATTGCTTATTCTTCTGTCTCACATATAGGTTACTGCATCCTTGGATTTTTCGTCTTTAGCCACTACTCTCTTTCCGGCGGTTATTATCAAATGCTCACTCATGGATTAAGTTCTGCAGGTTTATTTTTTCTTGTCGGCATGATTTCTGCCCGCACTCATACAAAACAACTGGATCACTACGGAGGCTTAGCTCAACTAACCCCTATCTACAGTGCTTTATTTTTTATTGTTTCTTTATCCGCCATTGCATTGCCCTTAACAGGAGGTTTTATTTCTGAGTTTCTGGTTTTATTTGGAACATTTTTAGCAGACATAAGGTGGGTTCCATTTGCCATCACAGGTGTTGTGCTTGGAGCGGGTTATATGCTGTTTCTTATTTTAAAAGTCTTTTTCGGAGAAGTTAAAATGCAAAACATACCAGACCTCAACCTGAAAGAAATATTAGTGATGATTCCTATTATAGTTTTAATTTTTATGACGGGTATTTGGCCTAATTTATTTTTTAAATATTCGCAAAAAAGCCTGGATCAACTGATAGACCAAAAGGGAAATTATAATTTGACTGTCCACTCACCTTCTTTAGAAAAGCATAAACTGGTATCCACACAAGGAAATAAAAAATGAAGCTGTCTTTTCTTGATTTTGTTTACACCACACCTCTATGGAGTATCGCTTTATTCTCCTTCCTGCCTCTTCTGACAAAAGCCGTTGCAAAGGGCAAAGAAATGAGGCCTTTGTGGGTCATCTCTGTAGCTTTCGTTAGTTTTTGCTTTTCCATTATTGCTTTGATGTCTCTGGGATATACAAACCAACTGGTCTTTTCTAACTTGCTGAGATTGG
Organism: Bdellovibrionales bacterium; assembly: GCA_028819545.1. Classification (GTDB taxonomy): domain Bacteria; phylum Bdellovibrionota; class Bdellovibrionia; order Bdellovibrionales; family UBA1609; genus JAPPLG01. Next base: position 2,890 of record JAPPLG010000012.1, on the reverse strand, counting down.
ATCAACCGGCCTGGCTGTTTTCAATCGTCTTACTGTTTATGGGAATTATGACTTTACCTCTTCTTCTAGGAAAAAAGAACCATGTCGTACATGATAAATTCTTTTCAGAATTTGTCTTTTTATTTATGAACAGTGTTTTAGGGCTTTGTCTAATCACTTGGTCCAATAACCTGATCTCCGCCTTTATTGCTATAGAATATATTTCACTTTGTTTTTATCTTATGATTCCTCTTGCAAAAGACAGGGTGTCTTCCATAGAGGCAGGGCTAAAATACTTTGTATTAGGTTCGGTGGCGGCCGCAATACTTCTGCTGGGTCTTTCTTTTGTGTATATTGCCGCCGGGTCTTTTGACTTTAATGTCATACTTCATCACTCACAGGTGCTAATACAAAAAAACCGCCTCTTTGTCTTGGGACTTTCATTTATATGTATTGCTCTTTTATTTAAAGTGGCTATCTTTCCTTTTCAATTTTGGCTTCCGGATGTGTACCAGGGTTCAGCCACCCCCTTAGCCGCATTTATGTCTTCAGCAGTTAAAGCTTCTGTTTTAATCCTGCTTTTAAAGTTAGTCTTCTTTGGAGGATTTATTACTCATTCCGGACAAAGCCTCACGGTTTTATTTCAGTGGCTTGCTATTTTAAGTCTTATCGTGGGCCATGTTTCCGCTTTATTTCAAGATAACTTTAAACGTCTATTGATTTACTCCAGTATTGGACATGCCGGCTACATTATAATGAACCTGCTTAGCCCTGACTTATTTTCTGTATCCAGTTTATTTTACTACCTGATATCTTACGGGGTTATTCAAATTGGAGCTATGGCTCACATCATGTTTTTTGAAGGAGAAGAAACAACCGGACACTCCTTACAAAGTTTAAAAGGTTTATTCAAACATAAACCTTTTTATGCTTTATCTCTCACATGGTTTTTACTAAATTTAGCGGGCATTCCTCCTACAGCCGGGTTTTTTGCAAAACTGTTTGTATTTGAAGCTTTAGTTCAAAAAGGTCTGTGGTGGATGCTTTTCTGGGGCGTCATTGGGTCTGCAGTGGGGCTTGCTTATTATTTAAAGCCTATCATATTGATGTTCACTCTGCCGGAAAAAGAAAAAGAAGTGCAGTTTGAAAAGCTCCCATGGGTCACAACTGTGATAGTGATTTTACTGTTTATCAGTCTGGATTTATCCTTTGGAGCCGGCCTTTTACATGAATGGATGACTCAACTGTGGACTCAAGTATGATCACAATAATAGGAAAAGAAACATGAAATGGATCACAATAGAAGAATATGCTCAACATTATAAAGTCAGTCTTTCTTCTTTAAGAGAAAAAATTGAAACAGGACAAATTGAGTATCAGCTTTCATCAGCAAAATATTTTATTAAAGATCAGGCCTTACCGGAAAAAAATCCTTTTGATAAAGAAACTTTGGACTCCCCTATTATGAATTTAGAAGAAAAAAATAAAGAGCTGATAGAATCTTTAAACAAAAAAAATCAAGAGTTGATAAAACTGCGCGGTGAATATGAGGATTTAAAAAATTTAGTTCAATGGCTGGAACAAGATAATAAAGAAATGCGCCATATTCTTAATTCACTTCACCGCATTGATAAGTGGATGAAAGACCCCGAAGCTCCTGCGAATTAACAGGTTATTATTGAGATTGAGTCAGATCTGAAATTTCCCTTTTGAGTTGATCCAGGTCTTCTTTAGTCACTCCATTGTTTTTTAAAGTTTGATCCACATCGGCTTTCATCTTACGGAAATCTTCATTAGACATGCCTTCAGGAGGTTCAGTGATAGGCTCAGTCAAATGGCTCAAGTCTGCATCTGACAAACTTTCCGACATTTCCTGCATTTTTTGCTGTATATTTTCCTCATTAAGGTTTTTAACATCTAAAGCTTTTTGCATATGAGCCTGCAAAGCATCCACTTGATCATCTATAGTGTCTGCAAAAACCCATGTGTTGAACATCAATAATATAAAAATAAAAAATTTCATGTAAAAAAATTATCGGCATTCTAATAATTAAATTCAATACATATATGTCAAATATGATGTTTCGGGACTTATATACTTGACTTTCCAACTTAACTGATATATACTGTAAGTATAAGGAGTTAAGTTATGAAGAAAGAAAAAAAGGTCTTGAGCAATTATGAGATAATTCAAAAGTTCTCAACTGAAGAAAAAGCCATCAAATTCTTTGAATATATTCGCTGGAAAAACGGTGTTTATTGCCCTGAATGTGACTCAAAGAGAATAGCTAAAAGAGATTTTCCATACTACAGGTGTAAAGATTGTAGGCAGATTTTCACAGTTAGAACTAACTCCATTTTTCATCGATCTAAGATTGAATTAAAAAAATGGATGTACACAATCTACTTACTTCAAACTGCTAGAAAAGGTATTTCTAGCCTTCAACTCTCAAAAGAAATTGGAGTCACTCAAAAGACTGCGTGGTTCATGCTTCATAGAATCAGAGAAGCTTGTAAAGCTACAGGCCTCACTTTTTCAGGAAAAACAACAGTGGATGAAACTCACTTTGGCGGTGATCCCAAATACAAAAGAAATGACAAAAAAACAGGCCTTCAAGGTGTTTCAAGTAAAACAATGGTTCAAGGGATCAAATCCAATAACCAAGTGAAGTTTCACATACTTAAAGGTCAAGATAAGAAGACTATGCAAGCTAATATCCTTAAAGATGTTGAATTTGGATCAACTATCCAAACAGACGAGGCTAGAGGATATATAGGACTTAATAAACATTATAATCATGTCACAGTTAGTCACTCTAAAGGACAGTATGTAGATCATAAGACTGGAGCCACAACTAATGTGTAGTAGCTAGTATATGATCTGACAGTTACCCGTGTCAGTGGCTGTTTT
>JAPPLG010000007.1 GCA_028819545.1 Bdellovibrionales bacterium | reverse complement strand
CTCGTTGCGGGACTTAACCCAACATCTCACGACACGAGCTGACGACAACCATGCAGCATCTGTCTGGAAGCCAAAAGGCAACCTTGTTTCCAAGAGTTTTCCTCCAGATGTCAAACCCAGGTAAGGTTTTTCGCGTATCATCGAATTAAACCACATGCTCCACCGCTTGTGCGGGCCCCCGTCAATTTCTTTGAGTTTTAATCTTGCGACCGTACTCCCCAGGCGGGACACTTAACGCGTTAGCTTCGGCACTGATGAGGTCAATTCATCAACGCCAAGTGTCCATCGTTTACGGCGTGGACTACCAGGGTATCTAATCCTGTTTGCTCCCCACGCTTTCGGATCTGAGTGTCAGTGTCGGGCCAGATAGACGCCTTCGCCTCCGGTATTCCTCCTGATATCTACGTATTTCACCACTACACCAGGAATTCTACTATCCTCTCCCTAACTCAAGCCTTGTAGTATCAAAAGCACTTCTCGGGTTAAGCCCGAGGCTTTCACTTCTGACTGACAAAGCCACCTACATCCGCTTTACGCCCAATAATTCCGGATAACGTTTGAACCCCTCGTATTACCGCGGCTGCTGGCACGAAATTAGCCGGTCCTTTCTTCTTAAGTACACTCATTTTTTTGTTCCTTAAGAACAGAGCTTTACAACCCGAAAGCCTTCATCACTCACGCGACGTCGCTGCATCAGGGTTTCCCCCATTGTGCAATATTCCCTACTGCTGCCTTCCGTAGAAGTCTGGGCCGTGTCTCAGTCCCAGTGTGACTGGTCATCCTCTCAGACCAGCTACCGATCACAGCCTTGGTAAGCTTTTACCTTACCAACAAGCTAATCGGACGCAGGCTCATCCAAAGGCGATAAATCTTTAATCTTCCTATGCGTAAATAAGAAGATATTATGCGGTATTAGCTGATCTTTCGATCAGTTATTCCCCACCTCAGGGCAGATTACCTACGCGTTACTCACCCGTATGCCACTTTAATCACCCCCGAAGGGGCTTTCTCGTTCGACTTGCATGTATGAAGCACGTCGCCAACGTTCATCCTGAGCCAGAATCAAACTCTCCACTTAAAACGAAGAACTTGAAATAGCTCTTATATTTTATAAAGAAATCGCTTTTTAAAAAAATCAAAAAGCGATGTAAAAACCTTATCAATTACCTAATTAAAGGTTTTTGACAGGTCCCGAAACCATTTTTTATGTGACTATCCAGTTTTCAAAGAGCGAAGGGCATTATACTCTCAATCCCTATAAGGTCAACCCTGGAATTGATAATCCTGCAGGAAAGAAAAACCCACTGCAAACAGGGTTATTGGGCTGTTTTTGGTTATTACGATCGTTTATGTCAGATAGAATGGATAGAAAGTTTTGAAAATAATACCTGAAATTATATACTTTTGCAGGATTTACTGATGTTGGGGCTCAAAGTTGTTCTGAGAATATACTTATCACTTGCATATAAAAAACCAACATCCTCTTCATTATATATTTCATAATTGTTTGGAGAACATAAAGTGCATAAATCAAAAAATGTATTATTCAAAAATCCTCCTCTTCCTGCCTCTATTCTTAAATCCTCAAAATCATTTACACTTACCATGACACACTCACCAGCGATCAATTCTCTTCTCACTCCATTAACATATAAGAAAACACCTTCCTCACCACCAGTAGTATTGGTTATGGTAAATTTATTTTCAGTCGCGCTGTCGCCTGAATAATCCTGATTACAGCCCATAATAAACATTAAAATAACCATAAGTATATATTTCACTATAACGTACTCCTTATAAATAGGTATAGTAATGGTAATAGATTCAATCTTACTTGTCAAAAAAAACAAAAATTTTATTGAGCTAAAGGGTTCGACCCGTAGGCATTAGATCCCTCAATGCCTTTCTTAAAAAGTAAAACAAAAGAGATAATAAAAACAATAAAATAAAGCCCAGCCATGAAAAGCATCCATTGCATCTCAAAGGCATTCATGGCTTCGAAAACAAACCTTCTGCCTTCAGCATCAATGGTCATCATCAATCCAGAAACTTGAACTATAACAAATGCAGAAAAGACCCAGCCCGGCCAACCCACATCATGCATTCTTTTGACAGCAGGAAAAAAGAAGATGGTCAGTCCTACAACTGCTGTCACAGGCCTGAGTTTGAATATAAAATCAAAATAGCTTAAACCAAAAACAAGATTTGCCACTCCAAATACAGTACCAAATATAAGAAAATTCATAAGTAGAGACGCTCCCAGATCTATTAGATACTGCTTGCGCCCTATCCGCCCCTCATAAGTAAAAAATCTTTTTAAATATTGAATCATATTAATTCTCCAAAAATAGAATCATACTGATCTTTCTAAAGTTCAAGTACTTTCCATCTTCAAAATTATAAAATCTACTGATAATACTTCTGAAAAAACTGAACAGTTTCCAAAATAGCCTGATTTCTAATCTCATCTGCTTCAATAAAGTGGTCATGACGGCCCTTAGTCACCTTAAGAGAACAGTTTTCAATTTTTCCACAAAACTTTTTCTGCCTGCGATTGGAGACAACACTATCCCGATCAGCCTGCAAAATTAAAATCGGCAGTGTTAACTTTAAAATATTTTCTCTATTCATCACACGCCTGTTCATCCAAAAAGCCTTAATCACCCAATCCAAAGAAGGTACAATATGACCGGCAGAATACATCTTTGCACTCCGAGTAAAAAGATCATAGCGGTCTGCACTGCTTGTCATTCGACCCTGCACCACTTCACGGCTTAGCTGTCTGGAGTTTGGACCCACAATCGGACTCAAGCAATCTCTAAATAAACAGACAAATCGAATGAAGTAAGGAAAAACAGGCTCTGCAAAATCAAAACCCCTTGCATGAAGACCAAAAAATGGAGAGGCCAACACCACTGCATTAAAAACATTTTGTTGATTCGGAAAGTTTTGAAAGTATTCCACAGTAATAGCCGAACCCATAGAGTTAGCCATCAAAAATAAGTTCTGACGATCCACCTGAGAGTCCCTTAAGACCAGCTGAATAAAAGTATTTAAATCTTTTTTGTAAAAAGACCAATCCTCTACATACCCCACATGAGGGTCAGATAAAATTCGATCAGAAAGCCCCTGCCCTCTATGGTCATAGGTGTAGATCGGAGACCAGCCCTGCAAGTGCAGATCATAAAAAAGCTCAAGATACATAATAACATTTTCACCCATTCCATTAACAAAAATCAGAGAGCCTTTAGACCCTTTCCTTTTTCCAAACTTAAGATACTTTAAAGTTAAATCATTTTGGCCGCTAAATGAGCCAATAGAAAATAATTTCTTTTCATTTAATAACTGATACACAATATGAAGTTGTGACTCCTCAACAGCAAAAGCAGAAGACACAAACAAACATAATCCAAACAATTTTTTAAACATTGTTCATATCTCAACTATTTGCTCTTTCAAGTCAAAGGGAACAGGCTTTTAACACAAAATTTTCAAGCCAGATATGAGAAGAAAGAGGAGACGACTTTAATGCCCGATCTGTGGCATGAAGAATTTCCGTAACCTTCATCAGTTTTCGCTCATCCCAAATTTGAACCTGCTTCATATAATCCTTCAGAAAAAAAGAAGGAATACCGGCTCTGGAGCTAATCTCAGAAGGTCTTAGCCCTTCGTTTACACTTTCCTTGATCTGTCTTAAAATCCGAATGTGGCGGGTGACCAAAGATAATAGACCCACTTCACTTTCCTGATCTTCCAAAAGATAAACCAAAAAATGAAAAGACTGACTGAGATCCTGCCTCCCGATAGCTTCTGTAAAAGCAAAAACGTTTTCAGGACGCACCCTGGCCACCACTTTCACAATATCCTCTTCATTAATTTCAGAAGCAGAGTAAGAGGATTTTAACTTTCTTAATTCATTATCAATGTTCATCAGACTGGGTCCGGAAAGACGAATCAAAAGGTCGAGGGCTTTTTCTGATAAATTCATCTGATGAGAGGAAGCAAGCCACTTTACCCAATGCACAATTTCCCCCTGCTTAGGTTGCCTGCAGTAAACCACATGAGTCAGCTCTAAAAGAGTTTTTGAGATTTTCTTTCTTTTATCCAAATCCGGAGCCACCAAAACAAAAACAACACTGGAAAAAGGATTTTTCATGGCAGGAATAAGTAAAGACCAATCTTTTTCTTTAAACAAATGAATATCACGGCAGATAACCAACCTGCGCTCCGCTAAAACCGGCAACACTTCCAAAGACTCCAAAACATTGCGCGAGGCATGCTCCCCTGCATAAAACACATTGTAATTAAAATCTTCAGAATCTTTGGAAGTTACAATTTTTTGTTTAATCAGCCTTAAAGCTTCTCTTTGTAAAAACAGCTCCCCACCGGTCAAAAGGTAAACAGGAAAAATTTTATTGGAATTCAAATTATTTTTTAATTCTTTAATAGTCATAAACTTATAATTATAATAATGTGAATTTTTTAACAAGAAAAACTCTTATGGAAAAAATATTACTGTCTCCAGGTCCTGTCGCCCTATCTCCAGCTGTGAGAGAACAGCTGGGGCGTCACATGACCCACCACCGCTCTAAAGAAATTAAACAGGCTTTATCCCGCCTACAGTCCTCCTTTCAAAAAATATTTAAAACCAAGGAGCATATTTACATACTCAACAGCTCCGGCACAGGAGCAATGGAGGCGGCTTTAACAAACACCCTTTCTCCTAAAGACGAAGTGCTGGTGATTTCTGCCGGAAAATTTGGACAAAGATGGAAAGAGCTGGCTTTGGCTTACAAACTGACCCCTCATGAAATTAAAGCCCCCTGGGGAGAGGCAGTGAATGTTTCGGAAGTGAAAGAAAAACTAAAATCCCATCCCCAAATTAAAGCGGTGCTCGTACAAGCCTGTGAGACCAGCACAGCCGTCAACCACCCGATTAAAGAACTGGCAAGCCTTACCAAGAATCTATCTCAAACACTTTTGATTGTGGATGCCATCTCAGCTCTTATGATGATGGATCTGGACATGGATGATTACGGTATTGATATTTTAATTGGAGGGTCTCAAAAATCTTTTGCTCTGCCGACAGGAATGTCTTTTCTGTCTTTATCGAAAAAAGCTCAAGAGTTTCAAAAAACATCCAGTCTTCCTGTTTATTATTTTGATCTGACAAAAGAATTAAAATCCAACCAAAAAGGAGAAACAGCTTTTAGTGCAAATGTGAGTTTTATACGTGCTTTAGACGCCTCCCTTCAAGAATACCTTAAACAAGGTTTTTCTGAAATCAGAAAAAAAGCAAAAACACTTGCTCAAGCCACTGAAGAGTTCAGCAAACATTTAAACCTTAAGCTTTTTTCTTCTGCTCCAAGTTTAACGGTCACAGCGATTTCAATGCCGGAAAATATTGACGGAAACCAAGTTAAAAAATTTATGGAAGAACAAAATATTATTGTAGGAGGAGGACAAGACATTTTAAGAGGTAAAATTGTTCGATTCGGCCATATCGGTCATATCCAGTTTAAAGACTATGCAACAGCTTTAAATGTTTTTGGAAAGGCTTTACAAAAACAACAACCTGAAATTTACACTGAAGAACTCTTAAAAACAGCTCAAAAAAAGACAGAAGAAATCTTAAACAAATAATTCACACTTTCATAAAATTTCAAAGTGAAGTATTTAATTGTTCCTAAAAAGGATGCACGTCTGGATTTTTAATTAGTAGATGAAATAAGTGTGTTTAATGTCCTTGACCTTATAAGATATATTACTTATAGTAATATATTATGAAAAAGAATTTATTTGATCCCAAAAAACTATTGCCTGAATTTGACAACTTCTTAAATAAAAAAGGAACAGGATAAAACAGTTATTTTGGCCTTAAAACCATCACATACTGAACTATTTGAAACATCCAAATGGGTGAAAGACCAGGAAGCTCACCCTTCTTGGTCGAATCATGTTGATTCCAAAGTTCAGGAACTTTTCAAGGATTTAGCTTATGAGTCTTAATAATTTCATAATAAAGACAGGAAAATCATTGGATAGTGACCTTCGGGCTATTGGTTTTAATCTTAGCGGCAAAAAAAAATCCATAGACCCCAATATTGAGTTTGTCATCATCTCTGCTTCCATAGAGGCTGTTAATAATAAAGATAATCGTATAGGTGGACTTTTAGTTGATTGGATTACAGTTCATTATTTGAGAATAAACGTGGATAGACTTACAAAATTCATTTCCAGTCTTAGTGATAAAGAATATAAATTTGTAAAAATTTTTTGGTGCGCTAATGCTCAAAGGCTGTTTGTAAAGGATCAGCGATTCAAAAGATTATCTAAATTATACAATGGCAGAAGAGTCAATTTTGCAGATCGTTTTATAAAAAAAGAACAACAAAAAGTCACAAAGATGCTTATTGAAATAAAAGGAGAAGATGAAAGGTTTAAGAAAACCTGCATCCGAGTTTCTAAAGGTTATTTTTCAGAGAGGCCTCAACAGATTTTTCCTGTGTCTATTATTGCAAAAAACCACCTTCCTTATCGTTACAGAGTTATGATGGGGCCTTCTTATCGTGCTGATTTATGGGCTTTGCTTGACAGTCATCCCAATATTTCAGCTTACGCCCTGGGAAAAAAAGCACATTGTTCTTATCGTTCAGCTTATATAGCAAAAAAAGACTATGAGCTTTTGAAAGGCAGGAAATTTACACTGAAGAACTCTTAAAAACAGCTCAAAAAAAGACAGAAGAAATCTTAAACAAATAATTCACACTTTCATAAAATTTCAAAATGGTGATTGTTAAATGGAAGAAGAGTCAGGTTTACTTTTTAAACCAAGTACATTAAAAAAATCATAATAAGAAAGTTCACTCAGTAAAGTAGATATTTCTATTTGCTGATCATTTCCTAAACGTTCATCGATGATCCTACACTCCACATCACGGAATGCACCTGAAAGTGTATTTGATGAATTAAATAAATCAATAAGATCCGAATAAGCAGAGTCAGTGAGTGAAGAAGATATTTTCAAAATGTATTGACCATTTTCTAAACTTGCACCAAGTATACGGCATTCCACATCAAAGGGTTTATCTGTATCTGCAAAAACAAAATTGGTGATCAAACCACAGGTAAGAGCTATAATCCATTTAAACTTATTCACTTAATAACACCTTCTGTATGTAGTTCGAGTTTGTTATACCTTTATTTAATTTTTTTATCAATACTCTGTAAAAATTACATAGTAAGTTCTTAATTACCCCAAAATCGACTGAATCTACATACCTTTTAACCAGATCAATTCTGGGCATCAGTACATTGACCTTAAACATTTATTTATAAGGCATTTGAGCCAACCAAGTGGAGGCTCTTCGAATTTCTGAACCATCTAAAAATGTTTTTTCTTTTTTCAACTCTTTTACTAGTTGAATCTTCTGGACTTTATTAAAGTAACTGGAAAACACTTTGAAATAAGGATGCAGATTTCCCTCAGACCACTTGGTTTCTATTAAAGCAACAGGCTGATTATTTTTTGTAAGTAAAAAATCTATTTCCTGCTTATTTTTATTCCTCACATAATATAAGTTTCTCCTCTCCCCCTTAGTATCTTCTCTAAAATGATTTTCTTTAAGCAAAGAGCAAGCTACAAAGTTCTCAAACATAAGCCCTTTATCTTTTTTTACTAAAACCCAATTATAAAAATAATATTTAGGCATTTTTTTCAAACTGCGTGATATATTTTTACTATAAGGGTTTACTCGAAATACAATATAAAGGCGCTCCAGCCATTCCAGCCAGACCGCAACCGTCTTCGGAGAACAGCCTTCCAGTTTTTCTGCCAGTTTAGAACAAGATACAGGACTGCCGACAGAATCTTTTAACAGCTCTATAAGAGTTTCAATTTTTGTAATGTATCTGGGACTTTCCAAATTAATTAAATCCTGACGTACAATAGTATCTATATGCGTTTTTTCCCATAACTGATAAAAAGTCTGACTCTTTTCTAAATACGGCTCAGGAAAACCGCTGTACGAAAGCAGTTGATCCATAACAGTGTTTAATTTTTTATTTGAAATATTTTGACACAACTCTTTCAAACTTAGTGGATGCAGACGGAACGAAAAAAACCTTCCGGCCATAGAGTCCCCTGCTCGTTTATAAATATCTAATTTAGCACTTCCTGTAACTAATAAACCAGGAACAACACCTTCACTGTCAAAAACCCCTTTCAACCAGCTCTTCCATTTATGTTTTTTGTGTAATTCATCAAAAATAATATATTTTTTCTTCCGATCCCAAGACTGTTTTTCTAAAATTAAACGTTCCTGCACATTATCAAAATTAATATAGTAATGATCCTTGGAAATCATTTTTGCCAATGTTGTTTTACCGCATTGTCTTGGGCCGCTGATAAGCAACACCTTCTTGTTTAAATATTTTTTTAAATAAGGAAGTAAAAGTCTTTTTATCTTCATAATGAAAATATAAGTAATTTTAATAAAGAAATCAAGACTTTTTGGGAGTTTACTACTAAAAAGTCTAGACTTTTCGGGAGTTCACTACCAAAAAGTCACCTCTTCCCTAGGGAAACACTATTCCAAACGATAGTTCGGAGCTTCGCGGGTCACACTCACATCATGAATATGCGACTCTCTTAAGCCTTGCGAGCTGATTTGTATAAACTTGGCTTTGTTTTGCAGTTCTTCAATAGTTTTAGCTCCCACATACCCCATACCTGCACGAAGCCCTCCAGCCAACTGCTCCATGGTTTGTTCTGCAGAACCGGAGTAAGCCACTCGCCCTTCAATTCCTTCAGGCACTAATTTATCCGTATCAGGAGTATCCTCCTGACCATAACGATCTTTGGATCCTTTCTTCATAGATTCGACAGAACCCATACCCCGATATGTTTTGTAAGTGCGCCCTCTATAGATCACAGTTTCCCCGGGGCTTTCTTCAGCTCCCGCCAAAAGGTTTCCAACCATTACCGCATGAGAGCCTAAAGCCAAAGCTTTTACAATGTCTCCTGAAAATTTAATTCCGCCGTCTGCAACAATTCTCACATTATGTTTTTGCGCCACCTCAATACAATTCAGTAAAGCTGTGGCCTGCGGCACTCCAACACCTGAGATCACACGGGTGGTGCAAATGCTTCCGGGCCCCATACCCACCTTGATCATATCAGCACCCGCTTCAATCAAAGCCAAAGCCCCTTCTTTGGTGGCGACATTTCCAACCATAAGTAAAACATCCGGATATGTTTTTTTAATATAAGCTGTTTGATTTAAAACGTTTTTCGTATGCCCGTGTGCTGTATCAATACAAAGGACATCCACACCGGCATTAACCAGTTTTTCTTCTCTTTCACTTGGCACAGATCCAATAGCGGCTCCAACCACAAGTCTCCCGTGCGTATCTTTTGTAGCAAAAGGAAATGAAGAAGCTTTTTTAATATCTTTAATCGTCACAAGCCCTTCCAGTTCATCTTTATCGTTAACGATAGGAAGTTTTTCTATTTTATGCTCCTGCAAAATGGTAATGGCTTTTTTAAAATTCACACCCACAGGGGCTGTGATAAGTTTTTCTCTTGGAGTCATAATAGAAGAGACTTTTGCATCCAGTCTGTTTTCAAAACGAAGATCTCTATGAGTTAAAATACCTTTAAGCTTTCTACCTACTGTCACAGGAAACCCGCTGATCTCATGTTTTTGCATAAGATCTTTAGCTTCTTTAACTGTGCTGTCCGGAGAAAGTGTTAAAGGCTTTTGAATAATACCGCTTTCAAACTTTTTTACTTTTTCAACTTCCAAAGCCTGAGATTTAGCGCTCATGTTTTTGTGAATAACCCCCATACCTCCAAGGCGGGCCATCACCAAAGCCATTTTGTGCTCGGTCACCGTATCCATAGCAGATGAAATAACAGGAATTTTTAATTGAAGACGGGCATGAAGCTTTGAATCTGTCAAAACTTCCGAAGGCAGGTGCTCAGAGTATTGAGGTAAAATAAGGAGATCATCAAAAGTTAAGCCTTGAGGAAAATTCATATATTCAATTTAAATAAATAGGAGGTTCCCTTTTTACTTTCTTAGTGTGTTTGCCTGCACGAACCTCACGCATACTTTCTATAAACTTCATAGTGCAGAAAAACCGGCAGTTGTGATAAATGCAAAAAGATAAAGACTGATCTGCCTTTAAAGTGAGAGCAAATTTCTTTTCACCTTCAAAGTGAACTTTCACATACTGCTCTCCATTTTTGTTTTTAACAAAATAACATCTTTTGGGCTGAACATTCACAGCATCCAAAAGAGCATTAAGAAATGAAAAAGTTTCTTCTTTTCTTAAACCCTGTTCGATAGCAATTTGACTTTGAAGTTTCGAAAGCCATATGGCAAAACGGTTGTCTCCATTTTTTTCTCTGAAAACCAAAACGGAAAGCCCTGGAGCCATACCTCCCACTAAGCCGTAAGGAACAACTTCAATCCAATCTTGAAGGGACGGGGGCACTGTAAAATTCATATTTTTCTCCCATATAAAGTTTGTGGAAAAGCCTTTTCAATACAAACGGGAACTTCCTGTCCAATTAAGTCTGCCGGTCCTGAAAAATACACCAGCTTATTTTGACTCGAACGGCCTGTAAGCAAGCCGCCTTTTTCATCTCTTTTTTCAACCAATACGTCAAGCACTTTTCCTTTATATTTTTGAACAAGGTCAAAAGCAAAGGCCTGGTGCTTTTCATTTAACTCTTTTAATCTTTCAGATTGAATCTTTTTTGGAACGGGGTTTGGATCCAAAGCCGCCTTCGTAAAAGGGCGCGGCGAGTAGCAAAAAGCGAAAATTCCCTCGTAAGGAACCTCATCCAGCAAACTTAATGTGTCTTTAAACTGTTCTTCGCTTTCGCCCGGAAAACCAACAATAATGTCTGTAGATAAAACAGCATCAGGTATTTTTTCAAATATAATTTTTACTTTCTCTATGTAATCTTTTCGCGTGTAGCCTCGATTCATACGTCTTAGCACTTCATCATTTCCGGATTGAACGGGCAAATGAATGGACTCCATAATTTTATCTCTATGCTCGGCAATTATTGAAACAAGCTCTTCATCAAAGTCTTTGGGATGAGAGGTTGTAAAACGAATACGTGAAATAGGGGTTTCTTTTGCAAGTCTTTTTAAAAGTTCAGCAAAGCCCGCACCACAAGGTGAACGATAAGAGTTGACATTCTGCCCGAGTAAAGTGACTTCTTTAACTCCCCTTCCGCAAAGTTGTTTTATATCCTCTAACAAATGTTCAATCGGACGGCTTCTTTCTCTTCCGCGAGTGTAAGGAACGATGCAAAAAGTGCAAAAGTTATCACAGCCTTTTGTAATATTTACAAAAGCTGTGACTTTTGGATTTCGAATGAGTGTTTGAATATGATAAGGCTCTTTATTTTTTAAACGTGTTTGATGAAAAGGTTTTTTTGATTCATCAAGTTTTTGCACAATTTCCGGCAGTTCATCAATAGAATCGGGGCCAAATACAAAATCCAGCAAAGGCAGTCTTTTAAGAAGCCTTCCTCTTTCCTGTTGAGCCACACAGCCGGCCACCCCAATTTTTAAATCAGGGTTTTTCATTTTAAGTTTTTTATAGCGCCCCACTTCAGAAACAACTTTATGAACAGGTTTTTCACGTACACTGCAGGAGTTGATAATAATCAGCTGTGCCTGTTCTGCAGAAGGCACAGGGGCATAGTTGATCATTTCAAGCAGACTAAACATTCTTTCAGTGTCATTGACATTCATCTGACAGCCGTAGGTGGAGATATAAACACCTTTAAGAGCGCCTGAAAAATCTTTACTTAAAGAGTCCATAGACAAACCTAATAACCAGAGGGCTTTTTTTTCAGCTTCATCTCACTTAAAGCAATAGCAAAGTCTTTTTCATTGGAAAGATCCCTGACCATATAGTCTAAAATACGAGGAGAGTGATTTTGAATCAGATCTGCGGTCCAAAGCTTTAATTTATTTTCAGATAAAATTTGATTTCTTTTCTTAATATAGCCCCAGGAGACCATATAGTGATAACGGCAATATCCCCCTGTTGTGGAAGGCTGATCGCAATTTTCTTCAAAACAATACTCAAAGCCTTCAGAGCCTTTGATAGAAACCTGTCTGTTTTTTTCTAAAATGCGCTCAAGCTCCTGCTCCAATGCACTCAAATAAGAGGGAGCCTGCACGGAAGTCTTTGCAGAAACAGATTTTTGTTTCTTCAGACTTCTTTCAGGTTTTTTAGAAGCTTTTTTCTGAGCCGGTTTTTTGACTGCAGATTTTTTCGTTTTGGACTTTTTTACTGCAGATTTTTTTACTGCGGCCTTTTTTGGTGCAGATTTTTTTGTTTTTTTCGGAAGTTTTTTAGCAGGCTTTTTTACTTTCTTTTTAGCAGAAACCTTTTTCTTTACCTTTTTGGAAGATACAGAAGTCTTGGTTTTTTTTTTAGCTGGTTTCTTTTTAGTTTTCTTTTTTACTGCCATGTTCCATTCCTTTTTAAGAGACCTATCCTGCAATACTCCTGTGCTCTCGTCAAGACAAGAAAACTTGACGAAATTTAAAACACATTTAACAATGTAATATTAAGGTCATTTTAATAACAGGAATAAAGTATTAATGAAGCATTTTTTCTGGATTATTTTATTATTTTTACTTCCTTTTTGCGCTCCAAAAGAAAATCCCCAAAAAGGGCCTGTGGACTTGGATTCCCTGGCAAATCCGGATAGTTTGCTTCAATCCACTGTCGATATGACAGGTATCAGTGAGTCTGCAATAAAAGAAGCTTCTGCTGAAAATACTGAAGAGGAAGAAGACAAAACAGCACCATCCATCATTGCACTACATGCACAAACACTTCCTGTATCTGAACCACATGAAGGCTCTCCTGGAGGGGTTATCGCAGACACTTTACAGATTTTTCAGTGTGAAGATGCCAATGCCAAAGGCCAGGACAACTTTTTTTTACATATACTGAATTATAGAATTCACACTTTAGGCTCCCACCCCTTATGTGAAGTCATTCAAGTGCAAGATGTAAAAAAAGTGATTGCTTATGCCAACTACCAAAGACAGTACTGTGACGATTACACCTCTAACTTCATAGATGAGCTGACACAGCACCAATGCACCCAAATTATTAAGCTTGTGCCTGCTCAGGAAGAAGCTGAACAAGAAGAGGCGGCAGTTTAAAAAAGCTTAGACCATAGACTATATTTTTATTTGGTACGGTACATATAAAGCAAATTTAATATAAAATACTCTCAACAACAAAGGAGACTAAGTTATGAAACTTATCACACTTATTATTTTCACATTAATGTTTATCGGATGTTCCAGTCAGGAAACTCCACCAGGAGCAGGAGACTTGGAAGATCCAAATGCTCCTCCTATGACACCCCCGCCTGCGGTAGAATCTGTCCCATCTGCAGAGCTTACAGCTGGAGTATCTTCTCAAACGATACTGACTTGCAGTAAAGAAGGTGCAGACGATATTGTTTATGTCGCTAAAACCTATCAAACACCTAAAGGTTGTGAACACCCAAAAGGTGAAGGCAAACTCTGCCTCTGTGAAGTATCATCTGAAGATTCATTTTTTGATAACCGAAATGGAATATACTTATATGCCACTTCAACTGGTGATTGGTGTGAAGGAGGTGCTTTAGACAGTATAGAAAACAACCGTGGTGTGACTGTGTACGGCACTGGAATAGAAACAGAGTTTGTAGGTGCGGCTCATGATGAAAGCTATACCTGCTCTCGATCTTAAATACTTAATATATTGATTTTTTTCCAGAGCTCCTCTTTAACCAGAGGAGCTCTTTTAGTTTTCTTCACTCACAAAATACAATAAAGATAATTCCTTCTTGAACAAATAAATAAAATCGTGTACTCGCTAACTATGGATCCAACAAAACAAATTCTAAGTCACTATCAATCTCAGTCCACGAAAATACAGGCTCAACTTAAGCGCATCTTAAATCACGGCACTTTAGCGGGCACAGGAAAGCTTGTGATCCTGCCTGTGGATCAGGGCTTTGAACACGGCCCTTCAAAAAGTTTTGCAATAAACCCTCCTGCTTACGATCCGGAATACCATGCCCAATTAGCAATAGAGTCCGGATGCAATGCCTTTGCCGCACCCTTGGGCTTTATTGAAGCAAATGCCAAATATGCAAATAAACTCCCAATGATTTTAAAAATAAATAACTCGGACAGTTTATATAAGGACAGTCAGGCCCCTATTCCAGCGCTCACCTCTTCTGTCGCTCAGGCTGTAAAGCTTGGATGTGTGGGTATCGGCTTTACCATTTATCCCGGAAGCGCTGAAAGAAAAAAACAATATGAAGAACTGGCTCAAGCCGCTCACCTGGCAAAAGAGGCAGGCCTTCTTGTGGTGGTGTGGTCTTATCCAAGGGGGGCTGGCCTTTCCAAAGAAGGTGAAACCGCTTTGGATGTTGTGGCCTATGCGGCACATATTGCCTGTCAGCTGGGCGCCCACATTGTGAAAGTCAAACCTCCAACAGACCATATAGAAAACGAACAAAAGATTTTTGAACACCTTTCCATTCACAGCTTAACAGAAAGAGCAAAATACATTATTCAATCTTCTTTTAACGGCAAACGCATTGTGATTTTTAGCGGTGGAGCTAAAAAAGACACCAAAGACATTTTAGAAGAGATCACACAATTAAAAAAAGGCGGAGCTTTTGGAAGCATTGTTGGACGAAACGCTTTTCAAAGGCCAAAAGATCAAGCACTATCTTTATTAAAATCAATCATGGGTATTTATAAAAGCTAATGGACGAAAAACTACAAAAACGAAAACTTTTAATTGAAAAAGGTTTAAACCCCTACCCTTTTGAATTTAAAAAAACCATCCACACTCAGGATGTTGCAAAATCCAAACTCAAAGAGGATCAAACAGAATCTTTAGCAGGGCGCTTAATGCGAATGAGGAGCATGGGGCAGGCGGCCTTCTTTAACCTTCAGGACGAAAAAGGCCAGTGTCAGTGTTATTTAAAAGCAAAAGAACTTTCAGAAGACGACCAACTGTTTTTTCAAAACGTGGATATTGGAGATATTGTGGGAGTAACAGGAAAGTTTTTTAAAACAAAAAAAGGAGAGCCCACTTTAAGAGTAAACTCTTTTCAAATTTTATGTAAAACAACAGAGCCTTTGCCTGAAAAATACCACGGGCTTGAAAATAAAGAACTCAGATACCGCCACAGGCACCTTGATTTGATTATGAATGAAAAAACTAGAAAAACTTTAAAAATAAGAGCACAAGTGATTCAAACCATTAGAGAGTATATGAACAACAAAGGCTTTATGGAAGTTGAAACCCCAACCCTTCAGCCCATTTACGGAGGAGCCCTTGCCGCCCCTTTTTCCACCCATCATGAGTCTTTGGACGCCAAATTTTATCTTAAAATCTCACCTGAGCTTTATTTAAAAAGACTAATCGCAGGGGGCTTTGAAAAAGTTTATGAGATCGGAAAAAACTTTAGAAACGAGGGCATGGACCGCCTTCATAACCCTGAGTTTACAATGATGGAATATTATGAAGCTTATACAGACTACGAAGATCAAATGAAGGCTTTTGAAGAGTTGATTATTCACGTCATAAAAACAATAAAAGGCAGTGAAAAAATCACCTATCAGGGAAAAGAACTGGACTTTTCAGCCCCATGGAAAAGACTAAGCATCAAAGACGGCATTAAACAATACGCCAAACTGGATATAACAACTTCAAGCAAAAAAGATATTTTAAAAAAACTAAAATCCTTAAACATTGAAGAAGACCCGGAAAAAAGCTTTGGCCATCTTGTTATGGCTTTATTTGAAGCTACAGTTGAAAAAGAGATCTGGAATCCGTGTTTTTTCATAGACTTTCCAAAAGACGTATCCCCTTTGACAAAAAACCACAGAAGCCAAAAAAACTTTGTAGAAAGGTTTGAGCCTTTTGTCGCCGGAATGGAAATTGGAAACGCCTATACAGAGCTTAACGACCCTATTGACCAAAGAGAGCGCTTAAAAGAGCAGGAAAGATTTAAAGAAGCAGAGTCTCACCCTATGGATGAAGATTTTCTTCATGCTGTGGGAGTCGGCATGCCTCCGATGGGAGGAGTGGGGCTTGGAATTGAGCGCCTCATTATGTTATTAACAGATCAAAGCAGTATTCGGGAAGTGATATGGTTTCCAACAGTAAAGAGTCCTTAAGAGAATGGAGTTAGAAAGATCCACATATAGCCCTCAAAGTTTTTTATCCACCCCTTTGCAGTATATTAAGGGTGTGGGACCAAATCTTTATGAAAGATTCAAAAAAAAAGGCCTTTATACAGTATCCGACCTTCTAAATTTTTATCCCAGAACCTACCATGACTTTAGAGTGATAGAACAGACTTCAGAATTACTTGAGGGAAAACACGCCGTCGTATCAGGAGAAATCTTTAATAAAAGAGTGATTAGAAGATTTAAAGGAAGAAATCTTTATATCATTCAACTTAGAACAGAAAATCTTGGAATGATTTCTCTAAAATATTTCAAACTGCCCTATAAAGGTTTTTTAGACTCTATTGAAATAGGAGATAAAGTCAAAGTTTCAGGAGAGGTGCATTTTTATCAAAACCACCCCGAATTTCATCACCCTGACTTTTTATCTGAAAAACACCCTATAGAAAAAAATCTTGTGCCTGTTTATTCTGAGATTGAGGGTATTAGCCAAAAAAAAATCATTAAAACCATAGACACCATTCTTAATCAATTAACAGAAGATACATCCACCATTCCGGAATGGATCAAAAAAGAATTTAACTTATTAAATTCCATCGAAAGCTTAAGAGATATTCACCAGCCAAAAGAAAATCCAAATCTTTATTTTAAATACCAGGCCCCATCCCAACAAACTCTTATTTTTGAAGAGTTTTTCAAACTTCAGCTTCATCTTTGCTTAAAAAAACTAAAATTTAAACAAAAAACATCTATCCCTTTAAAATGCGAAGAAACACTTAACAATCAGATGATTAAAAACCTGCCTTTTGAACTGACATCAGCTCAAAAAAAAGTTTTTAATGAAATCAAAGAAGATTTAGAAAAACCCTACCCCATGCATCGCTTAATCCAAGGGGATGTGGGTTCAGGTAAAACTCTTGTGGCACTTCAGTCAGCACTTCATGCTATTGAGAGCGGCACCCAATGCGCCCTAATGGTGCCAACAGAAATCTTAGCTGAACAACACTTTAAACAGGCAAAAAAAAGATTAAAAGATCTTCCAATCAATATAAGTTTACTGACATCAAAAATAAAAAACAAAAAAGAAATTTTACAATCCATTAAAACAGGAAAAACAAATCTCTGTATTGGAACTCATGCACTAATTCAGGAATCTGTAAACTTTCAAAAACTTGGCCTTGTGATTATTGACGAACAGCATCGCTTCGGAGTCGAACAAAGAAGAGAATTAGAGCAAAAAGGCATCAAGCCTCACTGTTTGGTGATGACAGCAACCCCTATTCCAAGAACACTTAGTATGACAGCTTATGGGGATTTGGATATTTCTATTATTGATGAGATGCCAAAAGGCAGAAAGCCTATTATTACTAGAAAAACAAAAAAGAGAAAAGAAGTGTTCACCTTTTTGGAACAAGAAGTTTTAAAAGGAAGGCAGGCTTATGTGGTGTACCCGCTGGTTGAAGAAAGTGAAAAAATAGATTTAAAAAATGCAGTAGAACAGTTTGAAAAACTAAAAACATCTTTTCCAAAACTGAAATGGGGACTTTTACACGGACAAATGAAACCTGAAGAAAAATCAAAAATCATGGAAGACTTTATTTCCAAAAATATAGATGTGCTTGTAGCCACAACAGTCATTGAAGTGGGAGTGGACGTGCCAAATGCAACTATTATGGTGGTAGAACACAGCGAGCGTTTTGGCCTTTCCCAGCTTCATCAGTTAAGAGGAAGAGTGGGACGAGGAAGTGAAAAAAGTTATTGTGTTTTGATCTTGGGGGATAAAACTTCAAAAGAGTCTTATATAAGGGCCGCCATTATGGAAAAATATTCGGATGGCTTTCGTATAGCAGAAGAAGATTTAAACTTAAGAGGGGCTGGCGAGTTTTTTGGAACAAGACAATCCGGAAATATTAATTTTAGAATTGCCCATGTTATTCGTGATGTGGAGATATTAAGGCAAGCCCGAAGAGCCGCACAAACATTAATTGATAGAGACCCCACTTTAAAGAACGAGCCTCTTCTCAAACAAGAGATGCAAAGGCTCTCTCAAACTCGCTTAACTTAGCTAACCCTCCATGTGGTGAAAAATAGAATACCTAAACCTTGAAAAGAAAACTCAATGATAAATCTGACCACTACTACACTTCAGAGAAAAACTCAGCCCTAAAAAGCAAAACCCGAGCATAAAGCTCGGGGACTTTGCGCCTATAAGATCTCTCCTATAGGGTGATAATTCAAATATGCAATATTTGCACGAAAAAGTCCAATAAAACACTAATATTTAACCTGATCCAATAGTATTGACTTATATAATTTATTAAGTAAACGTACAGAAATACCCATAAACCTCGGAAATTGGAGTAATTTATGGATTGGAGTTGCTTTTTAGATAGTCTGTATAAAATATTAACAATTATTGCAATTTTAAGTGGAGGGGTATTTATATATTTTTATAAAAAGATAGAATACGCTGTTAAAAAACTATCAAGCCTAATAGTAATAAAATTTCTTTATAGATGTAAAAAGATTGAAGAAAAGGATGACCCTGATCCAATAGCTAACCTTTATAAGTATAAAAAACATATTGTTATGAAATCAGATAAGTATTATTTAAACATTTTATTGGAAAATATAATCACT
The DNA here is from genome assembly GCA_028819545.1 of Bdellovibrionales bacterium. Taxonomy (GTDB): domain Bacteria; phylum Bdellovibrionota; class Bdellovibrionia; order Bdellovibrionales; family UBA1609; genus JAPPLG01. Next base: position 27,676 of record JAPPLG010000007.1, on the reverse strand, counting down.
AAAAAAACTAAAGAATTTGATGTTTTTATACATAGAAATGATGAAGATAAATTTTTAAATTATAAAAAATGGGGTTTTCCTGTTCCTGGAAATAAATACAGACATAAAAAGAAAATACTTTCTGGTAAAAAACTAGATCATTTCAAAACAAGTATGAAAGAATATTTTAAAATACTTCCTACTCAGTCTAATTAGACCGTGTTTTAAATAAGGATAAGCAGTCTTCTAATTGTTCAGGAGGGTAATATTCTGAACAAAGTTGGTTTAGAATTATGTCTATACTGAATGTTTGTTCTGAATAGTCCATTATTGATGTGGGGGATTCCTCAGATGAAAGAAAGTCATGTCTTAAAGCACTTTGATGGGCAAAGTGCCGTATAATCATTGATCTGATTGCTATTTCAAGCTCAATCTTACAGGCTTTTGGGTCTGGATGATCTTCACAAATGCTTTTAGAAGCAGACCAAGAAAATTGTATAAAAAGTAGAAGACCAAGTATCCATATATATTTCATAAACTAAAAATAGAGATTTTTTTCTTAAATGTAAAGTGGTAAAAGTGATAGTATTGGATAAAAAAAGATATAAAAATCACAGTTTACAAAATAAGTTTTTATTTAAAATCAAATTATTGTTATTTCAAAAGGTTCTTTATCAAGAGTATTTAAGAAACAATAATGAGACAGAACCAAGTGAATTGAAACCATTATATTTGTCCAGTGTAACTCCCTGTAAACACATGTTTTTTTGTGTGTTTGTGGTTTTTATGTCAGGAGTAGTAGACCGGGTTATAATATCACAACAAAAACAGATTTAAATATTGACTATCAGCTGATCTGAGGATAAGATTATACTCATATATAAATATATGAGTAGGAATTTATCCATGAATAATTTTCAAGAACAAAATGCCATTCGTATCATCAAAGCTAATAATGGTTTTATGCGAACAAATGAAGCTATTAAAAACCATATTCACCCACGTATTTTTTATAGATTGCGAGATAATGGAACTTTGGAACAAATATCTTATGGTTTGTATAAATTAAAAACAAATAAAATTTCTAATCCTGATTTTATAACAATAGCTTTAAGAGTTCCTGACGGAGTTATTTGTTTAATTTCTGCCTTGGCTTTTCATAATTTAACAACACAAGTCCCTCATAAAATTTGGATAGCTATCAAACGAGGTACTTCTAGACCAAAAGTAAAGTATCCGCCTATTCATACTAATCAGTTTTCGGGTCAAAGCTTTTCTTCAGGTATAGAGAAACATACCTTTAATAAAATCCCTGTTAAAATATACAGTCCCGAAAAAACATTAGCAGACTGTTTTAAATTTAGAAATAAAATCGGGATGAGCATTGTTTTGGAAGCTTTGCATTTCTATAGAGAAAGAAAAAACTTTAATCCATCAAAATTAATGAAATATGCAAAAATCTGTCGTGTTGCAAACATCATGAAGCCTTATGTAGAAAGCATAATATGACAACTATCTGTCGTGGCCTCCGTTTCAACTAGACATTAATATTTTATGACGACAACTCCAGGAATGTACAAATAATCTGAACAAGCTAGAGAACCAAAACAAAAAACAACAAATCTGCTTTAAATAAAAGCCGGTCTCATTCTGTTTAGCAGTTAGATTTTTTCTAAATCTATCATCAGACCTTGCCATTGGTTTAGGTTTCACCATCTATATTTCATTAATATAATTATACTAGTATAATTATACTATGCCTAAAAAGAAGATTGATAAGAAAACTCTTCAAAGAGCTAAAAAAATGCAAGAACTTCTAAACTCCTACAGAACAAAATCTCAAATGACTCAAGAGGAATTAGCTCAAAAATCAAAGGTTTCGATAGACGTGATTCGAGCTATCTCAAAAGGAGCAATAAAGACTCCAAATATCTTCATTTTTTTAGATTTAACAAAAGTACTAAAAATTGAATGGAAAAATATAAAGAACCTTTAAGGAGGTCATATGAAAAAAAATAGCATTAACCCATTTCATCACTCAACTAGCGATAGAGTCTCACTTCTTCCCGAAATGGACTTAAGAGAGTGGTGTAAAAGATATAATCTAGAGATTAAAGAAGGTATTTGTCCCGTTTGTAATATGGAGGTAAAAACAACAATTCCATTTAGAACAACTCACTATGCAGGATTAATGACTCCAGATTGCCCTGCCTGTAGTCATTCTTTAGTTGCTTGGACTTCTATAGCCATATCAGAAAAGGAAATAGATTTTATTAAGGATCTATTTGACAAATTTCAACAAACTTAACTTTTTTTTTGGTGCATACTTAAAGATCTTTTGATGGCTTCAATTCGTAGTTCTTTTGAAATATAACCATCACTTTCTGCTTGCTTGAAATTTTTAATATCATTTTCACTGGACTTCTTGATATCTTTATTGAGCATCAAGAACTTCTCAAAATACCCACCTCCTCCAGAAGATGTAACCTCCTCCCCTCTCTTTTCTTTTTCTTTTTTTCGTTTTTTTGCACTTTGCTTGCTTTTTAATGCTGTAATCGTCCTAATAATAATCTGTACAGCAAGATCACGCATTAGGGGTACATCCTGTGCTACCACATATCTATTAGGCTTCAAAACATCGAAGTAAACTTTGCCATTTTTGATTGAGAAAGTAAAATCAACTGATTTCCTTCCCAAAGAAGCCATCCCATTGATCGATTTGGCTTTTTTGTTCCAAGAACAAAAACCAAACAATTTATTAAACTCCGCTCCCATATCTTGTTTAGGATTAAAAACAGCCTGGTTGCCATACTCAGATTTGAGCAATTGCGAAAGCTTTTGAAAATAACTTTTATCCAAATCTGACATGGGTTCATTACTAAGATGTACTTAAAATTTTGTCAATGAGCATTGTGTCTATATCTATATAGATCCGTGTAGATCAAATTTGAAATGTCTGGAAATGGGTAGGAAAAGAAAGATGTCCACAGACAATAGCCTACGAGATCATCTTTCTTCAGAACATTTATTTTGTCGGTTCATTATTATTTTCTTGTACTTTTTTTGAAGAAGGTTTACCTTGCCATTTATCTGCTATATTTTTCCAATTAACTTCTCTTCTTTTTGTTCCTGTCCATACATCCCAAAAATCTGGATCATCTGATTTGGGTCTAAATTGTTCTGGCAAATGAGATATTTTAGTTAAAATTGGAATTTCAGAAGCCCATCCCAGTAAATAGGCATGACGAGACGGTAAAGCTGGTAATTCTTGCATTGTTCCTTTCAAACTGTCTGGCAATAAACGAGAAACCATTTCTTGATCCCTGTCATTTGTAATTCTGTGAAGTAAGAAAGTATTACATTGAGAAAGGACTGTTTGAGACAATTCAGATGGTCTTTGCGAAGAAAGAACTAAACCAAGACCAAATTTTCTTCCTTCCTTTGCAATACGCTCAAACACTTCTGTACATATCCTTGATGCAGAAAATTCTTCAGAGTCTTTTCTGTATTTCTGAATAAATGTATGGGCTTCTTCCATTACTAAAACTGTAGGTAAAGGTTTGCGGTTACCTCCATTTTTATATCTTTGAAGAGCCTCAAAAATCATTCTGGAAATAACCGCTGTAACTAAATAAGTAATATCTTTTGGAACTAAAGATAAATCAATAATTGCTACCTGCTGATTATCATGTTTTCCAATATATGAATTTAGCCATTCTTCAAGAGATATATCAATATTACCAATAACTCTTTTCATACTGGCACTTGAAAATATAGATCTGATTCGCATAACTAAAAAATCAATGTACTGCGGAACATTCTCTTCTTTACCAATAATCTCTATATGATCAGCTAAAACAGCTCCATTGAAAGGCTGAGGAGTGTCTTCGCTCAACTTTAAATCTGTAAGCACCCCCCCAAGTTGGGTTGTAAGAAAGGAATCTAATTTATTAATAATATCATTTATCTGAGCATTGGAAAAAGCTACATAATATTCAATTAACTGACCATTTTTTTCAAAAGATTTTTTATTTTTTTTCAATACTTTTTGAATTTCAGACAAAATTTCAGTTAGATATTCTTTCCATTGAGGAAAATTATTTTCTTCTTCTTGCATATTAGAAAAAATTGCTTCTAATTTCTGTCCAACTTTAGTTGCATCACTGTTAATAGTCTGAGTTTGCACAGCACTTCGCAAATGCATTATGTTATAGGAGAGTTGCTTTCTAATGAGTAATTTTTTATGATAATCATCTTTGGGCTGAATATTATTTTTAATTTCTCTTAAAGCTCTATTTAGTATAGGTTTTTGTATTTTACTACTTGCTTGAGTGATTGATGACCATTCATGGCTATTCCAAAACCATGATGGTGATTGAAGCTGCTTTTCATTTCCATTTGGATATACTTTAAATACTTTTGAGTTAAACTTTTGAAAAGTATTAGAATACTCTCCATTAGGATCTAGAATAATGAATCTAGCATTTACTTTTAAGTCATCTTTAAAATTTTTAGTTTTTGATGTTTTTTGTAAATGTTTCTGAGCTTCTTCTAAAGACCATTTAATTAAACCAGAAACTGTACAAGATTTACCACTACCTGTGTTCCCTAAAACTGCTAAATGTCGGCCAAAAAGACGGTCAGGGTCTATTGTCACATTAGCATCATCAGCTAAAGGACAAGTACCAATTTTTACTTTTCCATTTGTTCCACTTTCTACAATTGATCGCAATTGTTCCTTGTCTGGCAATAAAACCGAGTCACCTAAAGCTGGAAAGGAATGTACACCTCTAGTGAATTCATACTTTTTTTCTAATTCTTTTTCGGACTCTACTAATCTCAAAATCCCCAACATATTAAGCTTTAATTTTCTGGACGGAAAAGGTAGGTCTAAAATTCCAAAATCTCTCATCCCTTTTCTCTTAGGATATGATGAAGGCTCTATCGAAAGCCAACCAATTCTCCCTACAATAAAACCACTTTCACATGGAATTAATAAAAACCCATTTAAACGAGGAAATAATTGAGGATTCCCTGTCCCCATAGCAATTGAATGAGGAGCTTCTACATCAAGATTAACTTTAATTTCAATAGGAGATATAGACTCAATAATCCCTATTTTCCTATTAGCAATTTTTTCAACAGGCGTTATCATTTTGGATCTTTATCACTCCCTTCATCTTTTATTGACAGTTCAGGTTTTTCATCCCTTTGTTTTTTAATTTCAAACATGCGCTTCATTGAATGATCAATTGCTGATTTTGGTAAATAGTGTCTTACTAATGACTTTATATCAGCTAATTCAGGACCTACTAAAACCGAAATTTGTTCTTTTTTTGAACTTTGATTTTCACAAAAGTGTGAATGCATTTTTGGAGTTATATCATAAGAGATTATTACTAGATGAGTTGAAGGAATTGTTAGCATATCTTCAATAATTCTATTTATATGTTCATCTCCGAAACCATAACCATACGTCACTAAGGTTGTATTAGGACGACAAACTGCTGTGGCAAAATCTCTAAATAATTCAGAATAAGGATAATTAGCTGTCTGCCATTCTTTAGCAGAATGAGGGTAAATAAGACATTGTTCCTCTAAAGGTAATGTGTTTTCATTTCCCCCAAAAGGTAAGGCGATTCTTTGGATTTTTCCATTTCTATAATTCCAATCTAAAGAACCATGTAACTTTGTAAAATAAGCAACACCTTCTAAATATCTAGGCTCTCCTCTGATACCTGGTGGATTGTAATGCATATCTATATTTAAACGAGATGCACGGAAAATAGGTTCTATATTACCAACAAATCTGTCTATTAAACGAAGTCCTGTTAAATCTGCTCCCCATTCAATAACTCTGTCATAATTCGTTGTAAAAATATGTAGTCGCTCTCTAGAAAGAGTACGACTTGCAAAACTCATTAAAAAAGGTATCAAGTATCTCGCCACTGATTCTCTTTTGCTAAGAATCTTACTTTCCAATGAGAGAATTTTTGTTATAAAGTCCTTTAAACTCTTACTTATACCTGTTTTTAGTTTTTTGATATTGTCTTCTAAATCTGTCTTATCACCATCTTCTTTTGCATAAATTTCCAGACCAGCTAATAGAGTATTTGCAACATTTAACTGATCTTCTATGTTAGGCAACTCTCTTCCATTTCGTTTCGCTAATTCTTCTGATGTTTTTTTTATCTGGTCAGGAAATACATTAAAATCAAGAGTTTCCATAAAATCTGTATGCGTTTTATCCACAAGATGTTCCTGAGCAATAGTGAGCCCACTTCCAATTAAAAGGTTTAATCTTTCACTTTGAAATAAAGCTGTCAGCCAGGGTTCTATTTTTTTCCGCAGTTCTAAAGGACTTTGCTCAATATTGTTATCAATTTTAAATTTTTTACTACCTTTATTCCAAAACAGTGTTTTACAATCTGAATCACTACTGATTTTTAAATAATTTTCTGTTTGTAAACCATTGCTCTTCATTTTCTTCCTTTCACAGGAGGAATCACAAATAACTCCACATTTGTTCTAATACTACTGTAATAATCATTATCTAATAATTTTCTCGCACCCACTTAAGCTTCCTTGTTAGGGTTATGATCCACAAACACTAAACTCACTAGCATACCTTTTGAGTTATGTTTTTCAAAATAAGACAATAAAAATTGATTCAAAATGAGACTTTATTTAGTAAAGTAAAATTCTCAAATATTCAGAGAATAGAAAAACAAATCAATTCAAAAATATTTCTTATATTTCATTCCCAGTTTTTCCCAAAATTTTTTATTAATAACAAATTATGACAGATTACAAAAGAAACTTATTAAATAGGAGTTCCTTGTTGGTCACCATTTTTTTTCGGAGGAATATAATACTCTGTACATTCATGCTCCAAAAATTCTTTGATCTTTTCCATATTAAAATGTCCCTTTTTAAAATCATCATGAGAAATGTAAAAAGTAATTTCTTCCGCCAATTTTCCATCACTACGTGTTACTATAATGAATGAACGAATTAACTCGAATAATAATCGTTGTTTACTCAACTTCAAGCGTGCAAAACGAGATCCTAAAATAGGACAGCCGAGGTTTTCCATACCTCCTTTAGATCGAATTTCCGACCACATTTTAGGTAAAGCATCTAGAAAACTTCTCTCATCTGTAATAACTGCAGAGTAATTATTCAATCTAGCAATTGCAACAAAGTAAGCTTTCCTTTTTTTATTATTAATAACAATTGTTGTACCTATTACATATTCTTCAAGATTTCCAGAATATTTTTCTTCTCTTTTTCTTGTATTAGAAGGAGGAAGCTCCAACAATTTTTGCCTAATTTCTTCTTTAAGCTCTCTTTCACCATCGCAATATTGCTCCATAAATTGTCCTTGAATACTTTTTTCATCAATTATATTTTCTTCCACCGACACATCAAAGGTAGTATTACATCCTACAATTATTGCTTCGTTAGAGGAGAATATATTTTTTATCTTCACTTTAACATCAACATCTATTCCTGCTATGCGCTTACTCACTGTAAATCTGGGTAATGTACGAATAACTCCAATAACAACCATTCCTAGAGCAACATATAGAAAAAATCTATTTTCTGGAAACCAGTTTTGGTTACCAAAAAAGTGTTCTCCAAATTCAACACATAGCCACAGAACACCAAATGACTGAAGTGTCCGTGAAAAAAAACTTTTTAATGAGAATAATTTGCAATATTGAAACAATGTTATAGCCCAAGTCGTTCGTAAGTTTCACTCTTATAATAATATGGTCCACTTTCAAATTGCTCTTTCAATGTTTGATGTTGGAATGGCCACTTTTCAAGCGCATATTGAAGTATAGAAGATTTAAAACTAATGTGCATAGCTAATTCATCACGAACAATAGAAGGACATAAATCAGAATCCATTGATCTTAAACCGTTGAGATTCACAACAATAATTGGCAAACTTAATGATATTGCTTGTTCTATTTCCCATCGGACAAATTTATATAAATATCGAGTATTCTTACCAACAAGTAGAACAAATACTTTTGTATTCTCTAACCGTTCACGAAGCCTCTTTTTAATAGTTTCCTCAGTGCTCGTATCTCGTGCAGAGTTTATATCATGTGCATCGTAGAAATTAAAAGGAGTATTATCACTTTGTTTCCAAGCACGCATTAAACGATAATAGTGGATATCTTGATCACCATCAAATGAAACAAAAACCTTATTTCTATAAGACATACTTATTTTTCCACAAAGTTAAAGCCTTATGTAGAACACACTTAAGCCTATTTATCAAGATTAATCAAGTTGTAAGGTTATTTTTCTTAGAAGAAACACGTAAAAGTCTAAACAAACTTCTGCACTCACGTCTGCTAACCAATCTAAAAATTTTTCACCTCAATTTAAATACGTGGATATCCTATTTATAAGGATTTTTTTACACTCCGGAAGTGTTTCGGATTTTTTTACCGTCTACTGCCTTAATAAAAGAAATAGTTTGCCTTCTCCTCACAAGGGCTCTACATATCTTTGCAAATATTCCAATAAATGCAAGCTTGGTTCAACATTTTGTAAAAATCTCTGTACTGCACCTCCAATATAATTTAGAAAAACTCAATGCAAGCTTTCAGATAACAAATCTTAACTAAGGAAAAATTTATTATGAATACTTTTCGACAAATAAATCTACTGCTTTCACTTTTAGTAATGGCATTACATATTTCTCCCTTTATTGCTACTGCCCAAGCTCAATCAGAAGATTCTGAACAAGAGTGGTATTCCTGCATCCTAAAAAGCAAGAATAGTGAGATGAGTGTTAATACCTATACCGAAATATATAATCCTCATAATAGTGAGAGAGACTCTTATATTCTATATAATCATGATGGATATCACTTACATTTTGTTCCTGATAGATCGAGATTAATTTTACATAGCCTCACAGGGGATATTCAATTTCAAGGTCATATAGATCTCAACAAATATGACAATAATAGATATTTTGAAGAAACCGTAGAAGTTTCAGTTCATGATGGACTGTCTTTAAATGTCAATTGCAATATAGATAGGCCGCCAACTCTTAGAAAGAACGAAACAGAGGCTAAATATTGGAGATTCAATTACTCTTTTCCCTCTCATTCAGAGAGTCACTGTCAAATAGAAGAGAATCGAAATCAACTGCATCCAACGGAAGAAGTTTTTGCTTTAGAAGACATTTTGGGTGAATACCCTGAAACTTTTCAAATACCGATGTCTGTCGAGTATGGAAAACCCTTTGATCATTATATGGGAGTTGTTGCCTATGGAAATAAAAAAGGAGGTAAATATCAATGTACTGAGTTGGTTCATCGTTTTTTTAAAAATGTATATAACGTCCCCACTAGAATTGGTTTAGGCCTTGGCCATGGTAAAGATTTATCTTTTAATCTCACTGGATTTTCTAATACACATAATCCTACTGTACAAATAGAACCCGAAGAGGAAATAAAACTTAGATTTATATTTTTTGATAATGGCTGTTCATCTCAACTGCCAACACCGGGCTCTAGCATTTCATTTTCCTGGTCTAATTATGGCCACGTTGCTATTGTAAGACGAGTGGAAGCACTCTCTGATGAAATGGTCTTGTTGCACCTTTTTCAACAAGCGGGACTGCGTTCTGAAATCCAAGATTCCAGATATTTACTCGTCAAAGATAACAATGGCTTTTGGAGAGGAAGAAGTGTGAGGGGTTGGAGTGTTCCTGTCATCCAACAATAGTGACCAAAAAATTCTAAAAAAGGATTTTCTATACTCCGGAAGTGTTTCTGATTTTTTTACCGTCCACTGCCTTAATAAAAGAAATAGTTTGTTTCCTCATTACTGGACTCTTGATAAGACTTCCATATGCCTTCAAAAATATTTCAGTAGATTTAGATTTTGAGAGTGATGGTTTTTTCACTTTTCGTGATTTACCATTGCTTTTAGTTCTCATAACTTCTCCTAAAATAAATTATATTAAAATAAAATTTAAAAATAGTTTACCTCAATATACTCTTAAAAAAACTTAACTGTTTTAATCTACTTTGCACAAGTGGTGGTAAAGCATTTACTCTATCCTTAAAGAAAATACCCCAGTATCTACTAGATTGATACAATAGAAAAAAATCATCGTAGGGTTTTTTAATACTTGTCATATTCTCTGAGACACCACCAGCTATCGAGATACCTCCAATACACTGATTCTTTATATCACTGCCACTATTATAATGCAATACAATGTGATAAGTTCCTTTAACTTCATTAATCATTCTATTTAAATTAGGAAATAAGCCTTGGAAAGTAACTTTCACATCTTCTTTAGACACATACCTTTTTGTTTTTTCATATCTTTTTTCCACCCTTTTCCAAGCTTCTTTTACATTATCCAAAAACACCACATGAATAGTTACTTCATATTTCTTCTTAAAAGCTTCCTTCATCTCCCCAGATAAGCGTAATGTACCGTCTTTTGATATCCTGACATTTTTCTCATACACTATATTCAATCTTTTCTTCATAGCTTTATCTCTAAGGGTGCCTGCTACTTTAGCGGACTCAGATTGAACAAAATAAGAAGCTTTTTTTGGATTTATCTTTTTCAAGATTTTGTATTCAGGAAGTTTTAATTTAATCTCATCAAAGTTAATATATAAAAAATTCTTTTTTGGTACGTGTTCAAAAATTGTATCTTTTAAAGATGTCTTCCCTGAACCTATAGACCCTAATATAAAATGAAAAGTAGGATTCTTTTGTGATTTATATTGATCAAGGTAGCCATTGATAATATCTGTATGAAGTTTTTTTCTTTTCGAGTAAACTTCTTTCTTAAGATTCTTTTCAAAAAATTCTCTTGAATTTGTAGTGTTAGAAAGTTTTTCTAATAACTGTTCATACTCCTTTTTCCGAGAAGTATCTTCATACAAAGCATAATAGTTTTCTATTTCTTTTATCTTAGTCATAAACACTTAAACCTATAAAATAAAAGCATGGTGAGCAACCTGAAACACTTTTACCATTTTAGTTGTGCGGTGATTTGCGGTGATTTTGCGGTGATTGTCCTTAGACAAGATGCATAAAAAAGTACCCACGAACCACTTACTCTTAAGTCTCTCTACTAGTACTCATTCCTGCGTATAATGAGTACCGGAAGTCTGCAAAAAAGACTGCTTATAAGTCAGATTTGCTTAGCCTTCACAAAGGTTGGTTAGCCTTTGGTGTTGAACTTGATAGTTATTGTGAAAGAGAAACAATACCTGAAGATGCTTCAATAAATAATGTGGGTATGGGGTCACTTCTTAGTAGCAAGCTATATGGTGACAATAATGCTGCTGCTTGTTCAGTTGCCGCATGTACTACACAAGCTGATTGTACGACATTAGGTAGCGCTTGTCTTGGTGGTGCTCCAGCAGGAACATGGACTCCTGCTGGTAATGGTCCAGGGAAAGAAAATTTGATTGGATTTGCAACTGTAACTGCTTGCACTAACGTTACTGCAGCTGACGCTATCATTAGAGATGCAGTAGCCACAACAGATGTAGACTGTGTATTAAACGTTACTTCATACAGAATGGGAGTATTTGGACACATATCTGGTGCAAACTACATAGGGTTTGAAGTTGGTGATAATGGTGTAGTTGGTGAAAGTGCAGAAGTAGCAAATACTGGATTCGGAGATACGTGTACTACTTAATTTAATAACTTAGGCTGTGCTTTGTTAATTTCACACAGCTTAATGAAGGCCGGAAGTATAAGGGAGAATTTGTTCCTCGCTCTTAGAACCCGGCCTTCTCTTTTTAACAAAGGAGTAAAATCATGAATGTTTTTGAAAAAGTTTCAATGGCAAAAGCTACTTGGATAGAATTAGATAAAATGAATTTACAAAACATTGATATAGAAAATAGGCTTTCACCTTTCGATTTAGATTCAGAATATTTAAAATCAGTTGAAAAAGAGATTATTTTTATAAACAAAATACGAGAAACTTCCAATTTGGTTTTCTATAATGATAATTATGAAGTAATGTTCTATTTTTTTGAAGACGCTTGTATTCCTATAAATAAATGTGAAGCTGATTTAAAAAACATAGACCTTGCACGAAGGTACTATGCTAAAGAGTTTAATTTTCAAAAAGATGTTTTAGAAAATATTGGATTTAAAGTGATTGGATATAGAGCAACTTCAAAAAAAGAAAATATGGAAGCAGAAATTATGCTAAGTGGTTCTATTTTTCATCCTTTATTTTATTTTTGACCAACACAGCCACTAAATGAAAAAAATAATTATGAATAAAACAGATAGACTTATAATAACTCTTTCTATTGGGGTGTTTCTTATTAGCATTGCTTACACATTTGCTACTGTCAAATCTCAAAATATACAAAAACAAAATGCACTTATTATGGAACGAAAGCACGAAATACTAGGCACAATCAATATTAAAATTATTAGAACATACCATGAAGATCAAATGTTCCTCTTAAAAGAAATTTTGCATGAATTAAGAAACAATAAACAAATACAACCTGTAAATACTCAGTGTTTATAAAAAATGGCAAGACCTAGAAAATCAGAAATTCAAATACAAGATCATATGCTTAAAGACCTCTTATCTGCTCTTTGTATCAATATGAAAGTTATTAGAGAAAAAAGAAACATGACACAACAAGATTTAGCTTATAAATCCAAATTATCTCTTAGCACTATCACAGCAATAGAACAAAGAAGTTTGCAAAATCTAAACCTCAGCACTCTTACTGCAATCTGCAAAGCTTTAAGAATTAGCCCCACAGTATTACTCAACAAAAAGCTAAAGAATATTTAAAAATATCTGAGTTTGTGCGGTGATGATTCAATCAATTAGAAAAAAATCACCGCAAGAAATTAGTCCTGATATTTTGCATTAAGTACGAAAAAAGATGATTTTGCTAGGAGAAATAAAAAAAGATTGACAGATGAAAAGGATAAAAAAGGAGTTTAAATTAAGAAATGATTATGAATACTCATTATACGCAGGAATTGCTATTGCAGCTAAAGTTCCCATGATGGCAACAACGACCATCAGTTCGACGAGAGAAAATCCTCGCCTTGATTTTAAAGTTTTCATAAAACCTCCTTTAAGTTTTACTTAGTTTTTTTGTGTTCCTCCTCGTTCTTTTGATTATCGGCTCTCTAGAAATATTCTCAAATATTGTTTCCCTAAATCAACAAATATAGAGTTTTCATGTCTCATTTTGAGAAATCTCTAGGCTTTTGTCAAGGTATGCCTAAGTGGATTCCTGTCTGCGCAGGAATGACTTTTACATATTGGAATGATGTACTTGTAGGAATAAAATAGAATGATATACTGGATTCCGGATGCATGACTGATTCTTGTTTTCGTGGTAAATAACTGTGCTTTCGGATTTTTTGCAAGCATTCGCTCAGCAGTTTCGCTTGGTAGCTACACTGCTTCGTAGTCCGGAATGACTTTTATATACAGGAATAACTTTTACATACCGGAATGACGACGTATGTGCAGGAATAACGAGAAAGGATTTTAAGAATATGAAAAAAATAAAATTGATTCTATATTTTTTGCCTGTTTTCTTTTTTATAACAAATTGTAGCGGTTCTGTTGCTCATCCTTTAACCAGAGAAAGCAATAGAGAGCTTTTGGAAAATCCTCCTCGAAATCAAGAACAATTACACACAGGAACTTATTATGGCTGTGTTCATATTCCTGCTACAGAGTTTTTTCAAAAATTAATGGTGGGTTTTGAAAGAACAGGAGAATCCTGTGAAGTGACAGTGCATGATAATAACAATGTCGAAGTCAGTTTTATAGAAAATCCTGTTACTGTAGTTAACACCAGCACGGATCAACTCCAAAGAGATATCTTCATTGGAGAATTAGAATATGATCAAGTTCTTATTGTTCAACACCATCAGGGTGAAGTTGTATCGATCACCCAAACCATCTACGATGAAAATGGTTATGTCGTGTACGGAAAATCCGGAGAAGGCGACTATATTAAAGAATGCCATCTTGGAATGACCACTTCTGAACAGTTAGCTGGCCGCAAAAATTGTGGAACATAAGCAAAAAAAATAAATAAAAACCTATCTTAATTTTTTCTTTGGATTCAATGACGTCTAAAAAATAAAAAGACTTTTTTAAGTCCTTCTGACTTAGTGTGTTCAGATGAAACGTCCCTTAAAGAGAATAAAATCAGACAAACAAAATGCTGTATCAAAAAATAACATAACCTGTTGATTTTACTGAACTTTTTGTAAAATAAAACCGGCACATAATAAAAACGTGTTAACCACAAACGCAGGAGGAACGTTTGATGGAAAAAAATAGTATTAACTTTCTAAATAATAAAAAGTTTTCTTATTTAGATAAACTAAAACACAGGGTAAAAAACTCACTCTATAGATATTTCAATAAATATAGCACTTCGTCTCAGAAAAAAAACAAAAGAAGAGCACCATCTGTTTTTTTTAAATCATGATAGACCCTCTTTTAAATCAATTAAGAAGAGAAGGCTTTCGTACGATTTTAACAAAAACATATAGAATAGATGAACTATTCAAATGTTTAGAAGAATTGGTAAATTTATATACTCATATAAGTAAACAACAGAACATCCATAAAGAAGCCAGCAAAATTATAAAGAAAGCTTTCAGCCTCACACTGAGCACAAATAGCAATATTAGAGGATATCTGTTTAATCTTATTGTAAAGAATATATTTGACCTAGAGTATAAAAATACCAAAATAAACAAAACAGTCGAACATAACAAACAATTAAGAGAGATAGATGTCTATTTTGAAGATGAAAATTATCGATATGTCGTAGAATGTAAATCATGTGTTAATTTTCAAAATATACAAAAAGAAATAAGAGACTGGTTAAATAAAAAATATACATTTTTCATAAACTGGAATAAGGCAAATAACAAAAATAAGCCAAAGAAAAAATTAAAAATCTATTTTATAATATCTCTAAAAGACTCAGAAAGAATAAATAAAATAAGAAAAAAATTCAAAAAATTTGACCATATCACATATTATGATCAATCATTTTTAGACGAAACTGCAAAGAAATATCAGCAAAAAGAAATCAGATCTGCTTTAAAATGTTTTTTAAATATATAAAACAGAAAAACTTTCACACAATCCATGGAATGAATAAAAAATGATTCAACTACTTTTAGGTAAAGGAATTGATAATACAGCACCTGTCGTACAAGAATCAGGTAAAAAAACATAAAGACATTTTGCCCTAGCACTTTTTTTAGCCTCTTCCACGGTACCCCCTGTTCCAGGTACAATCATAACTGCAGGTTTAGCTTGTCCTACATTTATTGGTTGTCCACTGCAAATACAAGAAACAGTGACCTTACCTGATTCTGATTCATTTGCATTAGATCCACCACAAGAAGTTATAAACAAAACAATAAATAAAAAAAGTAAATATCTCATAAATACCTCTAAATATTTTTTTAATACACTTGTTGCTTTATTAATGGAGGAATGTACATTTTGTCAAAGACAACTGGATTCCAGATCAAGTCCCAAATGACTTTCTTTGCTCCAGAATGACTTTACATACAGGAGTGACAACGAAGCAGTGCAGGTGCCAACCGAAACTACTGAGCGAAGGCTTGAAAATGCTAAATATTACCGATTGGTAATAAAAATTTATTTCTCGATAAAATTTCATAAAATATTACTGATCAGTAATAAAATTATTGATTTTATGATGAAAATATTTAAAAATATTACTGAATAGTAATATTTTTATTATGATATAGGTAAAAGATGAGTAAAAAAAATGAACAAAAACACACTTTTGAACAAAAAACAATAAGTTCAATTCAAGATATTGGCAAAATGGTTCAACAAATTAGAAAGGAAAGCAAACTCACCCAGCACCATGCCGCACTCCTATGTGGAGTCACACCAAAGTTTTTAAGTGAACTGGAAACAGGAAAAAACAAACATTTTAGTCTTCGTCTCATTTTACGTGTCATGCACTTTTTTGGCATTGAACTTGTATGTAAGAAAAGAACAATTAAATGACTACATTACTGGAAGTCTATTGGGGAAAAAGTTTAGTCGGACAGCTTTGGCTGTCTGATGACAATATGCAATTTGAATACGCTGAAAGCTGGTTGAATAATCCAAACGCTTTACCTCTATCTAAAAGACTGCCTCTTCAAAAAGGATCTTTTCCTTCTGATAGAGTTAAAATATTTTTCTGCAACTTGCTTCCTGAAGAGGAATTAAGAAAACGCCTTTCTAAACAATATGGTATTTCTGAAGATAATTATTTTGGCTTATTAGAAAAAATAGGCGGAGAGTGTGCCGGTGCCTTATCTATTTTGCCAAAAAACTTCTCATTCTCTCAAGAGTCTTCTTACGAAGAACTGTCTAATCAAAAACTAAACGATATGATTGATAATAGAGCTAATACACCTTTTATTATTTCTCATCAAAGCAGTAGAATGTCTCTAGCTGGCGCTCAAGATAAACTTCCTGTATTTTTTGATAACAATAAAGTGTATCTGCCAACCGGATGGCATTCCAGCTCTCATATCTTAAAACCCCCATCTACAATATGGAAAAATACCGCTATTAATGAATTATTTTGTATGACTTTAGCTAAAAAAATTGGATTAAACGTTCCTGATGTCAGTATTTACAATACCGGAAAACATCTTTGCTATCTCATTGAAAGATATGATCGAGTAAGAGAAAATAAAGAACTAAAGAGAGTTCATCAAGAAGACTTTTGCCAGGCTCTTGGATTAATGCCTTCTCAAAAATATCAAAAAAACGGTGGTGGTGTTAATTTAAAAAACTGTTTTAACTTTATTGAACAAAACAGCTCTTCTCCACTCAAGGATATAATACAATTAATAAAGTGGGTTATATTCAATATCGTCATAGGCAATTGTGATGCTCATGCAAAAAATCTGTCTTTATTAATCCACGACAACGGTGATTACACATTAGCCCCCTTTTATGACATTTTATCTACTACTGTATATCCTGATCTCAATCAAGAACTAGCAATGAAAGTAGGAGGTGATTATTCTCTGAACAATACAAAACAACATCGTTGGAAAAAATTTGCAGAAGAGATACAAATACAAGCTACACTAATCAAAAATACCTCTCTAGAGGTATGCAATTCTATCAAAACCCATACCTCTACAATCACTCAACAAATACAAGAAAGTTGGGGCAAATCAGATGTCATTAATAAGATTCAAAACAAGGCCATTCAACGCTCTGATGCCATTTTAAAAAGCTGGAACTGAAAACTCTGTATTTTAAAGAAAACTCAACCCTAAAAAGCAAAACCCGAGCATAAGCTCGGGGACTTTGCGCCTATAAGATCTCTCCTATAGGGTGGTATTTTCAATATATTAAATTTATGTGAAAAAATCAAATTAATGTTATTGTTTTTCTCTTGACTTATTTTAAATATAGAGATATCATGTGTATATATACACATGATATTATTATAGTGAGTGAACAAATAATGTCCATCGTAAAACTTAAAACAGAACTTTCTTCAAAATTACCTATGGTTTTTCCTGGAATAACATTGGGAAAAATACTCCAAAAAATGTATAAAAACAAACATATTACAGACCAAGAAAAAACTCGTGTACTCAAAACCACAACAAAAGTCCCTGTAGTGTGGAATACACAAGCAGAATATAAGCTCTTAACTTTTAATTTAAACAAGATCCAGGTTATCGATATACTAACAGCTTTTCATCCAAGATATTATTTAAGCCATTTTTCAGCTTTATATCTACATGAATTAATAAATCATAGACCAGAAGAATACTTCTTATCCACAGAGATTGTTGGAAAAACTCCTACTCATTCAAAAGAAAATATCTCAGAAAGAATACATCAAGCTTTCCTTAAATCTCCAAGAAAAACGTCTAAATACTTCATGTACCAAAAAACTAAAATTACATTATTAAAAAAACAAGACTTAAAGAGAATAGGTGTTAACAATAAATTAATGAAAATAGATGAAACAAAACAAATTAAAATATTTTTTACTTCATTAGAAAGAACACTCCTTGATTCTATAATTAGCCCCCACTACAGCGGAGGAATCAAAACTGTTATAAATTCTTTTTCCAAGGCACGTATAAACATTGATAAACTCTACAAAATCTACAAAGCCTATTCCCCTTGTTACCCTTACTGGCAGTCTATAGGTTTCCTGCTTTCCAAACTAAAAGAGCCTTCTTTCAGCAAAAGATGGCTAAAATATTTCTCTTCTCCTAAAATAAAATTTTATTTAGATAAAAATTTTAATGAAGATTGGCTTTACGATTTAAAATGGAAAATCCATTACCCGAAAGGAGTCATCAATGATAACCGCTGAAGAGGTTGTTTGGAAAATTCTTGTGGCCATTTATTCACATATGTTTTTAAAAGTAGCTTGATATTTTATTGATTATTTTAGTTTGATTTAAAAATTGTTAAAAAAAGTATAGAGAAAGATAATAATTCCAAGGAAGAATGGATTCCGGAATTGTAAATGTTCACTAATTCGCTGACATAATTGCAGGAATGATGTATGCAATATTATATGAAAAAAATAAAAGTTATCTTAGTTTTTTGGTATGTTATTGTTATGAATCTTTTAAAATGTAAATTGAGAGTTTTAATATTTTCCTTGTTGATTTGTGCATGTGCCAAAGAAAAGCAAAAAGATTGTACAAAAATTAAATCTGATTTAAAGAATGCCAGAAGCAACTTAATTAAAGCAGAAATTATTGCTTCTGATATAGCAGAGAAATACAAAATTCGATCCGAAGCCTCTGCAATCATAGGATCAACACATATAGATATTGTTAAATGCCTAAATGAATCCCCTACATGTAATACATCATTAAAACATTTAGGGCAATTTTATATAGCTGACAGTAAATTTTACTTGGCTCGTTACAATTCTTGGAAGAAGTATGATGAAGTTGCTGATATTTGGAGGCAAGCTCTCACAGACGATAGTAAAATCACCAAAGCGAATGAAGATCGGAAAAAAGCAATGGAACTTAGAAATAATGAGATTAGAAATGATTCTTATGGGAGCTTTCATAGGAAAAGCAGTGACAATGAAGCTCGACAAACTTTTAGAGAAGCTAATGTGAATGTAATAAAACACTGCTCTCAGGAAACACATGAGATAGTAAAACCTATTGTTCAGTATTGAGTAATGTAGCTTTTGGAAAAATACAATTAAGAGTCTGAAATAGAGCTGAGGTTAAAGCTTAAAGCATTTGCATCTTCTGGTGCAAACTCATTTTTAATATCTTCAAGAGACGGCAAAGACTTTAAGTTTTTTAAGCCATAAACCTCTAAAAATTTCTTCGTCGTCTTATACATCATGGGGCGCCCCGGCTGTTCACTTTGCCCAGCAAATGTAATTAAACTTCTCTCCAGCAAAGTTTTTACAATATGACCTGACTCGGTTCTACGAATCTGACTGATCTCTTGCCTTGTACATGGCTGTTGGTAAGCAATAATAGAAAGCACCTCCAGCGAAGGCTTTGAAAGTCTAAAAGGCCTTCCCTTTTTTAAACTTTGAACAAAGGATTTATTCTCATCTTTTGTGACAAGCTGAAAACCCCCTGCCGCTTCTCTTAACTGAATGCCCCGGTGTTTTTTCTGATACTCACTGGATAAATGCACCAATGCTTTTTGAATGTCTGAAGCTTTAAAGTTTTCACCCATACAGGATAAAAAATCAGAAATTTTTAAAGGTTTGTCTGATGCCAAAAGCAAACTCTCTATGACCGATAACATATCATCCTTAGTCCATTTCATGCAAAATCCCCTGTTCTTTTTAAATCCCCTCTTAAAAGACGCATAATATCTGCATCAATATCTTTTCTTGTTAAAATATGAATGTCTTTTCCTTTTTGCATTAAAGAGATGGCACCAATCTTACTTAACTCCAAAACAGATAAAAAAGTTAAAAGCACTTGATGCACAACGGGCTCTTTTCCCTTTTTAATTAATTTGCTAAAAGAAAATTTATTGCCTTTTACAAAATGTTTGCTAATGCTTTGAACCCACTCAATCGTAGATGGAAAAATCACCTTCATAGGATAAGAGTAGGCTTTTCGTAAAACCTCTCTACAGATTTTCATTAAAGAAAAAACATCATCTGCTTTAATCTCACCGCTCTCCTCACCTTCAAAAGAAAGACCCGAACAAGACCAAATATCGCGGTTTAAAACCTCTCTTTGATTGAGCTTTTCTGCCGCTTTTAAAAACTCCGAATGTTTGTTTAAAGCCTGAATGAGAGACTCTTTTGAATAAATCTCTTCTTCTGAAATTTCTTCGATCTCCACTTGAGGCAGAAGACTTCTGGATTTGATATAAAGAAGAACAGAAGCCATATGAATAAACTCCCCGCCTTCTTCCAAATTAAACTTTTCGGTGTTGATAATATCGAGATATTGATTTGTGATTTTATGCAGATCAATCTGCATAATATCCATCTCTTCTTTTCTAACTAAAGCTAAAAGAAGATCTAAAGGCCCTTCAAAGGTTCCAACTGAAAACTGCATATCAAATATTCTCTCTTAAAAAGCAGGTGATGGAAAGCTTGTTAAGACCTTTGTTAGAACATAGGCCGGAAAAGCAATATAATGAAAACCACCAAAAACAAATAAGCCAATCAATATAAAAGTAGAATACCGCTGAGTGTCCTCAAGCCACTGATTCCACCTGGCAGATAGAAAACGGGCAATCACCTTGCCTCCATCCAAAGGGTGAAGAGGAATAAGATTAAAAAAGCCCAGTAGTAAATTGATATAAATAAAAACCTCACCCCATTGCAAAATGGAAATATCTGAAAAAGAAAGAAGACGATAAACCAAAAGAACAAAAGCTCCCAGAAAAGCCAATAAAAAGTTAGACAAAGGGCCAGCTAAAGCGATCCAAAAAACATCCTGTTTTGGGTTTTTTAAAACAGACTCATTAAATGGCACAGGTTTTGCCCAGCCAAAAACAGGAAGCCCTGTAAAAATAGCCATAAGAGGCAAAAACAAGGTGCCCACTATATCCATATGCACAACAGGGTTAAGACTGAGCCTTCCCTCCATCTCAGCTGTCAGGTCCCCTTTTTGTTTTGCCATCCAGGCATGAGCAAACTCATGCACGCATAAAGAAAAAAGCAGAGGCACATAAAACATAAAAAACTTATAGATCAATTCCATATCACATCACCTATTTTAAAATAAAAATATTTATAGTTTATAAAAGACTTTGCATATTTATCTATTTCTTTTTGACTTGCAGGCTCCAGATTATTGTAATTAAAAATATCAAATAAATAAGGGGTGGGAAGTTCATCCAGTTCCCAAGAAAGACGGGCAGACAAATCCTTGTCAGATTCAGAGTAAAACACCAAGTCAATATCGGAACCAGCTTTATAATTACCAGTACTTCTTGAACCATAAATTTTAACAAGGCGAATTTCAGGATACTTTGCAAAAAGATCTCTGATTTGCTGAATAGTTTTTTTCGGCAACCCAAAAGATTTATCTTTTGCCGTAACCTTTTGATTCATCTTCAACTTACCTTTATATGAGAACAACTGTTATTTATATAAGGATTGATTATCAGAAACTAACTTTGTAAGCAAGTCTGCCGGTTTAAAACGCTCTAAACCCTGATCACACCAGGTTTCCAAATCTTTTATGATATTACTTATTCCCTCTTTTTCAGCACACCTTAAAGGACCTCCGTAAAAAGGCGGAAAGCCTGCACCCATAATCATTGCAAAGTCAATCGTCTGAGGTTTTGAAACTATTTCTTCCTCCAAAACAAAAGCACATTCATTAATCATTCTGTAAAGCCCTCTTTTTAAAGCTGTCTCTGTATCTAAAGAACGGCTTTGAATCTCTATTAAATTTTCCATAGCTTTATTAACAGCACGAGACTGACCCTGACTGGTATAGTGATAAAAACCCAAGCCTGTTTTTTTACCCAAAGACTCACTGACCACAAGTTTATCCACAAAATTCGGAACTGAAAGTTTTAAGCCCTGTTCAATAAAACTTTTAATAACTTGCACACAAACATCCAAACCCACTTCATCCATCAGGCGAAAAGGCCCCATGGGAAACCCCCACTTTGTAAAAGTTTGATCAATGGTGCGAACACTTAAGCCCTCTTCAAGCAAATATAAAGCTTCTGTAAGCCAGGGCATTAAAAGACGATTGACTAAAAAGCCGGGGCTGTCTTTTACAATCACAGGTTTTTTACCCAATTTTTTTGTAAATTGAAAAACAAGGGCCGTAGTCTCATCACTTGTTTGATCCCCTTTGATAATTTCCACCAAAGGCATCTTATAAACCGGATTAAAAAAGTGAAGGCCTATAAAGCGGGAAGGGTCTTTATAAAACTTAGACATCTTTGTTACACTTAAAGAAGAAGTGTTGCTTGCAAAAACAGCATCTTCTTTAAGGCGCTTGGACCAGGATTCAATCACCTGTTTTTTTACATCCATATTTTCCACCACAGCCTCAATCATAAGGTCTGTAGTTTCAAAACCCTTGCCATCTAAAGAGTAACTCATTTTAGACTGCCTCATCTCTTTTTCAAATTTATCGATCTTTCTTCTATTTAATTGCTTTTGCCAAAGAGAATAGGCTTGTTTTCTGCCTTTTAGCAACTGATCCTTATTCACATCAAAAAGCCTTGTTTCAAAACCTTTATCTGCACACACGTAAGCAATACCACTTCCCATAACCCCTGCTCCAAGCACAGCAGTGCGGGAAACATGAGGATTTTTTTTTGATTCATTTGAAGGAAAGCCTGTTTGTTTTTTAATTTCTTCTGTCATAAAAAACAAACGAATAAGATTGCGGCTGATTTCTGTGACTGCCAGCTCACAAAAAACTTTTTCTTCTTCTGCCAGAGCTTTTTCCACAGGCCAGGAATAAGTTTTATGCATAAGCTTAAGAGCTTTGAGCGGTGCCGGATAAAAACCTTTGGTCTTTTTTAAAATTCCCCTTTTAGTGATAAAAACAATAACAGCTCTTAGTAAAGAAGGTAAATTTGGAGCTGATATCTTTCTTTTTCTCGGTCTTGTTCCTTTTAAGATAGAGCGTGCAAGTTTTTCAGCAGACTCTGAAAGCAAAGATGGAATACCTTCAATCTCATCCACCAAACCCAGCTTATGAGCTTTTTTAGCAGGAATAGTTTTTCCGGTTAAAATCAAATCCAAAGCTTTAATAAAACCAATCAGGCGGGGAAGCCTCACTGTTCCCCCAAAGCCCGGGATAAAACCCAGCTGAACCTCCGGCAGTCCGATATTTGTGGAGTGATGTAAAGAGGCGATACGATAATCGCAAGCTAAAGCCAGCTCTGTTCCCCCTCCAAGACAAGCCCCGTGAATGGCCGAGATAAAAGTACGTGAGCTTTTTTCCATTTTCAAAAGGATTTTTTGGCCTTGCTGAATTTTTCCAGCAAACTCTTCTGTTGTTTTTAGTGTTTGAATTTCTTTAAGATCTGCACCCGCTATAAAAATAGATGGCTTTTTTGAAATGAGAATCACAGCCTGAACAGACTCCGGAAGCTCATCCAAAATTTTAGAAAAATCAGACAAAGATTTTTCAGACAAAACATTGGCACTGGAATTCGGATCATCCCATTCTATAAATGCAACTAAATCTTTTATTTTTACGTTTACCATGTTTCCTAATGAGTGTTCTCCAAAATTAAAGCTCCGCCCTGTCCGCCTCCAACACATAAAGTGGCAAGGCCATATTTTGATTTTCTTCTTTTCATCTCTTTCATTAAAGTCAGCACCAACCTTGAACCGGTTGCTCCCACAGGATGCCCTAAGGCAATGGCTCCCCCATTCACATTTAATTTTTCAGGATCAATCTCCCCTACAGCCTGATCCATATCTAAATTTTCTTTTGCAAACTTTTTGCTTGAAAAAGCCTCCTGACAAGCAAGCACCTGAGAGGCAAAAGCTTCATTGATTTCAATTAAGTCCATGTCTTTTAATGTAAGTCCTGCTCTCTTAAGAGCTATAGGTGACGAAAAGACCGGGCCCAGCCCCATCCGGGAAGGAGAGCAGCCTGCGTAGGCAAAAGACTTAATCACCGCTTGAGCTTTATATCCCAAGCTTTCTGCTTTTTTTCGACTCATAAGTAAAAGAGCCACTGCCCCATCTGTTACAGGACAGGCATTCCCCACTGTCACCGTTCCATATCTTCGATCAAAGTAAGGGCGAAGTTTTCCTAATTTTTCCATAGATTGATCTTCTCTCGGCCCGATATCCTGATCGACAAAATTTTTATCCGTTAAAACAGGCACAATCTCTTCAGCTAAATGCGAACGATTCTTACAAGCTTTTTTATGACTTTCCAAAGCAAACTGATCTTGTCTTTCTCTTGAAATTCCAAACTCTCTGGATAAAACTTCCGCAGTCTGACCCATGTTTAAACCCACAAAGGGATCTGTTAATCCCTCAACAACAGCCATGCGGGGTTTTAAGTATTTCAGACGAATTTTTAATAAAGTTTTTAATTTTTGAGAAAGTGTTTTTGCTTTCATCATATCCAGCATGACACGCACCAGCCCTTTTGAAAAAAGAAGAGGATAGCCGGACATACTTTCCACTCCCCCAACCAGAGCCACATCAATCAAGCCGGAGTTAATTCGATAAGCCGCACTGGTCACACTCTCCAAAGCTGAAGCGCAGTTTCTCTGAACAGTAAGAGCGGAGATAGACTCATCAAGACCAGTTCTTAGAGCAATAACGCGGGAAATATTTGCTGTATCTGAAGGGTTTCCCACATTTCCAATAATCACTTCATCCACTTCAGATGGAGGTAATTTTGAACGATACAGCAACTCTTTAAAGACAGTAGAGCCTAAATGAGCAGGGTGTTCCTCAGCCAGCTCCCCCATAGCTTTTACAAAAGGAGTTCGAAAACCCTCGACAATCACCACTTCATTATGTTGTAAACTAGTTGGCATATTTTTGAGCGTGCCTTTTATAAAAATATTTGTCAATATCACAAGCACATAGGTGTCTTATGGATAATAAGAAAATTTTAAGGGAAAAAGCTCTCCATTTCCATAAAAAAAAGCCTGCTGGAAAAATACAAGTCAATCCCAGTAAGAAAATAGAAACAGAAGAGGATCTGGCTTTAGCCTACAGCCCGGGTGTGGCCTTCCCCTGCCTTGAAATTGACAAAAAATCCAATACTGCTTTTGATTACACAGCAAAAGGAAACCTTGTCGCCGTTATTACCAACGGCTCTGCTGTGCTGGGCCTGGGAAAAATCGGACCCCTTGCCGCAAAACCCGTGATGGAAGGAAAGGGTGTTCTTTTTAAACACTTTGCAGGTATTGACGTCTTTGATATTGAGCTGAATACAAAAAACAAAGAAGAGTTTATTCAAACTTGCAGAGCTTTAGAGCCTTCTTTTGGAGGCATCAACCTTGAAGATATTTCCGCACCCGATTGTTTTGAAATTGAAAAACGTTTGGAAGAAGAATTATCCATTCCTGTTTTTCATGACGACCAACACGGCACAGCCATTATCACAGCATCGGCTCTTATCAATGCCTGTTTGATTGCCAAAAAAGATCTGAAAAATATTCAAGTGGTGTTTAGCGGAGCGGGAGCGGCCGCCATCGCCTGCGGACGATTGATTCAATCCATTGGTGTTTTATCCAAAAACATCATCATGTGCGACTCCAAAGGGGTGATCTACAAAGGGCGAAAAAATAATATGAATCCATATAAAGAAGAATTTGCAAATGATACAAAAGCACGAAATTTAAAAGACGCTGTTAAAAATGCAGATGTTTTTATCGGGCTTAGCCAAAAAGATGTGCTGACTGAAGAGATGGTGAAAAGTATGTCTTCTGAACCTATTATTTTTGCACTAGCAAATCCGGACCCTGAAATTCATCCGGATTTAGCAAAAAAAGCAAACCCTTCTGCCATTGTGGCAACAGGTCGAGTGGATTTTCCAAATCAAGTTAATAATGTTTTGGGCTTTCCTTTTATCTTTAGAGCGGCTTTGGATGTCAGAGCCACACACATTAATAAAGAAATGAAAATTGCCGCAGTTCAAGCTTTAGCAGAACTTGCAAGAAAAGACGTTCCGGAAAGTGTTTCTCTGGCTTACGGAGGAGAAAGATTTCATTTTGGACCAAACTATATTTTACCCAAACCTTTTGACCCAAGAGTTTTAACCACTGTGGCTCCTGCAGTGGCGAAAGCGGCCATTAAAAGCGGTGTGGCTAGAGATTCTATTTCAGACTTTGATCAATACCTTCTTCAACTGGAAGCTTTACAGGGGGCAAAACAAATTTTCTTTCAGCAAATTACAAGAAGAGTTAAAAATTTAAAGAAGAAACCAAAAATTTTATTTCCTGAAGGAGAAAGCCCAAGAATTTTAAAAGCTATTAATGCCACAGCCTCCTCTAACCTTTACACTCCTGTCCTCTTAGGAGATTCAAAAAAAATCCAAAAAACTATTTCAAGTTTACGTCTTTCTCATTTAAAAAATGTAGAAATTCAAAACCCTGAAAAAGATAAAAATTTTAACTCTTATGCTGAAAAACTTTCTCAAGGAAAAAATATCTCGCTTGAAAAAGCTAAAGAGCTAATGAAAGATTCTAATTATTTTGGATCCATGAGCGCCAAACTTTCTCATACAGACGGCATGATTACAGGAGCAACAAAAAATTATGTGGATAGTATTCGCCCTATCCTGAACACCATTGGCTGTCACCCTATAAAGCTAGCTTCCGGAATGAACATTATTTTAGTTAAAGATAAGATTTTTATTTTTGCAGACACTACAGTGAATATTGATCCCACAGCAGAACAAGTGGCTCAAATTGCAGAGCAGACTTTAAAGCTGGCTGATCTTATTCGCATTCAACCCAGGATTGCTTTTTTAAGTTTTTCCAATTTTGCAGGTCAAAAAGAAAATCCAAAGAAAATGAAAAAAGCTTTGGAGATTTTTCAAAAAAAATATCCGGATATTATCTCTGATGGAGAAATTCAGGCAGACACTGCCTGCAACCCTGAGATTATTCAAAATCTTTTCCCCTCAAGCCCTCTTAAAGAAGGTGCAAATATATTGGTCTTCCCTAATTTGGATTCTGCAAACATTGCCTACAAACTGGTGCAGCAACTTGGAAGCGGCGAGGTGGTCGGACCTATTTTGATTGGAGTTCAAAAACCTGTGGATATTGTACAGCAAACAGGGACTGTGGAAGATGTAACCAATACTATTTTATTTAATTTATTAAAAATCCAGGCTTATAATAAAAATCATTAAGTCCACACCGGACTTGATCCAGAATCCAGTGCGTAGGAAATAGTTTGTATAAGCAACTCAAAGCTCAGACAACGAAGCAGTGCAGGTGCCAACCGAAACTGCTGAGCGAATGCTGTCAAAGAATCTACTCCACTTCAAAGCCGAACTCGTTTGAGCCACTTATAAAAACTATTTCATTGCTTTACCGCTTTATTCAGATGGCACCTCACCAGTCATTCCTGTAAAACACATTATCCCAGCGAACACAAATCATCCCCACGAACACTCGTCATCCCTGTATGTGTTCACTAATTCGCTGACAAAATTACTCTCTAGCCCT
>JAPPLG010000023.1 GCA_028819545.1 Bdellovibrionales bacterium | reverse complement strand
TTAAAACAGCCACTGACACGGGTAACTGTCAGATCATATACTAGCTACTACAACTAATGGCACTACTATATCGCTGATACAGCACATTACCACATTTGTAACAGTTTCTCTTTTCTCTTCTTATTTTTTTACAAGAGGTTATATTCATTCGTTTCAGTTGCCAATTACGGTTGATTTTTCAGAGTCTGGTTATTTTGTACTTACACTTATTACAGATAGTATTTTTCCATTTATTTTTTCTTTTGTTACAAACATATGGATGTTTATGACAATTGCATTAATTATTTTTATAATTCGATTATGTTTGAATGTTCAGGTCTTTATAAAAGGAAGAGTTCAAAAAATTTCAACCTATATTAACATAAAATCAAAAATTATAGGTTCACTACTTTCTATTATTTCATTTCATTTGGTGTTTGTAAAAACATTAATTGTTAATTGGATGAAAAATACAACATCACTATTAAAGTTTTTATTAGGATTTATAGTGATTATTCTATTTTTAAAAATTTTTCTTGATTTAAATTATAAATTTGCAATAAAATTTAATAGTTCCCTTTTTAGTTCATTAATATTCAAAAATGAATCTATATGTTTGATGTCGGATCCAGAAAACACTTATATGTGGGTAGTGAAGCTATTCAACTGCATTAGTAGCAACTTTTTATCAAGATTAAGTGATCTTATAGTAAGAGTAGATGATATTCTACTATTTGCCGGTATAATTATTACAATATTTTCTATTCCTTTATTTATTCATTTGTTTAAAGGAATAAATTTTTTTAAGGTAAAAAACTTTTTGATACTTATGTTGGTAATTTTAATATCTGGGTCTTTTTCCTATTCTTTAGGGCGGTATTATCTAGTAAAATTTATTAGTTACCCAGAATATAGAGTTAATATTAAAACAAAAGAAAAAATAGTTCAAATCTGGAAGGGGAAGAATTATAGTTTTTATGTTAAATGTAAAGAGCATGGAGTGTCTGTTGTAGAAGGAGTGAATAAGAATGATAAAATTTTTTATATAGGATGGCTTGATAAGCACATACATCCAAATGTATGTAGTAATTTTTTTTAAAGGATTTTTCTAGGTAGAAAACACATAAAAATGAAAAAAATTATAAAATTTGTTTTGATAATTTTAAATATTCAAGTATTTGCAAGTATTATTGCTATTCGACCAATACCAGATAAAAGATTTACATTTTATCCGTATTGTTTCTATAAAAATGAAAATAAAGAAATTTCTGCGTCTGAAGGATGTTTAAAAGTTCACAATTATTTCTTAGTTGTTCCAAAAGGCTCTTTAGTTGTTTGTTATGTTAATGCTTCTGTAGTTGAACTAGATGAGAAAACTCTCTTTAGAGAAAATCTTAAAATAATGGGAATTAACACAAGTAAAAAAACTTCAAGCCCTATTTTTTCTTTTTTTAAAAAAGAAATAGTTGACACAACTTGTTCAACTTTAAGTAGAAGTGTTCATTACTCTTCTGTAATAACTCGCTCTCCATATAACTTTGAAAATATTATTAGAGATAAAGATGCATTAAGAGGGTTTAAAGAACACTTTGCAAAGCAGTGTCCTTCAAAATATCTTTTATATTACGATAATATGTCTAAACAGGAAAAATTAATAAACTTGGATACAGGAGAATTTATAAAAATAAGAGAGCATTTTCAAAAATGTAATTAGGAAGTAATATTATGAAAATTGAGATAAAGGGAACAGATTTCCATTTGGGTATTAATGGATTTGTCAGATCGAAATATATAAGTAAAAAGAAGAAAATGGTTTTAGGAAGAGCCTTACACTCGATAAAAGATTTTACAATTTACTTGATAAGAAATTTATTTATAATTTTCTTTTTGTTTTTTGGAGCAAATGGATATGCTTCAACTTTTGAAGAAGTTAGTAAGTCAACGGCGACTATTGTTCATAACATTGGTTTAGGTAGTGGTTTTTTCATATCAGATAACCTATTAGCTACCAATTATCATGTAGTTCAGGGTGCAAAAAATGGAATTGTTTTCTTTGTTACGCCACAAAAGACTGAAGGTGCAGGATTAATTGTTGCTGTTGATCCAGAAAACGATCTTGCAATTATTAAAACAGTAAAGAATAACTTCAAAGCTTTAAGAATGGGAAACTCTCAAAATGTAAAAATGGGTGATGATGTATTTGTCATTGGTTCTCCTGAAGGTCTGACAGGAACTCTTTCAAAGGGTATTTTATCTGCAAAAAGAGGTGATGGGATTCTGCAAATCACAGCTCCTATATCATCAGGAAGTAGTGGGTCGCCTGTATTTTCTAAAAATTTTGAAGTTATTGGTATTGCTACAGCTGTACTTACAACAGGACAAAATTTAAATTTTGCAGTCTCTGTAAATAAATTAAAAGCTCTTGTTAGAAAAAATAAAATCACTTTGAATCAGAAAACTGATTTAAAACAGAAAGTGGTACAATCAAGGAATAATTTTAGTAAAAGTTTTCAGTCATATATACAGAAAAAAGATAAAACACCAGAAGATATGTTTCAAATTGGTGGGAGGTATCATCTTGGTGAAGGAGTGGAAAAAGACTATAAAAAGGCAATATACTGGTATGAGAAATCAGCGAGTAAAGGAAATGTAGGAGCTCAATTTGCTTTAGGTGTGCTGTATCTAGAAAGTAAGGAATTAACGAGAAGAGATTATAGGAAAGCATTTTATTGGTTTAAGAGATCAGCAGATCAAGGTTATGCAGGAGCACAATATTTTTTAGGTGGGATGTACTACAGAGGCGAAGGAGTAGTAAAAGATTATAAGAAAGCATTGTATTGGTATAAGAAATCAGCCAAACAAGGAGATGCAAATGCACAATTATTTTTAGGTTGGATGTATTTTGAAGGTCAAGGAATTAGAGAAGATTATGCAAAAGCGTTTTATTGGTATGGAAAAGCAGCTAGACAGGGAGATGCAACAGCTCAATTTAATTTAGGTGGGATGTACTATAGAGGCGAAGGAGTTTCTAAGAATTATATTCAGGCTTATAAGTGGCTTATTCTAGCTAAAACTCAGGAAGTTGATAGTTTAGATAATTTAGATGAAATATTATATATGTTAGAAAGTCAGATGACAAGAAAACAAATGAAAGAGGCACAGAGGTTGGCCAGCCAATTTAAAATCCAGTAATAAATAAATTAAGATTTTGGAAAAAATGAACACTAATTTACAGCATACAAAAACATACCACTTAGATCAAAACGTCAGAGGGTTTGTATCGACAAAGAATGAAAGAGTAGAGAAAATAGGAAAACTTATAAGGGAAAGGGTATCAGCGAGATATTTTCCTGAAAAGCATGAAGCTGTTTTACCATTTGCTTTATTAGAATACGCAGGTGTTCGGCAAAAAAGTATTTTACAACAAATAGAGATTCCTAAATCAGTGGTTTGTCAGAGATCTATAAGAGGTATAAAAGATTTTTTAGAAAGTACATTTAAAGAAAAATTACCTGAATGTAAAATACATGAGAAACTTCAGAATAAGCTAAAACACAGTAACGACTATGCAAAGCCATTCCTCAGAGAGAGTATAGCTCTGTTGCCAAAGATATATCCTGTAATAATTGCTCAATTGTCTTGGGATAGGTGTTCTCAAATGGAGTGGAGTAAGGATAAACCAGATGAGGAAAGATTAAAGATTAGAAAAATGATAGTTCGCTCAATTGTTCAAGAGCCTGATTTATATATTTTAAGGCATTGTTGTCACCTTCTTCCCTTATTAACAAAAAGAGATCCAAATGCAATCGAAGGAGTAGAACATTTTTTACAAATAATGGAAAAAATGAAAGTGAAGCCTGATGAAGATATCGGAGACTGTGAACTTATTCATACTGCTATAAATGGACAACCATCAGAAAAATCTCAAAAAAGTAGAGTAGTTGATTGTTATACAATGGATGATTTAAAGGATATCAAGCGGAGATTTATAGTTTGTCTTTTTTTTTATGAGTTACTTAACTATCGACTAAATTCTCAATATTTTGGAAAAGTATATATTATTGATAAGCAGACAGGTGAAGAAATAGATGAAATCGATGTAAGAGATTATTTACCTAGTAAAGTATTACAAAGAATAATTATAAATAGAGACATAGATACTCTATTTCTCTTAAATAAATAATTATGGTTAAGCTTTTGGTCTTAGGGGTGTTGTAAATTTTACAGGAATATTTTTTTTATCCGATTTTCACAAAAGTTTTTCATGTGTGAAAAATATCGGTAATTTTTACATACCAAAACCACTCAGTCGGCCAGAGTCTTAATGCTTCCAGAAGTGCTAAAAGACTTACTGAAGGAAATGCAGAAAGAAACAACAAGTGATTTGGTGTTCAGCACTCAAAAAGGAGAGCTTTTGAAATACAACGCCATCCAGTCTGCATTTAATCGTGGGTTTAAGGCCTTAAACCTTCCCTGGCGCTCCACCCATATATGTCGTCACACTTTTGCAACTATTGCTTTAATGACGACAAAAAATCTTTCTGCTGTTCAGGCCTGCCTCGGACATGCAGAACAAAGAACAACTCAAAAGTATGCAAAGACTGTGGCTCTTTTGAGTTCAGATGTGGCAGAAAAAACTGCTACAGCTATTTTTAACAACAATTAGCTGTTCCAGGAGAACAGTTAATATTTAGGTTATGTTCAGCTTTTAAACAGATAAATGAGGAGAGAAATCCCGTAAAAATCCCGTAAAGATTTGATCAGAGATAAAAAACATAAATAACTTCAAAGAGTTAGATGTCCTTCCCGAGAGATAGGTAACAGAATATACCGGAGACATGGGTTACACTTCA
>JAPPLG010000031.1 GCA_028819545.1 Bdellovibrionales bacterium | reverse complement strand
TTATGTGAGAGGGCTAGAGAGTAATTCTGTCAGCGAATTAGTGAACACATACAGGAATGACGTACTCACAGGTGTAAACTAGCGGGGAAAGGTACAGGTGAGCTTGGCGCCTTTACCGCGTCTTCGGCTGGTGAGGTAAACATGGCCTCCGTGTTTTTCCATCACTTGTTTCACAATGGCCAGGCCGATTCCTGTTCCCCCTTTTTCACGGGAGCGGTCTTCTTCTACACGATAAAATCTTTCAAAAATACGATGTTGGTGTCTTAGAGGAATACCTTCTCCATTATCTTTTACTGTGAGCAGGATAAAATGAGGATGTTTTTCCCAGATCACATCAATTGTGGAGCCTGGAGGAGTGTACTTTACAGCATTGTGAACTAAATTGTAGAGCACTTGCTCCAGCCATTGGCGGGAAGCTGAGACTGTATCTGCTTTATAAATGTAATTTACCCTGTGTTTGTCCATGGGGATAGTTTCACAAGCCACTGCAGTAATTTCCCGTGTATTGACTTCTTGTTTATCCAACAAAGAAATGGAATCAATATGAGAAAGACTTAAGAGGTCATCAATCAGATCCATCAATCGGGCTACATTTTTGCTGACAATATTTAAGAAATTATGGATTTGATCATACTTTTTTTCCTCCAGGTCAGTTTGCATGGTTTCTAAAAATCCTTTAATGGAAGTTAAAGGGGTTTTTAACTCATGTGAAACGTTGGATACAAAATCAATATGACTTCTCTCTGTATTTTTAATTTCAGTTTTGTCAAAAAATACAATGACAGCTCCGTTAAGCTGGCTTTGAATATGTACAAGAGGTGAAATGGAAACTTCAAATATACGTGGGGCTTTATACTCTCCTATATTAAGGGTGAGGTCTCGATTGAATGTGGATCCGGATGTGAGGCATTTTTCTAAATTTTCCAGGACTTCTTTGTTGGAAATAACATCTTGAATGGAGGCCTGCGGTTCTACCATTGGAAATAAATTTTTACTTTGTGGGTTGGAGAAAATAATTTTTTTGTGAGAGTCAATGGCAATAATAGCATCAGAAACAGCCGCGGCAATAGCTTCCAGTTCTGCTTTTTCATGTGTGAGATGCACACTTGTCTGCTTAATATTTTTATAAATCAAATCAAGATTTTTATTAAGTTCATAAAAATCCCCGGGAGTGTGGTGTTTTTGTATGTTTTTAAGAAAGGAGTTTTGCTTTTTTGGAGTGTTATCAAGGCTGGAGATGTGGGCAATGTGTTCTATCTTTTGTATCATTAGGCTTAATGGTTTTAGATATGAAAATATTGTCAGAACACCTATAGATAAACTTAAAATAAACCCTAACAACAATAATAATATAATGAAATAAAATAAAAACTCTTTAGGGATGCTGGGAATAATTGTTTTTGTGATAAACCACAGGAGTAGAGAGTAAACAACAAGTCCTGCTAAAGATACAATGGAGTACTTTTTTAAAGTCCATATCAATAAAGAAAGAGGAAATTTTTTACTCATAAGTTATTATTTCAGATAACCGATACGATAACCCACTCCTCGGACAGTTTCAATCAGCTTTCCGTAGTCTCCTATTTTTTTTCTTAAAATGGATGTGTGAGTGTCTATAGTGCGGCTGGTGACGTTTGTTTCTTCCCCTAAGATGTAAGAGGCTAATTGTTGTCTGGAAAGGACTTTACCCTGGTTTTTAAGTAAAGTTTCCAATAATAAAAATTCTGATAAAGTTAAAATCACTTCTTGATTTTGAATAAACACCTTGTGCGCTTCCCTGTCTAAAGTTAAATTTCCAATGGTTAGTTTGTCTTGAGAGCCTTCTTTTTCCAAGTTTCTCATTTCACGGCGGCGAAGCAGGCTGGAGACCCGCGCCATCAGTACACGCAAATCAAAAGGTTTAACTAAGTAATCGTCTGCTCCTGTTTGCAGAGCTTTTACAATATTCTCCGGTTCAGATTTGGCTGTGACAAATAAAATTGGAGTTATTCCTAAAGGGCGCGGTTTATTTCGAATCCATGAGAGCAGTTCCAAACCGTTCATTCCCGGAAGCATCCAATCGAGAATAATAAGATCGAAAGATTTTTGCTCCAGTATTTCATAGGCTTTGCTTCCATTAACAGCTTCTTCAATATCGTGGCCTTTACGGCTTAAGTGAAGACACATAAGCTGGCGGATGTCTTGTTCGTCTTCAACAACAAGTATTTTTTTTGATGGGTTAACTGCCATGGCGAATGTCGTATCCTGTTTGAAGGAAGATAATTTCTTCCGCAATATTGGTGGAATGGTCTGCAATTCTTTCTAAACCGTTGCTGACAATAATAAACTCTACTCCGGTAGGGACCAGGTGAGGTTTGTCCTGCATAACCTTTTTGGATTTTTCTTTAATTTGTGTCTGGCAGGAATCTACAACATCATCCATTTCCAAGACGTTTTTAGCAAGAGTGGTGTCTTCTTTCATAAAAGCCTGCATGGAGAGTTGCACCATTTGAATGGTGGATTGAAACATTTTTTCCAGGGTGGTGTAGCAGGAGTCCAAAGAAGAGTCAGTGTCCATTTTTTTTGTTCTGTGAGCAATATTAATGGCTAAATCTCCCATTCTTTCCAAATCGGTGTTGGCATAAAGGCAAGTGAGAATAAGCCTCAAGTCTTTTGCTACAGGAGCTTGTCTGGCCAAAGCTCTAAAACAGGCTTTAGACAGTTTAAGCTGTAAAGAATTGATTTGATCTTCTCTTTTTTTGATGGATGTTAGTTTTTGTTCAAGAACAGCTTTGCCAAAAACAACCTCTTGAGTATCAGAAATGGTTTGCTCTACACACTCGCCCATAGAGCAGGCCAGGGACTTCATATAATTTAACCGCTCATCCAAGCGGCTTCGAAAACGAGTGATATTTTGTTTTTTTGCTTTCATATTCTTTATTTTGGCATTGTGTTTTTTTAACTTCAAGTCCATTTAACCAAAGCGCCCTGTAATGTATTGCTCTGTTCGTGGATCAGACGGGTTAGTAAATAGTCTTGAAGTTTTTTCATATTCTACAAGCTCTCCATTAAGTAAAAAGGCGGTATTATCAGAAATTCTTGAAGCTTGCTGCATATTGTGGGTCACAATGACCACAGTTACAGTTTGAACTAAATGGCGAATCAGTTCTTCAATGCGCATAGTGGAGACAGGGTCTAAAGCAGAAGTGGGCTCGTCCATTAGAATCACAGAAGGAGTGGTTGCAAGAGTGCGGGCAATACACAATCGTTGTTGTTGTCCTCCTGAAAGACTGGTGCCCGGTCTTTTTAAAATATTTTTAACTTCATTCCAAAGAGCGGCTTGAACAAGGGAACTGTGAACTTTTTCTTCCAGAACAGATCTTTTTCTAATTCCCAATAGCCGCAGGCCTAAAGCGACATTGTCAAAAATACTCATTCCGGGAAAAGGATTTGGTTTTTGAAAAACCATGCCGACTTTTCTTCTAATCAAAACAGGGTCTGCAGAAGGAGCATAAATATTTTGTTTGTTTAAAATCACTTCGCCTTGTACATGGGCCTCGGGTGTTTCCTCATGCATACGGTTTAAGCAACGTATAAAAGTGGACTTGCCGCAACCGGAAGGGCCGATCAAAGCCACCACTTTATTTGTTGAGACGTCCAAACTAATATCTTTTAAAACAAGTGTAGAAGAAAAATAGGCTTTTAAATTTTTAATTTGAAGTAAGACTGTATCTGTTTTCATTTTTCCATCCTTCTTTTGTACAGGAAGAGTATAGATCGAACTGTTAAATTGACCAGAAATACAAACACAATTAACACTAAAGCTCCACTCCATGCCAGACTTTCCAGCTCTTTGAAACCGCTTTTGGCAAATTCATAAATTTGTACAGGCAGAGTGGATGTGGGTTCGCTGAGGTTTTGGGCGTAAAACTGATTGCCTAAGGAAGTAAAGAGGAGGGGGGCTGTTTCGCCGGCAATGCGGGCAATGGCAAGAATCACTCCTGTAATCAGCATGGAATAGGTGCCCGGAATGAGTATATTTATAATAACCCTCCACCTGGGAAGACCCAGAGCCAAACCGGCTTCTCGAATATGTTGAGGAACCAGCCTTAAAATCTCTTCTGTGCTTTTTGCTACAATGGGAAGCATGATCACACATAAGGCTAAAGCTCCTGCAAAAGCGGAAAATCCATAGTGAATCACTACAAGATGATAAATAAAAATTCCCACCACAATTGAAGGAACAGTGGTGAGCAGATCAATTGTAAATCTTAAAATACGCCCAAGCTTTTGGCCTGGGTATTCGCTCATAAATATTCCCGCTCCCATACCCCAGGGTATTCCAAGGAGAGATGCCATTCCTACAATCACAGCACTGCCGAGCAGGGCGTTTCCCATACCGCCGCCTCCTTCTGCCGGAGGGGCCGGGATTTCTGTGAAAAATCCCAAACTGAGTCCGTCCCACCCTTTTTGTATAATGAAAAAAGAGATAGCGATAAAAGGAACCAAAGCAATGCAAGAGAGAAGAGCCAGTATACCCATCATAAAATGACTGAAATATTTTCTATAAAAATCTCTTGGTGTGGGTGATAAATAATTCATGCTTCAGCCTCTGGAGAATTTTTTTTGAGTGTTCCAAACTAAAATAAAAGAAGAAGAGTTTACAATAAGAGAAATAATAAACAAAGCCAGTGCCACAGCTGTCAGTGACGAAAGGTGAAGTGCTGAATCTGCTTCAGCATATTGATTGGCCAGGATACTGGCCATTGTCTGAGCAGGTTCAAATAGAGACAAACTGAGAGAGGGTTTATTGCCGATCACCATAGTGACAGCCATAGTTTCACCCAAAGCTCTGCCTAAACCCATAATGCAGGCTCCGATAATGCCGGCTCTTCCGCCTGTGAGTACAGCTGTTTTTAACATTTCCCATTTTGTTGCCCCTATGCCCAACACAGCCTCTTTATGGGAGCTGGGAATGGAGCGAAAAACTTCCTTACAGATAGATGAAATGGTGGGAATAATCATGATAGCTAAAACAACAGCCGCAGACATCATACCAATACCGTATTGAGGGCCTTTAAAAAATGGCAGAAAAGAAAAGTACTTTCCTAAAAATTCTTGAATAGGGCTTCGAATAATAGGAGCTAAAACAAACAGCCCCCATAGTCCGTATACGATGGAGGGAATAGCCGCCAGCATTTCCAAACAAAAATTTAAGGGTTTAGCCAGCCATACAGGAGCCAGCTCATTTAAAAATAGAGCCACTCCAATACTAATGGGGACAGCGATAAGTAAGGCCAGTATGGAAGAAATAAAAGTTCCCCATACCATAGCTAAAGCTCCGAAATCTTCTTTCCAGCTGTCCCATTCGGGATTGAAAAAAAAGGAAACACCGAATTTTTTTAGAGCCGGTATGGACTCCAGAAAAATCAGTAAAACTAAAGCGGCAAAAGCTGCCAAAACCAATAAAGCTAAAATTTGCAGTATATGGAAAAATAGACGGTCACTAATGTGAATCTCTTTTATTTTTGGATAAGAATTAAAAAGTTTAGGAAGAGGCATTTTTCAATTGAATATTTTTAACAGCTGATTTGGCCTGTGTGATGACATTTTCCGGCAGTGGCACGTAATACAGAGGTTCAGAGAATTTTTGTCCGTCAGACAAAGCCCATTGGATAAAGTTAATAATGACATGACCGATAGACTCCTCCATTTCTTTATAGACCAGCAGGTAAGAAAAAGATGATATGGGGTAAGCTTTTTCTCTTTTGGAATTGACGATAGATTCTATGTAAGACTGCCTAGGGCCTACATCTTTTGCTGATTCCTGGACCGAGGACATTGTCGGTTCAATAAAATGTCCAGCCTGATTTTTGACATGAGCTGTAGGGAGTTTTTGGTTCATGGCATACCCCATTCCCATATAGGCAAATGCTCCAGGTGTTTTTTGGACAAGGCCCAAAACACCTTCATTTCCTTTGCCTCCAATGCCAACAGGCCAGTTTACAGATTTTCCATATCCGACTTTCCAGTCTTCTTGTGTTTTTGCCAAATATTCTGTGAATACGGCAGTGGTGCCGCTTCCATCTGCCCGATAGACAACGATGATATCCTGAGCGGGGAGTTCAATGTTTTTATTTAAGGCAGTCAGCTGTGGGTCATTCCATTTTTTAATGCGTCCATCAAAGATTTGAGCAATCACTGCAGAAGTTAAGTGGAGAGGTTGTGTAATATTTTCTAAATTATAAGTCAGAACAACAGCACTTAGGGTTGTTGGGATGTGTACGATAGGTTTTTTGCTTTTTTTAATTTCATATTCTTTCATGGGGACATCAGAAGCTCCAAAGTCTAATGTTCCTTTGATCAACTGTCGGATGCCTCCTCCGCTTCCAATAGAGCGGTAATTGATTTTTACTGTTGTGTCCACCTTGGAATATTCACTAAACCATTTGGAATATAGGATATACGGAAAAGTGGCTCCTGCACCATTGATGAGGCTTGGTTTATCAGCAGAAAAAGCAAAAGGAATGAAAAGCAACAACAGTAATGTATATTTCATGATGTCCTTATTTAAACCTTTTTAAATTACGTACTATCTTTTTTTTGAATATGCTACAAGTTGCTGATCTTTTGTGTATGTTAAAGCCAGGGTTGAAAGTCAATAGGCATTTTTGACAAAAGGTGTATTATGGTGAGATTAAGTGTGAACGTGAATAAAGTGGCCACCTTAAGAAATTCTCGAGGCGGCAATGAGCCTTGTCTTATTCAAGTGGTTGAAGATTTAATTCAATTTGGAGCTTGGGGAATTACACTGCATCCACGTCCGGATGGGCGGCATATTCTGTATCAGGATGTGCGGGATATTGCTCAGTGTGTCCAAAAATTTCCATCTGTGGAGTTAAATATAGAAGGATATCCAAGTGAAAATTTTTTGGATTTAATTGAAGAAACTCGCCCTCATCAATGCACTTTGGTTCCGGATCCACCTTCAGCTTTAACCTCTGATCAGGGATGGGATTTGGAAGATCAATTTTCTTTCTTAGAGAAAGTTTTAGGCTTTTTAAAGAAAAATAAAGTAAGGTCTTCTGTTTTTATAGACCCTCTTTGTTTTAATTTGTCTGCTTTGCAAAAGTTGTGTCCTGATCGTGTGGAGTTTTATACTGGAAAGTGGGCCAAGACCTTTGACCATATTCGTCAAAAAGAAACTCCTTCATTGGATAACGTAAAACACAGGAAGTCAGCTCTTTCCAGCATTCCAAGCTCTTCTGCTCAGCAGTCTCGGCTGGCGCCTCACTACTTCGCTCCTGCGAAGGCAGGAATCCAGAAAACTGTTTTACAGAGTGAGACAAATGGAGGCATTGCCCTCAATAAAGAATGTTTGAAAATTTTAGAAACATATAAAACAGCTTCTGAGCAGATATCTAAGCTGGGAATAGGGATCAATGCAGGGCATGATTTAAATCAACAGAATTTAAAACCTCTTATTGAAAGGGTGCCTTTGGTTCAGGAAGTGTCTATTGGCCATGCTCTTATTTCTGAGGCCTTGTATGATGGGTTGAAATTGACTCTAGAACATTATCATCGACTATTGAAATAAAGTGTAAAAGCTTGTGACAACTCTAAAAAATCTCCTTCAG
Source organism: Bdellovibrionales bacterium (assembly GCA_028819545.1). Classification (GTDB taxonomy): domain Bacteria; phylum Bdellovibrionota; class Bdellovibrionia; order Bdellovibrionales; family UBA1609; genus JAPPLG01. The sequence continues at coordinate 40,486 of JAPPLG010000031.1, read as the reverse complement.
ACTATTTTTCCCACTTGGGAAAAATAGTCAAAACTGGCTTAGAAGTAGGGCACTATGCCTCTGATTATAACTATCGTCTTACTTCATTATTTAACCGTGCAACATGGAGATTCTTCCAATTAAATATAAACACTAAGTTGTTGGAGTAATAATTATCTATCAATAAGAATAAGGGAAGTATTATGAATTTGAAGTTTTTATTAGTTATTTGTTGTTTTCCTTTGAAGGTTTTAGCAGATGACTGTCTTATTTGGTTTGAGAACGCAAACATTAGTGATGGGAATTGTCTTATAGATTGTAGTATTTCAAGAACAGATATGAGAACTTTTCATTGTCCTGAGAAGTGTGATGTTCTATGTGAGCTTTCAATAAAAAATAAATTTTTATTTCATTTGTCTGATCTTTATGTGGAATTGAATATTGTGGAGCGCGCTCTTGTCGCCAAGTATCCTAAGAAAATGTTAGTAGCTTATCAACTGACGTGGTCTGCTGAAAATCTATGCTCTACTCTTTTCGCAAAAAGCGGGGTAAATGATGCTAGTGATGCCTGTCGACATTTTGTTTGGTCAGCTTTACTCTATCAAAAATTTGGATCCAAATTCACACAAAAAGTATTGAATGCCCATGAAAGTGAACCTAGACAGCCCTTGGAAGAAAAAGAAATGGACCTGGAAAACAATCAACTTGGATTAATGGTAGCTAAGAAACTCTCAGAGAAAAATAAATTAAATAGAACAACTATATTGCAATCCTTTCAACAAGCCTTGCAAGAAGGAGAGCTTAATATTATCAATAAAACAAATAAAAAAACCAGGAGATAAAAAATGAAAAGAACAGTTATTACCACAATAGTTGGGATTCTAGTTTTGGGCGTTCTTCTATTTTTCACTTTAAAGGATTCAGTTTTTTCTAAATTTGCAAAAGACTTGTCTTTTCAGAAAACAAAACAAAAATCAGAGACTGACAGTATACACTCACAATACGACAAAAAACCAACACACTTCTGGAGAGGAGAAACTATGAGTGTTGAAGGAGTATGTGAGAAATGGGGGGAAACTCCTTTTGATTTGAGCAAATTCAAAGAGTCGGGTTCTAATGAGTTTATCAGGGCAAAAATGGCTTGTTCTCTTCTTAAGAATCAAAATAAATATTATGGTATAGAAAGACATAAAATAAGAGAGATATTTGGGGCTTACTCTGGTCACTATTTTAAGGATGTGATTCCCGCTTATTTAATTGAGTCTGCAAAAACTAAAGATCAAGATACCTGGCAGATTGTTTTTTTATCTGATAAAAATTATAAGATAGCTAGGATTATTGTCCATAAAAACTGTTGTGATCGTTAATTATGATAATCAAGGTTTAGGATTGAAGAAAACTGTCTTTAGACTGGTGGATTTACAAGTAAAAATGGTGTTGCAGAATTGACAGCGTGTGAAAGAATGACAGTGCACACAAAAGACAATGACAATATGTGCAGAAAGTAATATGACATTCTTATATTTTCTTTACGAAAGTAGTGGAAAAGGTCTAAAATACATTGCTATAGATTATTTTTTGTTTTTCATTAGGCTGTTTTATTTGTTTTAATTACATGATCAAATAAAATTGCCGATAGGAAACATATATTCAATTTTTGGGAAACGGGTATGAAAAAGTATTTGATGTTTTTTATTTTATGTACGGCTTGTCAGCATATGACTCCCACTCAGTTAAATTCGGAGCCGAACAGAGACATACGTTCTATTGAGCCGCCTGACAATGTGCAAATGCTTTCGCAGACACAAACAAAGCCGACAAATACAGTAAAAGAGCAAAAACCTGATATTCCTTATGATCATCAAAGGTCTTATGAGGATGTTGTGATTGAAGAAAGACCTGAGGTCGATGTATGGATTCAATACTTTACAGGGCGTGGAAAGGACAATATGAAACTCTACTTAGAGCGCTCCACACGCTACATGGATCTTATGCGTTCTGTTTTAAGAGAATCAGGGCTTCCGGATAAATTAATCTATGTGGCTATGATTGAATCGGGCTTTAGTTTTAAAGCGCGAAGCCGTGCTCAGGCTATGGGCTATTGGCAGTTTATTGAGCCTACAGGGCGTCGTTATGGATTGAAAGTGGACCAGTTTATAGATGAGAGAAAAGACCCCTTGCTTTCGACAAAAGCCGCTAGTGAATATTTAAAAGATTTATATTCTCTATTCGGCTCCTGGTATTTGGCTATGGCTTCTTACAATGCAGGAGAGTATCGTGTGAATCGGGCGATGATGAAGCATTACACCCGTAATTTTTGGCGTTTGAGAAAAAATAGAAGTATTCCAAGGGAAACTCGTGAGTATGTTCCTAAGTTTATGGCCGCGTATTTGATTGCAAAGAATCCTAAAAAGTACGGCTTTCATCACTTGAATTATCAAAAGCCTATTCAATTTGAGTCTGTAGCTGTACATCAGCCTATTAGTTTAAAAAAATTAGCGGACAATCTTTCTGTAAAATATAAAGACCTGCAGATACTCAATCCAAAATATGTCACAGAATATGTGCCTATGGAAAAAACAGGTACAACGGTCATCCGTGTACCTCCGGGTTTATCTGGAAAAGCGACTCAGAAAGTTCTGACTGCATCTGTGATGAGCCGTCCAAAATACTCTAAAACTTATGTCTATTATAAAGTGAGATGGGGAGACAGCTTATTCAAGCTGGCCAGAAGAAACCGCACAACGGTGAATACTATTGCACGTATGAATGGTTTTTCTTCCAGGAAAATGCTCAGAGCCGGCCAGGTGATAAAATTGCCTCATCGCTATGCCTCTTCTTCCCGTAAATATGCCAGTGTGAAAAAATCAACTAAGTACCATAAGGTGAGAAGAGGAGAGAGTTTGGGGAGAATTGCCCGTCGTTATGGCATTTCTGCATCCAATATTAAGGCTTGGAATAATTTATCCAGCTCTGTGATTCATCCTCGTCAAGTCTTATTGGTCAAAGCTCCTGACTCCAATTCAACAAATAGCAAAATCCACGTGGTAAGAAGAGGAGATACTCTGATTACTATTGCAAAAAAGTATGAAGTTCCTTTGGTTGCTCTTATGAAAAAGAATTCTTTGACTTTTAAGTCTATATTAAGAGTGGGCCGAAAAATCAACATCCCTGAATAAACCTATAAATTCATTGGTTTTTGTCTTAATGATAGGCAATATTTTCTTGCACCATAGGGAGAAGATTAGGTAGGATAGTCCTCTCTTAATTTAAAATATGAGTTTATTAAATGATTAGAGTTCAGAATTTAACCAAGAAATATGGGGACAGACTGGCTTTGGATCAAGTCAGTTTTTCTGTGGCTGGCGGTGAAGTGGTTGGTTTTCTAGGCCCGAATGGAGCCGGTAAGACCACTACCATGCGTATACTAACAGGATGTCTGGCTCCGACATCCGGAACAGCTGAAATAGATGGAAAAGATGTCTTTGAATATCCTGTTCAGACTAAAGAGAAGCTGGGGTACTTGCCTGAAATTCCTCCTCTCTATGGAGATATGTATGTTGAAGACTACTTAAAATATGTGGGGCAAATTAAAAGATGCCCTGCACGTCAATTAAAAGATCAGGTGGATTCCTGTGTGAAGAAAACAGGTTTAAGTCAGGTTCGATCCCGCCTTATTCAAAATTTGTCCAAAGGATATCGGCAAAGAGTGGGCATTGCCCAGGCTTTAATGAATAATCCGGATGTGTTGATTTTAGATGAACCGACAGTGGGTTTGGATCCCGCTCAGGTGATTGAGATCAGAGGCTTGATTGGTGATCTGAAACACCATCATACAGTGATTTTATCCACTCATATTTTATCAGAAGTAGAAGCCAATTGTGAGAGGGTGATTATTATTCATCAGGGCAAGGTGGCGGTTACAGGTGAGCTTTCTGAACTGAGACAAAAAATGCATCAGAAGAGTTTATCTGTTCGTGTGGAACAACCTTCATCCCAGTTATTATCTCAGTTGCAGGCTCTGGATGGTGTTAAAGAAGTCCAGGATGAAAGAGGAATTTATAATATTTCTGTATCTGCTGAGGCATCAAATGTGAATGATTTAGTGGCTCGTACAGTGATTGACAGTGGTGCCGGGTTTTTGGAGCTGAAAGAAAATAAGTTCAATCTGGAAGACATATTTATTCATATTACACGATCTCAAGGCGGGGGTTCATAGTGCAGGTTATGTTCAATAATTTAGGGGTGTATGTACGTCAGATTATGGCGCTGACTAAAAAAGATTTTTTTCAAATTATATCCAGCCCTATGTTTTTTATCATTTTGGGAGTGAGCTGTTTTTTTTGGAGTTTTGTCTATGTGCGCTCCCTCATTGTTTTTGCCAGTGAGAGTATGGCTATGCCTGTCCAGATGGCTCAGGAAGGAGGCATGAATATTCATTACTATGTCTTTTTTCCTTTATTGGCTCAGGTGAATCTTTTGTTGCTGTTTATTGTTCCTGCTCTGACAATGAGGCTTTTCTCAGAAGAGAGGAAATTACAGACATTTGATTTATTAATGTCGTCTCCTTTAACATCAGCTCAGATTGTTATAGGGAAATTTTGTTCAGCCTATAAATGCTCTTTTATTATTATTTCTGTATCTTTTATTTATATTTTAATAACTTCACTTTTTGCTGATTTCAATTGGACTATGCCTTTTCTCTCTTACCTGGGGCTGTTGCTGTTGACAGCTGTTTATGTGTCGCTTGGGGTTTTAGCTTCTGCTTTAAGCTCTTCTCTTGTGTTAAGCACTATTTTAGGAGTGGTGTTTAATGTCTTTATATGGATTATCACCAATCAAATAAAAGATATCAGCAGTAATCCTATTTTTTCAGAGCTTGTTGAATATTTAAATATTCCCATGCATTTTGAACAATTTGTTATGGGTAAGTTTGTAATTAGTTCTTTTTGTTTTTTCATTATTATTGTTACTTTTTTAATTTTTTTAACAGTGAAAGTTATTGATATTTTAAGATGGAGATAAAGGCTTGTGTCTATAAAATGGATATCTAGAGGCGCACTGATTCTGAGCGCTGTTTCTTTACTGGTTTTATTGGTAGCCCGTACTTTTCTGGGGGGGTGGATTCCCTTTTTGTGGTGGCCTCTTGGAGCTTTCTTTGTCAGCCTGTTTGTGGGTTTGATTTTGGATTTTCGCACTTATTGGTCTTTGTTTACATTGAAAACAGCTAAAGATGGATTAGGTGTAGGCTTTACACTTTTGATTTTGATAAGCATTCTTTCCTCTTTAGCTTATTTGACAAAACGTTTTGATAAAACATTCGATTTAACAGAAGAAAAACTGCACTCTTTATCCGAGCAGACTTTAAGCATTTTAAATTCTATGGAAGAAATTAAAATGACAGTATTTTACAAAGGGGCGCAAAGCCTGTCGACTAAGAATGAGTTGGAAAGATATTTAAGGATTTATAAACAAAATGCTTCTCATATTCAGTTTGAGTACATTGATGCTCATTTGAATAATAAAAAAGCAAAGTCATACTTGGAGCCTTTATCGGATAAAAATAATAAAGATGTATTTTTATTTATAGATTATCAGGGCAAGAAAGTGCGTGTGGAAGAGCCTATTGGGGAGAGTACAGTTTTATCTGCCTTGATCCAGGTTTCCAGAAGAGTGGATCAAAATATTTACTTTACATCCGGGCATGGTGAAAGGGATATGTTTGCGGAGCATGCTCAGGCTTTATCAGTTTTTACCTCTGAATTGGAAGCAAATTCATTTAATGTTGTGGAATGGAATTTTATTGAGAAAAGAAGCGGAGTGCCTGAAGATGCCTCAGCTCTTATGATTTTAGGTCCGACAAAACCCTTCTTTGAACAGGAGATCAAGTGGATTCAGGAATATGTCAAAAGAGATGGACGAGTTCTTATTGCTTTAGACCCCGGGGTTAATCAGAATTTGGCTCCATTCTTAAAAGAAATGTTTGGAGTGGAGTTTAAAAATAATTTTATTGTAAGCCCTATTTCTTCATTGGTTGGAAAAAGCAATACTTCAGTGATGGGGATGGACTACAATGTCAATCATCTCATCACAAAAGATTTTGTTCGAATGATGGGAGGTTTCACTTCTATTTTTGATGAAGTCAGCCAGGTGGCTTTTGAAGATCACCCTCAGGTCAAAGTGGATCCATTGATTTATTCCGTCGGTGGTTTTACTATTTCTTCTTTGGATATTGCTCCCGCCCAGGAAAAGCAACAGTCTTTTGTGATGGCAGTGGCTGTGGAAGAAGAAACAAAAAAGGATGCAGAAAGCGGTGAAGGGAAGGAAAAAGAAAAGAAAGAAAATGAAGATGATGAACAAGAACAAAAAAATCGTTTTATTGCAGTTATTTTTGGAGATAGTAATTTTTTAACTAATGGTTCATTTAATGTCGGTATTCATAAAGACATCGCTTTAAACACAATATCCTATCTGGCAGATAGGGAAAATTTATTAAATATCCGCCCCAAACAACCTAAAGGCACTCATATGGTTCTCACTCAAACCCATAAACTTATACTGATTATTGCGGCTATTTTGCTCCCTTTAATTTGTTTCATTTGTGCTGTTTTTGTATGGGTTCGTAGGAAGTGGTCGTGAGATCATCTCTGTATATACGTCTATTCTTTTTATGCGTCGCTGTAGTGCTTGTTGTTTTTGCTGTCTATGAATATCGAAGAGGTGAAAAACAGAAATCCGTTCAAAAAGAATCAGCACTGATCTTTAAAAGTCATGTACGTGAAAATATTGTAAAGTTTTCTTTAACAAAGCAGGATGGTTCTCAATTTGTTGTAGAAAAAACAAAACAGGGGTGGAACTTAATTCAGCCTATACACGATCTGGCTTCATTCAGTGCTGTAGAGGGATTGTTGGATGATATCTTTGATGAGTCTGCTGAGGTGTTGTCCGCAGAGAATGTTCAGTGGTCTGATTATGACTTGGATCCTCCTTTTTCCATCTTGAGTTTACAGAGTGAAAATGAAAACTGGAGTGTAGGGATCAGCGGTGAGTCCAGTTTTGACGGCAAGTTTTATGTTAAAAAGGGCGACAAACTTCTGCTTGGCTCTTCTAATTGGGGTCGGTTGGCTCGTCCCTGGACAGATGTTTATCGAAGCAAGTCTTTATATTCAAAGCGCGGCGGTATTTCAAAATTATATTATAAAACTAAAAATCAAAATTATGAGTTTACACGCAAAGATAACAAATGGCAGTGGAATTTAAAAACTCCTCTTTCTCAAACATCAGTAGAGAGCCTGATAGATTTGTTAAAAGGGGAGATGATCTCTTCATTTTCAAATCAGAAAAAAACTGTCTTTGCAAAACCTGATTTGGAGATAAAGATTGTGAGTGAAGATCAGGAAGAGCCATGGGTATTAAAATTAAAGAAAATCAATGAAAAGAGAGCACAAGTGATTTTATCAGATCGTAATTTTATTTATGAATTGAATGCTGTACAATCTTTTTTAGATTTGGATTTTGAAGAGAAAAAAGAAGATTCTGCAGAAACCGGATCTGAAAAAAATACACCTGATACTGAGTAAAAAGTTAGAGAGTTTTTTATGTATTTGTTAAAAGCTGTGTCAATATTTAAGGAATTCGGTCAGGGTCAGGAGACTTTAAAAGTATTAAAGGGTTTGGACATGACAGTAGAGAAAGGGGAAGCTCTTTGTATTGTGGGTCCTTCAGGCGCCGGTAAGAGCACCTTCCTGCATATTTTAGGAACTTTGGATCAAGCCACTTCAGGAGAGATTTTCTACAAAAATAAAAAGTTATCCTCTGCTGAGGAGGAAGAAAGGGCGGATTTTCGTTCTCAAAAGTTAGGGTTTGTCTTTCAATTTCATTATTTACTTAATGAGTTTAACATGATAGAAAACATTATGATTGCCGGGCAGGTAGCCGGTATGAGCGCTAAAAAATCTAAAGAAAGCGCTGAACATTTAATAAACCTTTTAAATTTAAACCATAGGTGGAAGCATTTTCCCAGTGAATTAAGTGGAGGAGAAAGACAGAGAGCCGCTATAGCCAGAGCTTTAATGAATCAGCCGGAGATTTTATTGGTTGATGAGCCGACGGGAGCTTTGGATACTGAAAACTCAATGAAAATTTTGGATATTCTGTTTGAGATGAGAGAGCGTTTGGGGCTGACCTTAATTGCTGTAAGCCATGATCCGTTATTTTCAAATCCTTTTCCTAAAAAATTGACTATGAAAGATGGTCAGTGGGTGTAATATGAAATACTTTTTTTTATTAATTGGTTTTACCATTATTCCTTCTTATGCAGTTTCAAGGATTGTTGGCAGAGTTGATGTTACCGGCAATCAAACGATCAGCAAAGAGGCTGTCAAAGCTCAGCTCAAGACAAAAAAAGGGGTTCGGCTGAGAGACTCTGCGGTTGTTAAAGATGTAAAGCGGTTAAAGGATATGGGGTACTTTGACCGTATTTCAGTTCATTCAAATACTCGAAAAGGGAAGTTGGTTGTGACTTTCCAAGTGGAAGAAAAACCCAGAATAAGTTCTGTTAAGTATAAAGGAAACTCAGCTTTAACGGATAAGAAACTGGAAGAGTTGTCTGAGTTAAAAAAATATGAGTTCCTGAATATTAAAAAATTACAACAGGGGATTGCAAATATTAAAAAGGGATATGAAGATAAGGGGTATTTTCTCCCTTTGATTTCTTATCAAATTAAAACTCAAAAGAAAGAAAATAAAATAGATTTGATTATTGATATTCAGGAGGGTAAAAAAGCTCTCATTCGGCGTATACGCTTTATTGGAAATAACAGTATTTCAGATCGTACAATTAAATCTTTTTTATCAAGTAAAGAGAAAAATTTTCTTAGTTTTATAACAAACTCCGGTGTGTATAAAGAAGAGAATTTAAGCCGGGATCAACAGTTGATACGTTTTCTTTACATGGAAAGAGGGTATATGGAGGTTAAAGTGGAAGAGCCTCAAGTGACTCTTTCTCCTTCCAAGGATGGCATTTATATTTCTTTTTACATTTCTGAAGGGAAACAGTTTAAAGTCGGGCAAATTGATTTTACAGGAGATTTAATTTTTTCAAAACTGGAATTAAGAAAATTATTATCTCTGAAAACAGGAGATACCTTTAGATACTCTTTCTTTCAGCAGGATTTAACGGCCCTTCAAACCCGGTACGGAGATGAAGGTTATGCTTTTGCGAATGTTGTTCCTCGGTTTGGTTCTCAAAGTCAGGGTGAAGTTCATGTTTTATTTGATATACAAAAGGGTGAAAAGGTTTATATCAATCAAATTAATATTTCCGGCAATTCAGTCACACGTGACCGTGTCTTAAGAAGAGAAATGAAATTTTTTGAAGGAGACCTTTACAATGCTTCCAGTATTGTAGAGGCTAAAAAATCTATACAGAGACTTGGGTATATTGAAAGCGTCAACGTGCTTAATGACCCTGTGGATTCCAAAACAGTGAACTTAGAAGTGTCTGTAAAGGAGCGTGAACTCTTAGGGCAGATTCAAGGGGGGCCTGGTTATTCCACAGCTACAGGTGTCACTTTTAATGGTGAGTTTAGTAGGGAAAATATTTTTGGCTTGGGGGTTACGGCGGCTTTTCAGGCCAATATTATTACGACCCTTGGAGCAGTTAGAACAGCTCCTAAAACAGGTCAGAAACTGGCTTATATTTATAAACCTGCCACTTTTTTGAATTTTCAATACATAGAGCCCCGTTTAATGGATTCAGATTGGTACTTGGGGTGGAGTACTTTTATTGAGGACACACAAGCCACTCAATGTATAGTGGATGCTGAGTTTAGAGGAGAACCTACAGGAGAGGACGTTTCTGTACCGTGGTCTCAAAAATTTCGGTACATGAGGAATTGTATTAAAAATTCTGGGGACTCCAAGGTGGAAGGCCCTTTTGACACCAGAACTTATATAAGACCTTACTTTACAGAAAAAACAGGAACTCATGTGACTATTGGGCGATGGCTGACAAATACCAGTAAGGTCATTGCTAAATTGGGACTGGAATATCAACTTTTAAGCGCTAAAGAGGATGGTATTATTGAAAGTTTTCAATTGAGGGAAAACTCCGGATCCAGAAGTATTTTGGGAGGATCTTTTGAATATGACGATAGAAATGATCAGATGTTTCCGACAAGTGGAGTTTTTACTAATTTTTCTTTAGATCATATGCATAAGTGGCGTGACTCCAATAATTTAATCCGTTTTGATTGGACAGGAAGTCATTACATCAGCACAAAAACACTGTTGTCATTTTTGCCTTTTGATCAATCTGTGACTTATTCACCTGTTATGGAGTTTTTAGGCCGTGTGATTTGGAAAAATAAACTACAGTATGGGAGAGTCCAGTCTATAAGCGGTAAATCAATACCAGTAGATTTGCTTTATTTGTTGGGAGGGCCGCATTCTTTAAGAGGTTACCAATATTATGCTGTCGGGAAGCAGATTGAGGTTCCGGGTATTGAAGGTGCATTTCCTTATGGGGGAACTCAAAAGCTTTTGTATAACTTGGAATTTCAGTTTCCTATTTTACCAAAAGCCCGGCTGTATGGGCTGTTCTTTTTTGATATGGGGTATGCAGATGATCAACTATTTACAAATTGGAGAGCTTTTTTAAGTCAATTAAAAAAAGATGTGGGTTTAGGTGTGATGTTTATGACTCCTATGGGGCCTGTTAATTTAAAATGGGGTATCCCTATTTCTTCAGATTATAAGTTAAATATGGAGGAAACTGAATTTCATTTTAGTGTAGGAGCTGATTTTTAGTTGATTTGTTTTTATTTTTAATATACTGAAATATTTGTCGGAGGTTTTTTAGATATGAAATTGTTATCACTTTGTTTTATTCTTATTTATGGTGTCTCAACTTTTGCAAAGGTGGGATATGTGAATTTTGATCAGGTTTTACAACAGACAAAAGAAGGTCGGTCTTTAAAAAAGAAATTTGAAAAAGAGGTTGCTGAAAAGCAAAATCAACTGCAAAAGACTGAAAAGAAAATACAGAAAGAAAGGGAGCAGTTTGAGTCAGAGTCCGGTTTGCTGTCTGATTCCGAAAAAAGAAAAAGAGCGCAGAAGATACAAATGCAGCTTATGGAGTTCCAGAAAAGATATGAAATATCTCAAAAAGAATTACAGGAATATCAAATGAGGCTTATTCAAAATATTGTCGATAAAATGAAGCCTATTCTTGGTAAAGTCGCCAAAGATAAAGGCTATACGCGCATTGATAGAATGTCTGAAAATGTTTTGTGGGTGTCTGATGATGTGAACCTCACAAAAAGTGTGATTAAAGCCTACAATAAAAAATATAAATAAAACTCTTCTATGAAGGTTTGCTATAGCCATTCGGATTATAATGGAAGTTTGTCTGGAGTTTTAACTCTTGGTATTTTTGATGGATTCCACTTGGGTCATCAAAAAATTGTAAAGCAGGTGGTGTCTCGGGCCCGAGAAAATCACTGCCCTTCTATTTTGATGACTTTTGATCCTCATCCATTGACATTTCTCCAACCTCAGTTGGGTGTAAGAAGGTTGTTTCCCCTGGAGGATTTGATTCAGCAGGCCGCATCTTTAGGGGTGGAGTATTTAATTATAGAAAAGTTCTCTAAAGGTTTTTCAAAACTTACAGCTCCTGTTTTTTTTGAACAGTATATATATAAACCGTTTCGCCCTTCATGTTTGACTGTAGGGTATGATTTAAGGTTTGGTTTTAACCGGGAAGGAAGTGTTCAAAGTTTAAAAAGATGGGCTAAGAAATATTTATTTGAGGTGGAAGAAATCAGTCCGTTTAAAATAAATGGGGATATTGTCTCGACATCAATGTTGAAAAAAGCTTTTTCAGATAATGACCTTTCCAGGATGAATTCTTTAATGGGGCGTCCTTTTTCTCTTCAGGGAGATATTGTGTCTGGAGAGGGTAGAGGAAAACAATTGGGGTTTCCAACTCTCAATGTTCAAACAAGCTCTCTTCTGCCCGAAAAGAAAGGTGTATATCTCTGTTTGTTGCACTTGGAACAGAAAGTATTTCCAGGAGTGATGAATATTGGCGTCAACCCTACATTTTCTGATTTGAACCCAAGGGTAAAAGTGGAAGTTCATCTTATTTCAGCTTGTCCTCAAGGGATAACCAAAGGAAAAGTACAAGTGGATATTCTGAACTACATACGTGATGAAAAACAATTTGACAGTGTAGATTCTCTTAAGAGGGAGATAAAGTCTGACGTAGAAAAAGCAAAGGCTTACTTTAACAGCAGAAAACTTTAAAAAGACTTAAATAATGCCTTTAAATATTCCGATTAGGGCTGTGATAGGTGTAGTATGTCACAGACTGCAAAAAAAGTTTCACAAAATAAAACAGCTTCTATGGGTGAACTTCTTGTCCAAAAGAAGATCATGAGTAAACAGCAGTTAGTGGAACTGCAAAAAAAGACAGGGGATAATGACAGAAAGTTTTTATCTGTTCTCACGGAAATGGGTTACCTTTCTGAAACAGAGGTGGTTTCATTTTTATCTGAGCAGTACGGTTATCAAAGTATTGATATTGAAAACTTTGATATTTCTGAGGATGTTCTTAAATTAGTTCCTAAAAAGTTTTGTGAAAAATACACGGTTATTCCTATCTCCCGATTAGGGGACACCCTTGTGGTGGCAGTTGCGGACCCTGTAGATAACATTTTAAAAGAACAACTTTTGTTTACGACAAAATGTAAAATAGAATTTGTTTTGTCTACAGCTACTTCTATTCAGAATGCTATTACATCTTTTTATGCTCAGAAAGAAGAGGGGATTCATAAACTTTTTGCTGAGATTGAAGAATCCAGCATGAAATTTCGAAAACGTTTAAATGCGGAAGATGATGAGGATGAGGCGGTCGTCATTCACTTAAATGCTGACGACTCAGAGCCTGTTGTTCGTTTTGTCAACCATGTAATTATTAGTGCAAGAAATAAGAGAGCTTCAGATATTCACATTGAATCTTATGAAAAAAAGTGTCGTGTTCGTTTTCGTATTGATGGAAAACTGCATGAAATGTTTCATCCTCCAAAAACAATTTCTCCGTATATTATCAGCCGTATGAAAGTGATGTCTAACCTGGATATTGGAGAACGTCGAAAACCACAGGACGGTCGTCTGAAAGTTAAAATGGCACAGGGTAAGGAGTTGGATTTTCGTGTGTCTATTGCACCGACAGTCGGCGGAGAAAAAATCGTGATGAGGGTTTTGGATGACTCTGCTATTTCTATTGGTTTTAAGGATTTAGGGATGAATAAACAAGAGATGACTACATTTCAGGAGGCTTTAAATCAACCTCAGGGTCTTATTCTGATCACAGGCCCTACAGGAAGCGGTAAGACAACAACGATTTACTCGGGTTTGAATTTATTAAATACCCCCGAGAGAAATATTTCTACAGCGGAAGATCCTGTGGAGTATAAAATTGAAGGGCTTAATCAAGTGCAGATGCATGCTAAAATTGGGCTGACTTTTGCTTCTGCTCTCCGGGCTTTTTTAAGGCAGGATCCTGATGTGATACTTGTGGGTGAGATCAGGGACTATGAAACAGCTGAAATTGCTTTCAAAGCGTCTTCTACAGGTCACTTAGTGGTAAGCACCCTGCATACAAATGATACACCATCCACTGTGACCAGGCTTTTGGATATTGGGATACCAGACTACAGTATAGCTGAAAATATCAGCTTGATTGTCGGGCAAAGATTACTGCGCAGAATATGTCAAAGATGTGTGATATCAGACAATGTCTCCAAAGACTCTTTAAAAAAACTGGAGCTTTCTGACAGTCAAATAGAAGAGGTTTATGGAAAGATAAAAAAAGGTAAGGGGTGTCGTGTTTGTTCTAATATTGGATATAAAGGCCGTGTTGCCGTTTATGAAATGCTTAAAATCACCGATAGTATAAAAAAGGGTATATTTGAAAAAATGGCTCCTTTGGACCTTAAAAGACATGCGATAAAATCCGGAGAACTTAAAACATTGAGACAAAGTGGAATAGACAAAATGGTTCAGGGGATTACAACGTTTGAAGAAGTTTTATATAGCACAGTAGGAGACTCTCGATGATTACAATGCTTCAATTATTTAAAACCGCAGTTTCTCAGGGAGCTTCGGATTTACACGTTTTGTCGGACAGCCCCCCGGTCTTGAGGGTCAATAGCCGTATATCCAGAATTGATCACCCTCCTTTGACACCGGATCAAACTAAAGAGCTTTGTTTTTCTATATTAAATGAAAATCAAAAAGCGGAGTTTGAGAATAAGAGGGTTCTTGATTTTAGCTTTGCAGTGGGGGATGAGTATCGCTTTAGGGGACACCTTTATTTTCAGAAAGGCACTATCGGAGGCGCTTTTAGGTGTATTCCTACACAAATTCCTCAGCTCAAAACTTTGGGGTTTCCCAATTCTGTATTCGATATGCCTCGCTACCCGCATGGTTTGGTCTTAGTGACAGGCCCTACCGGTTCAGGGAAAAGTACCACCTTGGCCTCTATGGTTAAAGAAGTGAATAATATTAAAAGAGGTTTAATTATTACTGTTGAAGATCCTATTGAGTATGTGCATACACACGATAAATGTGTCATTTTACAAAAAGAATTAGGTACAGATATTTATACTTTTGGAGATGGATTGAGAGCGGCTTTGAGGGAAGACCCGGATGTCTGTTTAGTGGGTGAGATGCGGGATAAGGAAACTATTACGACAGCCCTTCATACAGCGGAGACAGGCCACTTGGTATTGTCCACACTTCACACCAATACGGCTTTTGATGCTGTTGAAAGGGTGATTGGTGTTTTTGGCGGTGAAGAAAAAGCTTTAATTCGAAATCAGTTGAGCAACTCTTTAAGGGCTGTTATCTGTCAAAGGCTCCTTCCTACAATGGATGGGCGAGGGCGTGTTCTATGTTATGAATTAATGTATGCCACAGTGGGTGTTAGAAACTTAATTCGTGAAGGAAAGCAACATCAGCTTTACTCTCTAATGTTGACACAACAACAGGAAGGTATGGTGACTTTTAATCAATGTTTAGCAAGGTTGGTAAAAGCCAATACCATTTCTATTGAAACAGCTTTAGAGGCCACCACAATGCCTAAGGAATTGGAGACATTGATTAAAAACTCTATCACGGAAGCGGCTTAATTAAAAGGGGATTGATATATGCCTGTATATAATTTTAGAGCTAAAGATCCCAATAGGCGTGTTGTACAAGGCCGGGTCAAAGCCAGTTCAAGGGATGAAGTCGAACGTAAATTAATGTCCAGACAATTGGTGCTCATTAGCGCTTCACCTCAAAATACTAAGAAATCTGATTTTAATTTATTAGAAATTAATTTTGGAGGAATCAGTCATAAAAAAGTTGTGTTGGCAACAAGACAGCTTGCGTTTCTTGTTAAGGCCAGTGTTCCTATCGCTCAGGCTTTGGACATCATAGGCAAGAATACAGATGATGCGCCTTTAAGAAGAATTTTTGAGGAACTTTCTCAGGGTATTATCGCAGGAAAATCTTTTTCTGCTTCTTTAATGGGGTATCCCAATGTCTTTGACGAGTTATATGTCAATATGGTGCGTGCAGGTGAAGAGGGGGGAAGCCTGGATGTCATGTTAAATCAGTTGGCCACTTACATTGAAAAAACAGAAAGCATTAAAGGCCGGGTTAAGTCTTCTATGATGTATCCTGTGTTTGTTGCAATTGTGGCTATTGCTATTGTAATTGGGATGATTGTCTATTTGGTTCCAAAGTTTGAAGAAATTTTTGCAGAAGCGGATCAAGAGCTTCCTGCAATCACTCAAATGCTTGTGGATGCCAGTGACTTTATGAGGAATAATTCTGTGTTGCTTATTATGTCCGTATTGGCAATGGGTGTTTCTTTTGTGATGTTTATTAAATCAGAATACGGCTCCAGAATATGGGAGAAGTTTTTAACCAATGTTCCTGTACTTGGTTCGTTGCTTATTAAAAATAATGTGGCTCGTTTTTCAAGAACTTTATCCTGCCTGCTTTCTGCCGGGGGCAATATTGTTGAGTCTATTAAAATTGCAGGAAAATCTTCAGGAAGTGTTCTGATGAAAGATGCTTCAGTGAGAGTGTCTGAATCTGTAGAAAAAGGTTTTATGTTGGGAAAGTCTTTAGCCAGTGAAAGTATATTTCCAAGTTTGATGAGAAATATGATCATTTCCGGAGAACAGACAGGTAATGTGGATGATATCTTAATGAAGATTGCTGAATTTTGTGAAGAGCAGGTGGATGCGGCTGTGGATGGTATTATTAAAATGATTGAGCCGGTGATGATTGTGGGTGTAGCTCTTGTCATTGGGTTTATCATCATTGCCCTTTACCTTCCTATTTTCAAAATGAGTGGTGCTTTGGCTGGCGGTTAATAATGATAAAAACATTCATTCCTTCTTTAGTTAATATTTTTCGTTCTGTATTTCATGTGTCCTTATTTGTTATGGGCTTGGTTTATGCCTTTACTCAACCTGCATTTTTAAATGCTGAAGTATGGGTTTTTATGTATTCTCTTGCCGGGGCGGCACTGGCCTTTGATGCTCTTATTTTTATCTTTCCAAATCATTTTAAAGCTTGGCCTATTATTCATTTTTGTGATGCTTTGCTTGTTGCTTTTATTATTTATCTTACAGGATATACTTTTTTTGGATTTTTATCTTTTATATGGCTGATGCATATTTTGTTTGCCGGACTGCAGTTTCAATATAAAGGTTCTCTTTTGCAGGGGCTTTGGACTTCTTGCTTGTTCACTTGGGTTCATTTTATCTCTCCACATTTTGCTTCTGTTGATGGAACATTTTTTGCTCTTAATAACTTTATATTTCTTTTAATGGCTTTCTCTGCTGGATTCATGGGAGTTTACTTTCAGCCTTGGCTTTCCTCTTTTCGACACCTGTATTGGAATGTAAAGCGTTCTTTTACTCACCCTCTTCGTCGTTTTCGCTGGGATGCGTTTTTAGAAGATACAGAAGATTCTGATGTTCATCAGGAGAAATTAAATATTAATGAATTAATTGGAGAGGTAGTGGAATACATTCACTCCAAAACGAAATTTCAGTCTATTCAATGTGAGTTATCTGAGGTTTCTGTGATTTTTGGATATAAAAGTAAATTGAAACAAGTCATGATTAGTTTAATTCAGTGGTTTTTCCATACTTATAGTGATTTTCAAAAATTGAAAATCACTACTTATAATGACGGAACATGGGCTGTTATTCAGTTGGAAAAATTAGGGGTGGCTCAAGTCAAAGAGCCTCTTCAGGTTTTCAACTGGCTTAAAGGTTTTAGTGTGATTCAAAAGGTGATTGATGAGCATGGAGGCCAAATTGAAGTTTCAGATAAAACAAATTCTCTGTATATCAAGCTTCCAAATGGGGAAGAGACCACTCAACAGGTGAGTTAAAAATGAAGAATTCATCTGCTAAGAAATTTGTTTTAGTTGTTGATTCGGACTCACATATCCATTCGCTGTTTAAAGTTTTATGCCAGCAAATACCTGCTTCTATTGAGTTGGTTTTTTCAGATCATTTGAATCAAGCTAAAGATCTCCTGAATAATAGAGATTTTCATGCTGTTATTGCAGATGAAACTGTGGTCTCCCGCGATCAATGGGACTTTTCGATTCCTGTTTTGTGGATGGGTGATCGCTATGATGAGTCTGCAGATTACATTCAAAAACCTCTTTCTATTAAAGATGCAAAATCAAAACTGGAGAGGCTTCTTTATCATTTCGGCAATATAGAAATTATAGGGACATCTATACAAGAACTGTTGGATCAAATGGAAAAAATTTCTGTTTATAATACCCCTGTTTTGTTAACGGGGGAAAGCGGTACAGGTAAAGAGTTGTTTGCCCGTTTTATTCATCAAAAAAGCTCCAGGTCTTTACATAACTTTACAACGGTTCATTGTGGGGCTATTTCAGAAAATTTGATGGAATCAGAGTTTTTTGGTCATAAGAAAGGCAGTTTCACGGGAGCTGTAGCTGATAAAAAAGGTTTTTTTGAAGTTTCTCATCAAGGCACTTTATTTTTGGATGAATTAGGGGATTTACCTTTGAATTTACAGGCTAAATTACTTCGAGTGGTTCAAGATAAAAAAGTGCGGCCTATAGGTTCTTTAGAGGAATATGAAGTGGATGTCAGAATTATTTCTGCAACCAATCAGAATTTGGAGCAGATGATTCAAAAACAGATGTTTCGCGAAGACTTGTTTCATCGTTTAGCTATTATTCATTTAGATCTTCCTCCGTTAAGAGAGAGAAGGGAAGATATCCCTTTTTTAATTCAATATTTCTTAAAGAAAAATCAGGAAAAGTATTCAAAAAGTCATGTGAAGTTTTCTGAAGAGGCTTTTAAATATCTGCAGGAGTATACCTATCCCGGCAATATTAGGGAATTGGCAAATATGATTGAAAAGGCGGTGCTGTTTTCTACAGGAGATGTGATTGAGACAAGAGATTTACAGTTGAAAGAGCATAAGACAGAAGACAACAACATCCTTCATTTTGAATTTCCTTCAGAAGGAATGGATTTAACTCACGTTATGCGTCAAGCGGAAAAGCAAATTCTTTCGGAAGCTATTCATCGGTCTAAAGGAAATCGGGAAAAAGCGGCTCAATTGTTGAAAATTACTCCCAGATCCTTGAAACATAGAATTCATAAATATAAACTAGCTTAAGAAGCATATGTATACTTACTTAAGATATTTCTTATGTGCTCTTTTGTTGTTCGGACCCTTCACGATACTATCTGAACAGTCTTTATCTAAAGAGCAGGTTCTGCAGGAGCTTTCCAAAGCTTATACTCAGTCTAAATATGTGGATAAGGCCCGCCTCTATTCCTTAGAGGTGCGTTTGGCTGAAATCACTTTGGATAAAGTGAAGGGAGAAAATGTTGCTCATGCAAGTTTTTCAACAGATCATAAGCTGAAAGATGAAATTACAGAAGCTATTTATCTGTATAAAAAAGCTCTCAATCGTGTGACAGATGGAGAAGAAAAGTCCAAGATCTTATTTCGTATTGGATATTTATATGAAGTACTTTCTTCTTATTCTCAAGCTTTAAATGCGTATCAGCAGGTGTTGTCTTCCAGTAAAAGCCGCAAAAGAATTGTAAAAGCACGCTCTTTATCACGTCAGATGCAAAAAAATTTAAAACAAATAAATAACAAGCAGACATCTTCTTTGAAAAAAGAATCTTTAAGTCCTTTAGAGTCTGCTTTGTCTGATACGAGGTATTACCTTAGTAGAAATGATTGGGAAAAGGTGGTGCATTACTTTGATAAAGCTTGTCAGATTTATTTACAAAATCAGGCTTGCAGTCATAATTCATGCAGAAATTTTCCTAAATCTATTCAGAATTTAATTTATATCGCACATTCTCATAAGCAGGATAAAAATGTTATTCAATTGTATCAGATCTATCTTTCTTACTTTCCTTTGGATTCTGTGATGGTGCTATCAGCCGCTGAGTGGGCCGCAAAAATAAAACAGTATGCACAATCTTTGAACTTTTATCAGCGTCATATTTTATTTGAGCAAAGGTTTATTCGTTTCTACTTAAAGCCTGAAGAAAGAGGGGAGAAGTTTATTCATCTTGAAAATTTATTTCATCTTTATCATTCTTTGGCTCAGTTGTCCGGAGATCCGCGCTTGGAGCTTCAAGCTTATAACTTTTATTTAAAGCATAGTGTTTTGAGGAAATCAGTGTTTGAAGTTCGATATTTAAAAAATAAAGCTTTGTTTCGTATGGGGGAGTACGGTCAAACAGCTCCTGTCTTTCGTGAAATTGCTTTATCTAAATATCCGGATGAACGGTTAAGAAGTGAATCAGCTGTTTTTGCTTTAAAAGCTTTATTAAAGCTCAATCAGACTGTTATTGCTAAGAAGTGGGCAGAAGAATTTTCTCTTTCTTTTCCACAGAAGAAATCTGAATTTCAAAAAATTATATGATTATCAGGAAACTTTCTTTAGTAAACTTCCGTCTTCATAATAAGTGGATAAAGGCTGGACAATTTGTTCAATGGCGTGCAGACACTTAATGGGCAGTGTGCGTGTTTCAGAAATACCAAGGTACACTCCAAGTACATTTTGTTTCTCGGCATCTAAAAATGGAATAAGAATCACATGTTTGGGAAGGGTTTCAAACCCCCATTGATTAAAAAAGGAGTTATTTGCCAGTACAGGAGCAATATGCCCAAAGTAGGGTTGTTTACTGGCATGAACAATACGAAAAACAGAAGGTTTTTTTATAATACCTGCAACTTTTTTTTCTTCTGACTGCAGGTTGGAACTCCATTTGTAAGGTATAAAAGAGCCTTCTTTGAAGATAAACAGTATATAAGAATTAATGTAATGTTTTGTTTCTTCCAGGGGTCTCCTTATGGGGCTGAGTTGATCCATTGAGGTTGCTCTCTTTTGATCTAGTATTAAAAAAGAGCTTGCTGTACTTTCGTGCTCCTGGCTGTTTCCTTCATCCATGGATGGTGAATTCCCAGATGTATGAGGTGACTGCTCATCTTCTTGTGTAGGTGGAGCTTCAGCAGGTTTCTTTTCTGTGTCTAAAGCGATGGGTGTGGGGGCTTCTGCTATTTTTGAATCTGCGGATTGTTCGTCAGTATCAATAGATTTTTCATCTATGTCTAAAGAGATGGGCATAGGCGTTTCTTCTTTTTCTTTTGGATCTATAGATTGTTTATCAGCCTCAGCAGGTTTCTCACCTGTATCTAAAGCGATGGGTGTGGGGGCTTCTGCTATTTTTGAATCTGCGGATTGTTCGTCAGTATCAATAGATTTTTCATCTATGTCTAAAGAGATGGGCATAGGCGTTTCTTCTTTTTCTTTTGGATCTATAGATTGTTTATCAGCCTCAGCAGGTTTCTCACCTGTATCTAAAGCAATAGGCATAGACACTTCTTCTTTTAAGTTTTTGGATTGTTTGTCAATGTCATTAGGTCTTTCATCATCTAAAGCAATATCTGCAGGTTCTTTTTCTCCAGAAGATTTTCTTGTTGCAGGTGGAGTGTTTTGTACCTGATCGCTTTCTTCTATTTCAGAGATAATGGATTCCGGTATAATTGTTTGAGAAGAAGCTTTTTCAACTTCTTTTATGTTGGCCTGATTGACTACAGCTTCTTTTAAATTATTTTTATCAGTGTTTGGAATAGTAACCGATTTTGTTTTTTGTTTTATTGGGTATTTAGATTTTTTTTGATTTGGAGCAATGAATCCCATAAAAGCTTTTGCAAGATCGCCTACAGCAAACATAAAAGCTCTAAAGGGGTTCATGCTGTCAAACTCAATACCGTCATTTTCCATTTTTTGAACAGTGGATTTTTGTTGTATATCTAAGGTTTTTTCTTCTGCTTTTTGAGGCTCTTTTTCTTTTTGGATGGAGGTTTTTGGATTCTCTGAAAGGGAAAGATTTTGCTCTTGCTTGACTGTTTCTTTTTTAGAAGGCTCAAAATTTTTCCATAAGGACTCCATGGATTTAATGGACGTAATAAAAAAGACTGTTTTTTGATCTGTATGGATTTCCTGCGGTTCAAGACAGGCCACATACAAGATGCTATTCCATTCAAAGCAGGGGATAGCTGATGGATTTGCAATATTTTGTACTGTTTCCAGAAATTTTGTGTTTGATGAATGTTTCTCAAAAAAATCATCCTTCATTACGGGAATCCCGTAGTATTTAGAGGCCCATTCCTGATATTCAGATTCATTGATAATCTGATTTTTCAATGCTTCTGCAAGTGTGCAGGAAGTTGAAACTTGAAATTTTTCTTTCCAGGCTGTGATAGGGCTCATATATCAAGAATCCTTGTTGATCATTTTTGATTCTTCTTCTATTTTACAAACGGACTATTTAAACTTGATCTTAAGTAAAATCATATAAGAACTGGAGATCTGAATATGGAAGTATTGAAGGAATTAGACAGAGTCTATTTAGATTACAATTCGACAGCTCCTTTAGCGGATTTTTTAGGGGATAAGGTTCAGAATTGGCTTAAATATTGGGGAAACCCCAGTGCGACTTATCAAAAGGCTCGTGAAGCCCGCAGTTGTGTTTGGACAGCTCGAGAACAGTTAGCACGTTTTATCCACGCACGTCCTTTGGAAGTGGTTTTTACAAGCGGTGGAAGTGAATCCAATAATCAGGCTATTAAAGGGTTGGCTGAGAAGTTTAGAAATTCATCAAGAAATAAAATTATTACGTCCTCTGTTGAGCACCCTAGTGTCAAAAGTGTATGTGAATGGGTCAGAGATCATTATGGTTTTCAGTTGGAAGTTATTCCCGTTTTAAAATCGGGTCATCTGGATTTGGAAAAATATGAAAAAGCTTTGGATGACCGCACTGCTTTTGTCTCTATTATGTATGTGAATAATGAGACAGGATGTATATTTCCTATTCAGAAGCTGGCGGAGTTGAGTCATAAAGCGGGTGCCTTATTTCATTCAGATGCTATTCAGGCCTTGGGTAAAATCCCTGTGGATGCAGAACGTTTAAATGTTGATCTTCTGAGTTTATCAGGACATAAATTTTATTCTTTAAAAGGGGCAGGGGCTCTTTATGTAAAAAAAGGATTGTCTTTGGAAAGTTTAATCCATGGAGGCCCGCAGGAAAGAAAACGCAGAGCCGGCACCGAAAATGTTTTGGCTATTTGTGCTTTTGGGGCTGTGGCTGAAAAGGGTGAAGAAGTTCTAAAACAAAATCAGGAAATTACCCAATGGCGTGATCAATTGGAGTCTATTGTTGAAAAGTCCATTCAGGGAGTGCGGTTTATTGGTAAAAACCACCCTCGTGTGGGCACTTGCTCGTCAATAATGATTGATGGAGTTTTTGCAGAGACAGTAATGATGAACTTGGATTTAAAGGGCTATTCAGTGAGTGTGAGTTCTGCCTGTCATTCCGGCAGTATTGCCCCCAGTGCGGTTTTATTGGGTATGGGGTACTCTCCCAGTGAAGCAAAATGTGTTCTTCGTGTTAGTTTTGGTGTAGGAATAGAGTGGGAGTCTTTAAAAAAGTTTGCAGATGTTTTAAAAGAGATTGTGGATAGACTGAGGAGTTTAGAGGGTCAACAATGAAACGTGTACTTGTAGCAATGAGTGGTGGAGTGGACAGCTCTGTGGCGGCGGCCTTGTTGGTGGATCAAGGCTATGACGTTGTCGGTGTGACCATGCAGGTTTGGGATTACTCGGAGAAAGACTGTGAGCAGGGGTTTGGAACCTGTTGCTCCAGTGTTGATGTTGAGGATGCCAGAAGAGTGGCTCAGATGTTGAGTATCCCTTTTTATGTTATTAATTGTGAATCAGAGTTTAAAGAGAAGGTGATTGACCCTTTTATGGATTCTTACCAAAAAGGGGAAACACCTATTCCATGTCTGAACTGCAATACACACCTTAAATTTCATTATCTTGTACAAAAGATGAAAGAGTTGGAATGCGATTTTTTAGCAACAGGGCACTATGCAAAAGTGGAAAACAAAAATGGAAAATGGAAAATCTATCAAAGTGAAGACAGCTGGAAGGATCAAACTTATTTTCTTTTCACCACTCCTGTAACTTTGTTGCCGAAGTTGCTTTTTCCTGTAGGAGGTATGGATAAAGCCATTGTGAGACGTATTGCAGAAGAAAAAAAACTCCCTGTATTTGATAAAAAAGATTCAACAGGGCTTTGTTTTATTGGAAAAAGCGGCTATGTGAAATTTATAGATCGTTATCAGGAAAAAGAGAAAAAAGGAGAGTTAAAACTGTATCCTTCAGGGGAGGTTCTTGGTTTTCATACAGGGATTCATCAGTTTACATATGGACAAAGAAAAAGGCTTGGGATTTCCTACAAGCATCCTCTTTATGTGATTAAAATTGATCCTTCCAGTCAAGCTGTGTGGCTGGGCGAGGAGCATTTTTTATACAAACATCAGGTGGAAGTAAAAGATTTGCATTGGCTGGATACCGTGTTGCCTGGAGAGAGGTTAAAAGTTAAAATTCGTTTTGGACATCAAGCTCAATGGGCTCGTGTTTACCCTAAAAATGCTTATTGTTTTATTGAATTTGAAGAACCTCAGAGAGCTTTAACACCCGGACAGTCAGCCGTGATTTATAGAAAAAATCAGCTTATCGGCGGAGGAAGTATTTGTGGATTACACGATTAAAACTTTTGGATGCAAAGTTAATACATACGATACATCATTATTGCAGAAGAATTTATCTCATAAAGAAGATTCTTCTTTTAAATACCATATTATTAACACATGTGCAGTTACTGAAAATGCGATTTTGGATTCCTTAAGATGGATTCGAAGCTATAGAAGAAAAAACCCCAAGGACGTTATTGTTGTGACAGGATGTGGAAGCCAGGTGGAATTGGACCGTTACAGTCAAAGTTCGGATATTCATTTGATTATAGGCAACTCCCATAAACACCAGCTGGCGGATATTTTAAAAAAATATGAAGAGGGCTCTTTAAAAGAACGTGTTTTTCATTCCAATATTTTTAAAAATCCTCCATTGGGTGCGGGGGGGCAGGTCGAGAAAAATCACACCAGATTTTTTCTTAAAATTCAGGATGGGTGTTCCCAGTTTTGTACTTTTTGTATCATTCCATTTGCAAGAGGTAAAAGCCGCAGTTTAAGCATTTCCCACTTGGTTGATCAAATTAATGAGAAACATGCTGAGGGAGTTCATGAGGTGGTGCTGACAGGGGTGCATATTGGAGACTATCAGGATAAAGATAAAAATTTATACAATTTAGTTTCTGAAGTGTTAAAAAAGACCCGCATACCCCGCATTCGTCTGAGCAGTTTAGAGCCTGTTGAGCTGAGTGATTCTTTATTATCTCTTTATCAGGATGAAAGAATGTGCCGGCATTTTCATCTGAGTATTCAAAGCGGTTCCACAAGGGTTTTAAAAAATATGAAGAGGAACTACACACGGGCGGATGTTCAAAAATGTCTGGATAAAATTTATAACAAAACACCTTCAGCTTTTGTGGGTATGGATTTAATAGCAGGGTTTCCGGGGGAGACTCAAACAGATTTTGAAGACACTTATGAATTATTTAAAAACAGTTATTGGACTCAGATGCATGTCTTTCCTTATAGTGCAAGACCTAAAACTTATGCTCTTCGTATGGAGGGTCATTGTTCTCAGCGCGACAAAACAAAACGTGCTTTGTTATTGAGAAATTTAAGTCATCAGAGATTTCATGAACAAGCTGAACTGCAAGTCGGAAAAGTTAAGAAAGTTCTTCCTCTCCAGAAAGGGGCAGTCAGCCGTGATTATTGGAATGTGCATTTTGAAGATGATCTTCCTGCTTTGAATCAGGAAGTATCTGCCCGTCTGATTTCTTGGTCTGCAGATAAGAATCAGTTTCAAGGAGTGATTAGTGAGTCTTTGGTTTAGAAAGTTTGATTTTTTTTCCACACCTACAAAAATGGAAAAAAAATTAAACTATAAGTTTAAAAACTCTTCATTGCTGGATCAGGCTTTAAGCCACAAGAGCTATACAAACTCATCTAACAAAATTGAAAATAACGAACGATTGGAATATTTGGGAGATGCTGTTCTGAATTTAGCTCTTGGGGATTTACTGATGAGTACACATCAGGAAGCCGATGAGGGTCAGCTTTCAAAAATGAGATCTTCATTAGTCAGCACTAAAGGGCTTTATAAGAAAGCCAGAGAGTTGGGTTTTAGCCAAGAGCTTAAACTTTCGCGAGCTGAGAAAATGAATCGCGGGGCTTCCAACCCTCGTTTATTGGCCTCAGCTTTTGAGGCTATTGTTGGGGCTGTTTATTTGGACGGAGGGTATAATGTTGTTCAAAAAATTATATCTGCAATGTTTCAAAAAGATTTAAAAAATTGGGTGGATGAAGATTATAAAACGATCTTGCAGGGTCGGAGTCAGAAAGTTTTGCAAAAGGTGCCTCACTATCAGTTGGTGGGGGAGCAGGGGCCTGCACATAGAAAAATTTTCTTTGTACAAGTTATTTTGAATGGAAAAGTCTATGGTCAGGGGCGGGGGCCCACTAAGAAGGAGGCGGAGCAGGAAGCCGCTAGAAAAACTCTGGATTTTGAAGATTTATTTGAAGAGCCTGGTGAGTAAAATGACAAAAGTTTTAATTGTAGGGCGCCCGAATGTGGGTAAATCCTCTTTATTCAACCGTTTGGTTCGGCAGAGAAGATCTTTGGTTTTGGATCAACCTGGGGTAACCCGGGATATTATTACCGGAGAGGCTGAATGGTGGGGGCATTCTTTTGAAGTTTGGGACTCCGGCGGACTTATGTGGAACACTTCTTCAATTATTTTCTCTGCTGTTCAAGATCATGTCCAATCAGCCTGTGACAAAGCGGATTTAATTATTTTTGTGATGGATGCGCATTTAGGTCTCCATGATGAGGATAAAAAAATTTTTAAATGGATTAAAGATAAAAAACATTTATTAGTGGTTAATAAAGTGGATCATCCACAGTCTTTTAAAAGCCAATTGAGCGAGTTTTACACTTTAGGCTCTGATTTTATTCAAACTTCTTTTGAGAAGGATGAGAACATTGCTCTCATTGTTGACTGGATTATTGAAAATTCTAAAAATTCCAAATTTAAAAAAATCGAAAAGATTTCACTATTGATGACGGGTCAGTGTAATGTGGGAAAAAGCTCTCTTTGTAATTTAATTTTAAAGAAAAATCGTATGGTAACTTCCTCTGAGATGCACACCACGGTAGATGTGGTTGATGAAGTTTTTCAATATCATGGGAAAAAATACGAAATTTTGGATACAGCAGGTATCCGCAGGAAAAGCAAGAGGCTTGAAGATTTGGAAAAAATTTCATCTGCAAAAAGTTTAAGCTATTTTGAAAAGTCCGATTTAATTTTACTGGTTATGGACGGTCAGAAAAAGTTTTCAAGACAGGACGCCCGTCTTTTTACTTATTGTATGGAAAAGCATAAAACCACTATTTTAGTGATTAACAAGTGGGACATCTCTCAAGTGACAAAAATAGAGATGAGAAAAACAATTCGTCAGCAGTTAAGATATTTTCCCGATATCCCTTGTGTCTTTATAAGCGCTAAAACAGGTGAAGGTCTGGGGATCTTAATGAAGACTATCTCCGAATGTGTAAAAAAGAACTCTGTTCGTATATCCACTTCAGCATTGAATAAATTTTTTATAGAAGTGGTTCAGCAGGCTCCTGCCCCTGTCTATGGAACTAGAAATGTTAAATTTTATTATTTAACGCAGACAAAAAAAACTCCCCCCAGCTTTATTATTTTTACCAATGAACCAAAGGGTGTAAACTCCTCGTATCAGAAGTTTCTCATCAAGAAGATTCAAGAGAAGTACTCTCTTAAAGGCATCCCTATTCAGACCACTTTTTTGAAAAAGTCTTAGTGGAAGTAATACGCGTAAGCGAAGGTAAAGTTGAGGCCTCTCCAGATTTCGTCAGTCTCCCATTCCCACACCTTTAAAGGGTATTCCAATTCCAGATTGATGGAAGTACGACTGCTGATAAAGTGTTTGGAGCTGAGGAAGGGGTGAACATAAAATCCTTCTTTTCGATCATCACCACGGTTAAAATCATATTCCCTGGCCATGTAAACTAATTTTAAGCCTCCGGAAGGAATCCAGTTATTTCTTCTTTTGTTTTTTATAAAGTTTCCTTCAAAGATAAGTCCAACTGTGAGGCCTAAATCTTCCATTATGTTATCTATTTCGGTTAAGTTCATTTCAATATTGGAAAATCCCAGCAAAGCTCCTATTTCAAAATAACCAAAATTTCTGGAATAACTGACTAATACGTCTCCGCTAATATCCATATTATTGTTAAATGCTAAATTCCCTGCATTAATTTGAACTTTATTGTGTCTTTTTTTGTAAAGTCTTTTTTGCATAGTCTCTTCTGCTTGCAGGCTAAAGACAAACAAGGCGAGTAAGATGTAAATAAATTTCATTTTCAATCTCCTGTTGGATCTTTTACTTATACTTAGTGGAATTATCCATAAGAATAATTAAGGAATCAAATCAAATATCCAGATCACAGGTATTTGAACAAAAATAGCTTTGCACTGTTCAAAAAGTAATCAGCTTATAAAGGTCTTTGGTTTAGTAGAAATAAAACCTAAGTCCTGTAGGTATTTCTACACCCCATTCTCCTCTTTCTCCCTCCAGTTTATATTGGTAGTAGGGAGCTAAGGAGACAAAAAAAGCTGTTTGGTGATTGAAGAAAAATTTCATAGACACATAGGGTTGCCCTGCAATGTAGTTTGCATTTTCTTTTCGCTTATAACCTGCTTTTAACCCTATAGAAGGTACATTTTTTGCATGTCTTGAGTTCGCTGAAAAATTAACTTCAAAAAAGGCTCCAATATCGAACATCACCTCTTCTGAAAACCGGTATAACTCAGTATCAAAATCATTGAGTTCCATTGAAACATAAGGTCCTACTTCAAAGTATTTTCGAGAATAACCATAATCTGCTAAGGCATTGATGTTAATCTTCTTTAAATTTCCTTGTACGTGATAATCAAAAAGTTTTCCACCTATAGAAAACCGGTGTTTACGATCTTTTCTGTTTGTCATATCAGAAACCCCTTCGTTTGGAAGATCTCCTTCCTGGTAAGCGGAGGGTGATTGAGGATGCAGTGGGTTGTAATAAGGAATAGGTTCTTCCGGAGGAGCTTCTACGGGTTGTGCAGGTATTTTCTTTACTTGAGCTTTGTTGATCACCTGTACGGCAGGCTTTGCAGTTTGTTTAGCTTCTTCAACAGGAGCCTGTTCTGTTGGAGCAGGTTCGGGTTTTTGAGCTTCAGGCGTTTGAGGCTCAGCTTTAGGCTGTTGATTTTCTGGAGGAGTCTTTTGCTCTTCTTGTTGCGGAGTTTCAGTGGCTTGCGGTTGCTCCTGATGGGTCTGATCTTTTTGTTGTTGAGTGGAATTGTCAGCCTTGTTTTGCGGCTCTTGAGCATATACAAAGCTGGAAACAAGTAATAATAGAAAAACTTTCATGGAAAACTCCTTTCAAAAAATATTGCCCAAGGCTAACTCAAAACAAGGCTTAAGGCTATTAAAAATTACGCCCCAGTACAAACATGGCATTAAGCACGTTTTCAGGAGGGCAGATATGTGGAATTTGGGTTGTTATGCATTCTTCTTGTTGGATAAACATAAAATTATACTCTGCATGCAAACCTATGTGGAAACGGGTGGAGACATGGTACTCCAAGCCGAAACCTGTCTTTAGTCCTCCACTATTGCTGGATGCGGGAATAAGTCTATTGATAACCAGTTTTTGGGATGTGCGTCTGTTCAACATAACCCCCCCAAAAATATAGGGGTTGAGGCGTGCCAGAGCGCGGACTAATTTGGTTCTATTCCAGTAATAACGAAACTCCACTCCCAAGTTATGATAAATGGTTCTGACATGGTTGTTTTTGTCATCTGTGAAAAGGCTTGCGCTTCCGATATAAGAAAACTGTACGGCAATATTTAAACTGACAAAGCTTTTTAGAAAAGCCCCATAATTGACTGCATCAGTGGTGTTTCTTTTGATCTCTCCTGTCACTGGGTCAGGTAAAAACAAAAAGTGTCTGTACCCGACATAGCCGCCTACGGATAATAATCTTCCTGTTTGAAAGAAGCTTGAGTCTTCCTCTTCATTTTCGCTGTCTTGAAAATCAATATAATCTATAAAGGGGTCGTAAGCGTTTAGTTCGTCTATTTCTTCTGTGCTCTCATCCTGCCGGCTGACCTGCACAGGGTTTGCAAAAAGTAGAGAGGGACAGCAAATGACCAGTAAAAAAAACTTTTTATACATTTCATCCTCCTGGTAATTGGATTATAACTTGAAATGGTAATAATGTGTGGAGTTTATGGATTATCGTAAATCAGGTGTGGACATATGTCGAGCTGAAGAGCTTGTGGACTGGATGAAGCGGACAAAATCCGACTGTCATCAGGATAAGGTTATTTCCGGCATCGGGGGCTATGCCTCTATTTTTAAGATGCACTCTGAAATGAAAGAACCCTGTCTTGTCAGCTGTACAGATGGGGTGGGGACAAAGCTGTTGCTTGCTTTGAAGCACCGGTCTTTGAAAAGTTTGGGTCAGGATTTGGTTGCCATGTGTGTGAATGACCTGGTTTGTACAGGGGCTCAGCCCTTATTCTTTTTGGATTACTATGCCTGCGGCCAATTGAATCCGGAACACTTCAAAGAACTTTTAACCGGGATCAGGGAGGCCTGTCAGGAGAGTGAATGTGCTCTGGTGGGCGGGGAAACAGCCGAGATGCCCGGGGTTTATCAAAAAGAGGATTTTGATTGTGCCGGTTTTGTCGTGGGTGTTGTGGACCGTCCGAATATTTTAAAATCTTCAAATGTAAAAAAAGGAGATGTCTTGCTTGCTTTGCCAAGTTCAGGTTTTCACAGCAATGGTTATTCTCTTTTAAGAAAAGTTTTTGAAAAAGATATGGATAAATGGTCTGAAGAACTTTTAAAACCTACATCTCTTTATGTGAAGGCCTGCCGATTAATGAAGGGGCGGGTTCATGCTTTGGCTCATATTACAGGAGGGGGGTTGGATAATATACTTCGGGTGTCGCCCGAGGGTTCTCAAGTGGAGCTTATTCCCTGGTCTGTCCCCGAACCTTTCCTGGAAGTTAAAAACAGAACAGGCTTAAACTGGGAGGAAATGCTCAAAACTTTTAATTGCGGGGTAGGTATGGCGGTGTTTTGCGACCCCCAATATGAACAAGCTTTATTGCAGGATTTGAAAACATTGGGGATTGAAGGTTTTAAATTAGGGGAGCTCAAAGATATTTCATCAAAAGCTTCCAGTTGGGCTCTGGATTTTAATACGTGGGACAAGCTTTGAACTCTTTTGATGTTGTTATTTTATCAGTGGATGGAAGGGGAATAAGTTTGGCCAATCAACTGGCCCAAACAAAGAAGGTCGCTTTTATTAAAGCTTTTAATCCTTATGTTTCTGAGGATCTGGAGGGTCCTTTTGGATTTTTTATTGATTCTGTTCGTCCCTCTTATTGGGAGGAGTCTCCTGATGGTTTTTCAATAAAAACTTTGGAGAAATCTTTTCATTTCAAAGAGACTCTTCTGTCCTCCGTTTATCAGGAGCGTATCGAATATCAAAATTTATTATCTGGCAGTTTGGATCATTTTAAAGATAATTGGCTAAGGCCGCTTTTAGTGCAGTTAACAACAGGTGTGGATAAACCTTTGAATGATATGAAAAACAGCGATGTCTCTTTTGTCTTTAAAGATTTTGGTCTGTTAAAACATAATTCTCAAACACTCAATTCCGGTATATCTGTTTTTAAAGGTAATGATTTAAACTTTGATGATAAATTAAAATGTTTTTCTCATCCTGAATTTGGAGAAATCAAGAGCAGAGAACTGGTGTGTTTGTTAAATCCGGAGGAGGCGAGGCGTTTTAATGAAGATTTTTATCATATTTTTTTCTCAAAGTCCTATGCACATCCTTATTGGTGTTGGCAGAGATTGACCTTTGATTTTGAGGATGAGGGGTACCCTGTGCCTGTGCATTTGGTTTTAGCGGATCCGAATGATATTCCCTGGGATCATGAAAGATTGATATGTTTAAAAAAATCTTTGGCTGTTGAAAATCATATGTCAGTTTGGATGAAAATACCTTATTCTTCTTGTGACTTTGAAGAGTCACTTCAGAAAATAAACACGACTTTAAAAAAGTATTTTCCAAATTTTAAATGGAGCTGTCAAAGTGACGGCTGGGAAACTCCAACCTGTTTGTGGCCTGTCTATTCAAAGAAAGGCTTGAGTCAAATGCAATTGAAGTCTCCGGTTTATTATGGGTGGTCTGCAGAAGATTTAAGTCCTAATGGATTCTTCAGTAGAGAACAAAATATTCTGAAGAGTCTTTCATAAAAGTTTTCTATTCATTGTTTGTAAATTTTTCTTTATATGAGTAAATTTTACACTTCTGATAAGAAACTTATGTGTTTTATCTTGCTTAAATAAATAGAGTGCGCCACCTTTTCTCTATAAAGATGGGGAGAGGGCATAGAGATGAAAGGGTTTCTCTTTTTTATTCTTTTTATATTTTTATTGATTTGTTCCAATCAGGCTTTAGCTAGGCAAAGTGGTGATTACTATAAGTTGCAGAAAGTGCCCTCAGCAGTGGTGAGCTTCAATGAACAGTTCCCAGATACGCAGATAACAAACATATCAACATACAAGCAGTTTTATAATAAGGATCCAAAGCTTCCGTCTTGGAGCACCCTTACACGTTTGTATGAGAAAAAACATGGAAGCTCAAAAGGTCTTGCCCGTTTTATTTTTCAGCAGGAGAGATTTTACACTTTGGAAGAGATTCCGTCGGCAGTGGCAAGCTTGAATAAAGAATCTTTAGAGGAGGAGCAAATCAGGGGTCAGGTGTCTTATAAAAGTTTTTATGATAAAGATCCGAAACTTCCATCTTGGATGACTCTTGCCCGTTGGTATCGAGACAAACATGGCTCTGGAGGAGGTCTTGCAGATTTTGTTTTTCAGAGGGAGGAACTTTACACTTTGGAAGAGATTCCGTCGGCAGTGGCAAGCTTGAATAAAGAATCTTTAGAGGAGGAGCAAATCAGGGGTCAGGTGTCTTATAAAAGTTTTTATGATAAAGATCCGAAACTTCCATCTTGGATGACTCTTGCCCGTTGGTATCGGGAAGAGCATGGCTCTGGAGCAGGTCTTGCAAGTTTTGTTTTTCAAAGGGAGAGATTGTACTCTTTGGAAGAGGTTCCCTCGGCAGTGGTGAGTTTCAATGAAAAATTCCCGGATGCACAGATGACAAACATATCAACATATAAGCAGTTTTATGATAAGGACTCAAAGCTTCCATCTTGGAGTGCTCTTGCAAGTTGGTATCGAGAAAAGCATGACTCTGAAGTAGGTCTTGCAGATTTTGTTTTTCAAAGGGGAACATTAAAGGAACCCCCTGAGAAAACCCCACGCCAGTCTAAGTTATATATTTTACAAGAAGTCCCCTCGGCAGTGGCAAGCTTGAATAAAAATTCTTCAGTAGAGAAGCAAATGACCAGCAAGATGACTTATGAGGACTTTCGTGATCAAGATCCAAAGCTTCCATCTTGGATGACTCTTGTAGGTTTGTTTAAAGAGACATATGGACATGGAATAGGTGTTGCTGATTTTGTTTTTAGAGGACAACTTCCAAACCCTGTGCCTCCGCCTCGCCCCAAGCTTTACACTTTAGAGGACATTCCCTCAGCAATAATCAATTTTAATATAAAGTTTTTTGGAGAGGCATATATCAGAAATCAACACACTTATGAGGAGTTTCGTAGCAAAGATCCAAAACTTCCTTCTTGGGGTGCTCTTGCACGTTGGTATAAAAAAATACATGGAAGTTCAAAAGGTCTTGCAGATTTTATGTTTAGTAGAAGTTGTGAGCGTGAGATGGCTACATTGTAAATTTAATTATGTTTCAATAGGGAACAACATATTTTTAAATTTTTTGTTGTGAGTTCTTAAAGTGATTCAAATTGTAACTGTCAGTTGTACAAAATTTACATTTTTTCAAATAAATTATATTGTAATTGTTATGTGTAAATGTAGTTATGCGTTTTATTGTGGTGCTCATCAATAGGCTGAGTGTATCAAATGCAAAGATATAGCCTTCATTTTCTTTTTTGTTTTTTATTTCTTTGTTTTTATTCAGATCCAGCTGAAAGCCAAGGTGTATATAATTTAGAAGAAATTCCATCAGCAGTGGAAAGATTAAATGAAAAATCACCTCAATCAGAATATATGAGAAATGCAATGACGTATAATGCTTTTCGCTATAAAGACCCTAAGCTTCCATCTTGGATTACCATTTATAGATGGTACAAAGCAAAGTATGGAAATACAAAAGGGCTTTATGATTTTATTTTTCCGGATAGACATACAATATCTACGCTTTATGCGTTGGAAGCAGTTCCATTAGCAGTGGCTGATTTGAATGCAAAATTGCCTGCAGAAGAGCAAATAAAAGACGTAGAGACTTATAATCAATTTCGTCATAGAGATCTTAAGCTTCCTTCCTGGACCTCTCTTGTCAATTGGTTTACAGAGGTGTATGGAGAAGGGGAGGGGCTGTTAAGTTTTGTACTTTCAAGTAAAGAGCCTTATTTTAGGTTTTATGATTTAGACGAAATTCCATCAAAAGTTACTAACTTAAATGCCAGGTCACCTGAAAAAGAGCAAATGAGAAGTATTGCCACTTATGAAGAGTTTCGCTTTAAGGATCCAAAGCTTCCCTCCTGGGGTACAATTGTCAATTGGTTTAAAGAAAAATATGGGGATGGAAGGGGAGCTTCTAATTTTATTTTCGAAGGGAGTTTAAATTTTCAACTGTATAACTTGGAGGAAGTTCCGTCAGCAGTAGCAGAAATTAATACAGAGTCTTCAGAGAAAGAGCAGATGAAAAGCAGGAAGACGTATGAAAAATTTCGTTATAAGGATCGAAGGCTTCCTGCTTGGAGCACTCTTAAAAGGTGGTATAAGGCAGAGTATGGAGACACAAAAGGTTTGTCTGATTTAATTTTTGGCAAAGGCTGTGCAGATACTTTTTCCCGATCATAATTTCAATGGGACTTTTGAGTTGTGTTAATGTGCTCAGTGAATATTAAACTTTTAAGAAATACAACTACGAAGCAGTGCAGGTGCCAACCGAAACTGCTGAGCGAATGCTTTCAAAATACAACTGTGGCAAAACGCATGTTTGAGTGCACTTATTGAGATATTAATTTTTTATTGGCTTTTGTGACTTTTTGCTTTTGTTTTTTTTGAAACTCTTCGACTTTTTTGACTATTGAAGAGCTGGATAAAGCTAAAATACGAAGAGCCATTAATCCTGCATTGGTGGATCCATGAATAGCCATAGAAGCGACAGGCACTCCTTCAGGCATTTGTGCAATAGAGAGTAAAGAATCCAGGCCGTCCAAAGATTTTGTTTTAATGGGAACACCAATCACAGGAAGAGAAGTGAGAGAGGCAACCATACCGGGAAGATGAGCCGCTCCGCCGGCTCCGGCAATAATCACTTTGATTCCTCTTTTTTTTGCTGAAAGTGCATACTTTTGCATTTCTTTTGGAGTGCGGTGAGCAGACACCACTTTGATTTCAAAAGGCACTTTGGCTTGTTCTAACACTTCGGCAGATTTTTTCATACAGGGGAGGTCCGAGTTGCTTCCCATAATAATAGACACTAATTTTTTATTTTTCATATTAAATCCTTATCATATTATTTTAACTTTGGAAGTATTTTTCTGCACGAAAAAGTTTTTCTAAAGCTTTTTTTGAAGAATTTGCACAACTATTGAGGTGCCCCATCTTTCTTCCTTTCTTAAGAAGTTTTTTTCCATAATCATGCAGATAGACTTCTTCGATTTTTTTCCATTTTTTTGAACGTTCTTTTTTGCCTAGTAAATTAAGCATTGCAAACCCCTTACAGACAGTCTTTGGAGATTGCAGGCGTTTTCCCATAACAGCCTGTAAGTGAAGGCTAAACTGATCTTTGGATAAAGCATCAAGAGAGTAGTGGCCGGAGTTATGCACGCGCGGAGCTATTTCATTAACAAGTAATTCTGTTGGAGTTTCAAAAATTTCAAAAGCTATCACACCTTGATATTTAATTTTTCTTAAAAAGGTTTTTAGTTTTTTGGTTAGAGTGTTTATCTTTGGATGAGAGACAGGGCCTTTCACCCAATAACAACGAAAATCTTTTTGAAAAGTTTCCACTAAAGGAAGAGATATAATTTGGTTTTTTCCAACTGCTAAAATAAGAGCAAGTTCTCTTTTGAAGGGGACAAATTTTTCGGCAATAAGGTTCTTTTCACGAGGAATTTGTTTGATGTTTGTAACAATAAAAGTTCCCTTGCCGTCATATCCGAAAAGTCTCTTTTTTAAAACCATCCGGCCGTTAAAAATTTCAAAAGCTTTGAGAGTTTGTTTTTTATTGTCAATTTTAAAAAATGGAGATGTAGGGATATTATACTTTTTTAAAAGTTGTTTTTGAAACCATCGATCTTGAAGCTTGGCAATAATACGCGGGTGGGGGCGTACAGGAGTTTTTGTTTTTCTCATTGCTTTTATTAAAGAGTTTGTGGGGACAAACTCATTTTCAAAAGTGACAATGTCTGTTTTTTTTAAAAACTTTGTTAAGTCAGACAGTTTTTGAATATCACCTTTGATCCAAAAAGGTGTGACTTGGGCGGCAGGGTCGTTTTTGTCGGAGCTGAGCACATAAGGTTTAATTCCAAGTTCATGAGCTTTAAGAGCCATCATTTGGGCGAGTTGTCCTCCGCCTAAAATTCCTACTTTCAAATCAACCTCAACAGTTTATTCCGGTTGGATTTGGAGCATAGGATCGAGTTTTTTATCTTCATCCAATTTCATCAAATCTGAACATCCGCCGATCATTTCACCATTAATAAAAATTTGAGGAACTGTTTGAAGGCCTGTTCTTGCTTTTAATTGATTCAACTCTTCAGGCTTGTCATCCATACATAGCTCTGTATATTCAGCTCCTTTTTCACTTAGGATTTTTTTAGCCATGTCACAAGCCGGACAAGTGCTTTTTGTATAAATCTTAATTTCTGCCATTATTCCTCCTTATAATTAATAAATACTGGTGATTTGGATTTCAAGCTCCTTAGCCACTTCATCCCGCAGGTTGTAAGAATAATCCGGTTCTTTCCCTACGCCAAAATATATTTGTTCAAAGTTAATAGATTTTTTCAAGATTTTCAAACCTTCCATAAGATTTTCCGGTAAAATTTTAACAGTTAAGATAATGTCCTTATCCGCATGAAGGGGTGCAATTTGTTGAGACACAACCCTTTGGAAAATTTCATGAAAGTGCACATTTTGTCTTCCGGAAGGGTCTTCCTCTTCTGCATAAAAAAGAATCAGTTCAAAGGGTTCTTTTTCATTTTTTAAAATATATTCGACTGTTCTATTTATGAGCAGTCGGATGCGGTGAGCCCCCACACATAAGACAAATTTTTTGCATGAGTTTTCAGGCAGGTCATTTACGGAGCGGAACTTTCCAAGCCCCAAACGTAAATCTGTATGAGACTCCAGTCTGTTTTCAAGCATTCCCCACCGGTAGTAAGCCATCATGAGTAAAGTGCTTCCGAAAAGAAAAGTAAATAGGAAGAGTGAGGCTGAAGAGGCGTGTATGATGAGCATATAAACAGCAAAGCCTAAAATAACAGCAGTCATGATGGGAGGAAAAGGCAATTTAAAATTTTTAATTTTAATGTAACTGTGGGATAGATATTGCATGGGTGTTTTCTTTCTATACCCTTTATTTCTCATAAGGATGACACCTATGGCGAAGCTGACCATAACTCCTAAAAATGCAATCTCATAAACTTTAGCTGTAATCTCAACAGCTCCTGCCACAAAAGAGGACATCATCATCACAAGTAGCATCATAGAAAAGACAATAACGGGGTAGCCTTCCAGTTGTGGAAAAACGTGGTTGAGTCTTTTCAGAAAGACTTGAGGTAAGTTTCCTTGTTTGGCCATGGTTGTTGCAAGGCCGATCAGACCGACAAAAGCTGTATTGGTGGCGGCAAAGAGAGTGAGTGTGGCATCAACGACAATTAGAAAAAGCAAAAAGGAGCCTCCGATTTTTTTACTGAGGCCGGAAAGCAAATAGTGAAGATTTTGTTCCACTTCTTCTGGTGTAAGTATGGTCAGGCATAAAATAGAAATAACAGGGGCGGTGACAGAGACTAAAATGATCACAGCTTTATAGAGTTTTCGAACAGTGCTGAGTATGGGTCTTTCCAAATTTTCTACAATTTGAGCGGCGGACTCAAAACCTGTAATTCCCAAAAAGGCGGCGGCAAACCCGTAAGCAAGAGTGGAAAACGTAATTTCTTTTGGATAGTTAAAGAAATTAGAGAATTTTGAAAAATCCACTTCACTCCAGTGAAATAAAAGATAAATCAAACCCCAAAGTGAGATCAATATAAGAAGTGCAAAGTGGGATATGGCTACACCTGTGACAATTTTGGCAGGCTCTTTAATACCCTTTATGTTTAATAGACCGAAGACTACAATAGGAACAAATGAGATCCAGATAACGGTGTGAACTGAAAGTCCGCCGTCAAATAAAGAAGAAAAGTAATATCCTCCTGAAAGAGAGCTGACTGCCGCTGTCGCTAGGTAAGAAACGACGGTGAGGGCTCCGGCGACCACAGCCATACGCCGGCCTAAGCTTCTTAGAATCATGGAGTAGGCCCCCCCGTTATAAGGGCTCATAGCCAGACCTTCTTCGTAAGTTCTTTTAAAAACCCACATAGCCAGGCAAGCTGTTAGAATAAATACAGGAGCAAAGTAACCTACAATGGGAAACAAAATCCCTGTGCCGTAAAAAACAGAAGTGCCGATATCAGCACCGACCACACCGGCGGCAATAATCCAATTTAAATCATTGTGTTCTTTTTCAGAGTTCATGAAAAAATCCTTATGTTGTCAGGATATATCAGAGTGTTTTATTGTTCTATTGGAAAGTTTTATAATATGGTCAAATTCTGTTTTCTGAACAGGCATAATGGAGAGTCTTTGTCCTTTTTTGAGAACTAACATGGACTTTAGTTTTTGTTCTGCTCTTAACATCTCAATGGAGATAAAGTTTTTAAAAACTTTTTTAAAAATGACTTCCACACAGTGCCAGCGGGGATTTTTCTTAGTGGCTTTTGGATCGTAGTATTTTGATTTTGGATTTGTGGCTGTGGGGTCAGGTCTGGCTTCGCCGGAGACTTCAGCCAGCCCGGCAATCCCGGGAGGGTTGGCCAGTGAGTGGTAAAACAAAACCATATCTCCGACTTTCATATCTTTCATCATAAAGTTTCGGGCCTGGTAGTTTCTAACGCCGTCCCAAAGAGATTTTTTTTCTTTTTGCAGGTCATGGATGGAATAGTTGGAAGGTTCTGATTTCATCAGCCAATATTTTTTCATAATGAAAAACCTTTTAAACGGAAATTAATTTTTTAAAATACATCATTGTATGATGTCAATAAGCAACCCTGCAAACATATGTCATTCTTGTATGTAAAGTCATTACGAATACGTCATTCCGGATTTGATCCGGAATCCAGTCTTTTTTTGACATATATTGAGATATATGTATTTTTCAAACTGACTTTTTTTCGAATATTTTATAATGTTAAGAAAAGCGCTCGTAGCTCAACTGGATAGAGCACTGGACTTCGGATCCAGGGGTTAGGGGTTCGAATCCTCTCGGGCGCATTGTTCTGCACGTCACCCCTGCGAAGGCAGGGGGCTGTATATAAAGTCATTCTGAACTTGATTCAGAATCCATCATTATGAGGATTCGAAGCTCTGACTTGCAGAAAATCCTCTTAACCAGTTATGACCTTGTTGTAACAGAGTTATCTAATCATAGGTGTCTTCTGATAAAATGTGGCAGGCATGAGTAAAAGATTCATCTTCTTGTTTTGGCTGACCGGCTTGTTCAAAAATATTCTTTGTGTTGATGATATTGTAAAAATAAATATATGAAAACTTGCCGTTTCTTTCAGGAATAAAACTATTGGCCCTTATAATATCCGTTATTTTATCACTGCATAAATTGTTGGTATTCTGATTTCCATTTTCACGAAAAAAATCACAAATCAATCCATTTTGATCTCTTAAAGCCAATGAGTGATAAGAGCCAATAAAAACACATTCTCCATTATTCAGAATAACCTCTCTTCCGCTTTCTCTATCGATAGCTGTAACTCTCTGTTCCATTTTATTATGAAAAATATATTCTGACTGCTCCCATACTGGCGCTAGAGCTTTACGTTCTGGATTATTAGTTACTTTAGGTTTACAGGCTAGGCCAGTAGTCAAAGTTAAAAATAATAATGTGCAATATTTTGCTATTTGTATTGTGTGACTGAACATACGAGTTTCCTGTCTTTAGAGACAATTATATATTAGTACAGGGATGGCATAAAAGACAATATGTATGTAGTATAAGAGCTATGAAAGTGTGTGGGTTTGCCTACGTTACAGCTCCGGACTTAGAGACAGCAAAAAAGCTGGCTCAAATGTGTTTATCAAAAAAACTTGCGGCTTGTGTAAATATTTTTCAATCTGTTTGTTCTATGTACAACTGGAAAGATTCGCAGGCTGAAGAACAAGAACATATTTTAATTATTAAAACTTCTGAAGATTTATTTGAGACTCTTTCAGAGAAAATAAAAAAACATCATAGTTATGAATGCCCTTGTATTGTGTTTATTCCTTTTTCCAAAGTGGAGCCGAATTTTCTGAAATGGATAGAATCTCAGTTGGATGGATCCCCGCCTTCGCGGGGATGACGAGTGTTCGCGGGGATTGTAAATGTTCACTAATTCGATGACAGAATTGGAAAATTGAGAGAGCGTG
>JAPPLG010000022.1 GCA_028819545.1 Bdellovibrionales bacterium | reverse complement strand
AAACAGCCACTGACACGGGTAACTGTCAGATCATATACTAGCTACTACAATTTATTAATTCCTTCAACTACTCCCTCCTTATTATGAAGGTGTATAGTCAATTGGGGGCAGCAACACTTTGGAAAATTTACATGGTGGCATAATTCAAGTTGTGTGTTTGAAGAACCAGCCATCATGTAAAGTTGCCAAAAAAACCTCTGGATTCCTGCTTTCGCAGGAGCGAAGTGGTGAGGTGCCAATCGAAACTGCTGAGCAAAAAGCACTAGGTACAAACCGTTAAGAATGGCGGGGGCAAATGGACGAATTTAGAACCGTATGCTTTGAAATGTTCATCCACAAACATATCAGTTAAACTATTTACTTCATTATTTTTGGAAGCTTTTCAATTGCAATAGTTAAGTTATATTAGGCTAATTTCACTATATAATTTAGATCATATTGACGAAGATAATCTTGCACTGCCACTTGCACCCAATAAGACTCAATTTCACCAAGAGCTTCCGCTATTTCAGCAGCTTTAGCAGGAGAAGGAATGCGTCGGCCGTTTTCATAATCACAAATAATTCCTCGACCTAAACCACCAAGTTTTTCTCCAAGTTCATTTTGAGTTAGCTCTGCAGTTACACGGTAAGTGTGTAAAAGCTTGGCAAAAGTAACGGCACCATAGTCCTTTTCTACACCTTTTGTTCCATATCTTTTTTTAGTAGTCATGGGGAATAACCTCCTTCACTATTATTATATTTACTTGACCTTCTCTACTCACTGTATAAACCAACCTCCACTTTTTATTTAGATATACAGCTCTTTGTCCTTTACGATTGCCTTTTAAAACATGATCTTTAAATCCTCTTACCTTTTGAACAGCTGACAACCCCTCTTTTTCAACCATATCTGCCCAGATTTGCACTTTATCGCGAATAAAATAAGGTACTTTCTTAAGAGACTTTTTCACAAGAGCAAGGTCAACTATGTACATCTAACTAATGTACTCATATTTTGAGTACAAATCAAGAAAAATATTATTAAAAATTAAAATGAGTACTTCTTATAAAAAGCAAACATGAAAATAAATTTGAGCAGAAAATCCTTTTGGAGTAAAAGTGTTACCCATGTGTCCAGTATAAAGTGTAACCCATGTCTCCGGTATATTC
Source organism: Bdellovibrionales bacterium (assembly GCA_028819545.1). GTDB lineage: Bacteria > Bdellovibrionota > Bdellovibrionia > Bdellovibrionales > UBA1609 > JAPPLG01. The sequence continues at coordinate 47,162 of JAPPLG010000022.1, read as the reverse complement.
TGTTACCTATCTCTCGGGAAGGACACCAGTATGGACCTTTAACAAAATGGCGGGGTGGACGGGACTCGAACCCGCGACCTCCGGCGTGACAGGCCGGCATTCTAACCAACTAAACTACCACCCCAAAACAATTAAACCAACAACATAACATTGTTATAAACAAAACAGCAACTAGCTCCCTTGATTTTGCTTATAACTCAGAATTTTATTTCGATCCATAAACTGCAAATAAAACCGCATCTCCGCCAAACTCTCCTCAATATCATCCAAAGCCCTATGCCTGTTTTTTTTATCAAAAACAATACCCTCTTTTTCCACAATGAGCTTCCAGGCCGTCACATCCAACATCCGATAATGAAGCCGAGACTCCAACTCTCTAAAATACTTTTTAATAAATGCACGATCCTGAGAAATAGAATTACCCGCTATCACTGCCGGCTCATCTTTAAAATGCTTATCTATAAACTGAATCAATCCCCTTTCCACCTCGGCCTCTGTTTTCCCTGTTGGAATTAAATCATACAAACCAGAAGCCTGGTGAACCTTCGTATTCCATTTGTCCATATTGTCTAAAAACTCCTTATGCTGTCTCACCACACAATGATACCTGTCCAACTCCTCCAACTTTACAGCATCCGTAATAATAGCTCCGACCTCAATGATAACTTCTTTTTCAGGATCCAAACCCGTCATTTCCAAATCAATCCACAAAATATGATTCATAATTTCCTCTTTTCTTCAAATACATTAAAAATTATTCTTCCGTAGAAGGTAACGTTAAAATTTCATAAGCCTCATCACTGATCAAAACAGTATGCTCAAATTGGGCAGAAAGACTCTTATCCGACGTGTGATAATACTTAATTTCTGAATTTGGAATATCAAATTCACGAATAGGAGCAGAGGTTTCATTTATCATTGGCTCTACAGTGATACAAGCCCAAGGCTGTAACACCTCCCCTTTTCCTTTCTTTCCAAAAGAAGGCACAAAAGGCTCCTCATGAAAAACCTTGCCAATCCCATGCCCTCCAATATTTCGAACCGGGTAAAACCCTCTTCGGCCAGCATATTTACTTATAGCAAAACCAATATCCCCCACATGACCCAAAGGCCGAATAGCTTCAATCCCCTTCATCATAGAATCCCAGGCACACTGAGTGAGGGCTTTTGCCCGGTCACTCACTTCACCAATAAAAAAAGTTCTTGAAGTGTCTCCAAAAAATCCATCTTTTAAACAAGTCACATCAATATTGATCACATCCCCTTCTTTTAAAACCTCAGAAGAAGGCACTCCATGGCAGATACAATCGTTCACTGAAGTGCATATTGATTTAGGAAAGCCTTTATAATTTAGAGGAGCAGGCACAGCCTGATGATCCATAATATATTCGTAAGCCAAGCGGTCCAGCTCCTCTGTACTCTGGCCTGCCCGAAGATTTTTTCCCAAATAAGCTAAAGTGTCTGCCGCCAGAACACACGCTTCCCTCATTAAAGGAATTTCATCGGGAGTTAAAGGAGTCAATTAAAACCACCAAGGCAAATTTAAAAAAGGACCCACTTTCTTAATTGAAGGCGGATCCTTTTTTCTTTTTTTCAGTACAAACTAATTACTTAAATTTTTACTAATTACTTTAGCCACCTCAAACATACTCACTTGGCTTTTGCCGCTAAAGAGAGGTTTAAGATGATCATCCAAGTTAATATTTCTTCTGTTCTTGCTGTCTTGTAAATTTTTTCTTCTTACATACGCCCAGAAGTTTTTAATAGCTTCTTGTCTGGTAATTTTACTTTTTCCAACAACATTAGCCAACTTAGGAGATGCACTCAAAGGTTTAAGGAAAGCTGGATTGGGCTTTCTTTTCTTCTTGGACTTCTTCTTAGCCGCTTTTTTCTTTTTGGATGGTTTTTTCTTAGCGACCTTCTTCTTTTTAGCCGCTTTTTTCTTCTTAGCTGGTTTTTTCTTAGCTACTTTCTTTTTCTTAGCCGCTTTCTTCTTTTTAGCTGGCTTTTTCTTCTTAGCGACTTTCTTCTTTTTAGTTACTTTTTTCTTCTTAGTAGCCTTCTTCTTTTTAACTACTTTTTTCTTCTTAGCGACCTTCTTCTTTTTAGCTGGTTTTCTTTTCACAGCTTTCTTTTTTTTCTTAGGCATTTCGACCTCCAGTATTTATGATGACATAGACCAAGCATAAGACATACTTTATGAGTTTGACAAAATTTTTTTTTATTTTTGGACTATTGAGTCATAAAACCCGCCTGTCTCTGTGAGAGCAGACTCTAAAGATTCTTTGAAAAAGCTTTTATTTTTTCGAATGACGGCAGGGAGGCGAGTCTAAACGTATACCGGAGTTTTCCCATTCAGATACAGTATAGGTCTGCTGGGAAAAAGCATGAATGACATTCATAATATCTCCTAAAACCTCATAAACTCTCTGATGTCTTTTCACAGCTGATAAGCCCTCAAAAGCATCTGAGACAATTAAAATACGAAAATGACTGGGTTTTGTGCTTCCATGCTGAGGACTCTCATCTAAAATCTCAAGAATAGATGGAGCCAGTTGATCCCGTAGCCTCTCCTCCATCAGCTCTTTAATAGGACCCATAAACACCATCCAAAGAGCTTAAAAATTCCAATACTTCCTTTTGAGCAAAATCCAAATTATCCACATGACCTGATCTATCGAGCCATACAGACTTTTTAGGTTTTGGGGCTTTATCAAACAATTTTTGACCCAAGTGAAAGGGCACTACAGAATCCTTTCTTGCATGAATAAATAACTTAGGAACACCTTCTAAATTCTGAATACGGGACTTGGAATCCCAGGTATCTTTCAAAATTTTCCTCACTGGTAAAAAAGGATAGACCTCCTGACCTACTTCTATAGCCGAAGGGGGCGCCCCTTCAAAAATAAGGCCTTTTACATCGTACTGAAGAGCTAAAGCAATGGCGACGCCTGAGCCTAAAGATTCACCAAAAAAGACAAGACTTTTAGATGAATACACCCTTTGTTCCAACAACCAATCGATAACCAAAGCTGAATCAGCAATTAAATCTTTCTCTGTGGGACTGCCTGGATTCGGCCCATATCCACGATAGCCCACCAACAATACAGAATATCCTTGATCCGCCAAAAATTTAAACTTATGCCCCCGTCCCTCAATATTTCCTGCATTTCCATGAAAAACGACAATCACTGATTTTTCTTTCTGTACATACCAATGCAGAAGTTGAATCCCATCCGAAGTCCCAGTGTAAATCTCAGAGTACATACCATTTACAGCATCTAACGACAATTTTGACTTGAGAGGGAAATACATAAGCTTCCTTTGGAAAACATACGCCATCCACACGACGACACCATATGCAACAGCAAGCATTAAACATATTCTAATCAAATGACCCATATCCCTATTTTTGAAATAGAGAAATAAAAGGTCAAGCAGGAAGGACAAATTTTGTCTCAATTGAAAATATCACTGACAGTCTACTGATCCAATATGACACATTTTCAGATCCAAAAAAGGCCATGGATACTCACTTTCTCCACAGAAATCAGAAACTTAGCATATCTGGAACACTTATTTGCAGTTCTATTGGCAGAGGATACAAAACAACAAGGAGGACAATCATGAATACCAACTGCCCTATATGTTACCAGTCATTAAATTGTAACGAGGCCTACTCATCTGTAGCTCTCTGTTCAAATTGCGGCTGGAGCCAAAATGTGAAACCGCAGAAAAAAATCAATAAAACGCAAATGTCTATTGTGAAATCTATGGTCGCGGCTTCTATAGGATTTTTACTGCTCTTATTTCATTTTTCCAAATGGGGGTCAGACTCTGCAAGCATCGTTTATTTAAAAACAGCAGAAGTATTAAGACTAGCCGGCCCTAAACAATACAATCACTTATTTGAGGTCTGCAAAAAAAGCAATAAGCACGATTGTATGGAAAATACACTTAAAAATTACTATAGAAGCACGGGAGAACCGGAACAGCTGAAAGAACTTGCTCTCTTCCAGATGAAAAGAGAAAAAACCGCTTCAGCTATCCAAACATATCAAAAATACTTTTCCATGACTGGAGATAGCCCTATAGATGCACAATCGGCTTTTAACTACGCCAAATTGCTGGAGAAGAACAACCAACCAGAAGAAGCTTTGGTTTATTATGGGAAAATCCTAAGCCAGCAGGAAAAACATATTGTCCCTGTGAATGTTGTGAGAAATAAGCTGAACATTTTGATTCAAATGAACCGACAACAAGAAGCCCTTCAACTAGTGAATCAATACAAGAACCTGAAGCACGATGATAAATACCTCAGACAAGAAATTGCACAGTGGGAAAAACAAATTTTAGGCAAAAGTTAATGGATTAACTTTTAAACCGACGACCGCACGGATGCGCGGGAAAGGCCCTTCCTCCTTTGGGCCTTTCTTTTTTTAAGATAAGGGATGATGCTTTTTAATAGTATCCTGCATTTGCCTTCTGCTGACCTTCGTATATATTTTTGTTGTTTCAACGCTGGAATGACCCAGCAACTCCTGAATGCTTCTTAAGTCCGCCCCATGATCCAAAAGCTCTGTGGCACAGCCATGGCGAAATTGATGAGGGTATTTTTTTTCCAAACCGGCTTTTGCAGACCATTTTTGAATCCATCTCCAAATATCCACTCTGGAAGGCCTGTTTCCACGGTCATTTAAAATCAAAGAGGTGGTTTTATAAGATCGAATCAATAGAGGCCGAACGGCAGTTAAATACTCTCTCAAGTGAGCAAGCAGAGGATCCACCACAGGAAGAATCCTCTGCTTACTTCCTTTTCCCTTAATGACAATAGACTCATCTGTATTAATAAAATCCGACACCTGCATAGAAACCAGCTCACTCACCCGGCATCCTAATGAAAATAAAAACATCAAAACCAATTGGTTTCTGCTGGTTTGCTCCGGATGATTTTTAACAGAAGAAGCTTTAAGCACAGCTGAAAACTCCTCATAATTGATAAATAGAGGAAGGGAATGCTTTACATTTGAAACTGTTAAATGTTTTCTAAAGTCTACTGAGCACCCTTTATCTTCCAGCCAGTGTAAATAAGAGCGTACAGCACTGATGGCTCGAGCTGTGGATCTGGCACTTAAACCCTTGCCTTGTAAATATTCAGGAAACAATTTAGATGATTTTATTTTTCTATAAGAAAGAAATTTGTCCAAATCCCTCTTATAGGAAAAAAGAGTGTGTGCAGACTTATTTTCAACAAGCTGAAGATAAGTTAAAAATTCTTCAATAGAAACCCTGGAAAATGGATTCATTTTTCTAAAAACGCGGCGTCGTACAGGGGCCTATGACTTGAACTCCAATAATTTCATAATCCTGACTATTTATTCTCTTTCCGCCTAATATTCCATCAATCCGGTGCATGCCGCCTGGAACAATATTTGCCTGGCATGTAAACTGACCACCCTGAGTGGTTCCGGGGCCGCCATTGGTTATATGCCCCTGACAGTTAAACTGAACAGCCCCCCCTGTAGAACACTGAGTGCCATGATAAGAAGAATGAGAAGTAGGAGGAACATGAGGTAAAGCAGGATGAATGTTGGAATATTGACTGCCATAAACATTCTTGAATGTTATTTGTCCTTGAAATTGAGCCGGACCATTATACGTCAAAGCCGACTGCCCTCCCGTGCCGGAAATATACATTGTCATCCCCCTCACATTACTCATTTCATCGGACACCAGAGAAGCCGAACCTCTACCTCCTCCCATTCCTATATTGCCGTAAGGTCCATGTAGAGTTCCAACGCCAGAGCGGCGATACGGAGTATTACCTCCACAAGCCAGTAACAAAAACAGCACTGAGAAAAAACCAAGTTGTTTTAAATTGAACATATGCCCTCCTCTTACTGAGCGATATAAATATCTCCATCATCTGTATCAAAAGCTTTGCTTATATTTAAACCATCAAAATCACCTAATTTTCTATAACAGCTATCACTATCAGGCTCTAAAGCCATAAAAGTCCTTACAGTATGGCCGGCCTCCCAAGCCTGACAATTGAAAGGTCCTACGCTAATAAACCAACATTTTTTAGTAGATACACCCGGCCCTGCTTTTGGGATATGTGCTCCTCCTGCATAGCAGTCCTTGTGATTTTTCCTATTATCGTGTGCACGAAAAGATTTAAACCAAATAGAACCGGAGCCTAATTGATTTTTTAAGTTAATTCTGTCCGCTTCTGTTCTTTCACTGCTAACATTTGTAATTTCATCAATAACTAAAATAACCCCTTTCCAATAATCTGAAAAGAAAGCATGAAACCCCAGTCTTCCACCAAAGCGAGCCCAAACATTGTATCGATTATCATTTCCATATCCTGAACTAAATTCCTGATTCACAACCCTATGACTTCCATCAGGTTGTCTCACTTTATATGCAACTTCAATTCTACCGGAATAATAGCGGTGATTCCCCGCACGGCTCATATCGACATAAACCCTGCCCTCTTCTATCGGGTAATTAGACCTCCATCCCGTACGATAATCTTCCATGATATCGGAACCTCTAAACTCAATATCTCCACTGACTCCATCATACTTATCTTCAAGGTCATCATAATCACGGCTATAACGTTCATCATCACAATCCCCATCATCAGCCGGGCAATAAATCTCATCATACCCGCCGCTTGAGCCGCTTGAAGAATCTGAATACCTTCCGCCGCCGCTGGTGTAATCTCCATATTCGCCGCCGTCTCCGTACCGATCTCTTCCGTGACCTCCTGGGCCGCCGCCTGAAGACACTCCTCCACCGGAGCTTCCGCCGCCAAGCACTCTCAGCTGGTCACACCTGGTGAAAAACAACACCATTAATACAGATATAAAAATTGAATATAGAATTTTCATTTCAAGGCTTCCCCACTAAAGAGAAAACGGTAAAATCCAAGTTAAAGTTTAGTTTTTTAAAGGAATACAGGCAAAAACCAGTATACGCGTCTTACTAAAACACTCTATTTTTACTCATTTTTATTAAAAAAAGATTTCATCCACTGTAAAGGAAGGGGGAAAACCACGGTTTTAGTAGAGCCCTCACCTGAAATTTCAGTCAAAGTCTGTAAGTAAGCCAATTGCAAAGCTTCAGGGGCGCTGGAAATCGTTTGAGCCGCTGATCTTAGTTTTTCTGCCCTCTGCACTTCCCCTTCAGCACTAATTACTTTGGCCCGTCTTTCTCTTTCAGCTTCCGCTTGCCTGGCCATTGCTCTTTGCATTTCTTTAGGAAGATCAATATGCTTCACTTCAACCACAGATACTTTAATGCCCCAAGGCTCTGTAGCTTTGTCTAAAATATCCTGCAGGGTATGGTTAATTTTATCTCGATTAGCCAGCAGATCATCCATTTCGTATTGACCCAAAACTGAACGCAAAGTGGTTTGAGCCAGCTGGCTTGTGGCAAAGTAAAAATCTGCCACTTTGGTGACCGCTTTATCCGGAGCAAGAACACGAAAATAAATCACGGCATTCACTTTCATACTCACATTGTCCAAAGTAATTACATCTTGTGGGGCAATATCCATAGTAATCGTTCGGGTATCAATACGAATCAGTCTTTCAACTCCAGGAATCAGATAAATAATCCCCGGGCCTCTGACCCCCATTAAACGTCCAAACCTCAGCACCACTCCTCTTTCCCACTCCGGCAAAATTTTGATCACTGAAAAAGTGATAATAGCCAAAGCAATTAAATAATAATAAACAGGAATAGATGAAAAAACAGACATTAACATTTAAAAATCCCCCTTCTTTTTTTGCACTTCAAAAACCATGCCACTGTAGCGTACAATTTTAACAATGTCACCTTTTTGCAAAGGCTCCTTACATCGATATTTCCAGACTTCTCCCTGTGTTTCCATTAAACCCGTAGAATCCGACTTCACTTGAACGACTTCACCGCTTAAACCCAACCAGTTTTTTTCATCATCTTTCGTTTTACGCAAAGCCGTAAACGCCATATAGGCCAAGCCCAGTGAAACAACAGCAAAAAACAAAGAAGTTATAATAATAGTTGCAATAGGAATATCCACTCCTCCCGTTTGATTGGGATCAAACAGAAAAAAACTGCCGACAACAAATGAAGCGGCTCCTGCCAATCCTAAAACACCAAAACCCACAGAAGTAAAGGCCTCTAAAACCATAAACACTATGCCAAGAAGCATTAGCAACAGTCCTCCCCAAACAAAATTCAATTTATGCATACCTGTCAGAGACAAAATAAGCCCTGTCACACCTAAAACCCCTGGAACTACCATTCCCGGATGAGTGATCTCAAAATAAATCAAAAGCAAACTGCCTGTAAAAAGCAAATAAGCAATTTGAGGATCTGTAACAAAGCTGATTACATGGTGTCTCATTCCAAGTTTAATAGGCTGAAGAACACCCACCTGCACAGGCTGATCTTTTTTATCCTGCACCTGCACCTTTCTGCCATGAGCAAATTTTAAAAACTCTTCTTTAGTGGAGCCAAAAAAGTCAATAGCCCCAATCTTATGGGCTTCCTGACTGCTGACAGCTTTGGCATCCGTAATAATATCTCTTCCAAATTTTTTATTTCTCTTTCTAAGTTCTGTTAAAGAGTCCAGCCATGAAGTGGCATCATTAACCATTTTTTTTCTCAAGTCCTCAGATACTTCACCCCCTGTATTCACAATAGGAGTTGCCGCTCCTATATTAGTAGCTTCTACAGCTCCATTCACATGACAGGCTTGAAGAATAATGGCTCCTGCACTGCCGGCATGAGCCCCTGAAGGATAGACCAGACAAAGTATAGGCACTGAAGAATCCAATATAGCTTCAACAATTTTTCTTGTCGAAAGCACAAGTCCCCCTGGTGTATTAATCAAAAGCAATAAAGAAGAGCACCCATCTTGTTCAGCAAGGGCAATAGCTTTTTCCAAAGCATCCAATGTGGCCGAACCAATAACATTTTCAATAACCAATTCTTTCGTGCATGAACCTGAAGCTGTTGATACTTCAGAGGCGACAGAAGATTTCTGTACAGATAAATCTTTCTGCTGAGTTTTTTCAACAACAGAATCTGTTTCTGCAATTGAAGAATTATTGTGTTTAAACTTTTTGTCAGCACTTAACTGCGATAAAGCCGCTTTGGTAGTGTCTGGAAGTGAAGTAAAGTTGTTGTTAAACAAAGAAATATTCAAAAAAGACAGCAGGAGCCAAAGGAACATAATCCCAGCAGTTTTACATAATCCATATAAAAAAGCAATGACTTCATAGAATCTACTCTTTACTTTGCTTTTAACCTAACATTCCTTTATAAAAAGAGAATGAGTCTGCAATACACAAAAGAAGTTTTAGGTGTTCAACAAATTATCCGCCCCAAAGAATGGGAAACCTTTTACACCCTGTATGGGCAGTTGCACCAGGATCTCCTCTTGTTGAGTTATGAAGAATACACAACTGAACAACAGGAACTTGTATTGAGAATAATGAACTCCTTAAATCAAAAAAGCTATGCTCTGATTTACATAAAGAGATTTCAGCTCTCTATTTTACAAAATCTGATGTCCCGCTCTTCTGCAAAGAAATTTATTGCTTTTGGCCAAAACTGGCAAAATCAGTTAGGCATTGAACCTCCTTTTCATAAAATTTTTAAATATTCTATTTCACCCAGCATGAAGTTTAGAGGTATAATTACATATTGTTTAAGTGAGTTTCTCTCTTCACACAGTACAGTCCGACACAAAAAACTGACAGCCTTTTCTCAAATGAAATTGATCTGAAACAAAAATAGAGGTCATAATGTTTTTGACATTAACTTTTATTTTAAATGTGCAAGCTCCAAATATATCCAAAGAGCAGTTGGAATATGTGGAACTCCCCCAAGCAGAAGGGGTTGTCTTGACATTTGAAGAACCTCCAAGTGCAAGTGAACGCCTTCGATTTTCCAGCAAATTTCAAAATAAAAATCTTCAAATCGATCAAAGTACAGAGAGTTCTCATAGTTTATTTTTTATATGGGAAACCCCTCAGAATGCACAAAAGGCTATAGCTATTTGCCGACAATTAGCTTATGAAGGTTTGTTGTCAGGCAATAAAAGTTTAAAATACTGCGAACCCATATTCCCTTTAAATGAATAAAATACTGGATTCCGGATGCATGATTGATTCCTGCTTTCATGGTGAATGCTTTGCTTTCAGATTTTTTTCAAACCTTCGCTCAGCAGTTTCGCTTGGCAGCTACACTGCTTTGTAGTCCGGAATGACTTTACTTACCGGAATGACATTCTTTTTTGATTTAATTCAGAATTTTTTGACTTAATGCAGACACAACACGTTTTGCTAACTTTTCATTTAAACCGGATTTTTTGCTTAAAACAACAGGATCCATATTTTTAATATTCTCAAGAGTTTTAAACTTTTGAATCAACATGAGTTTTCTTTTTTCTCCAATGCCTTTGATAGAGTCCAAAGCACTTAAAGTTAAAGAGGCTCTTAACTTTTTTCGATGACGTGAAATTGCAAATCGATGCGCCTCATCTCTCAGTTGAGCCAATATCTGATAAGCCTTATTTTGTGAAGGGAGAACAACGGCATTTTTTCTATTCGGCAAGAAGATTTTTTCATTAAACTTTTTATCTTTATTGCTACGCCCTTTTGCCAAAGCCAAAACTGGCAAATGTTTCAAATCCATTTCTTTTAAAATTCTTAAGGCCGACTGAAGCTGACCTTTACCTCCGTCAATTAAAATTAAATGGGGGAAAATCATTTCTGTATGTGCAAATCTGCGTGACAATACTTGTTTCATAGCCAAATAATCATCATTTTTATCTTTTAATTTGTAAATTCTATAATCCTGAGGCTTTTTAACACCATTTTCAAACACCACTTGCGAAGCATAGACAGCTTGAGATTGAAAGTGAGAAATATCATAACATTCTATGCGTTCAGGATAGTGAGGCAAATGAAATCTCTTCTGAATTTCCATCAAAGCCTTTTGAGTAAAATTTTCTTCTTTAACAAAAGAATGAAGATGATTTGAAGAATTTTTTTCCGCCATTTTCCACCACTGCTTTTCAAGCTTTCCCTTAGGATGAGAGACACGTACATTTTTTTCTGAGATACGCTTTAAGATACTGTTTATTTTTTTACAGAAGGAAAGTGAAAAACCTTTTGAGACAATGATTTCATCAGGAATTAAATTTTTCATATAATATTGGGTCACAAATGCCAGAAACTGCTCTTGCAATTCCAAAGAGGATTTTTGCCATAAAGCTTCTTTTTCAAAATGGGAAAAATGTCCAATCAAGCGGCCAGACCGAATATGTAAAATTTCAAACAAAAAACTTTGACCATTGCCAATTCCAGACAAAATATCAAAATCCTTGTGATCTTTTGAATCCCAAACCGATTGTTTTTCCCACATTTTTTCAATAGAGATAATTCTATTTTTAATACTCAAAGCCTGTTCAAACAATTCCTGATTCGCTTTTTGCTTCATTTGTTTTTTTAAATCGTCAATAGCTTTAAGATTCTTCCCTTTCAGAAAATCCAAAGCCTTTTGAACTTGCAAAGAATATTTTTCTTTTTCAACATATCCCACACAAGGAGCTGTGCAGTAACCCATTTGATAAGTTATACAAGGGGTTTTTCTGCTTTTCATAAAACTATTACTACAGTCCCTAATCCGGTAAGTTTCATTCAGAAATCGAATAATTGTACGAACATTATAGCTTTCTGTGTAAGGGCCAAAATAAAGACTTCCATCTTTTTTAAATTTTCTCTCCAGATAAAACCTGGGGAAAGAATCTTGAATACTCATACGAATATAAGGATATGATTTATCATCCTTCAATCGAACATTGTACCTGGGCCGATGTTTTTTAACCAGCACAGCCTCCAGCAGTAAAGCTTCTGTTTCTGTATCCGTTAAAATATAATCCATGGAATGAATCTGCTGAGAGAGAAAATTATTTTTTAAACTTTTAGAAGCAGTAAAATAAGATCGAACACGTGACTTTAAATTCTTAGCTTTCCCCACATAAATAACAGAGCCTGCCTTATTCATCATTAGGTAACAGCCTGTTTTATTAGGCCAATTTTTAAATAAATGACTTTCCATAAACCACTTACTTTTTTACAACAGCCCAGTCACCGCTAAAATCATCCAAAGTGAATAAACTGTGGAGTTTTAATGGAAATTTATCCGCCCCTCCCCTATTAATAACACAGACTGCTGTGTCTATGACAGCTCCTTCTTTTTTTAAGTCCTCAAAACTCAAAAGAACCTGCCCTCCTGTGGTGATTATATCTTCGACCAATAATAACTTCTTTCCTGAAATTTTCTGCCCTTCTGCAAAACTGCAAGTGCCATAAGTTTTTGCCTGCTTTCGAATAAAAACACAGGGAATACCTGTTTGTAAGGAAAGAGCTGTTGCAATAGGAATCCCTCCCATTTCAAGCCCCGCCAATAAATCAATATCTTGCGGAATAAAAGACTTCAAATAAAAAGCCACATGAAACAAAAGTTCAGGGTCAGACTCAAAGCGATACTTATCAAAATAAAAAGAAGAGGTTTGTCCGGATCTCAGCTTAAACGACCCCTTCAAAAGAGATATTTGTTCAAGACGCTGAGCTAATTCTTTTTTATCCCATTTTATTTGCATGATCCCTCTTCAACAACTTAAAGAACAGCAGATTTTTGCTGACTAAAATATTGCCCTAACTTTTTTTTAAGCTCTTCAACAGCTTTATAACGATGAGAAAATTTATTTTTCAGAGGATAGCCTAACTCTCCCACAGTTTGATCATGCCCGTTCGGTATAAACAGCCAATCATAAGCAAACCCCTCATGCCCTCTCATAGAAAAAGCAAGAGAACCTGAAACCACACCCTGAGCTTGAAGAGTCTTTTGATCCGGAGTACCAACTGCAATCACTGAAGTCATATGAGCTGTTCTTAAGGGCTCAGGAACTTGTTCCATTTCTTTTAGCAATGCTTTAAGACGCTCCGGCCATGTCGCTGTTTCACTATAATAGCGGGCAGAATAAACTCCCGGTCTTTTATCCAAGGCATCCACTTCAATTCCTCCATCCTCAGCTAAAATCCATGCACCAGGCTTCTCTTTTTTAAAAGCCTGCAGCTTAATTAAGGCATTTTCCAGAAAAGTTTTTCCAGTTTCTTCTGGAGGAGCATAGTCAGATGAAAACTCTTCAATCAACCTCAACCGAAAAGGCAAATCTCCAAGCAAATCATAAAACTCTTTCACTTTATCTTTATTGTGTGTGGCCAGCCACAAATCCTCTCGATTCAAGATGACACTTCCTTTCTTAAAGGGAAAAAACCGTTCAAAGCTTTTTCCTGGTGTTGACATAATATTAAAGCAGACTTTCTGGCCTGTTCAATCATTTGCCCAAGCTCTTTATCACTAAATGCATGTCCTTCTGCAGTTCCCTGGATTTCTATAAAATCTCCAAAACTTGAGAAAGCAAAATTCATATCTGTAGAACAGCTTTGGTCCTCTTCTGCTGTGGGATCTACAATAACCTGCTGATTCAAAATAGCTGTACTGACAGCTGACGTGTAATACAATAAAGGGTTTTTCTGAATTTTATTCAGTTTTAACAAGCGCTGTACAGCTAAAGCCAAGGCCACAAAACCTCCGGTAATAGAAGCTGTTCGAGTTCCACCATCTGCCTGCAAAACATCACAATCAATATGAATTTGTCTTTCTCCCAACTTTTCCAAATCTATGCAAGCTCTAAGGCTTCTTCCGATAAGACGTGAAATTTCCTGAGTACGCCCGGAGGAGGCCACTCTATCTCTGCGTGTTCTATAAAATGTCGCACGAGGAAGCATATTATACTCAGCAGTCACCCAGCCCTTCCCTTCCTGGCTCATCCATTTTGGAACATTTTCATCCACAGAGGCCGCACATAAAACACGAGTATGGCCAAAGGAAAGCTCTGCACTGCCTTCTGCATAGGGCATCACATTTGTAGTGATTTGAACAGGTCTTAAATGAAAATTTTCTCTGCCGTCTTTTCTCATAGAAACTAAGCAAATGGCATAAAGAAATATTTACTGTCAAGCTGATGTTATTAAAAACCTCTCTTATTTACAGATATAATAAATTGACCATCCATTTGTAAAATAAGAGTATAACCCCGATCTAAATCCTTTTTCCACTGCTCTGCCTGCTGAACACACTTAGAGTTTGGCTTAGTGCCTCGACAACGCATAAATTTATACCTTTCTTTATTCACTTCAATATAAGCATAAGCGTTCTTACAAATTCCAAGCCAACAATCATATTCCTCTTCATCCACACCCGTACTATACAGATCTCTTTTGGGATTGATTTCTACAACACTCAACGAATTCCCAGTATAATTAAAGGTAGTTAAATGGGTTAATTGATCCAATACATTCCATGGGATATTTCTTAATTCATTATAAGAGATATTCAATTCTATCAAACTGTCTATATGCAGTCCTTTTATTTCAGAAAGCTGATTATAAGAAAGATTTAGACGTATTAAACTATTTAAAGAGCCCAAAACCACTCTTTCCAGTTGATTATGAGAAATATTTAACTCTATCAAACTGGGCAAAGATACAAGCATCCCAGATGGTATTTCCTGTAATTGATTGTGAGATAAATCCAGATAACTCAACTGAATCAAATAAAACAATAAATCTTCATCAATGTTTTTTAACAAGTTATTGGATAAATCCAAGTACTTGAGACGACTGTTATACATCAGAAATTCTGCATGTAACTCTGTCAACAGATTTTTAGACAAATTTAAGTAACTTAAATCTTTCAATGAACTTAATAAATTTGCAGACAGCTCTCTAAGCATATTATGGGAAATATTAAGATGATCCAATTGCGTTAAGCTTTTAAAAGAGTCTGGGTGAATGTATCTTAAACTATTATGAGAAAAATCCACATGAGTCAGGTTATCCAAACCAACAAAGTCATCCGGTCCAAGATGTCCCAACTGACTATGGTTTACACTTAATCCACGAATTCTTTTCAAATCATCCAAACTTACGTCTGCACATGATTTATACAACTGTTCCATGACAACCAATTTAATAGGCTCCTGCATAGGAGAGTCACAAAAAGAATAAGAATCCTCTTCCGACTCCACAGGGAGTTTCTCCTCGACCACTTGAGGAGGCTTTTCAGGAGTCTCTCGGATATGAATTTCAGTTTGTCCATTTTCTTCAACTATATACAACTCTTTTTCATCAGCTAGAGAAGGCAGTCCTATAAACAGAAATATTAATAATTTTGTTTTTAATATACGTACAAACATGACATCCTCCTTTAAAACTCCCTATTAAAGATGATATATTTTTTCTACCCTTTTAACCACTGCCCTGATGTCTCCTCCAATCAATAAAGATTAAAAAACAGAACAAGAAGAGTCTGAATAAAAGCCAATATCAATAACTCTAAATTCAGTTTTTACACTCAAACTAAAAAAGAATAAAGCCAATAAAATCCAAATCATATATTCCACCTTTTAAGTCTTTTTAAAAGGGCTTAAAGAATAGGCAATGTAGAAAAAAAAGTCTAGAAATAAAACATATGAAAGTGCGTTTATAAAGATTGTAATTCAAAAAACATATTGTAAATATTACACACGTATAAAAGAACAAAGCTTCAAAATAAAACAGCTTAATCTTACTGACTATTGATGTGAAGAAGGATCAAGAGCATCACGCAAACCATCCCCCAGCAAGTTAAAAGCCAAACAGGCTAGAAACAAAGCCACACCCGGTGCAATCATTAAATGCGGATACAAACTAAGAGTTCTCCAGCCTTCATTTGCTAAAATACCCCAACTGCTGTAAGGAGGTTGAAGCCCCAAGCCCAGGAAACTAATAAAACTTTCAGATAAAATATTAATAGGCATTTGCATAGTGAGCAGTACGATAATAGGCCCCATCATGTTGGGAAAAATATGTTTAGAAAGAATTTCAAAATGACCAGCTCCCAATGCACGTGCGGATTCCACATATAAAGTTGTTTTTAACTGCAAAACCTGCCCGCGCACTACACGCCCCAGATTCATCCACCCGGCAATACTTAAAGCCACCAAGAGTCCAATAAATGCTCTAAGTTCAGGATCTTTTACATCTACTATAGACTCAAAAATTAACTTAACCAAAATAATAAGTATAAGAATAGGAATAGAATATAAAATATCCAAAATACGCATCATTACAGCATCTGTACGCCCTCCAAGCCAGCCGGATAAAGAGCCATATAAAACACCCAAAATTAAAGATAAAAAAGAGGATAAAATTCCCAAAACCAACGAAATACGTGTCCCATAAATCAAACGGGAAAATACATCACGTCCGGAATCATCTGTGCCCAACCAATGTTCAAAAGAAGGAGGAGCGAAAAGCAAATCTGTATTTTGCTCATCAAATGGATAAGGAGCCAGCCACTCAGCAAAACCAGCAACAAAAAGGTTAAGTAGAATAAAAGCACCGCAAATGAGAGCCGTCTTATTCTCTTTTAACCTCTCCCAAGATTCATACCATAATGTTTTTTGAATCATCCATTCACCTTTTTTCTACGAAAGCCTGATTCTTGGATCAAAATAACTGTAGAGCAAATCCACAATTAAATTCGCCAATACCAAAATTAAACAGTAAACCAAGGTTGCCCCCAACACGAGAGGGTAATCACGATTGGTTACAGACAAAATCAAATGTTTTCCCATACCCGGTATTGCAAAGATTTGTTCAATAATAAAAGAGCCTGTGAGCAGGCCTGCAATTAATGGACCTGAAAAAGTTAATACCGGAAGAAAAGAATTTTTTAAAACATGTTTATATAAAATAACAAAAGGATGAAGCCCCTTGGCTTTTGCTGTACGCACATAATCTGAACTGAGAACCTCCAGCACACTGGAACGGGTAAGTCGTGCAATAACAGACGCCGGACGTGTTCCCAACACCAAAACAGGAAGGACATAGTAAGCAGGGCCCTCCCATAAGGCCACCTCAAACCATCCCAGGTAAAAACCAAAAAATAAAATAGCCAAAGGAGCCACCAAAAAACTGGGCAAAGCAATACCGCTGATAGCCGTAATCATAGCTAAACGATCCCATAGGGTATTATGTTTAACTGCTGACAATAAGCCTAAGGGAATACCCAGCAAATAAGATAAAATAAGAGCATAAAGACCCAGCTGAACAGAAACGGGCATAGTGTCTCCCAATATATCACTCACATCCTGTTCTAGATATTTAAAGGACGCTCCCATATCTCCTTGTACAAGTTTTTTTATGTACATCCAATACTGCTGATAAAGAGGTGCATCCAAAGAGTATTTGTCTCTTATATTTTTCTCCACCTCAGGAGGCAAAGCTCTATCTTCATCAAAAGGGCCTCCAGGAAGGGCGCGCAACATAACAAAAACCAAAGAAGATATAACAAATAAAAGAGCAACAACACCTATAAATCTTTTCAGGGCATAAGAAATTAAATTTTTATGAGAGATATAAAAAACAAAAACAGCTCCCACAAGAGCTAATGTAAACCATACTAACAAAGATGGAATTTTATAATTAAAAAAGCTCAGGAACACCAAGCTTAAGGAAGAAATTAGAAAAGCCAAAGCAGTGAAAAGCTTCACTGTAATACGACTTCCTTAAAAATTCTTTTACTCATAGTATTATATAAATATTTTTTTACTCTCGGTGATTTTAGAAAAATTTGTGTAGAAAGAGCCAGAGGAATCACAGGAGCGCCCTCTTCCAGAAGAATACGCTGAGCTTGATCATAAAGTTCTTGTCTGGTTGAACCATTATCCACACTCACAGCGGATTCTATAAGTTTATCAAACCTTTCATTCCCCCAACCGGAATAATTATTATCAGAATATGAAGTCATTAAATTCATATAAGTATCCGGATCAGGATAATCAGGAACCCAACCCATTCGATAAATAAATATTTTCCCCTGTTCAGGGTTATCAGTAATATTTCTAATATTTTGAAGGTTGCTAAGATATATCTTCCATTCTTCGTTTCGAACTTCCACATTCAAAGATAGATTATCCCTCCACTGAGCTTGTATATTTTCTGCCATTCTTTTATTGTCTTCATCAGGGTTAAAAGTAATTGTCATTGTTGGAAGAGAATCAACTCCCCCTATTTCATCCAGAAGCTTACGGGCTTTTTCAGGATTAAATGAAAGCCCAATATTTGGGTTGTGCCCAAAAATACCCTCAGGAATCCAGCTGTTAGAGGCTTTCATTTTGCCTTTAAACACTTTCTCTATCTGGGTTTTATCTATGGCCATGACCAAAGCTTTTCGCAGTTTCGGGTTATCTAAAGGAGGCCTCGTCGTGTTGATGCCATAGTATTGAATAGTTGCACTTGGAAATTCAAAGTATTCAGGACGTTTTTTTAAAGCGCTTAATTGCTTTGAAGGAATATTATCCAGAAAATCCAATTTACCAATATTAAATAAATTCAAAGTTGTGGAAACCTCAGGAATAATCCTAACACTGACATTCTCGGCATTCCCTGGAAAATCCCCGTAATAAGACAAATTCTTTTTTAAAACAAGAAGTTTGTCATGCTCCCACTGGTTTAAGGTATAAGCACCTAAAGTGACTATATTTTCCGGTTCTGTCCATTTCACTCCATGTTTTTCAATAATATCTTTTCGAATAGGGTAAGCACTAGTGTGTGTAAGAAGAAAAGGAAAAAAGATTCTAGGGGATGTTAACTCTACTTCTATACTTTGGTTAGAAGTCATTTTAACTCCCACTTTTGAAAAATCTTTAATGTCTCCGCTATTGTATTCTCTCGCATTTTTAATGGCATATAGAAAATAAGCATAAGCACTGGCAGTTTTTGGGTTGAGCAGTCTTTCCCATCCATCAACTACATGCTGTGCTGTAAATGGAACACCATCTGTCCAATAAACATCTTCTCTTAAAGTAAAAACCCACGTCTGCCCTTTATTTTTATATTTTACAGATTGAGCAAGCGCCGGCTTATAAAGAACTTTCCCCTTCTGTGAAAAGTCATAACTAACCAACCCCTCCATAATATTATCAATAACCAGGCTGGATGTTGTGTCTGTCGCCTTATTCCAATCTAAAGAAGGAGGTTCAGTAAGAACAGCAATTCTAAAAGTTTTATCTTTGGGCAGTTCATCAAGAGGGTTGATCTTTTTTTCACATCCCACCAAAGCTATCAGAAAAGCCAACAAAAATTTCATTTTAACTGCATAATACATA
Organism: Bdellovibrionales bacterium; assembly: GCA_028819545.1. Lineage (GTDB taxonomy): Bacteria > Bdellovibrionota > Bdellovibrionia > Bdellovibrionales > UBA1609 > JAPPLG01. Next base: position 27,874 of record JAPPLG010000022.1, on the reverse strand, counting down.
TTTGTTAGTAGCACTCTAAACATTGAACCGGAAGTGTAGGACATCTCCATCCTGAACACAATAATTTTTTCCCTCTAAACGATAAAATCCTTTGCTCTTTAATGCCGAAGAAGAACCTAAACGAAATAAATCTTCAACAGAGTAAGTCTCAGCCCGAATAAATCCTTTTTCAAAATCAGAGTGAATCACTCCTCCTGCCTGTGGAGCTGTAGACCCTTTCTTTACAGTCCAGCCGCGCACTTCTTTAGAACTGGCTGTAAAGAATGTAATTAAATCCAAAAGAGCATAAGTGGATCGAATAAGACGGTTCAAAGCAGGCTCCTCCATCTGAAGACTTTCCAAATATTGAAGCCTGTCTGGTTCATCAAGTTCTGCAAGTTCAGCCTCTAATTTGCCGGAAAGAGAAAGCACTCGATTTTCTCCCATTTTTTCCCGTACTTGCTGAACATAAGGGTTTTTTACATGATTTTCATCAGCATTACAGACATACAACATAGATTTTCGAGTCAACAAATGAAGTCTTTGTATAAAAAACTCTTCATGTATTTCTGTTTGAAACTGAACAGCAGGATGCCCTTGATTTAAAAAGTCCAACAACTTTTCTAACAATAATAATTCTTTTTTCATCTCCTTATTTTCCATAGATGGTTTCTTAATTTTATCTATACGGTTTTGAACAGTTGCCAAGTCCGCTAAAAGAAGTTCTGACTCTATGATTTCAATATCTCTTAGAGGATTGACATCCTGATAGACATGGCCAATGTCTTTATCTTCAAAACAACGTACAACATGAATTAAGGCTTTGCTTTCCCGCACATGAGATAAAAACTTATGACCCAGGCCTTCTCCTTTGTGCGCCCCTTTCACAAGACCGGCAATATCCACAAATTCCATCACAGGATAAACCACTTTTTCCGGTTTAAAAATAGAAGACAATTGATCCATTCTCTTATCCGGCACCTGCACCACTCCCACATTAGGCTCAATAGTACAGAAAGGATAATTCTCCGCCGGCACTTTTTGCATTGTCAAAGCTTGAAATAAAGTACTCTTACCTGCATTGGGCAGACCTAATATTCCACATCTCATAAGGACTGCTTTTGATTAAAATAATTGCCTGCACTCTCCCCTCCTTTGGAGATAAAGTGCTCCACAGCCTGCACACTTCGAGCAAGAAATTCCTCCAGTTGAGGCAGTTCCTCTTTGCTAAACTGAGACAGAACATGTTTAGAAACTTGCCTTACTTTTTGCACACGAGTTATTTCATCAACAATACCTGTGGTGCCTGCAGGCTGAACAGGTATTTGAGAGGAGTGCTTTCCCACACCCAACTTTAATCTATAGTAGTCAGAATGCCCCAATAACTCATGAATATTCCTGACTCCATTATGACCTCCATGACCTCTTCCTCTTTGAAATTTCATCTGTAAAAATTCCAAATCAATATCATCATGAATAACCAAAAGATCTTGGCTTTCCACTTTATAATAAGACATAAGGGATTGAACAGCACGTCCTGATAAATTCATTTGTGTTTGAGGCTTAACCAGAAGCACTTGGTTATTTTGAATTTTTTGCACTAAAGAAAATTCAGATTTTTTCCAAGATGAACTGCCAAGGGCATCCACCACCATAAATCCAATGTTATGCCGGGTCAGCTGATAATGAGAACCAACATTTCCCAAACCGACAATCAGTTTCATTCTTTAGAGGAGTCTTTTTTATCGGAAGATTTATCGGTAGAATCACCTTCTGACTTCTGAGTTTCTTCTTCTGAAGCTGTACCGGCAGCAGCTGTCTCAGGAGCAACAGCCGCAACCTCCTCTTGAGCCTCACTGACAGAACAAAGAGCTTCTTCAGGACGTGTCACTAATTTAATATTGGAAGGAATCTTTATATCAGAGACATGGTAACTTTCATTCAAATCCAAACCGGCAATATCTATCTCAAAAGAACCCGGGATTTCATGAGGAAGGCATTCAACTTCAATATGTCTTTTAAGGGCATTAAACACACCGCCGGACTCTTTGACTCCCTTGGCTTTGCCCAAGAATTTCACTTCCACAGTCACCCTTACTTTTTTCGACATATCTAAAGCTAAAAAATCCATATGAAGAGGCTGACGGCTGACTCGATGAAAGGCAACGTCCTTTTTTAACACTTTAAGTCCTTGAATTTTTTTATCCTTGCTTTGAAGAGTAAAAATTTTGTTATCAAACTGACTGCCGGAATACTTCACTACCGTATTGGTTTTAATGCTGAGGTATAAATTTTCTGTTTTTAATCCATAAACCACTGCAGGTGTTTGCCCTAAGCGTTTTAATTTTCTTGCTGAATTTTTCATAGGAGAACGAATCTCCACATCTAAATTTAACTCATTTACAGAAGTCATAATCTAATTCCTCTCACTTGCCTGTGTACAGGCTTGAACCAACAGCCCTGCTGTACTCACCACTTTAATTTTTTTGCATCTTTGCGCTGACGAACTTAAAGCTACACTGTCCGTCACCCAAATTTCCTTAACCGGACTTTGCTCAATTCTTTGAATAGCTGGAGATGAAAAAAGCCCATGCACAGCAGATACAAAAATATTTTCTGCACCATTTTGAATCAAGTTGTCAACAGCTGTGCATAAAGTTCCAGCCGTATCAACCATATCATCAATAATGATCGCATTTTTCCCAACTTTTCCCTCCAATTTTATCGCCTGAGCTTGATTCGGCTGGCTTCTCTCTTTATGAATACAAGCAAGGTCTGCTTCAATAATCTCTGAAAATACTTTAGCTCTCTTTAAACCTCCCGCATCAGGACTGATACATGTCACATCTGAAAGATGAGAATTCTTTTTGCGCCATTCCCTGGCCAATAATGGAACAGCAGAAAGATGTTTAATAGGTATTTTAAAAAAGTTTTCAACAGATTGGGAATGCAAATCCAATAAAACTGCCCGATCTGCTCCTGCAGTTTTCAACAAATGCGCCATCAAGTGCGCGGAAACAGGAGAGCCTTCTTTTGTTTTTCGATCCTGCCTTGAATAACCAAAATAAGGAATCACAACAGTGATTTCACGAGCTTGAGCCTGTTTCAAAGCATCCAACAAAACGAATAACTCCATCATATTTTCATTCACAGGAGGGCAGGTGCTTTGAATTAATACAACAGAGTGATTTTTAATATTTTCATTAATTTCCACCCGAACTTCCCCGTCTGCAAACCTGGAAATAATAGAAGGAACAACGGAAATTTTTAAAATCCGGCTGATTTCTTCAGAAAGAAGAGGGTGAGATGTACCTGCAAGGAGTTTCATTAAACATGAGTTTTTAATGGGTATAAACTAAAAACACAAGGAAATTCTTACACGCACAAATAAATTTTTCTTTTGAATTTATCAAACAAGTGGTAAAACATTAGGCCTGCAATTTCATGAGGATTTCATGCCATTAAAAAAACTTTCACTGCCCTATCTTTACAATACAAAGATAGCAGTAGTTTTTTTAACCAAAGTAAAGAACAGAACAAGAGGTTTTAAGAAAATACAGGGAAAAATAAACCAATGCTGAAAAAAAGAACACAAAAAAAGCCTACTGTTTCACATACATCATTTCAAAAGCAGAAATCTGAGTTTTCTCACACACACCACTCTGTCTCTTCCGTAAAATCAGGAATCAAGCCACGCACTCAAGATCTTCCCGCTTCAGCAATTCATACGACAACCCTAAATAGACACATCGAAAAGACCCAACCCACAAAAAATATTATTCCCGTTGCTTCATCTATTCATCACCAGATAAGACCTTCCAAATACTTCTTGTTTTGGCAAAAATTACAACTGTTCATCTTCTTATTCATATTCTCAGCTATTATGCTCTGCTGTACTCAAAACCCTTACATCCCTCCATCCCAACAAACTTTAAACCAAACTATTGAAACTATAGTTGATAATGACGCCTCCTGCTCTGTCCCGCAATCAGCACAAATCATTCACCTGCCTCAAGTCCACAAATTCCCGGAACCCCTTAGAGACAACATTCCTGACAGGGTTTTAAACTTTTTTCATGATATAGCGACAAGATCTCAATTCTTAATTGCTCATATTATTAGTGAACACCCTTCTTATATTGTATTTAATGAAGGTTCCAGGTTTGTCGTAACAGAAGATAATAAAGAAAACCTTATGTACACCGCCTTCACCAAAGAAGGTTACGAAAGGTATTTAAGTTTTGAAGACATCGCTTATATTTTTAACAACCAACTACCTTCCTCCTACAACAATCTGAGCAGGGAGCAGAAAAACTTACTCCTTGAACTGGGGGCCGCTTCTGTTGCTCTCAGTTTAGATCATATTCAAATCATTCATCGCACACAAAATCCTTCAGAAGCAAAGCTACTCGGGAAAATCCTGACAAAAATGTGGGATCACCAAAGCGAATTAATTTCCGAATTTCACGACTTGTACACCCGTATATCAACAGCTGAAGACAACAATAACAAAACAGAATTGACACAGCTTCGAAAGGAAGCAAAAGATCTGTCCGAAAGAAGAATGACTTTAGAAGAAAGAAGCGATTATCTTGTTCTTGATAAGAGAGAAGAAATATTGGCAAGAGAAGTGCATTACTTTTTGGACAACAACCCCTCCAGACAGGTATTTATCATTTATGGAGCGGCTCACGACTTATCAGATGAGTTTAACAAAGATCACTTTTATACACTTCCCCATCGTTGTACAATGCCGGAATCCTTTTTAAAAAGCTCACACTACGCCCGTTATCTCGCAAGCTGGGCAGGACGCATATACAATGATAATGACATTTTATTTTCTGATCATGTTCAAAGTATGATTGTGCTTTATCAAAAGTCTTACGATATCTTAACAGAGGTTGTTGAAGAGCATGTTCGAAAAGGTGGAAATAAAAAAGACCCATCACAATCGTGGAACGAGGGATTAAACAGATATCTTACTTACTCTGAATTAGAGTCAATTGCTGAAGTGATGTATGTACAAAAAACCGGCTGGGAAGACATACTTCAAACCAGCACCAACAATGCTGTAAGTTATATTATAACCCAATAAACGAACCAAAAAAGTCATTCCGGAATTGATTCAGAATCCAGTCGTATATTTAGGAGATCCTGATTTTCTTCAGGATGACGTGTAGTAAAAAATTACTTAATTTCCCGATGAAGAGTGTGCTTTCTTAGAAAAGGATTGTATTTCATTTTTTCTAATTTTTCAGGATGAGCCGTTGCATTTTTTTTAGTTGTATAACGGGAAGGAGGCTGGTTTTGCTTTCTGGCCTCTGTGCACTCCAAAGTAATAATACGTCTGCCTTTCTTTTTTGCCATCTTTAAGCCTTCCTAGCCGCATAGTATTCAGTAAACAGTCCCGCATCAAAAGTAAATGGAATATGTCCCACACCAGGTATATCCTGAACAACACCAACGGGACGACCCTGCTTGTCTTCTTTAGTGAGAAAATCCGGCAAATCCAATCGAGGGCTGGTGACGGCCTGAATGACATTTTGATTCAACATAGCTTTTTGAGTAATAGATATGTTGTCCCCTTTTTGAACAACATAAGAAGGAATATTCACTTTTTTATCATTGACCAACACATGACCGTGACTGACTAATTGACGCGCTGACAGCATACTAGGGGCCAATCCTAAACGAAAAATAATATTATCTAAACGTCTTTCCAAAAGACCCGCCAGCTTCTCCACCCAATTGGAAGTTGATCCTTTTTTAGACGCTCGAATAAAACGCCTCAATTGATGTTCTCTCAACACATAGTGGAAACGTATTTTTTGTTTTTCCTCTAAACGTAATGCAAAGTCAGAATATTTACGTCTCTTACTGCCGCTTTCTCCCGGTGGATAAGGTCTGCGCTCCAAAGCCCCCTTTTTTCCCAAGCCGGGGAACTCCATGCCGAAACGACGTTGAACTTTAAACCTTGCAAAAGACTTCTTCTTCATGCCAACCTTCTTTTGATCAAATAAAAACTTTACACACTTAAAATAAGTTATTAAAAACATCACGAGTTATGAAGAAATCCAATGTGGAAGTCAAGAATTCATTGAGGGTAAAATATACATGAATGTCTAGGTTTTGCTCTTGATACCCCTATTAAAGCCTTGAATTCTTGCAGAAAACCCGGCTCAATGAGATGATTTCCATTAAGTGGAGAGTCCCTATGAAAATAAACAGCTTTTGGTTTAAATATGCTCTCTTGATGATTGGTATCATCCTTATCTCGTCTATAGCTGTTTCTCTTTCTTTATCCCATTTTTATGCGGCAGAAAATAATCAGAACACTTTAAAAGAACTTCAAAGCCAATCTATACAATCCAGAAATGCTCTCGTTGGAGACTTAAAACTCCTTATCTCATCTCTGGTGACTTGGCAAAGTAAAGACCTAACCAAAGACGCTCCTTTTAGTCTCGTTGGTGTTATTGATAAAACAAACGGCAAAGTGATCTCTGTCAAACCTACGCTTTCAAAAACCCTTCAACAACTAAAACTCCCCGCCGGCTATTTAAAAAAATTCCCCGTTGCTTTTTACCCTTTAAAGACAACAAATCAAAGATCTGCACGAGTTCTCTTTTTAGTAGATACAGATCAAATTCGATCAGCTTCCCTGCCAAAAGAGTTATCCAAACAAAAAGTTTTATTCGGCCTGCTGTCTTCAAAAGGTTTTTCACTGCTTTCTCAATCCCTAAAATATTATAGGGACGCCTTCCTGCTCAATCAACAAAGCTGGATGCCCATCCACTCACAAATGGCTTACTCAGGTTGGTTTTTGCAAACTCCTTTTTTAAAAAATTTTAAAAATTACGCCGACGGCTGGGAACACCAATCTGGAGAAACTTTAACCGTAGGTGCTCCTGTAGGAATTTCCGATTCCTATCTGGTGCTGAATAGAAGAAGTCAAAAATGGTCTGAACATTTCAATGCTATATTTTCTGAAGTGCTTTTAGTTTTGTTTGGAATAGGAATGCTTATGATCATCCCTGTTTATCTATTTATCAACCCATTGTGTTCCGCATACCTTTATCTGGCCCGTTTATTAAACAGATACGCTGTGTGGAATGTCTTCCCAGCTCCCAATCATAAAGGAAATAACACTTACATCCGTGATATTCAGCCTCACCTTGAAAAACTTTACTGGCAACTCAGAGAAGAAAAACTCTCTAGTGTGAAAGAGCCCATACAACACACACAGCTTTTTTCAGATATGGTTCAAAACATTTGCAACAACATTTTAAATTACCCTAATGTCCAAATAAAAACCCACTTTGAATCAGATATTCAAATTCCCCAACCCTCTCACTGGCTTGAACAATCCATTATAGAAATTGTAAAAAATTCAGCTGAATGCATGGATGAAAACGGCACTATTGAAATACATACTTTAAGAGAAAAAGGGCAGTTTTTATGCAGAATCCGTGATTACGGACCTGGAATGAGCCCCATGATGATGAATCAGGTGTGTAAAGCCTACTACTCTTCAAAACCTAAATCAAAAGGGTTGGGCCTCACCCTTGCTTATGCCGCTTTATCGCGCGCCGGCTGTCCTCTTTATTTCTCTAATGCCAAAGATGGACAAAAAGGTTTAATTGTAGAAATAGCTGTACCAGAAAAATCCAGTTATTCTACGAGTCATATTCCAATTTATGATTCATCCCACACATAAATTGAGTTAAAAAAGCTTCTATGAATACACTAGAGTTTCATAAAAGTGTGAAAACTTTATTCAATGCATCCTCCATACCCAAAACTCTGGAATGCTTGTTAGAAAAAATAGGAGGGCCTTACCTCTATTTTGCCTGGAAAAAACATCAATCTGCTTTACAGTTGCTTTATTCAAAACCAAAAATATCTTCAGAACTTATCCGTTTATATGAAAGCGACCCTTCCTTTGATCCAGCTCATTTAAGAGAACCTTTAAAAATAAGAACCCTGCAAACTTTAGTGCAAAAAGTTTCTCCGGAAGAAAAATTATTTCCTTACTGGGTTTATATAAAGCAAGAGCCCTTTGGCCTTTTTTTTCTTCCAGATGATTCACTGAACACTCAAGACCTTCTTTCTTATGTAGAATTAAAGTGCCAAAATCTTTATTTACAAAAACAAGCACAAACTCCTCAAGAGGAATTTTTAAAAACCTTATACACAGAAATTTCCAGGTCCAGAAGATTGAGCCTGCCTGTCTCCTTGATTCTTGTTCAATGCTCTTCTGAAGAACCTTTGGAGCCTTTTCTCAAGTCTCTTTATAACCATCTGAAAAAAACCAGCCGTATTTACGATCTCACCTCTATCTTAAATGAGAAAGAAATTGCTGTACTCCTGCCTCATACAAGTGAGCGGGGGGGGCTTGCCAAAGCAGAAAAAATTTATTGGACTTTGCAGTCTCTTAACCAAACTGAAATTTTAAAGAAGCCTGTTCACTTTCAAATTGCCATAGCAGAATATCCAAAATCTGCCAGATCTGCTGAAAGCTTATTTCAACTCGCAAGAGATGCCTGTGCTTTTGGAAAATCCAAACAAACAGGTATTGTTATTGCGGAAGCCCCTCAAGGGTTTAAACCTGACTTTCAAGTGCAAAATGAATCCGGCAGTCTTTGTGAATGGGTTTAAAAGATAAGATCATATGAAATATAATAAATTAGAGGTTAACCTAAAAGCCCTAAGAACCAATATAAAAACAGCCTTAAAAATTATTGGAAAAAATAATTTTTTTTACCCTTTTGTAAAATCCAACGCTTATGGTGTGGGTATTCATGAAGTCACCCGCATTCTCACAGAGGAAGGCCTCCACGAAGTTGGACTGCTGACGTCCGAAGAAGCTCGTTCTTTAAATTCAAAAAAAGTACAAATTTTAATTTTTGGCCCTATAGAAAAATCAGAAGAATTCTTAAGCAACCCACATTGGACTCCAATAATTAGCTCCTTCGATGATTTAAATATTTTTTCTCAAACAATAATGAACAATAAAAGTTCTCACAATATACATATTAAATTTGATGTCGGTATGTCCCGCCTGGGATTTGACTCAAAAGATACAGATGAATTAATTTCCTTTTTCAAAACCAATACACACCTGAAACTGCAAGGGGTGTGCGCTCATTTATCCCGCGGCGAAGATATCGGCATTCCAAACAGCAGTGCCGGAAAACAAATAGAACAATTTAAAAAAATTGGAAAAGAAATTAAAAAACATATCCCTTCAATTAAACAGCATTTACTAAACAGTTCTGCTTTGTTAGGAAGTTTTTGCCATGATTTGGATATAGAATACGGTTCCAGACTGGGAGGGTTTATTTACGGTATAAAACATGATATAGAAAATCAAACTCAAACAGCTTTAAAAAAATGGTCTCAATTGGATCTTCAGCCAGTCACAACTTTAAAAGCGGGAGTGTTGTCCTCTAGAGTCATCTCTCAAGGATGCGGGGTTTCTTATGACAGCCTCTGGAAAGCAAAAACAGATTCTAATATTGCGGTCATCTCTATGGGATATGCAGATGGAATTTCCAGAAATTTAACAGGGATGGATGTGTTATTCCGGGGGCAAAGAGTCCCGATCGTGGGCGCTGTTTGTATGAATTTTTTTATGATCGACTTGACTCCTGTCTTAGGTTTAAAAGAAAAACCAAAAAGAGGTGAGGAAATTGTGATTTACGGCAAACAACAAAACCAGGAAATCACAATTAAAGAGCATGCTCAAGCTTTGGGGTCTATTCCCTATGAAGTGATGACTCATATTTCTCCATCCGTTCAAAGGGTTTATTATGATTTATAAAAATGCTTTAATCAGCGTCTCCAACAAAGAAGGGCTGGAGGATTGTGCAAAAAAACTCAGTCAATCCGGCACTCGTATTGTCTCTACAGGTGGAACAGCTCAATTTCTCTCCAAACATGGAGTGCCTATTGTTTCTGTGGAAGAGCAGACACAATTCCCGGAAGTAATGGATGGAAGAGTAAAAACTCTGCACCCTCATATTTTTCTGCCCCTACTGGCTCGATTAAACAACCCTCAAGATGAAGAAGAGCTGAAACAAAGAAATTTACCTCATTTCGACCTCGTCATCTGCAACCTTTATCCATTTGATGAAATTAAAAAAGATAATGAAAAAGAACAAATAGAGTTGATAGATGTTGGAGGCCCCTCCCTTTTGAGGGCCAGTGCAAAAAACTTCGAAAAAATCACTGTTGTCTGCGACCCCAAAGATTACCACTTATTGGAAGACTCTTTATCTTTAGAGCAACGAAGAAGCCTGTCAGTGAAAACTTTTTATCACCTGAGTGTGTACGATTCAAACATTGCTCAATACTTTCAACAAAGGATGGATCCCCGCCTTCGCGGGGATGACGGGAAGCAAGGAGATGGTGAAAAGCAAGGAGATGACGGGGCTAACGTCATTCCTGCGAAGGCAGGAATCCAGTCTCTTCTGCTCCACGGTCTTGGCTGGCGCCGCAACCGCCTCGCTCCTGCGAAGGCAGGAATCCAGTCTCTTCTGCTCCACGGTCTTGGCTGGCACCGCAACCGCCTCGCTCCTGCGAAGGCAGGAATCCAGCACACACTTCCCTATATCCAACAAGGTTCTTTCTTTAAAAAATTAAGATACGGGGAAAACCCTAATCAACAAGCCTGCTGGTATACAAACTCCAAAACACCAGGTCTTCATCAGGCAGAAATTCTGCAAGGTAAAGAGCTTTCTTTTAATAACATCTTAGATATTCAATCCGCCTTAAACACTTTGAGAGAGTTTCAAGAACCAGCTTTTGTAGGTGTAAAACATAACAATCCCTGTGGTGTTGCACTTGCAGACTTTTTAGAAACAGCTATTGAAAAAGGGCTGAAAGCAGATCCACTCAGTATTTTTGGAGGAATTGTCGCTCTTAATAAAAAAGTATCTTCAGAGTCAGCCGTTCAGCTCAACTCTTGTTTTTTAGAATGCATTATAGCTCCTGATTATTCAGAAAACGCCTTGAATTTATTATCCAAAAAGAAAAACTTGAGAATTCTCAAATGGCCAAATCTTTTGGATTCATTCAAAGAAAACTTAATTTACACAATAGACGGAGGGTTTTTGGTTCAAAATGCAGATCAAGTACACATCAACTGGAAAAATTTTAAAATAGAAGGGCCAGAGCCCATAACAACGATCAAAAAAGATTTAGAAATAGCTTGGAAAGTCTGTGCTCACCTCAAAAGCAACGCCATTGCTTTAGTTTCTCAAGGACAAACAGTGGGATTAGGTATGGGGCAAGTGGATCGAGTCACTGCTGTAAGCTTGGCTGTTGAGAGAATGAAAAAACATCATACAAATATTTCATCCCCTATTGTTATGGCCAGCGACGGTTTTTTTCCATTTGAAGATTCTATCAAACAAGCCTCTGCCGAAGGCATCAAATGGGTTATTCAGCCAGGTGGTTCTATAAGAGATTCTTCAGTTATAGGGACTGCCCGAGCCCTGGGTGTTCATATGGTGCTTACAGGGTGTCGTCATTTTAGACATTAATTTTTATTGCATCAAAAACCGAAAAGAAAAATATGGAAAAAATATGGATAACACGCATAAAAGGCCATATTTTAGGGCCTTTTAGCACAGATGAAATATTAGAAATGATAGAAAGCAATAAGCTTTCTACCAAGGATGAGATCAATAAAGCCCTCAAACAATGGGTTTACGTTAAAAATGCCTCAGAATTATACGATTTTTCATCACAAACAAAAACAGATGTCCCTATTATCAAAAAAAGAAGAGATTCGAAAAAAAATTGGATGGAAGATACTGTTATTTTAGATTCCCCTCTCCAATTGGGAGAAACTGAAACAGAAGAAACAAAAACTGTAGAAGTTATCGAGCAAAAAAATTCAGAACCTCATTTAAAAGAGCTGGATTTGGAAAATGCAGAAGTCGTTGATTACAAAGTCGACGAACTGGAAGACATCCCAAAAGAACCAAAAGAATCTTCTGCACAATTTGAAACTATTGACCAAGTGAAACAAAAAGCCTCCATAAAATCTCAAAAAGCGGTAAAACATGTATGGGCATGGATATGGATCATCTCTGCTGGAGCACTACTGTTTTATTTTTCACAATATACAAAATCACCTTCACTTCTCACTTCAGATCTTTCTCACGGCCGACAGTTGTTTAACCAAGGTGCATATAAAGAAGCTTTGAATATATTTAAAAAATCCACAATTGAAAACGACTCAGATCGTTTGAAATTAGCCTCTATGCTGGTTCAACTTGAAGGAGACACATATCAAGCTCAAATTAATATTGAAAAAATCACTGGCTTATCTCCAATAGAACAAGCTCGGCTGGAAATCCTAAGAGGTATTATTGCGCATAAAAACAATGACCTTGAAACAGCAGAAACTTTATTTAACCAAGCCCTTGCACATGCTCCTTTTTTGGGAACCCTTCATAAAGTGATGTTAAATATCAACAACCATGAAAAAGCCTTGGATATTATAAATCAAACAGATCTCACTCATGAATCTATTGATAGAAATAAAAATATACTGCTTCTTTTAAAATCTTACCTTGAACTTTCAAATACAGAGGATGATTCACCTCTAAAAGAAATTTTAATCTCGAATCAAGGAGATTACAAACAAGAGGCTTTTTTGCTCTTGCTCTATAGACAGGTATTCGCAGACGCAGAGGAATACTCTACAACTGTCAAACAAGTTTTAGATCAGGACCCTTACATCACAAAGGAATATAAAAGTGACATCTTATCATACACACCACTTTTTATATGGAAAGAACTGCTCTTGGATGTATGTTCAAGCATCACTGCAAAAGTAGACTCTAAATCTCATTTTGTCGCCTTACAGTCATTGTGCTTAACCCAAGCCGGGCTCAGCATAGATGCTCTTAGAAATATTGAAAAAGCCAGAGCACAATCCCCTCGTGACCCTTTGATCAGCTCTGTTTATGTTTTTATCAGCTCTCAAAATAATCTGGATGAACACACTATGTTAGACCACTCATTAAAACAAAATCAAGATTATGTCCTACCTTTTATTCTTAAAGCCCGCTTCTGTCAAAGTCAGGAAGATGTGTACTGCACTCATAACAATTGGAATCAGGTACGTCAAAAACATCAACTCTCTTTATCCGCTATTGCCGGAGAAGCCTGGAGTTATTCCAAAATGGGTAAGAATGAAGAAGCTCAGGATTTAATTCAAACAGGATTGGTTATTTCCAATCGATATAAACCTCTTCTTCAACTGAAAGATTCTTTATAAGTTTCTCAGCAAGCGGGTACGAATATACTCTGCAATTTTTTCAAGTTCTTTAAAATGATCTTTCTTTCGGGTTCGAAAATGTTCCAGTTTTTCTTCTTTTTTCTCAAATAAACTTCTCATATAATTTTCAAAACCATAAACAGGCCCGTAAATACGATGAGAAAGCAATACAGAGAAAATAAAAACAGACACCATTGAAAGTAAATAGACTATTAGCACCAATACATAAAAATAATTCATAATTCGATTAGTTAATGCCCCTCCTGCATCCGCCACAGAAATACCCGCATGCATAAACAGACCAAAAATTAAGACAACCGTCACATAAAAAACTGTAAAACCTACAAATGCAGAAAGTAAAAACTGATTTTGATTTTTATTATTTAAAAGAAAATTTCTTCTAATATTATCTTTTTTAAAAAGATCTTTATCCATAACTAATGGATAAATAAAAACAGCAAGCCCCCCGCAAATAAACAATACAGCCAGATTAAATGGATAAAACTGATTTGTATTTGGAGTCAGCGCCACGTTATTGATAGTTTCCGCATAAATAATATGATCTATTGTTAAACTTAGAAGACCCCCCATAATCACACTAAGAGAAACACGAAGACGCAAATGTTTGTATGTAAATAAAGCATTCAATACAGCCAACAACTGAATTAAAAACACTGCAACCGCCGAAAAAACAATGGATTCTACAATATGTGTCGTATATACAAAGTCAGCCAGCACATCCAATTTTGAAAAAGAAGAAAAGAAAGAAATAAAACCTACACTTAACGGCTCTATCTTAATAACGCTTGTAGCCCACTTAAAGGCTTGATCTAATATACAAGGAGCAACAAAGGCGAATAGAATCCAAAACCAATCTTTGTTTTTCATACTTTTACTATAATATTATTTTCTGGAAATAGAAAGCAAAAAATCATAGGAACCATTAGCTGGGAGAAAATAACCCTGAATATCTTTCTTTACAACAGCTGTTTGCTGATTGTGCCACAAAGGAATGATTGGCAAATCACTCGACACAATTTGCTGTACTTTCTTATAAATTTGTTTTCTTTCTTGCAGATCAAATTCTTTCTGCCCTGCTGTCAAAAGTGTATCCAGTTGTTTATTTTTATAAAACCCTCTGTTTCTTCCTTGAGGTGGAACCTCCAAACTATGAAAGGCGAGGCGGTAAATATCCGGATCAAAAACACCCACCCATCTTAAGAGAGCCAGCTGAAATTGACCTTTCTTAAGATCTCCATAAAAAGTTCCCCACTCATAGCTTTTAAGCTCCACTTGAAACCCAGCTTTACGAAACCCTTCTGCAATCACCTTAGCATAAGACACCACCTCTTGATTGCTGGATGTTTTCAGTTGAATTTTTTTTTGTTTTAAGCCTTGTTTTTCCAAAATACTTTGAGCCTTTTTCAGGTTGTAGTTGTATGTGAGGTTTTTTGAAAAAAAAGAATTTTCATCATTTAATATAGACTCAGCTTTCCGGGCAAAACCTTTCAGCTTGTGTTGAATAATAGATTCACGGTCAATGGCAAAAGCCAAGGCCCGCCTGACTTCTAAATCACGAAAAGTTGGATCCTGCATATTGATTAAAAGATAATTCATTGAAAGGCCTGCTCTTTGAAAGACATGATAATCTTTTTGAAGTTTCTTAATTTTTTCAATGGAAGAAAAGGGCAGTTCGGATTGAACAATATCCAGCTCCCCTCTTAAGACTTTTTGAAACCTTGTGAGATCATCTCGAATGACTTTGAAGATGATATTTTTTATCATAGAGTTTTCTCTGGCTCTCAAATGAATTTGATTGGAATCTTCTGCAATTAAAACAAAAGGGCCGCTTCCAACCAAGCGCCCTTCAAGAGCTTCTTTTTTAGATAAAATGCGCAAGACAGGCAAATCTGCAGACAGAAAAGTTGCTGAAAAATATTTAAGATAAATGGTGACAATCAATTCTTTCTTATTTTCCTGAACATCCACTTTTTTAATAGACTGAAAGGCAGAATAGAAGGGACTCTTCTTCAAACGGTACTGATCAAAACTAAACTGAATATCTTCTGCAGTCAGGGGAGAGCTGTTTGAAAAAGTCACTCCCTTTGGAATATGAAAAGAACAAACTTTTTTGGAACAGGACCACTTCTGCGCTAAGGATGAGACAACTTTTAAGTTGCGATCCAATCTCACCAATGAATGAAAAATAAGATTGCCGATTCTCATACCCACAGCATCGGTTGCAAAACGGGGATCCAGGGTAGAGGGTTTTTGGGATAAAGCGATAACCACTTGCTGATCTTTCTCTTTTATGTTGTGATCATCAAAATAAGCGGCTCCTATTAAAGCAAAAATGAAGCAGAAAAAAATACAAAATACCAAAACTTTAAAAGGCCATGTCTTGTGAATTGGAAAATTATTTTTATTCAAAAAAGAAGTAATCAAATGCATTCGTTTCAGGCCAACCTATGGAATTTTCAAAAGACTTATAGATATGTCTTGTTGATTCTTTTTATGGGTTTAACCACTTACAGTCAAGCTGTCCCCCAAAAAAGCAAAAATGAAGTACCTTTGGAAATTCAAATCCAAAAAATATTAAATACGCATTCTCGAATCACAAAAAATATGGGATTGATTGTAATGAATCTTCATTCCAACCAATACGAGTTGACCCATAATGAGAATAAGCTTTTTATCCCAGCTTCTCTTTCTAAAATTGTCACAGCCAGTGCCGTAATGAGTTCACTAAACCCTTACCATCAATTTGAAACAACTTTTACAGCTGACACATCTATAGATAACAAGGGAGTATTGGAAGGCCCTTTGTATTTAAAAGGAGGGGGGGACCCTTCTTTTGTTTCTGAAAATTTATGGATCCTGGTCAATAATTTAACCCGCTCCGGTTTAAAAAAAGTTAAGGGAAATCTGATTGTAGATGAAAGTTTATTTGGAAAAGCACAGCCTCATAAGGAATGGCTGAAGTCCGACCGCAGTTATTCAGCTCCGGTGTCCGCCCTATCTTTTAATTGGAATTCCGTTAATGTCTATGTACGTCCCGCACCTGTTCAGGGAAAGCCTGCCCAAGTCTTTATTGATCCTCAAAACACATACATCAAAATGATCAATAAAACCCGCACTCAAGGAAAAACAAACAAAATTAAAGTACAGCGTATTTCAAAATCATTAGGAGACACTATCAAAGTGCAAGGCAGTCTGCCTCTCCAATCAAAAGAATTGGTCATTTATAAAAATATCACCAAACCGGCGCTTTGGACGGGCTCTAATGCTTTGGAATTCCTAAAACAAAGAGGAATCACCATTGAAGGACAGGTTATACAAGGAACAACACCTTCTGGATCCTATACCCTATCTTCCAACAAAGGCCCTTTTGTTGTTCGAATTGTTCAGGATATGATGAAATTTTCCTCTAATTTTTTAGCAGATATGCTGACCATTCATTTAGCCTTATCCCAAGGCTATACAGAAGATTTATGGAACCAAGGACTTAAGCAAATTCATCAGTATATGGATAAACACAAAGTCAGAGATTATATGTTTGTCAATCCTTCCGGGCTGTCCCGCAAAAATAAAATAAAGCCTAAAGATATTTTAGAATTTCTTATTCAGGATTATCACTCCATTCATTCTTTTGAAAAATTGACGTCTTATCCGGTTCCAAACAGCCCCGGCACTTTGAAAAAAAGATTTCAAAATTTGGAAAACTCCTCTTTTATTCGAGCTAAAACAGGATGGCTTTCTGGAGTGGTGGGTTTAGCCGGCTACATCAAAAATAAAAAAGGAAACATAAAAGCTTTTGTATTTATCTATAATGGAAGTGCCAAAAGACAAATGAAAGCTCAAGAGATGTTTGACCAGTTGGCTCTTCTGCTTACTCTTTATTAATAGTTTCGCGGTATATTACTGCCAGGGGTGGCCCCTCCAGGTGAACCGCCGGGAATGTAAGGTATAGTACTATAAGGAGGAGGATAAGGCTGAACCCCTCCCGGACCTCCCGGAGAAGGATAATGCCCGGAATAAGATATAGTGCTTAAGTAATTTTGATATTTTAAAGCTAAAGCTTGAGCTTCCTGTTGATATCTCATAACAGTTGCCTGTCTCATACGTTGTTGCTCCATTTGAAATTGTTGCAACTGCATATAGTAAGACTGCATTCTTTGCTGCATTTGCATTTGTGAGTGATAATCAAATCCTCCTGCTCCTCCTGGCCCGAAAGGTCCAAACGCTCCTGCTCCACCAAGTCCGAATGCTCCTGCTCCGCCAGGTCCAAACACCCCCATATTTGCATAAAGATTACCACCAGGTCCGAAAGGTCCAAACGCCCCCGCACCTCCCGGTCCTAAAATTCCCATATTTGCATAAAGATTACCGCCAGGCCCAAAAGGTCCAAACGCCCCCGCACCTCCCGGTCCTAAAATTCCCATATTTGCATAAAGATTACCGCCAGGCCCGAAAGGGCCGAATGCCCCTGCTCCTCCCGGCCCAAACAGTCCCATATTTGCATAAAGGTTACCACTAAGCCCAAAATGTCCAGCATAAGGATTCATATGAGTAGATGGAGAACAGGCTAAGGCATTTCTGCCTCTTCCATTAAGAGCTCCCCCATAAAGCATCTGAGCAATAAAGGGGTAAGCCAAACCATACATTGCTGAATTATCTACAGGGTAACCTTGCCTGGATCTAAGTTCATTTGTTTCTTTGATTCCGTAGTAAGCCAAGCCCGTTCCCGCTAATGGCACAACAGCATCAAGCAACCTATCCCATCCGGATTTTTTAGGATAAGCCGCATCGATCACCTCTTGGAAACAGCTGGTGCAAAAAGTACCGGCTTCAGTAACTCCAGGATGCTTTTGCTTACATATTTCCAAATTAGGGTTTCTTTCACATCTACGCCTGACTTCTTCTGCTTCATCTTCCTGCTCTTCTTTCTTATCTTTTAATTCATCCCGTTCATCTGCCAGTTTCTCAAACTCCTCGATATCTTCCTGTATCCATTCCAATCGACTTTTACATTTCCTTTTCAGTCTTCGCTCTACATTCCCATCAGCATCTGCCGGTAAAAGCAGAGGGTCTTCACAAAGGCCGTCAATATCAATTTGTCCTTCATCTCCAAAATATTTCTTATACCTGCATTTACAATTATCGCCCTCACACCAGTTGAAAGCACTTAGTGGAGCTGGCGCTTCTACACATGCACCATTTTGACAAACTTTTCCATTGCCACATGTTGAATTGTCTACACAAATACATTTTTGATCATGAATAACCCATGCTGGCGTTTCAGGAGGACATAAATCTACACACCTGTTATTTTCACATTTTTTGCCAGTTTCACAATCACTGTTATTGGAACAACTCCCAGGTGTTGGCGGCGCAGGATCAGATATTGGTGCAGAAGCTGGTGCTGGCCATTTAATTTCTAAACCATCCGTACAATTGGCCCAACAGAAATTACCATCAGACGTAAATCCAGACTGCAACTGCCACCCTTCAGGACATTGAGAGCCATCGCCCCTTGGACTTACTTGACAAGTCCCTTCTAATGCACCCTCTGCACTCCCTTCTGGACACTGGCATGAAGCAGGTTCTCTAACAGGTATCTCTGATTCTGGTTCTTCTTGTTGTGATACTCCACCGGGCACATCTGTTCCTGTAGGAGTACTCGGATCTGAACTCCCAGTAGCAAGATTAGTATCAGCAAAAGCAACAGCAGGACTAATAAGTGTTAAAGGCAGGTTTAAACCATATTGAATATGAGGCAGAAAATCTTCAAAATAAAAAGCTACTCCTTCACTGGCAACTGGATCACATTCTGGAGGAGCATCTTTTTTCCCACCTATATGCTCATCAATAGTATCAACAATACTTCTTGCTCTTATTTTTTTCCTAGATCCATTTGAAAGGGCAGGACATATATCCCCTGTATTATCGTCTCCCCTCTTGCAGTCTGAGGTTTTAAACATTTCAAGCAACTCTTCTCTTAACTCATCAATTCTTTCATTTAAACCTTCTAAACGTGTTTCAATATCTGCAATTTGATCTTCCAAACTAAGCTGTTGTTGCTGAGCAGAGCGCCCGCTCATCCCCGCCTGAAGAGCAATCAGACAAATGGGATCCATCCCCATTTGAGGACCCATTGGAGGCGCAAACATTGCAAAAGCCGGGTAAGAAATAAAAACAAGAAAAAGAATAAATCTCAAGAAGAACTCCTTATAGACTTTATATCGGAAATAACCATCTTCCACTGTAGTTTATATCAACACTTTTATTGTACCTGAAACTCCCTCTTTCATGTGTGGAAAAATAGAATTCAGTAAAACTCCCCTACTTAAGTCTAAACTTTAAGGCATAGAAAGAAATATGAGGATTTTTAAATAGTTACAAGAAGCTGGACAAGAAATTGCACGTCTCAAAATATGCGAATTTTGCTTATATTATTTTACCTTTTAATTCCCAAATCCAGTCACGGCCTTATTCTTATGGAATTGGGAGAACAAAAAAAACTTTCATCACCCTATGGTGAAAAAATTACAATCAGCAAGCCCGGGCTGATCTCTATTCAGGAAGAAGGCCCTTTTATTCTTCTTAAAGCCAGAAAAACAGGAACTTTATTTTTGGATCAAGGCTTACAAACCAAGTGGATTAAAATTTTGTCCAAAAACGGCAAAATCAAATGGAAAAATTTTCTAAACTTGATTGAAAGTATTCCATGGCTAAAATGGAGTTTTTCCAAAGATCAAATTCAAATTTCAGGCTCTATCTATCGATTTGAAGATTGGCAAAAAATTGCCCAAAGCTCCAAACAAAATCAAATTCCCTATACATTGCATGCTGATATTTCAAATAAAGTTAAAAAAGATTTTTTAAAATTTTTTAAAAAACAAAAACCTTTTCAAATTTTATGGCATAAACCTCTTCAATTAATTATGCCCTCTCACAACAACTCTTCTGTTTTTTCCCATTATGGAATGCAGATCATTTCAGATGAAAAAAGCCCTCCTCCTTTGATTGAATTGAATTTGCTCTTCACAGAAGTGATTTCCAACAACACCCGTTTTTCAAACTCTGCACTCAGTTTGATTAAAGATCCACTGCATGTGATTCAAAGCCAGTTTCATCACTATAAAAATAAAGGCACAGGACGTATTTTAACATCCTCACGTCTTATTACTGAAAATAAAAAATCTGCTCGCTTTTTTATGGGCGGAGAGATGCCAATTTCCCAATACCATACAGAAAGCCAGATGATAAACACAAGCTTTAAACCTTACGGGCTTTCTCTCAGCTTCACCCCTCAAGTGCTGTCCCAAAGCCACATTTATCTTCAATTGGAAACAGAGATTTCAGAAATAGACAATTCCTCCAAAGGATTTAAAAATCACCGCATCCATTCTGAAATCACTATTCCCGAAGGGCAAAGCCTTCTTCTTTCTGACTTCCAGCGCACAAGCTTTGGAAAAAATCAGGAACAGCCCCTTTCTCTTTCCATCCCCATCTTAGGGTCTATCTTCAAACAAACCGGGCAAAGTAAAGAAAAATCAAAAGCCTTAATCTTTATCACCCCAAGGATTATCCAGCCATGAGTTTGTTTAAAGAATTTTCAAAAATCTTAAAAATTTTGGAAAACTCTTTTCAAAACCCAAACTCCAGATTCGGAACAGAACCCGTCAAACAAATTTTAGATAAACACTGCTCAAATGAATTCAAGAAAAGACTTTATGAAGAATTTTTAGGCTCAGGGCCCTTATCCACCTTAATAAAAGATCCGTTGATTACAGAAATTATTTTGGATGGAAAATCACAAATTTTTTATGAAAAAAACGGCCTGTTGTATTCTTATTTTGATCATTTTTTATCTCAATGGACTTTCGAAAATTTTGTAAGAAAGCTTTGTCTTCCTTCCAAAATAGATCCAAATTTAAAAACTCCTTTTGGAGACGGCAGATGGAATCAATTCAGAGTGCATATTATCAGCCCCCCTCTCACTTCCAGCTCCTATCATATCACCTTAAGAAAACATCCGGAAGAAATCTGGACTTTAAAAAAATTGCAGGAAACAGGATGGGCCCCTGAAACAGCCATAAATATTTTACAGGACATTATCAGACAAAAACTGAATATCCTGATTGTCGGCCCCACTTCTTCAGGAAAAACCTCTGTACTCAATGCCTTTTTACAAGCACTTTCTCCTGAAGAAAGAGCAGTGATTATTGAAGATACTGATGAACTGACCCAACCAAATAAATTTTCAGTGAAACTACTGACCAGAAATGCCACAACCCTTCCTGCCATTGATCAATCTATATTGGTTCAACAAAGCCTTCGTATGAGGCCGGATCGTATTATTATAGGAGAAGTGCGGGGAGCTGAAGCTAAAGACTTAATTATGGCATTAGCTACAGGACATGAAGGCAGTATGGGCACTCTTCATGCCCATCATCACAAACAGGCTCTGCTCAGATTGGAACTCTTAGTGCAATCTTCTAAACTCAACTGGAATGCAGAATCTATTCGAAGTTTAATCCATTTAGGTCTTCAAATTATTGTACTAGTTAAAAAAGAAAAATATGGAAGAAAACTTCAGGGTATTTATCAAATTACAGGATTGGAAAAAACAGGTTTTTTATTTGAGCCCCTTTTTAAGAGAAAGACCAAGCTCTCTCAATCGAGCCTCATCCACCATCGAAGGAGCTTGGGACATCAAACAAGCGGCCTGCAAAGTTTTCGGAAAAGGGATGACGTCTCGGATATCATCAGTCCCGGATAAAATCATCACCAAACGATCAAGACCCCAGGCAATTCCTCCATGCGGAGGAGTGCCGTACCTTAAAGCTTCAATAAAAAATCCAAATTGATCCTGAATTTTTTGATCATTTAATCCTAAAATTTTAAAAACCAAATTCTGTATTTCCGGATTATGAATACGTATACTACCCCCTGCCACCTCCTGGCCGTTGCAAACCAAGTCATAAGCCTTTGAAGTCCACTGAGAAGTTTCATCTGTATTTCCCATAGAGTTTTTTAATTTTTCAATAAGTTCTGATGAAGAAAGACCCTTGTCATCCGGCATAGTAAAAGGATGATGCATGGATACAACACTCCCCTCCTCAAGAGCAAAAAGAGGAAAGTTGGTAATCCATACAAATTTATCTTTGGATGAATCTATTAAAGACATTTTTCGGGCTGTATAAGAAATTAAAAAAGAAAAACATGTGTTCACTAAAGACTCTTCTCCAGCAATAATAAAAATCAAACCTTTTGGAAGACCTTTTGCTTTTTCATAAAGTTTTTTAAGAACGCCTTGAGAAAAAGAAAGAGAGGAATTGAACTGGCCGTTTTCTTCTTTAATATAAATCAGCCCCCTGCTCCCAAGGTTTTTAATCTCCTTGGTTAATTTATCCAAAGCGCTTCTATTCCAGCACTCTGATGAAGGAAGGGCTAAACTTTTAATGCGGCCTTTATTTTTTATAGTTTTATTAAAAATCTCAATACCTAAATCTTCCACATCCTCCAAAGCTCTTAGCTTGAGGGGAATTCTTAAGTCTGGCTGATCCGATCCATAGTATTCCATAGAATCCTGATAAGAAAGTTTTTCAATTTCAACATCTTTCCATAAAGCTCTAATAATTTTTTCATTCAGCTCTAAGACATCTGCAATATCCACAAAACTCATTTCCAAATCAATTTGAGTAAATTCAGGCTGGCGGTCTGATCTTAAATCCTCATCCCGAAAACATCTGGCCATTTGAAAATATTTCCACACTCCTCCAATCATCAAAAGCTGTTTTAAAATTTGAGGGCTTTGCACTAAAGAATAAAATTGCCCCTGGTGAATCCGTGAAGGCACCAAGTAATCCCTGGCCCCCTCCGGAGTGGTTCTATAGAGGATGGGGGTTTCGCATTCCAAAAAACCTTCTTTTCTTAAAGTCTGACGGACAGTATGAACCACTTCATCTCTAAGCTTGAGATACTTTTGCAGTTTTTCCGATCTTAAAAATAAGTATCTGTATTTTAACTTTAAGGAGTCCCGGACTTTTTCATCTTCAGGGTCTATAGGCAAAACATCTGAAGAAGACAATACCTGCACTTCTTCCACCTTTAATTCAAACAAGCCGGTTTTTAGTTTTTTATTTTCTGTACCTTCCGGACGTTTGAGAAGAGTCCCTTTAACTGCTAAAACACTATTTAAAGAAATTTTAAATTTTTTTAAAAGATCCAAATCCAAAAAAATTTGCAAAACGCCTGTATGATCTTTCAGATCCAAAAAAGCAAAGTGACCATGATCCCTTTGATTTTGAACCCAGCCGGATACCACAACGGACTGTTTCAAGAGACTCTCATCAATTTGAGAGCATAAAACTTTTTTGGAATTTTTTGAAAATTCCTCTAGAAAGTGTTTCATAGAAATTTCACTATACAAGAAGAATAAAGAAGGGGCAAAACCTTATTTTCAGAGATGGTTTAAAGAATTTTTATGATCCAGCCTCACAAATCTCTTTCCATCTCCCTATCATCTTTTCTCTGTCTTTTTCGTGTATTTTGAACTTATCCTCACTAAGAGGAAACTCCCCTCCTACACAATTTTCTTTTCTAACAGCAAGACCAGAACCAACTCCAAAGATAATATCCTCCCATTTGTCTCGTAAATTCTCATCAGTTTGATTCTTCAGATAATCTGCAACAGCAGAGTCATACATTTCTTTAATGACTGATAGATCTCCTCCATTTTGAATCTGAAGATCCACCCATCTTCTTATAAGAACCCGAGCATCTCTGAATTCATCCCTTTCTGCTGTAAATAGCTCTTCAAAAATGTTTTTCACTCGGTTTTCTTCTCCCACACCTGAAGAAATCCTGATCAATTCTGTATGCTGTCTTAAGTGGACATCATTGCTCTCTGCTCCCAGTTTGTCTATTAAAGCTTGCATATTTGCTTGAGAGGCCGGACTGCTCCCCAAATTATTTTTCCAAATTAATTCTGCAATCATTTCCTTCATAGCTGTTCCAATGGTATCACTTCCCTGTTGATCGTAGAGCGAATTCAAATCTCCAATAAACTGATTTTCCAAATCGCCAGATTCATAATTCTCTGGATATACCTGTTTATAGAGGTAGAGAGCATCTGCTCTTTTCACCACACCAATTTTCTTATTGTTAATTTGTCCTTCCAAAGCCTGCCGAAAAGGTTCACTTGTTTTAAGTTTTTCTCTGATGGCCTGCTTGACCTCTGTGCTGAGTGGGCTGTCATAATTAAGAGCATAAAAAATACGATTTAAGTTTTGATGTAAAGCCCCTTCATTAAGCACATCTGTCAAAGCCGTCATAATTTTTTCTTGATCTCCAGACTCGATAGCTTCAGAAAAATTACAGCCTATCTCTCTTTTGTCATCTTCTTCTTCTTTACTATCTGCAGATATAGCATTAATTTCTTTTCCTCTTTTATCTCCTACGGTTAATTTGACACATTTTGGCTCTGGCTCAGAAGACGCTGATAAAGCATTCAAAATATTTTCCAATATTGATGCATCAGGCACTACGTCCTCCACATCCTCGATAGCTATATCAGCATTAGCTGTCATTAATTTTAAATGCTCAATAAAAGTTTCAGGGGAGCCTTGGTTAATAGTTGGAGCCACAGCCCAGGAATAAATCTGAGCGGAAGGAAACATCTTCAGATAACGACTGCTTAGTGAGTTGTTATCATCTACTGTGGAAGCATATTCTCTATTCAAATACTGGGCAGAAGCTTTTGTCCATCCTTTAGGGTATTTTTTCATTCTGCTTAAAGCCAAATCGTCCAGACCGGATTTTCCTTCATGTTCAAGAACTTTATCCCCAGAGGTGTGAGAGCCGTGTAAATGCACATATCTAATATTGGAAAACCATTTTCTGCAATTACTGTTTGCTCCCTCCTTTAGACAGGAGAGTTTTTCCAAGAATTTTAAATTTAAAGTCACTTTAGAAGGATCTCTATTCCCTTGTGTATCTGAAGTTTGATCAGTTTTCTCACCTGTATAGTACCCCACATGGTGGCCGGAAATAACCAGGCCGTCACAGCGGGTTTTTGTCATTTCTTCAAAAGCTTTACTAACACTTGGGCTATCCCCAGTGTTTGCATAAAACTCTTTAATCTCCAAATCTACCATTGTACCGGCGTCTGCAATTTCATCACTATCGCATTGAATTTTTGAACCATCTGAAGGTTGAATACAATTCAATCCCGCTTTGCTTTGTTCAGCACGCTGACTCTCTTCTGGACCATTTAAAGCAAAAAAACAAAGCCTCTTCTTGCCTGCTTCCGATTCTTCCACCGTACATTTATTATCTTCAGCAAATACAAAATTGATTGTAATAAAACATAAAGAGTAAAGAAGTAATCGAATCATCCATGAACTCCTCTTACAAAACTCAGACAGCAGTTATAATTGTACGAATGGTAAAGAGTTAAAGTCTTCATAAGAACACTTTTCAGCCTGAACTTCTATATTAAAATCATCTGAAGATTTTACCTGCTCCAGATGAGACCAAACTTGCTCCGAATCAATTTTACAGTAAGCCAACTGAACACATTCCTCATTATGGCCACAGCTGTCTGCTATTTCCTGATGAATCAACTGAAACCCTAATGCATTCTGATGAACCAACATCAACTCAGACAAAGAAAATTGTTTGTTGTCCAAACACTTATTTATAGCACCTTCAAACACACGAATATTGATATTAGAATGCTCATGATCCGTAATTTTTTTCAAACCGTGCTCCTGACCCTCAGGATGAACTAAGTACAGATTGACTTTTTCTAAGTTCATACTGTGATAAATATCCTTATTAAGTGAGCAAGTTTCTCTCGATAATCGGAAAATAATTTTATTTATCACACTTTGTTCATGATCAGCTTCTCTCAAAAAAATACTCACATCCTGGCGCAAAGCTATCCACTGGGCATTTTCAAACAGTTGTTCTGCAGTAAGAGAGTCCAACATGTAAGACCACTCTTCAACCACTTTGCTGACAGGCCACTGGTTGCAGTTTGTATTCTGATTTAACCAATCCGCACAAAATCTCTGACATCCATCAAACCGGCGGCAAATGGTGTAAACAGCAGGTGTACTTCTTTTACTTCCACTAGCAAATCCGCGAAGCCTTCTCTGCGCTCTTCGTTTATCCCTGCTGAGATAAATTTCTTCCTCTCTCAAAGGATTTATCTTTCGATCTCTTTCATCCTCACTTTTAGCAATACTCACCTGCCGGGGATGTCCGGCTTCCCTTGAGCCGGCAATCATGGCATCTAAATCCACACCTTCAAGAGAAGGTATTTCAGAATTTTGTTGATCTGGACTACTGCAGGAAAGAGCGAAAAAAAATACAATTAAAACGAAAAACTTCATAGAATATTAGTCTATCACACAAACCCAAAAAGTCAAAAATACTCACACTTGATTATACAGCCATTCTCGGTTAGCCTTCAAAGTAATGAATAAATTACAAAGGAATCTGGTTCTATGAACATCAGAAACTTTAAAAAATATACGGCTATTTCATTCTCACCCACCCTGGAGAATTTTCTTACAGACTATTCTCACCTGGTACTTCGTCTAAGTGTCTCCATTTTAATGATGACGCATGGATGGGCTAAACTGTCGCGTTTTAACTCAATATCAGGTTCTTTTCCTGATCCTTTAGGTTTTTTAGGTTCTCAGCTTAGCTTGTCTTTAACTATTGCCACAGAGTTTTTTGCCGCTATTCTACTAGCCCTTGGTCTGTTTACCCGCCTGGCTTCTGCAAGCCTTCTGCTCACTATGATGATCATTGTATTTATCTTTCATGCGGAAGACCCTTTTAGCGAAAAAGAGAAGGCCTTGCTTTATGGATTTTGCTTCTTGGCTTTGATGTTGTCCGGCTCTAAAAAGCTCAGCTTAGACGACTTCCTCAACCGTCGCCTCAAGTAGAGTTAAGCAAAAATAGAAATACTTTATGTATAAGCCAGCTCAAAGCTTCAGACATGCGTTTTGCCACAAAGCAAACAGCAGTCTGCTTTGTGATCAAAGCCAAACTCGCTTGATCTAGCTTATACATAAAGTATTTCAAATTTGAATAATGTGGTTTTTCTATTGCATATTTTTATTGGTCTATCGCATTGATTTCCACAGCACTCGCAACTATATAGTCATTGCCAAATCTAATTCCATCACTAGACACACTGGCACAATCTTCAAACGCCACACTACCCACAACTTTATCGCTTCGATAATCAAAATCCACTCCACACTGAATATTATGATATGCTTTTCCATCATCAAGGATAGCAGAAAAAGCAATATCATCCGAAAACGTCCCTTCTACTACACGTACGTTAAACACCGATTGAACTTGAGAAATTTCTGACGCCATAAATTGAGCAAATTTTGTTTTTGATATGGTTACGTCATGAACTTTGAATACATTACCCCAGGACACCTCAATCAGATCATCATTCAAAGAAGAAACAACAGTGCGGTTATCTTTACAACCGACAAGAAAGCTGAATCCTAAAACTGTACTAGTTACGATTTGATCTGACAAAGGTTGAAAAGATAAGGGTTACCC
>JAPPLG010000001.1 GCA_028819545.1 Bdellovibrionales bacterium | reverse complement strand
GCGAGGAGCTGTAGGACTGCAAAGTGTTGCTCCGGAAAAATCAAAAGCAAAAGAAAAGTGTGAGAATACAAGGACAGTAAATAAAAATAAAATATGCCCAAAGTTCCTTACATTATTTCGAAGGAGACCCTGACCTTCGTCAGGATGACGTTTTTTGTTAAGATGACGTTGTGTCTCTGGATGACGTTGTTTCTCAATTCTTTTTAATAATAAAAAATTCATAGTATTTTCTCCAAATCTCCTAAGGTATTATGTCCGGCAAGGGAGTGTTATCCTGATTCGCCACAGGAAACACTGTATCTTCTTTGGCGTGAGGAGTCAGTTGTGCCGTAGGGCGCTCTTCTCTTCCTGTTTCAGTGCTAGTGACATACGCATTGCCACACCATGATTCTTCTGAACCTGTTGGTTGTACCTGATCTTCATCAATACGTGCAAAATCACAAGCCTCTGTTGTGCCAGCTTTGTCTTTACAGGGTTTCTCAAATGCTGTCAGAATAGAGTTGGATAAAGTTGGTAAAGGTGAAGAGGAGCTGGCAGAACTTACACAGCTTAAACTGTCACGCGCTTCATCTCCTTCAAGAGTGGAAGGGGTGCTTGAGGCAAAAATACTTTTCCCGGCATAAGGGGATTTACCTTTTAAGCATACGACACCGCCTGCTGTATTTTTATATTCTCCAGCGTTAGTAGTCTCACAGTCATAAGCGAAACGCTCTAAGCTTGGACTATAAAAACTGGTGGAATAACAAGGTGTAAGATGATCCATATTTCTTTCACCTGCCTGAACCAAGGAAGGCGGAGGGGTAGAGTAATCCCAGTGAACCGGCTCTACCGGAGGACTGTCAAAACCAATCATGCTTCTTCCTAAAAGAAGACCTGTTCTGGGATCAATATCCTCTTTTAACAGTTGAAGACCGTACAGAACGCCAGGCCCATAGTTTTTAGCTTTCATTTTTGTAGTTACAGCATAAATGTTGTCCTGGAAATATTGACCGCCGCTTTCAGTACCCGAAATAAAACCCACACAATCAGGATTGTCCACAGTGGAAGATCCCATATGGGAGCGAGTGGCAATCCCACAGCTAATAGGACACATAGAAGAATCTTCTTCCATAAACGTTTTAACAATGGTCATAGGGCGGCGAATAGCCGCGTTGACAACCAGGTGTTTTGTTTCTTCTTCTTCAGCATCTGTGCTTTGATACGGCACTTTTACACTAATAAATACAATAGAATCGTCACCGTCTGAGTCTGCATAGTAGTCGCAAACACTGTCATTATATACGGTATCATTTTCATCAATCTGACCATTGTTATTAGTGTCTCCCGTTCTACATTCTTTATCCTCATCACTGAGAAGACGGCTGTCGCGATTTCCCAATAGCTTTTCTTCAGGATCCCAGTTGTCTATGGATGCACAAAATCCATTTTCAATCACAGCGCCAGTGTCTTTATGACGGCATACATACCCCGTACTTAAGGTATTGGAAATAGAGCGAAGATTTGTATCTTTTAAACTTCTTAAAGCCCATGTAATTTCAGCTTTTTTAAAAATACGATGACTGTCATCCGGATCTAAGGTGAGATACCACTGAGCATAAGCATTGCGATTATGAAGCTCAATATTGTCATAATTTGTAAATAATGTAGCGTCTATATCTAAATCATTATATAAATCGCTTGCGACTTGGTCACTGGATAAGGGCTCTTTCCAATTACATCCTGTAACCATACCCCCTGAAACAGGCATATTTGAGCAAAGCACTATATTTCGATTAACCATCAACCCGGCAATGGCCAGAGATCTTTGAGCTAGTAAATAAGCTTGCTGTTGATTGAATGCACCTACAGCGCCGCTTGCAAAACGTTGTGCCACTTGATGAGTGGCTACAATAGTCGTTGCAACAGTACCTGCCGCAACTAAAGATAGTACAAGGCTTCCCTTTTTGGAGCCTATGTAATTTCTAAATCGAAACATACGCTTTCTCGTATTTTTAAAATCCTTTTAATAAATACTGTGTGAATTCTTGTCATCATCATGATTTTAACAATACCCACCTTTTTATAGCGTGATGTTTCGAGCGTTCCATCGCCTCGCCCTTCTTACATAAGACCCCATGGCCTCTCACCTTCGTGAAGACAAAAGAACCCGTAAATTATCCATGTATCCTTGAAAAAATACAAATTTTTCAAACAATAATTAGGTCTTTTGTATTAAAGCGAGACAGTCTTACATAAAATGACTGGAATTAGATCCTCGGAGATGACGAGAACACGTATGAAAGAAGGTCAACATACAGTGATCATAGATGGTACTTTGCCGTTAAAACAGAAGAAAAATAAATAATAAGGTTTCAAAATTAAATTTCAAAATTTTTAGGTTTAAAATTCTTAGCATTTGTAATACTGGCACTGCTTCCTGTTGCTCTAATTACAAAAAGCTTCTTCTTTTCTGCATACTTGTCAGAGTCAGCATTTGCTTTCAAATAAGCCACAGCTCCATAAATCTTACTGTCTTTATACCGAGGTCTTAGTTTTGTAAATATTTGAAGCTTTTTTATAAAATGATCCACATCTTTAGTTTTTAACGTTGTTTTCACTTCCACCACAACAAGCTCTTTTCCGTTTACAGCTACAATATCAAACTCCCACTGTCTTTCTTTCCAAGTCCCCTGTCTCTCCTCATCTCTTAAAATGTAGTGCACATCGATACCTCTTTTTTGCAACAGCTTGATCAAATCCCCTTTGACCAGAGATTCCATAAGCTTGCCCCACTGACCATTAAAAAGCTGATCCAGCTTTTCCAATCTACGATCGGTCTCTTTCATTTGCAAAGCTGTTTCTTTCATTTGCCGGTCAGTTTCTTTAGAGCTTTCAAGCATCTTTTGAAAACCCTCTTTCATTTCTCGACTGGTTTCTTTCACTTCTCTACTGGTTTCTTTCACTTCTCTACTGGTTTCTTGCATTTTCCTGTCGGTTTCTTGCATTTTCCTGTCGGTTTCACGAAAAAGCTTCCAGATTTCGGTAATCTCTTTTTCAGATGAATAAGTTTTTTGTACGGACATTGTTAAACTCCTTTCTGTATATTATCTAAAGTTTTAGGGTGTTTCAAACCCTCTCAAAGTCATGTGCAAATAGATGGACAGTTTTAGACAAAGTATCAGTTTTTCTTACAAGAAAAGGTCTTGTTGTAAACTTTGTTCAGTGTTTTCAATAAGTTGAAGGAAACTTTAATGATTTGAAAATAGAATAAGAAATCACTTTATTTTATAATTTGAGTTGGCCAGTGACCAAAAATGGACACAAACATTCCATTTTGGACGTGTACTCCACAATTGTAAATTGAAACGCCTTCAGTGGATTTCAGCTACAGAAGAACTACCCGCTTTTAAAAATAGTAACCATTTGACATAAAGTATGCTGAATGAGTGCCAAAATCCATACCCTGTACTGACAGTGACAGGTCCAAGGCAGTCCGGTAAAACAACTGTATGCCGAATGGGATTTCCTCGTAAGGAGTGTGTTGTTGGATTTTTTGCAAGCATTCGCTCAGCAGTTTCGCTTGGCACCTGCACTGCTTCGTAGTCACCACTGCACCATTCATTCTTGCATTATCGTCACCACTGCGCAGGCAGGGGTCCACCTTCCATATATACGACTGGATTCCAGATCAAGTCCGGAATGACTTGTTTATTAAAATGCTTTAGAAAAGTTTACTGAATCAATCGAAGAGATCTTCCATACGGTCTTCATCATCTAGATCATCA
This sequence comes from Bdellovibrionales bacterium, assembly GCA_028819545.1. Taxonomy (GTDB): domain Bacteria; phylum Bdellovibrionota; class Bdellovibrionia; order Bdellovibrionales; family UBA1609; genus JAPPLG01. The sequence continues at coordinate 1,601 of JAPPLG010000001.1, read as the reverse complement.
CAATGATCTACATCTGTACGCCCTACAACACCATCGTGATCATCTAAATCTTTAAAGATACCGTCACTGGTGATTCCACCAGTTTCAATGCTTCTATGAACACAGTAAGCTGTTTGAAGACAGGTTTTAACTTCCACATCACCTTCATCCTCATCTGTGGCTTCTTTACAGAATTCCAAAAGAGTATTATGACCCCATTCAAAAGCTGTGTCATTTCTTTCATCAGCTGAAAAAGTCATAAAAGAATCACCAGAAATCTGAGCCAACAAAAATCCAGATAAAAACTTGGATACCCCACTCATTCCATTAAAATGACTCAAATCCAATAGTTCTTTAGGACTAGCACAATCTGAACTACTTAGACTATCTCCAATATCAAAACGATTACCTACTAAAAAATCTACACACACTCCAGTACCTACCAAAACAGCATTAGTAATTGGAGGATCAAAAGTTACATCTACAGCAAGAGCTTGAAACAACTCTAAGCCTAATTCAAAATCCCTATCCTGCTCCAGAATAACTTCAGCAATATTTTCTTCTTCAGCTATCCATTCCATTACTGTTGTTGAGTTTGTTACAACATTTGCATTTGTATTCCATTGTGCTCGATTATTGTCTTTTGCACTATCTCCTACCGGCACACCTCTAACCAAATCTATAAAACTTTCCATACCAATTTCAAGATAAGCTCTGAAATCATCTGCATCTATATCTTCCAATTCATTTGAACGTACCAGATTACGCTCCAATTCATCTGATACTTTAGAAATAACATTGACTTCAGAAGGATCTAAGTCATAACAACCATATCTTTCAGTGGTGTATGAAAAAAGATCATCGCAGGTATCCTGACAAGAATCCCTGTCGGAGCAAGTTCTGGTACGCCTGTTATCATCGTCATCATCACGATCGTCATCATCTCTTTCAGAGCCTAATTCACTTGTCGTCGGCTGGGTGCAGGAAATACCTCCATAAGCCACGGCAAAAACAATAAACATTAGATAAAAAACTTTCACAAAAACACCTATTTTTCCATTCTCTCAATTATCATCGACAAATGAAAACATTCTCATAAGTTCTTTAGGCCTTAAATTTAAATATCTCGTCTATAGTCCAGTAGTCCTTTTGAAAAAACTACACACTCCGTAAAAACCTTTCATATGTGTAGGATGACCTCTTCTAAGGAGTAGAAGAAAGTGTATAAGGTCAAACTTCTAATTATTGGTTTTCTCTTTTGATTCAGACTAACGCACTTAGTTGCCGGCGCCGAAGAGTAAATCAAATTATCCTTTAATAAACTAACATCTCTGCCTCCCGGATTGTTTTCTGGATTAAACTCTTTAAAATCTCTTGATCTATCTTTTAATAAATTCACACTAGAAGAAAGAATTCGTTTACTACAGGTACGACAGGAGTTAAGGAATTGAAGAACTAGATTTATAATTACGATATTTTAATTCTGGATCCCCACATTCGCAAAGATTGTAAACGTTAAGAAGTGACCAAAAATGGGCACTGCTGACCATTTTGGTCTTAAGTATGCCAGTCAACATATCTTTGACTTTTGATAAACAGCCCTGTTTCTCTATAAAAACTCT
>JAPPLG010000017.1 GCA_028819545.1 Bdellovibrionales bacterium | reverse complement strand
ATGCTTCAAGAGACCCTATGAGATTTGAAGACGGTATTATCAAAGGGGATGTTCCTACTTCAAGGAGCAACGAACATTATGAAACAGATATTAGATTTTTTAAAACTCACCCCATTGTCACACCTTAGGAGAAGTTATGAATAATCGAATAAATAAAGTTTTGGCATTATTCAGTAACTGGATTCCGGATCAAGTCCGGAATGACGTATTTAAAGTCCGGAATGACAAGTTTACAATCCGAATGAAGAATAAAAAAGGGTTTTCTATTATAGGCTCTTTACTTGGTTTTTCCCTTCTTGGTTTATCCACAGTGGGGCTTGCCACGTATATGGGAAGTTTTGAAGAAGTAAAGGTGCAGTATGCTCGTCAGTCTAATGTAAGTTTTATGCACTCTGAGTTGATAAGCAGTATGGAAAAAATTATTACTATGACACAAACAGAAATATCAGGCACTACAAAGACGGGTCATGATAAAAAGAAATATGGCCTTTGTCAGATTGTAACAGACAGTACAGACCCTAACAATACGAATAAATATATTCATTTTAAAGATAAAGCGATTTGTTCTATTATGTTGAATAACGGACCTATTCTTTCTGTTGGAAACTATGCAAATGACAGATGGGCGTATTTTATTAAGGAAGGAAACAACTGGGAAATCACTGCAATAGGAAACTGTGCAGGAGGTACTAATGGTTTTGCAGGAACTTTTCCGGATACTACCAATTTGCTAGCTCATTTTCAAAAATGTGCAGAATATACTGGAACATCTGAAACAAAAGGTATTTATGCGCGCCTGATTATGGAACCTCAAAGCATGCCTGATTTTGAAACAATTACCTCTTCTACTGATAAAATTCCTGTGGATGAGTTAGTTTATAAATTTAAGTCTGTCATTTCTATTCCTAAGGAGTTAGAGGCAAATAATCCAGATAATATTGTTTATTCTTTAAGCAAAGGTGAGAAATACTTATGGAGCACAGAGGTTTTGGACTGTCATATTTGCAGTGGTACTAATTGCAAATTAGCTCGCTTTTCCACAGCTTCTCAAGGTGCTTCTGCCAGGCACAGCAGGATTTGTTATCACTCTCCTTACAAAGCTAGAGAGAAAAAAGATTCTTTGGAGGTTGTTGTAGAAAAAATTTCTAAAGAGTTTACTACAAGCACAGATCGAATTATTGCAACAGGCACTCAACCGGATTATTCATCAGCTTGTCGGGCTAATTTATTCCGATGCAATAATCAAATAGATCATAGAGACTTTGATCCGGCTTTAAAGTTTCGATTTTTATTAAATTATGACCAGCCGGACGATTCTTATATTAATCAGATGGATTTAAAAGTCACTAACGGTACTGACACTAGAGAGTATGGAACTTTATTTGTATCTGCAGACCAAAAAGCTCGTATTGGAAGAGATAAGGATGGAAATAACAACACCTTTAGTGAACAATGGCCTTTAAGAGCCGGCACTAATGAAGTTACAGCTTTTATTGCAGATCGAAATTTATCTAGTGATTCTATTTGCACAGATATTTGTTCCGCTTCCCCTTCTTATTATCCGGATTTAACAGTAAAGTATGGGGGGGCTAATTGTGATGGAAGTTCTAACTGCACTGAAACGTTAACAGCTTCCAGTAATCAAATCGCCTGCTATCAATGTAATATGAAAAGCTGTCATCGTTATGGTGTAAAAACTTATAAAGAGGATACACGTGATGAAGAGCCTTTGGACGGCAGTGTTCCGGAATGTGTGATTGAAAAGAGCATTCCCACAAGTGTAGGAAGTGCAGACTTGACTCGGGTAAGCGGCAGTGATTTGGATGATTTGACTCATAAATGTCTGCAAGCAGGAACAGGGGGTTTAGAGCCTGTTTCTTGTACTAATACGCCTGATGGAGGAAACCCTGTATTTAAAACAGGAACGACAAAGTCTGCTTGTTTTTCAGAAGGGAAAACAAGAATTTTAGAGGGAGGCTACACCGGGGGGCTGGATGCCAGAAACAACTGTCTGCAGGTTCTTCAGGAAGAACAGCTGATTGGAGAAAAAGATGCAAACGGGGTTTGGAAAGAGGGTGTTCTGCCTAGCTTATCTACGGCTTATGGTTTGGCGCCTTCTACAGGAGATCCTAATAACCCCGGAGTTAAAGAGATTTTGGAAAATATAGGAGGTTTGCCTGTCGTTCAAACTGCAAGCGGAGGAAAAAAATATGTTTTTAATAATTATGCCCGCTTTGCTACATTTTGGGGGGATCACTCTAGTGTTCCATCAGGTACATTTGTGCCTGTTCAAAGAGATGCTTCAGGGATGTTTCATTCAGGCTGGGTTCGCTATATAGGAGTAGCCAATTCAGGAACTACTGAAGAAAGAGAGCGCTGGGCTTTTTTCTATAGAGAGCCCTTTAGCAGTATTAATTTTCATGATGCAGACCAGGTTGGAAATTCTCTTACTTTGCCTGCAGGTGTAAGCAGAAAAGACTTTTTAGGAAGAGCGCGCCCCACGCGCCCTGTTTATATTAAAATGGACAGTAATTTTCATGCAGACTATCCTGGAAGAAAGCAAAGCAATAGTCTTTCTTCTAATCGCTTGGGATTGATTCATCATTTGGCTTTTAAAGGGATTCGGCCAATTAGCTCTCCTTCGACTAATGATTATCCTTATCTTTGTAGAAATATAAGAGCCGGAACGTATAAAGACGCCTTTGTTACAACTGTTGCAGAAGGCAATGTAATGACTAATGGGTATGCTCAATGTCGTAATTTAGGAGGTAATTGGTATTTTATTCCTCCGGACTCAAGACAGCTTTGGGCGGCGGCTTTACAGGCGGTGGCTCCAAACTCTCCACGCTATCCTTTTCCTAATCCTTTTAATTTTGTGGATGGAATCCCCTTTTGGAAGCCTATAAATGATCCAAAAAAACGTTTATGGGAGCTTAGTTATGATTATGCGGATCTGCTCGCAAATTTTCCAGATGATTATTTAAAATCCCAAGAAACTGATCATGAATTTTTCTTTAATAAAGAAAGAGGGGTTTTAGCTCAACCTGCAACAGCATGGATAGGCGGTCTTACTCCAGTTTCATCATCAGGAGGTACTGCCGGAGCCAGTTGGGACTGGAAGCCCGATTGGACTAGGTTATTAAGCTCTACTTTTATTGTTCGTAATGCCCCTGGGGATTTAGATTCAGATCAACCTTCAATTCTTTTTAGAGAAACTCAAAATGCCGGTCAGATTGATGGAATTATCAGCCAATTAAATAGCGACACTAATTTTACTAATGTAGGAGCTCTAAATTGGAATGGTCGTAAAATGACTTTGAAGTCTTTTAGGGAAGCCGGCGATTTAAGTAATATTAAAAGTAGGGTCACTAAGCTTTGTCGTTATAGTTCAGGTGTAACGGTGGAGTATCACAAAGCTTTGCTGGTCACTCACTCAATTGATAACTGGCCTACAGGTTCTACACAAGATGACTGCAGTACTTTATCTGCAAGTAACAGTGCAAATTCTTTTCAAGCGACACCAGGTACTTATAATGAGATACCTCCCAGCCCGCCGGGTCTGGGTCTGGGTAGTACAGATTTAGCAAATTTAACAGGGCAGGATTTTGTTGAAGTCAGGCAGGGGCTTCGCACTCTTTTTCCTCTTTTAACTTATCATACAAGTGGGGGAGTGCATGTTCAAAATACAGATAAGCTTTGCCGAATGTGGAAAAGGGAGAAAAAAAGAAGAGCTGTCGGTAACTGTATTGTTGAAAGCTGGAATGAAGAAAACAGTAAAACTCTTATGATAGGTTCTGTGGCGCACGGCTATGAAATTGCAAAAACAGCACGTAAAGATACTACCTGTCATACAAATGGAGAGCTTTGTGCTAAGGTCAGTTCTTATTACGGTAGAGGGCCCGGGCTTGTTAATGCTGAAATTTCTGCTGTGAACACTACACTTAGTAACCTTCAGGGCAGTCCTTATGTATGTTCTGGTAATAATGCCGCAAGAACCGCCGCCAGAAATAGATACATAGCGTATAGAACCCGCCTCAATACTCAATTGGCCTGTGCAAATAGTGCTGTTTCTCAAGCAACAACAACTAATTGTATAAATGATATTTCAAATGAAGAGGCAAATAATCAGTCTTATACTCCCCCGGCTTTGGCAACTTGTAGTGAAAACTTTTTTGGCAGTACTAGAACTTATAATTATGACTTTAATACCGCCACAGAAAGTCGTTGTTGGAATTTATATGAAGAAAACACTGGCGGTACTATGGTAGGAGGATTAAGGCCTGAATCAACTGTAAATTATGATAGTTCTTCTGGAGATGTAGGGGTTGTTAAAGATACTGAATCTGAACACAGTTGGACTTGGAATACTGATTGTATATCTGAGGGTGTACCCAGTAATAATAGCCTTAAGAAACTGCCTGCTAAATGCAATATGTACTATGCAGATTTAGCTGATTTGCATGCAAATTTTTGTGATGATGATCCTATTGATTACGATAACGAAACCTGTGTTAGCCATAAAAATAGGAGCCGGAGAAAACCTACTCCTAGTCAAAGTCTAGGCTTTGGACAGCAACGTCCTGCTCTTTATAATGCATCATACACACAATGTCCTCAGACTTGTACTGGCCAAAACTGCTCTACTGATCCAGATACTGGTGTGCAAACATGTACTCCTTATAATTATAGTTGTCCTTATTGGGTTGAGTATTGTGAGTCATGTTAGTATTATATTCCATATCGAAAATATAAGTTATTTCACGACATCGCGATACACAAATCACTTTGGAGTATATAAGTCATCCTTGCATGTGTTCAGACCATTCCTGCGAGTACGTCATTCCTGTATGTAAAAGTCATTCCGGACTTGATCCGGAATCCAGTCGTACATGAGAGAGATCCTGATTTTCATCAGGATGACGTTTGTTGGAAGGCAAGGGTCCATACTGTGAAATTTTTACACACTTTTTCTTTTATTATTGGTTTTAAACTTAAATCATATTAAAATGCCTGTAAAAAATACAAGGTTTTTCAAATGTTTAAATTTATAGTTTTTCTCACCATTTTTGCTTCTTTTTACATAAAAGCCCAAACACTTTTTCAGCCTGCAGATGAAACGCTGAATTTTGACAAGTATTTAGAGTTGCAATCAGACCCTTTGGTAGTGCCGGAGCGTTACCGTCTGGCTCGTATGAATCAAAATGAGATCTTTCGTTCCATCAATTACGATATGCCTTTGGTTTTAAATTTATTTAATGATGTGGAAATAAGAGCCAATGTTCAAAAAACAAAAGAGCTTGCTGGAGGCTCTTCTTTTATCTCAGGGGATTTAGAGGATGGAGGACATTTTACAATCTTTCTTCATAACAGCGGGATTATTCGAGGGGAACTTCATTCGATTCGAGGTGTTTACACTTTAAAGTCAGAAGGAGTAGATTTTAATCAGGTTTTGATTAAGCAGGAGGATTTATCGGATCTTCCTCGTTGCGGAAATGATTTGGATAGTGATCATGCACATCACAATAACGAACAGAACTGGATTCCGGATCAAGTCCGGAATGACGTATCCACAGGGGTAACGAAGAAGCATCATGTTGCTCCTGCAGGCACTGTAATTTCTGCGAAGAAGAAAGAGATTCCTGCAAAGGCAAGAGCTTCCAGCAAACAAGCCGCAAACAACACCATTGATGTACTGGTGGTTTACACTCAAAGGGTGGAAGACCATGAAGGAGGGCCTGCACAGGTTAGGGCTACGATTGAAAGTGAAGTGGCTGAGATGAATTATACTTTAGAAAATAGTGGTTTAGCCCATAGGCATGTTAAATTAGCCGGTATAGAAAAGGTGGATTATATTCAAAGTTCAAACCATCTTGGTTCAGATCGTACAGTATTGGCAAAAACATCTGAGGATAATCGTAATAATGCGGATTATAGTGCTTTGGATGAAGTGTATCCATTAATAGAAAAATATAAAGCAGATTTAGTGCATCTTTTTGTCAAAGAACCTATTGGAGCATGTGGAATAGCATCAATATATTCATTACGTTATGATAATTATGAGAAACCATATTGTGAGGGTTCTGAGAATTATTTCTTATGTATGTTTAATAGACGTCGAGAAAGATGGAAATCACGTCAAGGTGAGTTTAGATTTAGTGTTTCTTCCATTGAATGTACGTCAAGTGATACTTTTACTCACGAATTAGGTCATAGTTTAGGGTTATGGCACAATCGTATTGATCGAGAATGGAAAAATGGTGACATCG
>JAPPLG010000028.1:181086-205918 GCA_028819545.1 Bdellovibrionales bacterium | reverse complement strand
AAAACAGCCACTGACACGGGTAACTGTCAGATCATATACTAGCTACTACACATTATAATAACCGTGTTCTACAACCTGACCATCCTTGTTTATTGAATAAGTGGTAGTACTGCCTCCAAAGATATAAAGTGGTATCGATACCAAGGCCCCAATATGAATGAGAGCGCATAACATCATAAGCATACTTAAACAGCAAATGAATAGGAATACGATGCTCTCCGCGATAACTGGCTAAACCTATTTCAAATGCACCTACATAACGATCTTTTAGAATATTTCCACCATAGGACATGGATACCGGGTAATCAAAGTTTGTCAGTTTTGTATCAACAGCTATCCCAAAGTTAAATGCAAAAAAGCCGCTTAAATTTGATTGATTTAATTCTTCTGCTTGAGCAAAAAAACCTGTAAACAATAAAACTGTCAGTATGTATTTCAAGAGGCATCCCCTAATTTTTTATAAAGTTTGAGGATATAAACCTCGTATTAGTCTGTCAATAGTAATACAGTTGTAATTGTATCGACAAATATTTTATTTCTGGATATTGTCGCGGCCCCCGTTTCAAAGCTGATTTATATAATTTGGCTCTTATGCCACTTTACTAGATCGTGGTATTTTAAGGGATACTTTTATTTCTAAATTAAACACTTTTTTTATATGAATGGAAAGTTTATCCACACTCCATTTTTGTCTTTTAGCAACAAAATCTGATACAGATTGTATAGATAAACCAGATCTATTAGAAAATTCTTTCAACCCCATAGCCTTGATTGTTTCACGCAATGATTCTTCTACAGACAACTGTTCTTTTTTCATAATATGCATCAAATATCCTTGAGCATATTTAGGATTTTTAAATTTTTTAGCTAACACTACATCATAACTTTTATGTCTATTTGCCATGATAATCCCTCCAGTATCCTTTTGCTTTTTTAATGTCCTTTTGTTGTGTTGTCTTATCTCCTCCAGTCAACAGAAGAATAATCTTCTGACCTTCTTCTGCAAAATAAACTCTCAATCCACTGGCATAAGAAATTTTAATTTCAAACACACCATCTTTTAAATTTCTAATGGATCGTTTAGCACCACCCTGTTTAAGTCTTTGAATATAACGGTCAACGACAACCTGCTTTTTAATATCTAAACGACTGATCCATTCCAAAAACGGCGCTTTTCCATTTTTCGTTATGTAATAATCAACCTTTTTGACTCCTATACCATTCATTGATATAAACTACATAAAAATATGTAGTTTGTCAACATTTTTTGGGATTTACTTCCGAAGTTTAAATTGAATGGCTAGCTTCTGAGATTACATACATTGAGAAATTAAAACCAGTAAGGGCAAAGAACAAGCAGACCCAAACCTATGTAAATCACACCCACAATTTTAAAAAACCAGTAGAGAAACTTGTCGCCTTTGTTCATTAACCAATTCATCATCACTACTTTTTCAGGAAAGAACAAAAACACAAGCATCTTTAATACCATAACCCAACCTAAAATGGTCACAATGACTGCAGAACTCCAAGACCACTCATTATGAATCAAAACAATTGCCATACCAATAGGTAGATATAAAAAAGAACAAAGCAAAGTAAAAGTGATCAGTGTTTGTTTTTTCCAAGAACAAACATCATTTAAAATATTAATCCAATTTTGAGTTCTTAATAAAACAGACAGCCCGACAATACCGATTAAATAACCCATCCCCTGCTCGATCAGGGTAAAGAGAGAAATCCCCACAAGACACCTCCTTGAAGCTTTTTCTTACATTTTATCTTTTACCTTTATCTAAAAATTGTCAATCTAATTGACAAAGATATTGCAAAATAGTGCATAAAAAAATACATTTCAGAGGATTTTGAAAGGTTATCAATTATGGAACAATCTCTCCAACAACAAAAAAGAAAAGAACGCATTCAAATTCTGGAAGCTCTTTATCAAATGGAATTTCAAGATAAAGAACTTAAAGAACAAACCAATGATGTTACAAATACCGTATCAGAAATTATAAAACACAAAGAACAAATTGATCAGGTGCTTACCGAACACAGCCAAAACTGGAAGTTAAGCCGAATGGCCCTGCTGGATTTAAATATACTCAGACTGGCTGTTTATGAAATACTTTTTTCTTCTGAAAAAGAATCTCCAAAAATATTTATTAACGAAGCTATCGAAATTGCAAAAATTTATGGCTCTTCAGACTCACCTCGCTTTATCAATGGTATTTTAGACTCCATTGCTTTAAAAGAAAGACAAGAGTAATGTTTCACTTTTTACCTCTTTCTCACGCTTTTTCAAAAGGCTCCAAACTATGGATTATTCAAAGCCCTACACACTCCTCTTTATCCAAAAAAATTGATTGGTATTTGCAGTGTATATGCAAAAAACAAAAAAAACTTTCAAAGCCTCTTCTGATTGAAGCCTCTTTACACCTGCCCTGCAAACAAGTTTTATTTTTACCCTTTGAGCATAAAGATTCTGTAAGATGGATCCAGACAGCTTATCAATACTGGAAAAAATTAGGATGCCCGTCTTTAAAATTGTTTCTTCCAAGCTCTGCCATAAAAAAAGAAGAGTTAACAAAACACTTCCCATTTGAACCCTTACCTTATAAGATTCAAACCATCCAGGAGCCTCCGGTTTAAACAAATGAGCAACAAGCCCGTTCAAATTCTTATCTTATCAGACGGCACAGGAGAAACAGCCACCTCCATCGTGAAAGCCACACTTGTACAATACGAAGAACAAAATGTAGAAACCATACGTTATCCAAATATTCGAACAGAAAGACAAATCTATTCCATCCTGGATAAAACACATCCCCATCAAACCATTATTGCCTATACAATTGTGTTAAACCCTTTGCGAAAAGCTATTCAAAAAATAGCAGTTCAAAAAAAATTGCCATGTATTGATTTACTCGGCCCCCTCATTCAAACCTTTAATGAGCATCTTATCAGCAAACCGGAAAGAAAAGCCGGCATTCTTCACCAAGTGGATGAAGATTATTTTAAAAGAATTGAAGCTATTGAATTTTCATTAAAATATGACGACGGATCCACCCTTCATAACTTACAATCCGCAGATATTGTGCTTATTGGAGTCAGCCGAACCAGCAAGACCCCTCTTTCCATTTTCCTAAGTTACAAAGGTTATAAAGTAGCCAATATCCCTTTTGTGAAAGATATTAAACTGCCTACTGAAATTTTCAAAGTGGACTCAAAGAAAATTATTGCCTTAACTATTGATGGAGATGTTCTCCTAAGAATTAGAAAAAATCGACTGCAAAAAATCGGAGTGCACAACAAAAGCGGCGACTATGCAGATAAACTCTATGTCTATCATGAGCTGGAGCAGGCTCGAGGATGTTTTGACAAATACAGATGGCCTGTGGTGAATGTCACTGACCGCGCCTTAGAGGAAACAGCCGCAGATATTTTAAGAATCATCCGTCTCCGACAAAGCCAATCTTAAGCAAGACCATAGTTTAAAAGTATCAAAAAACGTTATTCCGACACGGTGTCAAATATTCTACATCAATCTAACCTTTTAATAAATAAAGATTTTTTTTCTGTCTCATCTTTGGACAAGCCATAATATTGACGGGTTACTTTTAAATAAAATATGTCATAATGGAAGAATGGAAAACACGCAAATACAACATATGATCGACATGCTAAAGAAGAAAAACTTTTATCTGGAGCTTTTCGAATCTATTAATGGCGAAGAATTAAATCGAATCAAAAAAGGCGATCTCAACAACCTTGAATCTTTTTATTATGATAGGGAAATTCTGCTTAATGCTATGGATAAAATCGATAAACAGCTCAATCAATACAAACTGGAACAATTTGATGATGTCAGTGAAAACTCAAAAAGAAAAATCGTCAGCCTCTTAAAAAACAAAAAACAATTTATTTACACGATTTTAAAACAAGATATGCAAATCCATGACACTCTGAATGCTTCAATTTCTCTACATAAAGAAGAAAAAATAGCTTAAAAAAAACTAGACTTTATCCTATTATCATTTATCCTATTATGACCGAAAAGAGACATGATAAGGAGATCTGATAGATGCACTCATGGAGAACGAGATTAGATATTTTCTCTCTTGAAAAACAAGGAAAGCTCCACCTTCAAAGTAAAAGGCACTCTGAAGCTGAAAAAATTTTTTCACAGCTTTTAGACTGTGGAGATATTTTCTGGGTGTACCTCAGCAAATCCCTGCTAGGGCAAAAAAAATATAAAGAAGCCAGAGAATGTGTTGAAAAAGTATTACTGAGAGCCTGCCTGCAAACAGAGTGGGGGCTGGACGCTTTTAAAACTATGGGTTTTTGCTGTCACTATATGGGAGATATAGACTCCGCTTTTGAAAATTTCAATAAAGCTCTTTCTTTAAACAACAAAATATTTGATGCGGAAATTCAATTAGGATTAGGGCTTATTCTCAAAGAACAAAAGGAATACTCTTCAGCTAAAGAAAAATTCCAAAACGTATTGGAAAAAGATATGAACAATGATGAAGCCTGGGCCGGACTTGCAGAAGTGCGGGCAGAGTTGGGTGACCTGGAGCTGGCTCATGTGAATTTACAACAAGCTTTAGACCTTAATCCAGAAAATGAATCTGCTCTTAGGTTAAAAGTGAGATGGTCTTCGTCTTTCCAATGGATTTCCGGGTCTAAACCACTTTTTTCTTTCCGCATTTAGTCCCTTTTCCATCAAAGCCTTGTATAATTGTCAGTAAGGAGGTGGCTTATCCAACCCACCACAGACATTGCTTACGAACGAAAGCTGGTGCGTCTTGTTAACAAGTTTTTTTTAGCCAGCACTGTTGAAGAGTGGATTCGATTAATTGGATCTGAAGTATCTCCCATTAAAAAAAAAATGGGAGAAATGGTTTTGTGTTTTCACTCCGCTTATTTTGGCCCAAGACAATATTGTTTGAAAGGTAAAAGACTCTTTGAAAGAACAGCAAAAAACTTTTGGCCTAAAACATCAAACTCCGGCCCACTTTCCAAACAAGAAAGCTTGTATTTAGCTAATGAACTGGGGAGGCCTTTTTATAACATCTTTGCCATTCCCCTAAACTCTTCTTATGAACTGGAAGACCAGCCCCCTGTTTTATTTGTAGAGTATTTTTGCAAAACACAAACTATAGAAAATTTTTTCAGTGAGGAAAAACAGGAGATTTTAAGATCTACTTTTTCAAAAGTACTGCTTGAAGAACACTGGAAATCTGGATCAGATCTCTGGCAGGAAACCTTTGACGGCCTGAAAGAGCCCCTTGCAATACTGGATGAAGACAAAAAACCCATACGATCAAACACTCATTTTCAAAAGATTTATAATAAGAACCCTTCTTTATTTTTAAAAGATCATTTTCAAGATGAAGAAAAACAATATGAAAAGCACAGCTATTCCATTATCAACAACAATCACAATTACACTGTTGAACATTTTACTAATGTGACCTCTTACCTGTTACTCAGAGAGCAAATTGCCCAAAATCAGAAAATGTCCGCTTTGGGAAAACTTGCAAATGATGTCGCTCATCTGCTCAGCAATCCGTTAACGGGCATTCGTTCTATGGCTCAAATTTTATCTGAAGAAAGTCGGGAAAAAGATAATTTTTTAGAAATAGAAAAAGCAGCCCACCGCTGTCAAAAAATTATTACTAATTTTATACAATTTTCAAGGCAGACTAATAAAGATCTGACCTGTGATTTAAATAAAGTGGTGCACCAAACACTTCCTTTTTTAAAAACCATGATTCAAACAAAAAAAATTCTTTTGAATTTGGAAGAAGAAAAAATTATGGTGCAGGCAGAGCCCTGCCTATTACAACAAGTGATATTCAATTTAGTTCGAAATGCCCTGCAGGCTGTTGGTGACAAGGGGCAAGTGTGCATGAAAACAAATATAGATACATCCACAAATCAAGTTCAACTCAGTGTCCAGGATAATGGGTGCGGCATCCCCGAACATTTGCAGGAGAAAATATTCAGCCCGTTTTTTACAACAAAATCTGAAGGCACAGGGCTGGGACTTCGTATTAGTTATCAAGTGATTAAAAAATTTGGAGGACAGCTGAAAGTGCAAAGCAAAGCAGGAGAAGGCTCTTGTTTTACTTTTTCTCTTCCTCTAGCAAGATAGGTAAAAAATGAGAATTTTAATTATTGATGATGAAACTCTGATCAGACAGTCTTTAAAATATATTTCTGAACTTAGAGGCTATCAAACATGGACAGCTGGTACGGGTGAAGAAGGCTTAAGTCTTTGGAAATCCTGTCAGCCGGATATTGTTTTTTTAGATCTTATACTGCCGGATCAAAATGGATTTAAAGTTATGGAGCAACAGCCTCACCCCGCTCAAATTATTATGATGTCTGCTTATGCACAATACAAAGAGGAAGCAAAAAAGAGAAAAGCAAATTTATTTCTTATCAAACCTTTTGAAAACATCTTTCAAACTTTCGATCAGGTACTGCAAGAGTTGAGGCCAAACGCAGGCAGTGAATTGAATTTATGAAAATTCCTTTAAAAATCATTGCCGGCCACCTGAAAGGGCACAGTCTTTGCAACTTTAAAAATCTTCCTATAAGACCAATGACACAAAGGGTAAAAAAGAGTGTATTCGATACTATTCAAGCGGACTTACCGGATTCACGGGTATTGGATTTATTTTCAGGCACAGGAAACCTGTCTTTTGAGTCTCTTTCCAGAGGAGCTTTATCCTGCCTTGCCGTAGAAAAAAATAAACTTTGCTGGAATTTAATTATAAAAAATCAACAAAAATTAAAAATCCCGGCACACCAACTGAAGTTATACCGGCAGGATGTATTTTATTTCTTAAAAAAATATAAAGAAAACTCCTTCGACATTATTTTTGCAGACCCTCCCTTTCCGGAACGACTGGGAGCATCTCTAATAAAATCCTTAATTTCCAGCTCAGCTTGTGATAAGGAAAGTTTAATTATTCTGGAGCTTTCTTCTAAAGAGTCATTTCCTGAAACTGAAGTGTCTCTGAGATTAAAGAAGAGTTTTGGAGACAAAATAGTTTACTTTTTCTATATTAGAAAGTAATTGAGGTTTATGTGACAGCTTTATATGCAGGAAGTTTTGACCCCATTACATTGGGGCATATAGACCTGATTCAACGCGCCTCTTCCATCTTCAACCCCTTGATTGTTTTGATTGCCACCTCACCCTGGAAAAATTATCATTTCTCCAGCAAAGAAAGATGTGCATTAGCCAAAGGAGCTTTACAAAACTTTAAAACTATTCAAGTCGATATTTGTGATGGATTAGTGACAGAATATGCTAGAAAAAATAATATACGTATTCTTATTCGAGGCATTAGAAATGTATCTAATCTGGAGTCTGAAATGAATTTATCGAACGCTAACAAAGAGCTATTCCCTGAAAGTGAAACTTTTATCTTGTTTTCCAAATCTAAGTTTATTCATTATTCTTCACAACTGGTTAAAGAGATTGCAATTAGCGGCGGTGATGTCTCCCATATGGTTCCCCCTAATGTTCAACAAGCTTTAAAAAAAGGAGTTTCCTCATGATACTGTCCAAAAAAATACAGGTACTTAAGCCCTCTGCGGTTCAAGCCTTATCTGCCCGAGCAAAAGAACAAACGGCTCAAGGAAAAGACGTCGTCAATTTAGCTCTGGGAGAGCCTACATGGGAATGTTTTGAGCCTATTAAAGATACAGCTATGCAGTCTATTCAAAAAGGATGCTCTCATTATGCGCCTGCGGTTGGAAGAAAAGACCTGAGGCAGGCAATTGCAAAAAATATAAATCAACACTTGAATTTAAATTACGATTTTAAAAACGTCACTGTTTCTATTGGAGCAAAATTTTGTCTGTTCTCAGCTTTGCAAACTCTAGCGGACCCCACAGATGAAGTGCTCATTCCAGCTCCCTATTGGGTCAGTTACCCCAGTATGGTGGATCTGATCGGCGCCCAAAATGTAATCGTGGAAACAGACACTACCACTCACAAATTAACAGCTGACATCCTCAAAAAATATATAACTGACAAATCAAAAATTTTAATTTTAAATTCCCCTAACAACCCTACAGGAGCTGTCCACTCTATAGAGGAGTTAAAATCCATTGGAGAAGTGATAAAAACACATCCAAGATTATGTGTGTTGTCTGATGATATTTACAATCGTATGGTGATTGACAACCCTCCGGATTCATTTGCCCCTCATCTCCTGCAGGCCTGCCCCGAATTAAAAGATCGGGTCATTTGCATCAATGCGGCTTCCAAAAACTACGCTATGCCCGGATGGAGGCTCGGCTGGGCCGTTGCTCCTGTTCCTGTTGTGCAGGCCATGAGTTCTCTTCAGAGTCAAACGGTCAGCTCAGCTCCTACAATCTCTCAAATGGCTATGGTCCCCACTTTTGACAATACAGAAGAAGATGTTCAAAAAACTCATCAACTGATCAAAGAAAAAAAACAAACAATGTGCCAGGCTTTAAGCTCCATTCAAGAAATCAATTTCCAGGAACCTCAAGGAGCATTTTATTTATGGCCAAATGTAGAAAGTCTTTTCGGCAGAAAGTTCAAAAACCACCCCATCCAGTCTTCTATGGATGTTTGCACTTTGCTTTCTCAACATTTTTCTTTATTTGCCGTTCCCGGGGAGGAATTTGGAAGAGCGGGATACATCCGCCTCTATTTTGCGGTCCCGGATAGAGATATTGAAAAGTGTGCTGATAGAATAAAAGATTTTATATCTCAAACAAAATAGAGGTATTTCCGACTTTAGCCTTATTGCACCACTAAAAGTCCTAACTTAAAATAATTTTAAGGTGGGATATGCTATTTATAACAGGATTTTTAATTCTTTCCTTTTGTTTTATCTTTTACATCATCTGGAATCAGTTTCTCAGAAAAGACACTCGTCTAAGTATGGGACTCAAAATTCTGCAAAAAAAGATGGATTTGTTAGAGGATTTTTCACAAAAAACAGACCTTCAACTTAGAAAGGGAATTGATCTCTTAGACAAAAAAAATAGAGAGTTGGAAAAAATTGTCAGTGAAGCTCGTTTCTGTATTTTTAAAATGGAAAAACTGATCCTTGGGTTTGAAACTGAAGCCGGCAAAAAGACAACTGCTCCATCCAAGAAAAAATCTATCTCTCTTGTTGAGAAAAAATCAGCACCAGCTAAGACTGCTGAGAAAAAACCACTGACACTTGTTGAAAATAAAAAATCTGAGAAGACTAAGTTCCAATTTGGAGAATCTCCATTTAACAGTCTGCAGTTTATTGAATCTCCAAAGAAAGAGAAGAAAACTCCCCCTCCCTACGATTCTTCTCCTGATGCCACATAAAATATATAAATCTTACTTCTATACTCAAAACAGTAGATTATTTCTTTTGACTCCACATTAATATGTGGTAACAAAAGCATCTACGCTTTGAAAGAGTTATGAGTATAGAAAAGATCACACTATTTTTCATGTTATTGATTACCCCTATTGTTGGGAACGCTGAACAAAAACATTCCATTCAAACACAAATCCGATCCGCCATTTGCCAGTTAAGTTTTATACCTTCTGAAGTAGCTGGCAAAATCGGCACCGGTTTTTTTATAACACCACAACAGGTTGTAACTAATTTTCATAATATAGAAATGACTAAAGATATCGAAGACATTACTCTTTCTCAGCCACAAGTGGAGCAAGCTAAACCTGTGCAAATCAAACAAGTTCTGGCTTTAGATGCTGAAAATGATTTAGCACTTTTAGAAATAAGCCCTCCAGTAGACACTCAACTCACTCTTAGAACATCCCCCATACAAACAGATGAAACTGTATTTATCTCAGGATATCCAGAAGGAGATTTTACAGAGATAACAAACACAGGGAGTATTAAACAATCTGAACACCTTAACACTATCCCTATAAATCATCATTCCTCTGCTTATGGAGCTAGCGGCAGTCCTGTTTTTGATACTGAAGGACAAGTCACAGGAGTTGTTTCTATTGTGGGTGATAACTTCGTCCACACAATACCTTTAAGACATATTCAAAATATCCTCAAAAACATAAATAGCAATAACCACAGTTTTCTAGAGTACCAACAAGAGGAAATTCAAAAAACATTAAGACGCGCCAGACAAGGGCACTCCCATGCTCAATACATAATGGGGCACAGATTTTTAAAAGAAGGTCATACAACTGACGGCTTGTACTGGCTTGAACAATCTGCAAGACAAGGTCATGTTCAGGCTCAATATCAACTTGGAATAGTTTATTATTCAGGCCAATATTTTGATACAACTGTTGAACAAAATAAACAGTTGGGCATTTATTGGTTGGAAAAGGCGGCAAAGCAAGGGCTTTTTGAAGCTCAGTTTTTCCTTGGGCCTATTTATTATAAAGGCAATGGAATTACAAAAAATGTTCAAAAAGGAATTTATTGGTACAAACAAGCGGCAAAGCAAGGATATTTACCAGCTCAATTTATTCTTGGCTTAGTTTATTTCTTTGAGTCTGCAGTACAAGATATTACAGAAGGAATTAAGTGGCTTGAGCAAGCGGCCAAACAAGGAAACCCGGATGCTCAAACTGCTATAAGTTTCATATATTTTAGTAATCCGGGAGTTACACAGATAGATAAAGCAACGGCAATACATTGGCTGAAAAAAGCAGAAACTAATGGAAATTCCACTGCACAACAGCTGAATAACAAAACAAGACTATTTCCTTCTTCGTCTTCTGCGAGCACCCACAGCGGAAGATGAAGCCCCTTGAGCCGGCAGACGACTTCCTCTTCTTCGAACAAGCCTCCAAAGCAGAGTCCCTACTGCACCAGCACCAAGAACCCCTCCAACCACTTCCAAATTGTCTGCAAGCCAGCCTCCTTCGCCGCCCTCCAAACCTTCTCCATCATCTTCGGCTCCTATAATATCTTCCAGGTAGTCTCGAATACTGCGCCCGCCTATCTGGTGTTGTTTCATGGCTCTGAGTTTTCTAATGGCCTCTTCTACGTTAAGAAGACGCAACGAAAGGATAGATTTATTAAAGTCAGCGGCATATTTTTTCCATAAATTTTTATGAGCCGTATAAGTCACTAATACAGCCAAACCGCTTTTGGTCGAACCTAAATACCTGGTATAATAAATAGGAATTTCACTAGCCAGATGAAAACCATCCGCCCACAGATGATTATTAATTTTATTTGACCTGGAATGATACACTTTCGAGGTCATTGCTTTGCCTTTTTTTGTTTTATAATTTTTCTTTTCCTTGAGGTAATCAATATATTGAGTCACTCCGTCCTGCTTTCCAACTTCCTTGGCAACCACAATAATAATAGCTTCCTTAGCCAACTGTCGTGATTTGTTATGACATATTCGATGCACCCCTTCATCAACACACTTCCAATTTTTTGGAACCTCAAAACACACATAGTTATTGCACTTCGGCGCAGACCAGGCAAAATGCGCAAATAAAAATATTATTAACGTAGTAAAACCAAAAAAAATCTTCCTTAGGAGACAGGAAGAATGTATAGAGAAACTGCTCATAAGAAAATTGTAATATATTTTTTTACATTTTTGGAAAATATTTTTAGGTATAACAAAAACCGTCATAAGACAGTAAGGATAAAATTTTAGTGGATCTTCAACAATTGTCTATATTTTGCACTCTATTATCAGAAAAAAGCATGACTGAAGCGGCTAATCGTCTGCAAATCACTCAACCGACAGTCAGCCGGCAGATAAAACTTCTGGAAGCAGAATTGGGAGTGGATTTACTGGAACGCGAAACCCGGGAAATCTCACCTACAGTACAAGGGCAATTGTTTTTCGACTATGCTCAAAAAATTCTCAACCTGGCCAAGCAGGCTCAGATATCCATACAATCTTTGCCCCAACACCTGGAAGGCCAGCTTCGTGTATCCACAATTAACTATTTGGGGATGTCTCTTTTAGCCCCTGTGATGTGGCGTTTTTTAAAACCCAGCAGACAATTTAAAATCAATCTTTCTTATGCCCCGGCTCGAAGTATCATTGAACAAATGAAAAAGGATGCTGTGGATATGGTTATTCTGCCAAACTTGCAGGAAGAGTATGGAATTGAACTTCCCAACTATGAAAAACATCACTTGTTTCAAGATTCCATGATCTTTGTAGGCTCAAAAAAAGATGTATCTCTTCCCTCACAGATCCAAGTGCCGGATATGGCAAAAAAACCTTTGGTTTCTTTCCCTCATCTCCTGCCTAAATTCACAATAAAAATGGAACAAAAACAAAAAGAGCACAATATACAACCTATATTTGAAGTAAATAACATAGGCACTTTAAAAAAAGTTATTGAGTCCGGCTTGTATTGGGGTTTTATGCCCGCTTTTAGCATTCAAAAACAAATTCAATTTGGAAGGCTTTCTGAAATTAAGGTGGATGGAATAGAATACTCTATGAATATTGAAGTGTATTTCCACAAACAACTGAACAATAAAAAACTGATAGATATTTTAATACTTATGCTAAAAAGGCAGGCTTCGTTCTTAAAATTTTAATGAGCCGCCTGACTCATTTGGCTGACTTCCAGTTTTCTGACTACAGTGACTTTAATCCACCCCGGATAAGAACATTCCTCTTCAATTCTTTGAGCAATTTGTTTACTTAAATCCAAAGCCTTTGCATCACTGACTTTTTTATCATTCACAATAACTCTGACCTCTCTTCCGGCATTCATAATATAGAGATCCTGAACTCCATCAAAGCTTTTGCATATTTTTTCCAAACTCAAAAGTTTTTGATCGTAAGAATCCACAGTGGACCTTCTGGCTCCAGGTCTGGAGCCTGATACAGCGTCTGCGGCAATGACGAAAAAATCCAAATTGTCCTGAGGGGGAACATCATTGTGATGGGCTCGAACAGCATAAACTACATCTTCGTCTATACCATATTTTTGAACAAAATCAGCTCCAATCACTGCATGGCCTCCTGATTTTGCATGATCCATGGCTTTTCCAATATCATGAAACAATCCGGCCTTTTTCCCTTTATTCACTTCCAAGTTAAACTCCGCCTGCAAAAGACCGCAAAGGTAGCCCACCTCTTCACAATGAAAATGTTGATTTTGAGCAAAAGAATAACGGTACCTGAGAGCACCCATCATATTTCGAATTTCCGGGGAAATACCATGCAGTTTCAAGCTGTCACACACACGTTTTCCATCCCTGCTGATTTTTTGAAATAACTCTCTTTTTGCCTGTTGAATAACACTGGAAACAATATTGGAATTGATTCTCTTTTTTTTCTCCAATTTCGAAAGAGAAAGTCTACCCCATTCACGCCGAACAGGATCCAGACCCTGTACAGTTAAAGAAAAGTCTTCTTCATCTACAATAACATCCACACCGCATGTTTTTTCCAAAAAATTTAAGTGGCATTTATCCCTGCCAATGGTTCTGTTAAAAGCCTGTTCACTTCTAAAAACAACAGGTTTTATTCCCCTTTCCAGACAGCATGGTTTTTGAAAGCGATTAAGCACCCGCTCCAGAATTGTTTGTGTTTGTTTTTCCAAATCCTGCTGTGAAACCTCCAAAGCATATTGAGCTTGGCGCATTCCCCGGCTTTTAGACTCCTGCAATTCACGTTCTTCAATGTCTTTTGTTAAAGAAAGGTGATCTATATTTACAAGTTTTTTAAGTTTTTCCAAACATTCTTTTCTCAGCTGGTCTTGCTGATGAGAGGTGTTTTTGATTGGACTGTAGTTTATTTTAAAATATTTTAATTGTTTTTTGATTCTATTCACTTTTTTCTGCATAGACTGCAGTAAAATTTGATTTTTATAATTTTGTTTATCCAAAGAACTTTGAGCCTGACGATTTTGATCCTGCAGATCTTTTAACTTATCCTGATTTTTCCCTTTGAGGTTCATCTCATATTCACGAATCTGTATTTGAGTTTGTTCCTGAAGGAAAGAGGCTTTATCTTCAGCTGTTTTAATAATGTCATCAGCTGTATTTTTTGTACGGCGCATTTCTTGTTTTTTTGAGAACCAGTCCATCAAAAAAAACATGGTAAATGTAACAAAAACCCCAGTAGAACCAAAAAGCAATAACATAACTCATCCGATATTATACAAATTATAAAACTCTTTCAACTCTTAAAGAGATTTATCTGAGCGCAGACCTTGTTTTCTAAGCCAACGAATAAGTCCTTCGGGATCATCTGTGATAATACCATCTACTCCTATTTGCACCAGATGTGCCCACTCTTTCTCTGTATTAGCTGTCCAGGGAATTGTTTGAACTCCTATTTTGTTTAAGGCCTGCACCTGATCTTTGGTAATCCAATGTTGATTAGGAGAAATAATATGAGCTTTAAGCCTTTGAGCAATGGGTACAAAGTCAGGAAGGGACTGACCATTGAGAAAGGCTAGACGCAAACGAGAGTCCAAGGCCTTGATGGCCACAAGAGGCCTGTAGTCAAAGGATTGTATGATAGATCGTTCCACCATACCGTATTTTTTTATTACATCATAGGTTAATTTTGCAAATTTCTGCGGCCCTGGCGTAAGGGAAGGATATTGAGGAAAAATTTTAATCTCTATATTAAACTGAACTTTCCGGGCAAAAGAAGATTGAGAACTTTTCACCATTTCAAATAACTCAGCCAAGGTTGGAATACGAGCTTTAGGAATTGGTTTTTGCTTGGGAAAATTAGGATTTTTTTTCGATCCACAGTCAATCTCTTTAACTTGCTTGAGAGTCAACAAAGAAAAAGGAAAATTCTTTCGATTAAAATGACATAGTTTAGTATTGACCACAGGGTCATGGCTGATAATCACTTGATCGTCCATTGTCACTGCAAGATCCAATTCAAGGACTCCAACTCCCAAATCCATGGCATATTGAAAACCTTCAAGAGTATTTTCCGGCAAGACAGCTCGAGCTCCCCGATGCCCTTGAACGTGAATTTCTTTGGCTATTGTGAAAGTTGTTATAAGACTTAATAAAAGAATAAATTTCATTTTTCACAATCATTCTAAAATAAAAAGAGCTAACATGTCAAAAACTACTCAATAAACACAGCTCATATCGGATCTGTCTTTATTATATCTCGCCATTACCACTCACTGTGAATCTTATGTGTACTTCAATCTGACAGTTAGTCTCTGACAAATGGGTTTACTGTAAATTCAGAAAAATTCACGATTTTTCCCATGAGTCCCAAAGGCACTTGCCCGCATGCATTTAAGTGAGAATTGCCCATTCCTTCATGCCAATAAACAGAGACTTGCAAGTGACAAGTGATACGTCCATGTTCAGGATGCTCAAAGACCAGCCAATAATCTTCTGCATCTCTTACTCCAAAAGGAAATAGTATAATTTCGCCCACATCAAGCAACACATCACCAGCTCTCCAGTCTTGTTCTGTAAAACGGACACTGGCCGTCTGAGCTTCATTTAAGTCAAACATTTCGGCAATGTGCTGGGATGTTATGACAACACTATCTCCCACCATATAATCTATCACAATACTTTTATCACTCACACCGCTTTGATCAATTCCTTCATAAGTCAAAGTCCATTCATCCTTCCCGTGAACCTGCACAGATAAAAACAATGAAACTGCAAAAACAAATAAAGAACGCATAACACAACCTCCAAAATATTCACATAAGATGGAGTATAAAAAGTTCAAAATCAATTAAAAATTGAAATATTGTAAATTATTCATCAATAACTTAATTAGAGGTAATCAGCCTTATTGCCATTAGTCTTAAAAGCTATAACTAAATACTCTCCTGGGCTAGAAAAAAACTTTCTTTGCAATACAATTATAACTATGAAAGATAAAGTATTGAGAATAGTAATCTCCATTCACAAAACAACGTTTAAGTTTTTCCCTTTGTGGAGTATTTTATTATTCATCCCAATAGAATTACTCGGCACACAGCAAAACTGTAAAGGTGGAGGATGTGAACAAGTGTCGCGGCCCCCGTTTCAATTTTTTAGCCCCCAATTGCCTACGACAGTCACTCGTTTACTTGATTTCCAATGGTCTTACAAACTCTAATTAAATAAATCCTGGGCCCCTTTTGGATTTAAAAAGTGCGAAATAGCTTATAGAATCGAAGGAAGTGTCTTTGCAGACAAGACGACAAATGAGTTCGGCATATTTCTTTTTTGAACTTAAAAAGTGCTTACAGAATCAATGAAAAATGCTCTACAGTCGCTCACATCCAGTTCGCTCCTTACGTAGGCTCCCTTCACTCACCACTCTCTCAATTAGTTTTGATGAATCCAAAATAGAATCAACAAAAGATTTGGGAAGTGGACATTTTGAAACGGTCGATAAATGCTACATGTTTCTGATCTTGCAAGAATAGTTTACACAAATGACCACTTCCACAAATCTTATTGTGTTACTTCTTTATGAAGAAAAACTCGTTATTTTGCTTCTTTTTTTAAAAGAAGAAATATGATGTATTCGTTCTCTCATGTGCATCTGGATTCCGGACCAAGTCCGGAATGGCGTATATGCAGGAATGACGTGAACAGAACAGGAATGACTCATGTAGGGTTTTACAACCCCTTTTCTATTTTATTGGTGGAGGCGACGAGAATTGAACTCGTGTCCGCAAAGCTTCTACATTTGGGTGCTCCATGCTCAGCCTCTGTTTTAAAAACTTAAAAGAACTTCCAAAGGCAAAATTTCCTCAAGTTTTTTCTCATTGATTTAAGTCCACCGCCTGAGAAAAGCAATCAACCGAGACGACTGAATCGACGCTTCCCCAACTTCGCCGTCTAAGTTGGTTCCACGGCTACTTTAAAATTAAGCAGCTAAAGTGGCAAAGTTGCCAATTAGTTTTATGCACGTTTTTAAAGAGGTCCTCATGCCCCTCTGCATGCTCCCTAATGCTTCTTATTTGCGTCGAAGCCTAACGCCCCCTAAATAACAACGGCTATCATAACATAAAACCGCAACAAAAATAGCCAAAAAGGGGCTAAAATTAAGGATTATTTGACTTTATGTTATAAGGATTGAAAAATAAGGGCATAAGGACAATCAAATGTTGAAATATTTCTTTTATCTTCTCTTACCCCTTCTTTTAATGGACTGTAACGGTATGAACCGAAGAACTCCCTTTCCTACAGGCACTATCGGAGTTCCTCACCCAAATATCAATCAGCACGGGAACTGTTTTTATGGCCATATGCCAGATATCAATTCCGATATCTATGAGATTTTTCTTGCTGATTCTCCCCATTTTGGCTGTAGAAAGACAGGAGGACAATGGTTTGTGAATAAACAAATACATGAAGGTTACGGTGCTTGCAAAAACTGGACAGGGGAGCCTGCTGTAGAAATTACTTTCGATGCACAATTTACACAGATTTTAACACTTAAAATTCTCCCAAGAGGGAGCGGCGGAAGTTTTGTCGGCAACTCCGGGACATTAGGCGCCCCCGGAGTATTCCCTGCCAATGCACCTATCAATCCTCAAAATGAAGATAGAGGATGGAATGCTATTATCCCTTCTTCTACAGGGTACGGGTACCCAGGAGGAAGCCTTGAGCTTTATTGCGACAATTGTGATTTCAATAAAGACAAAAATATGTCCATTAAGGTTTTATATAGAGATCAACCCATAGGCACTTTACTTATTAACCCCCAAAGCACCGTAACCCGATGCCAGTCCACTGGGATACCTCCTCATCATGCCTACCGAAGATAAAGTGCCAAAAACTCCAAGCCTATGACTTTAATACATCAAACTCTTCAATTTATCTTTGGTGTTTCTATCTTAACTAAAAACATCTGGGTGGAATTATGGTCCAAACCTTTTCACTTAAGACTTACGTTAAACCAAATCTATGAAATCGGTTACAAGTCCTGGCCTATTATTTTTGTCACAGCCGCATCTACCGGTTTAGTGCTTAGTCTGCAGTTTGGTTTTACTTTGGAAAAGTATGGCCTAAAAATGTACACTCCAAGATTGATTTCCATAGCTTTATTTAGAGAAATTGCCCCAGTATTTACAGCTTTTGTACTGGCTGGGCGTGTCGGTGCAGGTATGACCGCTGAGATCAGCTCTATGAAAGTCACTCAACAAATTGATGCTATTCGGGCACTAGGCTCTTCACCTATTAAACTGATTGTTATTCCAAGAGTATTGGGCTCTGTTTTATCAATTCCCTTCCTTACTTTATTTTCATGCGCTATTTCTTATGTGTTTTCCGCCTTAACCTCTGTTTACCAACTCGACATCTCTATCGGAATGTTCACCAGCCGCTTCTTTAATAAAGTTCTCCTATTGGATTTTCTATCCGGTTTTACAAAAACATTTGTATTTGCTTACCTGATTGCTATCTCAGCTTGTTATTTTGGTATGTCTGCCTCTCAAAAAAAAGAGGGAGTCGGAGAGGTCACAACCCTGGCTGTGGTTTCTTCTTCTATTATGATTGTCATCAGCGACTTTGTCTTAACATGGATATTCTTTTTACTGTGGTTAAAATAAGAGGGTGAAAAATGAGCAATGCAGGCCGAAAAATTCTTATTGAAATTAAAGACTTTTATGTTTCTTTTGGAGATAAATCCATTCTAAAAGGCATTAACTTCAAACTTTATGAAGGAGAATGTCTGGCTCTTATTGGAGCTTCAGGGGTAGGTAAATCCATCCTTCTTCGCTCTATGGTCGGTTTGGAAAAGCCCTCCAGAGGAAAGATCTTTATTGAAGATGAAGACGTCACCCATTTTACAGAAAGCGAGTTCATTAAGGTGAGAAAAAAAGTGGCTTACGCCTTTCAGGGAGGAGCTTTATTTCAGTCCATGACAGTCTATGATAATCTGGCCTTTCCCCTTAGAGCGCACACTCAATTGAACGAATCCAGCATTGAAAAAATCATTAAAAAGGAACTTGATGACCTCAACCTGGCAGGCTGTGAAGAAAAATACCCTCAAGAACTTTCTGGAGGTATGCAAAAAAGGGTCGGTGTAGCCCGTTCTATTATTATGAGCCCTAAAATTATACTGTACGATGAGCCAACAACCGGATTAGACCCTTATAATACTAGAAATATGGAAAATATGATATTACGTTTACAAAAGAGAGGTGCAACCTCCATTTTGGTGACACATGATATGTTAAGCGCTAAACGTGTGTGCGACCGGGTGGCTCTACTGCTTGACGGAGATATTCGAGCTAGAGGGGCCCCGCAAGATTTGGAGAAGAGCCATAATAAACTCTTAAATCACTTTATCAGTGGTACAAAAGGAGGCTATTGAAATGTCTAAAAAAGTATGGATACAAGTTAAAATAGGTGCATTTATTTTCTCTGGGCTAGTCCTCCTGGGGTCTTACCTTGTAGTGATAGGCAACTATCAATCTCTGTTTGCAAGAGCCAATGACTATACAGTGCTTATTACAAACGCTAAAGGTCTTTTCAAAGGCACTCCTGTAACCATCAACGGATTAAAAGCCGGACGGGTTCATCAAATACACCTGCAAGACAATCAAATTGTCATTAATATGAAAATAGAAAAAAAATTATCACATATGATCAACAGCACTTCAAAAGCCTCTTTAAAAACAGAAGGATTGGTGGGAGACAGGTATGTCGCCATCGACACACTCGACAGCCAGGCTGAGCCTCTTCCAGCAGGAAGCAATATCCCTCTTGAGGAAGATACAGGTGTTTCTAACGTATTCTCCGGAGACAGTGAACTGATTGTCGGTGTCACACAATTTTTTAAAGAAGCTTCTGCCCTTTTGGAAAATCTGAATGAAAGTGAAGATGAAAATTTAGCAGAAAGTTTAAAAGAAATATCCAAACAAACCAAAAAGTTTTTATCTGATGATAAAAATAAAGATATCAAATATATTTTAAGACATACTCGAAGTATTTTAAGAAAAATTGATAAGGGCCAGGGCTCTTTAGGAGCTTTGGTTAATGAGCGCTCTTTACACAACCGAGCTGTGACTTTCCTTGGAGGAAAACCTTATAAAATGTTTTTGGACAATATCTTTGGTGGAAGTAAAAAAGAATCCGATGAAGATGAGTAATAGATATTTATAAAAACATGAAATTTTTATTTCTCTCTCTCATATTATTTGGAGCTTGTTTTGTAAGCACCGATGTTATTTCTTCCGCCCCTCAGGATACTTCCGCTCTAAAATGGTACAACCAAGGTGTTCAACACTATAACTCTCAGGAAAAATTTAAAGCTGTCGCTGATTTCAGAACTGCTCTGCAACTGGATCCCTGGTTATGGCCTGCTAAAAAAGCTCTTGATCAACTACAGCAGTCCCCTCCTTTTTGGATGCTCATTCCCTCTGAAATATTTTTTTCTCTTATTGCAATGAGCCTCATTATGCTTTTTTTCTCTATGAGCACAGGCAAGTTTATCTTTTTCTTTTTATGTCTGGCACTGCATTTTAGTTTCTCATTTTACCGCCATATCCCGCGACTGACTATTTTAGAAACAACCCAAGCTCATACAGCGCCAAACTCTTCTTCTCCCGTGCTCTTTTCTTTGTCTCCCGGGGATTGGGTCGCTCAACTCAAGACTTCAAAAGAATGGATTCAAATCAAGACCTCTGAACAAACAATTGGATGGATTTCTAAAATTAAGTTGCATCAAAAATAAACAAATCATATAACACTAAAAGATCTGATAAAAATAATTTAAAAATGGTTAAAATAAATGATTGAATTTTTATGGAATAATTTCTTTAAATCAAAAAATCAATCCAAGATTGACTTTTTAAAAAAACAACCTTTGTTTTCCTCGTTAAACAACAAAGAACTTCGCATTGTTGAAAAGTTTATTCACCACAGAACCTATTTTTCCGGAGAAGTGATTTTCAAACCAGGTTCCAGTATAGGTCTTTATATGATCATGAAAGGAAAAGTACAAATCACCTATGGAGAAAACGACTCCTCTAATACAGTCAATTTCAGCCAGTTGGGAGAAGAAGACTTTTTTGGA
This sequence comes from Bdellovibrionales bacterium, assembly GCA_028819545.1. Taxonomy (GTDB): domain Bacteria; phylum Bdellovibrionota; class Bdellovibrionia; order Bdellovibrionales; family UBA1609; genus JAPPLG01. Next base: position 184,927 of record JAPPLG010000028.1, on the reverse strand, counting down.
GAACTGTCGTTGGTGCAGGATAAAGGATATCATAAAACAACTGCTAAAGCCTTAGAGTCCTCTGAGTTGTTGGGATTTTTTAAACCAGAATTATTAAGCCTGATTGAAACTTCTCCACGTTTAAGTGCTCGCATTTTAATGAAATTATCAAGCGTTTTAGGTCAGCGGCTTCAAAAAGCCGGAGAAAGACTGATGGAACTTCATTCAACAAAGGATCAATCTTGAGCTCCACTTTTTTTGAAAAAAGAAAAGTTCAAAGACTCAATTGGATCAAACTTATTTTCTTCCTGTCTCTGATTGGCACCTTTGCTTTTTTACTCATCAAGATAAACAATATGTTTATTTCTGTATTACTGGCTATTGTTCTCAGCCACGCTATCCGCCCCTTTGTAGATCATATTGAAGGTTGGTTCAAAATGGATCGAGGCTTAGCCACTCTCATCGGATTTGGTCTCTTTGGAGGAAGCGCTGTAGCTGTTATTTCCTGGACCATGCCTTTTTTATCTGAACAATTTCAAAATCTAAGATCAGAAATTCCAAAGTATATCGAAGGTATTATTGCTCTTTTGGATCGAACAGAAGACAAACTGCAAGTGTTTATTCCTTTTATAGAAAACACCAATGCAACCAGCCAGGCAAAGCAATGGATGATTTCACAGGCGACAAACATGGCACAATCCCTTCCCGTCATGCTGACAAATTCATTTTCTGTTATGTTTCTTTGTTTCTTTTTAGCTTTTTTCATGGTGAAGGATTCACACAGTCTTTATCGGGGGTTTTTATCTTTAGTTCCAAATCACGTTTTTGAAACCACTCTCAGTTTGACCCATCAAATTAGTTTACAAATTGGACAGTTTATTCGAGCGCGTATCTTAGAAGCTTTTATTGTAGGGCTTATTACAGGTGTAGGGCTTCAAATTATTTCTTTTCCTTTTGCTCTACTTCTGGGTTTGTTTGCAGGTTTAATGAACCTTGTACCTTATTTGGGCCCTGTGATCGGCTGTATCCCCGCTGTGCTTGTAGGGATCGTCAATGGAATGTCTTTATTGGAGCTTTCTATTGTTCTCACCGTATATGTGGTGGCTCAATTGATTGATAATATTATTTTAATCCCAATTTTAGTTGCTCGTATGATGAAATTACATCCTGTAACTGTTGTGGTCGTAGTGATAGCCGGCGCTCAATTTCTGGGCATTTTAGGAATGATTATTTCCATTCCGGTTGCAAATGCCATTCAAGTGGCCTATCATGCCGTCTATCAACATATCATCAATGCAGAGGTTACAAGGTAAGAGATGAAGGGATATTCATTATTATACTGGCTTATTGCTTTTTTGTTGCTGTCGGCCTGCCAAAGTTTCAATAAAGAAGCAAAAACAGCTCCGGAAATGCTTGAGAAGGCTCAAAGTCAGGCGGACAGAGGCTACTATATTGAAGCTCTCGACACTATTTTACAATTAAAGTATCAGTTTCCCTACAGTGATCAGGCTAAAAAAGCAGACCTTTTAAAAGCAGATGTATTTTTTGACCAACAAGAGTGGGAGTCTGCCAGTAAAGCTTACCAAAACTTTATTCACCTGCACCCCTCTCATTCAAAGGTGGAGTATGCTTTTTACAGACAAATTTTAAGCTGGAACAAACAAATTCCAAGAATTCCGGATCGGGACCTTTCTTTATCTGATAAAGCTTTAAGTTTAATTGCAGAGTTTTTAAAAAAATATCCAAAAGGCAAGCACATAAAAGAAGTTAAAGATATGCAAAATGAAATTCACGATAAAATCACCAAAAAAGAAATTCAAATAGCTCAGTTTTATTTTAAAAAGAAAAAATTCTCTAAAGAAACTTTAAACCGTTTGGATAATGTGATTTTAAAATATCCAAAAAGCAAATGGCAGAAGGAAGCTTTGGATCTTGCAATAAAATTTGCAAAACAATTAGGGGATGACTCCAAAGTCAAAAATTACTCGAAACAAATTAGAAAACAATCCTGAAAAGGAGGAAGTTATGGATTTAGAAAAAATCAACGCAAATATAGAGCCTGTAAAAACTCCTCAGGAAGAAAAAGACTTTCTTATTTCCAAAAAAACAGCACCTCTCGAAGAACTATTAAAAAAAGAAACACCTGTTCAAAAAACTGTCAGTCCGGAAACTCCTCAAAATCAATTTCAATCTATTGAAGAAAAAGCTAAAGACCTTTTTGACAAAAACTTATACTCCCAAACTGTAGCATTGCTTAAAACTCTTCATGCCAAGGGTTTAGGGTCTGCCGACAGCTATGCTCTTTTAGGAGCTTCTTATCACCAACAAAATGAATTTAAAAAAGCAGTCACAGCTTACAAAAGAGCTTTGGAGTTGGACCCTTCTCACTTGGAATGCCTCACTAACCTGAGTTTGCTGAGATTGGATTTAGGAGATTATGAAAGAGGAAAGCTCGTTTACAAAAGAGCTTATCAGGCTTATTTTGAGCACACACAAAGCAAATGGGAAAAATACATTGCTGAACAACACATTCAATCCGGACAGGCTTATTTTAATAAAGGTTATTTTCATGAAGCTTTATTGGAGTTTCTAAAAGCAAGTCCCAAACAGGAGCATTTGCTTTCTTTGGATTTATCTATCATCAAGTGTCTATGGAAATTGGATAGAAAGGGTGAAGCTATTCACCAGCTCTTGCAAACCAAAAGAAATCATCCTCTGTCTATAGAGGTTTCTTTGCTTTTAGGAGAGTTTTATTTTCAAAGCCGAAAAATTCCTCAAGCTATTTTGGAGTGGGAAAGAGTTTTATATATGGATCCCAAAAACAAGAAAGCTTTAAAATTTTTAGCGCATACACAAAACATCCAAAGTGTTCAGGAGGGAGACCTTGCTTAAGGGGTTAGTGCCGTTTATCAAAGAAGAAGAGATCCAATCTCTATGCCGGCAGATGGGAGAGCATCTTACGGCAGATTATGCTAAGCTTGAGCCTTTATTAATCAGTCCGCTGAAAGGCTCTATTTTTTTTCTCAATCAACTGGTTAAACACTTGGATTTCAAAATGCATATTGATTTAGTGTCCATTGTTAAAGTGGAAGGCCACTGTCACATTCGAAGAGATGTGAGTCTTCCTGTCGAGGGGAAGCATGTTCTGATTGTAGAAGAGATTGTGGATACTGGAAAGAAAACACATTTTTTAAAGGAACGTCTTTTGCTTGCAAATCCCGCCTCTGTAAAAGTCGCCACTTTGCTGAATAAAAATTCCAGGAGAATTGTACCCTTGCAGTGCGATTACATTGGTAAAGAAATTGATGATCGTTTTGTTGTTGGTTTTGGCATGGATGCAGATGAACTCGGCCGAAACTACAAAGACATCTACATGTTCGCTCAATAACTAATTACTGAGCTGTCAGCTCATTTTCACAACTGCTCTGAACAGGAAAGAGGTATTTTGCTAATCCTGCACCTGTGCCAAATTGCTTTTCATGATAACGACGTAGAGTTCTAAATACTGGAGTTCCAATCTTATGACGAAAACTACTATAAGAGCGTTCAGATACAATTTCTTCGCCCTCTGGAGCCGTCTTATTATACTCTTGAATCGCAGATCTTGTTTCCTCTAATGTCAATTTGTTTGATTGTCTTCTTGCTGGTCTGTTCCTTGCAGGAAAGAGATATCCTACTAATCCTGCACCTGTGCCAAATTGCTCTTCATGATAACTATATAGAGTAGGAATTGATGGAGCACTTGGTATTCTGTCATAAAATTTATCATAAGATACAGAAGATGTAATCTCTTCACCTGCCGGAGCTGTCTTATTATACTCTTGAATCGCAGATCTTGTTTCCTCTAATGTCAATTTGTTTG
>JAPPLG010000028.1:0-180986 GCA_028819545.1 Bdellovibrionales bacterium | reverse complement strand
CGCAGATCTTGTTTCCTCTAATGTCAATTTGTTTGATTGTCTTCTTGCTGGTCTGCTCCTTGCAGGAAAGAGGTATTCAGCTAATCCTGCACTAGTGCCAAATTGCTCTTCATGATAACTATATAGAGTAGGAATTGATGGCGCTCTCGGTATTCTATCACGAAAACTACTGTAAGAATGTTTAGATGTAATCTCTTCGCCCTCTGGAGCCGTCTTATTATACTCTTGAATCGCAGATCTTGTTTCCTCTAATGTCAATTTGTTTGATTGTCTTCTTGCTGTTCTGCTCCTTGTAGGAAAGAGGTATTCAGCTAATCCTGCACTAGTGCCAAATTGCTTTTCATGATAACGACGTAGAGTTCTAAATACTGGAGTTCCAATCTTATCATGATAACGACGTAGAGTTCTAAATACTGGAGTTCCAATCTTATGACGAAAACTACTATAAGAGCGTTCAGATACAATTTCTTCGCCCTCTGGAGCCGTCTTATTATACTCTTGAATCGCAGATCTTGTTTCCTCTAATGTCAATTTGTTCAATTGTCTTTCAGGCTTGGAATCAGCTAAAACTACAGAAGGGTAGAGTAAACAAATTAACTTACAAATAATAATGAAAAAACGATAGTAACCCATAAAACTATCTCTTGTTGAAATAATTTAACAAAAAAATATTCTCTAAAGAAAATATCTTTATAAAAATTCAAGTGAATATTACTTTATACAAGACAGTTAGTCAAAAAATCCAAAAACAATGAAAATTTTACAAGTTTGTATTAAAGAACTGAAAAAGAGATTTAAAAGTAAGCCATATAAGAGGGCTTATATGGCTTACTAAAGATAGATTATACGTTTTCGTCTTCTTGGTGATCTGAAATAGCAACTGCATCACCTGAATTTTCACAAGCACTACAGTCCACTTCTTCACCTAATACACTTTTTTCAATAGCTTCTGCCAAAGGCACAGCATAGTCATGAGAACAAAGACTTAAACTTGCCCCTCCGGTTTCTTCAGTAAGAAGAAGCATTTCTGCGGCTCTGTTTCCTTCTGCAAAAAAGTGATCCCTTTTTAACTGACTCCGGCAGGCATCATTCATTGTTGTTAAAGTATGAACAGAAAATTCTTTTTCATCACCAAACTCCTGTCTGATCGTGTCCACAACTTCATCAGCAGTCACTATATGCCCTTTTCTTTTATTTTCTTTATTATCCGTCACAATCACAACTGCCAAGTGAGCATCATCCCGAATAAAACGAGTTCCATTGTTCACAGATCTTGTAGGAGATAAAATATATTCAGTTAAAGCCAATAAAGGAGTTTCTTTAAATCCTCCGCATTGAGGAGGAAATGCACATCTTTTTTGACCGCTGTTTCTTGTTAAAGAATCTATAAAAATACTTTCGTTTGAACGAGTGCCCTGTGTAATATACTTTCTTTCCACAACAATAGCTCCATCAATTTCCATAGGAGAAAGTTCTTTATTCTGGTTATTTTTGACATGAGCACTTAAAAATGCAGCTCTCCAATCCAAAGACTCACTCAAAGCAGGAATAAAACCATCCATTCTTTCAGGCATAGACCTTAAAACATCTCTTGTAGAAAAAGAGCCATCAACAACAACAAGTACATCGACTTTGTTATTGATATCTTGAATTTCAACAACTCCTTCTACTTTTTCAGGCTTTGAAACCTCTTCTGCTTTCGCCACTAAATCAGAGTCACTTTTTCTTTTACCAAAAGACCTTTGAGATCCTCGCGGTTTTTCCGCTCTTTGGGGTCTTTCTGCCCTTTGCGGTTTTTCTGCTCTTTGCGATCTCTTTCCAAACTCTCTGTTTCTTGGTTTTTGAGACTCATTTTGAGCCAGCATAACTCCAGCAGGTTTATCCGGATCACCTTCTGCAACATTTAAAGCGGCTTCTACATCTTCAGCACCATCAAAATCTTCTGATGCCATTAAATCCATATCTAAAACTTTTTGAGTCTCTAGTTCTGACCCTACAGAAAAGCCTCCACTATTACACCCAAGCAAAAATAAACAAGCTAAATAAATAATTAAAAATCTCATTAGTCCGCCCTCCAAAAAAAATTCGTTCTAAGAGTTTGTCGGAATCACCCTGAGCAAACTTTATGGAAGCGATGTGTTAAACAGCGAAGGATGAAACGAATCTCGACCTTTGTTGGAGCTTTTCTAATAAGTGTTTCGTTTTAAAGCAATTTTGAATTGAACTGAATACGGACGTATTCTTTTATGGACTGCAACCAGGAAGAAAAAATAATTCTGGAAATAGAAAAAGACAAAATATCCTGGGATAATTTAACTTCCTGAGCCGGTTTCACTTTAAAGTCAGTCAAATAAGCCAAAACTAAATAATCCGCCTGCACCAGCAGTTTAGGAACAACCCCCTTATTTGGAAGAATCTCGAGAGTAGAATCAAAAAGCTCAGTTTCATCAACTAACACAGGTAAAACACTGCTCCAGTTGTTTAAAGTCACTGGCGAAGCTTGAATCCACCCCAAGCCTTTTGCCTTTAACTCTTGTTCCAGCAACTCAGGGCTATTTAGCAAATCCTGCCACTGACTTAAGTTTGTAGACTCTCCGGATAAAGTATTTAAAGGGATGCGCACGTACTTAAATTGAAATTCAAAATTATTTAAGTCCGAGTTTTTTTCCTTCTCTGGTGTGGAAACAAAAAGAATACGATTAAACAATGCTTCTATTCTCTGCAACAATACAAATGTTCGAATATCATTTTCAAAGTCCTCTGGAGATTTACGGGTGGCTTTAAGGTAATTTCTATAAAGAGAATTTTGAAATTTTCCATTTTCCTGAAAAGCAGGAAAAGATTTGATTTGATTTCTAAGTTCTTGATCAGAAACTTTTAAGCCCGCCTGCTGAGCCGCTATAAACATAACCTTCTCATCAATCAGTTGGTTTAAAGCCAGCCTTTGATCAGCTTTTTGACGCTCAGTATCTTGTTTTAAAGACGCACCTTGATTTTCCTGCAAGAAACTCAGTCTTTCGTAAAAAGAAGCAATAGAGATCACTTGTTTATCTACAATAGCCGCAAAGCCTCCTGCCCCTGACATAGGGTCTGTCGGCACCCCTAAAAAAATGAAAACAAGACAGATTAAGCCAAATATAATATAAGCAAATATACTTTTAGCGCGACCAGGCTTTCTAATCTTTTCAAACATAATTGTTGAACCTATAATTTAAAAAATAATAAGGAACACTTTATGAACTTTCTAAATTTAAAAATATCCTTATTTATTATATTCATCATTATCATCCCTTTAATTTTTGTCAATATCCAAGACAGCCAATTGGAAAAAAACTTCATATTTAAACCAGGGGTGTTTATAACCCACAAAACACACCAATTTTTTTCTCACTACATCAACACTATTAGCAGTACAGTGACTTTGTACACCTACATCATTCAAGTCAAAAAAAACAACCAGGCTCTCAGAAAAGAAAATAACCAATTAAAAATTCAATTGATGCAAATGAGAGAAATTCAAATCGAAAACGACAGGCTCAATGCACTCCTTCAATTCAGCAAACAAGAGGGCTTTCAGCTTCTTCCTGCAAAAGTCATCGCCATGGATCCTTTTCCAAACTACCGCCTTTTAACTATTGATAAAGGAGAAAAAGACGGACTGAAAAAAAATATGGGAGCCATTATTGAAGAAGGAGTGATTGGCTATGTGTTTCGTGTTTATAGAGACACTGCACAAATTTTACTTTTATCTGACAGAAACGCAGTCCTTCCCGCCACTGTGCAAAGGTCAAGGGTGCATGGATTGATTGAAGGATATGATGAGGAATTTCTAAAACTGAAATATTTAAGAAACGAAGATGATGTACAGGTCAATGACCAAATAGTGACAAGCGGTATTGACTCCTTTTTCCCTCCAGGACTGCCTGTCGGGACTATATCCCAAGTGCAAAAAGAACAATACGGTTTAAGTCAGGACGTGGATGTCCGTTTAACAGCCAAGCTCTCCCAAATTGAAGAATTATTTATTATAATAAAAGCAAGCAATGATTAAAGAGTATAAACTGGATATTTTAATTTTTTTTATTTTTGCAAGCATAATGATGGTGTTCATTATTGCCCAAAGCTCTCTTTTTATAAACAACCTCAGTTTAGGATCTCCCCCTCAGCTTTGGATTCTTTTGATTGCCTATTTTTCTGTGTATAAACCGCCAGTTCCAGCTCTTCTCATGATTTACCTGACATCTTTTTTTTATTCCACACTCACTTCCATGAGTTTTGGAAAAATGCTTTTTCTAAGCTCTATTCTTTTTACAATTCCCTGGTTTGGAAAACATTTGAATTTAAAAAATCGAAAAATATTTTTTATCTTTTGCACATCATTTACCACTTTACTGCCTCTTTTAGACTGGCTCATCTCTACCATGATTCCTCTGCAACCCATCCAACACTACCCTATTTTTGGATGGCTCTTAACGATTGTTAATACATCTATAGCTGTACTCTTGCTTAAACCTCTCATATTTCATCTGGACCGCTGGCTGGAATCTTTGCGCCTGCCGTTTGAAAAAAGATTTTTAGGATAACAAGATGCTAAAACCAATGAGTGAATTTACAAGAATGGATACAGAGTTAAAAACTCTATCGAAAAGAATCCACTATGCTAAATATATTTTTTCTGTTTTTTTCCTCATCATTGCAGGACGCCTCTGGTATTTGCAAATATACAAAGGCCCCGATCTCAGACGCTATTCTGAAAACAATCGTTTAAAAAAACAAATTCTTCAAGCTCCAAGAGGTTTAATTCTCAGCCGTGATCAAAAAGTTTTAACAAACAATTATTTGGAGCTGGAGTTGTTTCTCACACCTCAATATTCGAAAAATATTGAACAGGTGGCAAAAATCATCTCCCCTATTATTGAAACTCCCTATAAAGAATTAGTACAACAAATTAAAAAAAGTGCAAAAGAACGAGGTCAGTTTTTTCCCATCTCACTAAAAAAACAACTTAATTTAAAACAAGTTTATCATCTAAGGCTGTTGGAAGAGACATTTCCTGAGCTCAATATTAAAGAATACATTGTCCGGTTTTATCCTCAAAAAAATCAAGGGGTTCATCTCATTGGATACACAGGGCAAATTTCAAAAAAACAAATTGAAGATTTAAACCAAAAGTTTAAAGGAGAACTCCACTTTAAATCAGGAGATATTATCGGACAAAACGGCTTGGAGCAGTCTTTTGAAAAAGAAATCCGTGGGCAGGACGGACTTTCTTTTATTGAAGTGGATGCTCATTCCAGACAAGTGATCACCCAGTCTGAATTTCCTTTTGATTTTAAATCTGAAAAACCCAGCTCCGGACATCACCTGGTTCTCACTATCGATTCAGATGTGCAAGAGGCCGCCTTTCAGGCTATGAACCGTATGGACCGCATCGGCCCGAGAAACGGTTCAGCCATTGCAATGAAAACCAATGGAGAAATTATAGCCTGGGTCAGCTCTCCAGGTTTTGATCCTAATTTATTTTCACATACTTTGTCTGATGATTACTGGAAGGAATTAAAGAAAAATCCGGATAAACCTATGCTCAATAAAGCTATTCAAAACCACTACCCTCCCGGATCCATCATCAAACCTCTTCTAGCTCTGGCGGCTTTGCAGGAAGAACTCATCACAGCAGAAACATTAATCAACTCCCCGTCTAAAATACGTATAGGAAGACGAACCTTCCATGATCACAAACAGGTCGGTTACGGCAGAATTAACGTCCTTCAGGCTATTGAAGAATCTTCCAACACTTTTTTTTATCAACTTGGACAGCAGTTGGGCATGGATAAAATGGCGGAATACTACAAAGCTTTTGGCCTGGGAACATCCACTCAAATTCATCTGAGTGGAGAAGTGTCAGGTTTTGTTCCAACCACCCAGTGGAAAGAAGAAACTCTTAATGAAAAATGGCAAGGAGGTGAAGACTTAGTTCATGCCATCGGACAGGGTTATATTCTAGCAACACCTATTCAAGCTTTAGTGGCTTACAATGCTATTGCTACAAACGGAAAAATAGTTCGGCCCTATGCCGTGCAGTCCATCATTAATTCAGAAAATAAAGTGATTCAAAAAATTTCAAGCAAAGTGATTAAAGACTTAAGCGAAGAGATAGATCCATCACATTTTGAAACTATTAAACAGGGCCTCGTACGTGTTGTGCACGGATCAAAAGGAACTGCCAGATGGTGGAGAATTAAAAACCGCTTAATTGCCGGAAAAACAGGAACCAGTCAGGTGCGCTCTTTTAACAGGGAAAATTTATATAAGGACTGCCGCCTCAAACCTCTTAAAGACAGAAATCACGGCTGGTTTGTGGCTTTTGCCCCTGCAGATAACCCTGAAGTCACAGTGGCTGTTTTAACAGAACACTCTTGTTCAGGCTCTGTGGGTTCAGCGCCGATTGCAAGAGATATTCTTAAAGCTTATTTTGACAAGTATCCAGAAACAAAAGTTTCTCATCACCCAGAAGGAAAAAATCATGACTCCTTATAAAAACGTCAACAGCGACAATTATACAGATACTCATTGGTACTCGAAATTAAATTTCCAGTTTCTTGCCATTATTGGATTAATCACCCTTATTGCTCTGATAAATTTTTACAGCATCACTCAAACTCCAGCCTCCCCTATGGTTTCTGTTTTTTGGAAACAGGTTTTATGGATTATTCTTGGTTTTCTTATATTTTTTATTCTTTCAGCCATAGACTATCAATTCTTTTGCCGTTTCAGTTATTTCTTTTATACAGTCAACGTCCTGGCTTTAGTTGCTGTTTTATTTGTGGGGCAAAGCTCTCATGGAGCACAAAGATGGTTTGATTTTGGCTGGTTTTCTTATCAGCCTTCTGAAACAATGAAGGTGGCGTTGATTTGTGTTTTAGCCTCTATATTTTCAAAAAAATCCACTCAACACATTTACGGATTCAAGCAAATCATCTGGCCTCTTTTCTTAACAGTGTTGCCAATGGCTCTCATTGTGTATCAACCGGATTTGGGAACAGCTTTACTGATTGGCATTCAGGGAGGAACTGTCGCTTTATTTTTAAGAATGAACAGAAACCTTTGGATTGCTTTTTTTGCTTTGTTCATTATTTTTATCCCCACGCTTTGGACTTTTGTTTTAAAAGATTATCAAAAAAACAGAGTGCTTATGTTTATGTCTGCAGACAAGGATCCTTATGGCGCCGGATACAACACGATACAATCTAAGATTGCCATAGGAAGCGGACAGGTTTTTGGCAAAGGCTTTCAACAAGGAACACAAGCCCAACTTGAATTTTTACCTGAAAGACATACAGACTTTGTGTTCAGTGTGCTCAGTGAAGAGCATGGTTTTGCCGGCAGTTTATTTACCGCGGCTATTTTTCTCATATTGATACTAAAAATTTTCCAAATTTCTTCTGAATCCAGAGATAAGATGGGAGCGTATGTATGCCTTGGAGCTTTATCTATCATTTTTTGGCATACCATTATTAATATTAATATGGCTATAGGGCTTTTACCTATTGTGGGAGTGCCTTTGCCCATACTTTCTTACGGAGGATCCAACACAATAACCACTTTTATAGCTTTAGGTTTGGTTTCCTCTGTTTCTATAAGGCGGTATTTATATTCTTAGATAGACAAGAGCCGTTTTTTTTATAATGCTCATAAGTATATGAATGTGATCACTCACCTTCTTTTACTATTGGCCGGTGCAAGGCTTTTCGGACGCTTTTTTAAAGCCATCGGATTTTCTACAATCATGGGGGAAATTTTAGCCGGTCTTCTCTTAGGCCCCACCATTTTTAATGCAGTTATGCCGTCTAAAGAATTAAACGGAATTATAGATTTAGGTATTTTCCTTATGATTTTTGCGGCAGGTTTGGAAATGGATCTACAGGATATTTTTGGAGCCATTCGGAAAAAAGCACTACTGTGTTCACTATCAGGTTTTATTTTCTCTTTTCTTGCAGGGCTTGGTATCGGTCATTTTTGGGGTCTGCCTTTTTTATCTTCCACTATTTTAGGTTTATGTTTTTCTATTACAGCCCTTCCTATAGTTATTCGATTTATGAACAATTATAATTTGATCGACACCAAGATGGGTCATGCTATTATGGGAGCTTCTGTTATTTTGGACGTATTTGCTCTTTTATTTTTGGGAGTGATTTTAAACGTACAGCATATACAACACCCTCTGGTGTTTTTTAAAATTATCAGTTCAAAAATGGCAGGCATGGTGCTCTTTTTCATTATCGTCATGCTGGTTAATAAATTTTTAAGATCTGAACTTTTAAGTACACCACAGTCCAAAAACATTATTTTAAAATTGGTCAGCTATCTTGGAGAAGAAGCTATTTTTGGAGCAGGAGTTGTCTTTGTATTACTCTTCAGTACAGCCACTGAAGCTTTGGGCTTTCACTTTATTATTGGAGCTTTTTTCGGCGGTCTGCTTTTAAATAAAGATATTATTGGGGTAGGTGCTTTCGACTCTATGACAAAAACTTTAAACTCCATTACAGATCAATTTCTAACTCCAATATTTTTTGCCTCTATTGGACTGTACTTTTCGATAGAAGCTTTTGATCAGCCGGCTCTTCTTCTCTCTGTTATGGGAGTGGCTTATCTTTCTAAAATTGTGGGGTCTGGAATAGGCGCCAAGTGGGTGGGCTTTAATACAAGGGAGTCCAGTCGAATAGGCATTGCTTTAAACTCCAGAGGAACTTTGGATCTTATCGTTGCAGAAATTGCTTTTTCCAAGGGATATGTAGATTCCAAAATATTTTCTATTCTTATTTGCACCAGCCTTGCCAGTTTGATTATTAATCCTATGTTATACAGGCAGACTATAAAAAAAGGTGATGATAGTGGTGGTGCCCAAGGCCAGACTTGAACTGGCACGGGTAACTGTCCGATCATATACTAGCTACTACAATTTAGTTATTAACAAACTTAATCAGATCAACAAAATTATTTTCATCTGCTTTTTTCAAAGCAGATATATAAACTTTGCGGGTTTTACCTTCAACTTCAATCGGAAGCGAATACATCTTCTGCCCCCAAGTAAATGGTTTTTGTTGATTGAATTTCAGAAGTATATCTGTCATCAACCGAGCATGCCTGCCGTTACCATTTGGAAAAACGTGAATAAAAACTAACTTATGATGGAATCGAACTGCTAACTCATTCCATTTATAAGTTTTATTTTCAATCCAATATCGAGTATTACTAAAAAGATTTTCTAATTGTGCTGGTATTTGCTGCCAATAGGCGCCGATGTTTTTATCTATTGTTCGTGGACTTCCTGCCCACTTCCACACCTGATTGAACATCTGTCTATGCAACTCATAATTGAACTTCATATTTAATACATCAGATTTTTTCTGCCGATCAGCCCAATTTACTCCTTCTATAATATTTTGTTGCTCCAATATATTTAATTCTTTTTGAGTCGTAATATAATCAGGGATGAGCCCTTCAATTTCATTTGGATCAAGTGGGGTTGCACCAGAAGGATATGCCAGTTTGAACTTACTCATCTATTTCTTTGTTTCTTTGAACTTTTTTCCCAAATTCTTGGATCCATTTTATCTTTTAATTCATTAGCCAGTTTTCTGGTTTGTCTTCGTATTTCCTTGGTGGAAGTTCCCTGAGCCTCCAGTCGCATTGTGTGGTCAACTTGTTTAATTAACTTATGAGCAAGAATTTCTGTTTGGTAGTTTATAATTTCTTCAAGGCTGTTATACCCTGTTTTTGGAACAATAGCATACACCAACTGACAGTTCATAGCCGATGCCAGCTTCTTAAGCGACTCAATAGATACTTTATCCTGAGTTTCATTTTTTTCAATTCGTAAAATAGAAGAATGCTGAATACCACATCTTTTTGCTAACTGCCTGGTATTAATTCCCAAAGCTCCTCGTATAGCTTTTAACCAACCCATAGGAGGCCTTTTCCCTGTTCTTAGTTTTTTCCAGGGATTGATTTTCATCTCTATTATGCGCCTTTGATTTTTGAGTTTTTGTTTATTTGTCTTCATAATCAAGTATTATATATTACAAATGACTTTTGTAAAGCTTTTTTTGGTGCACTACAATGCACCATAAAATATTTGTTTGGTGCACTACAATGCACCATAAATTATGCTTTTTAGTATAATCTAGAATGTCAGTAGATATATCTAATTTAATTATAGATTTAAACATTTATGGAAACAAAATCAAAAAATAAATATGAAAGTGGTGCCCAAGGCCAGACTTGAACTGGCACGGTTTTTAAAAACCCCAGGATTTTAAGTCCTGTGCGTCTACCATTCCGCCACTCGGGCAAGCATTTGAAAAGTATAGACAGTTTAGTCTAAAATTCAATGGAATATAGAAAATATATGCAATTCATATAGAATCTTAAGAAGTTTCATTGTTTAATTGTAAAAGAGCTGATAAACACTAAAATTCACAAATTTTCATGGAGCGTTTTATGTTGGGATTTAAAAGTCTATGGACTACTAAGGCCGATTGGGATTTGACCTGGAAGTCTTTGGTTCAAACTTATCATATGCTACCTCGATTGATTGTATTCAACAGCATTTTTATCTTAATCATATTAATTTTGGAAATAGCTTACACATATTGGATTTCAAGCAAACTGGTTTATGCCCCTTTAGGAATAAAAAACTTAATGATGTCTTCTGTCCAGCTTTCTTTTTCCGTTTTAAGTTGGACTTTTCTTGTTTTTCTTGTTCCTTATTTTCTTTACAATAAAACTTACATTGCAAAAAAAGCTCCTTTGGTTTTAAAAACTTTTGTAGCAAATAATATTTGGCCTATTGTTGTGGAATCTATAAAAGTATTTTTCGTTCTTATTGGATATGTAATAGGCGGAATCATCACAGTATCCATTTTAACCTCTCTCATAATCTTTACGATCACTCAAAGCTTAGGAGGTGTTTTAGGTCTTGTGGACAATGCTTTGCTAGGACTTGTAACTTTAGTCGGCGACCCCGACTCCACATTTAAATCAATGGATGCTGTTGTTATGCTGATTATCCTCTTTGTTGCGGTGATCCCGGCAATCATCAAAGCTTTGCAGTATTTATTAATGCCTTATGTGGTTTTCTTTCATCAAAAGTTTACAAACAATTCTCTTCCTTTATCCAGTAAAGCCGCTAAAGGAATTGTCATCCCCATGGCTGTCACTTTATTTGCTGTAAACCTGATCTATCAACCTATTCTCTACTTAGTGGATTTACTGGAGTCTATTCAACTGTTGCATATAGGGGTAGATTCTTTATTTCGTATGTTAGTTAATATTATTTACATTGCTGTACTATATTTTATGTATGTCCAAAAAGATCAAGCTCACATTAAATGAACACAAAAAAGATTGGCTTATTTGACTCCGGTATGGGAGGGCTTTCAATACTGCAAGCTCTTATAAAACAATTTCCAAATAAAGATTTTGTATATTTTGGAGATATTTTAAATTTACCTTACGGAGAGAAAAGTAAAGAAGAACTGAGTCAGTGTTGCATCAAAGTCAAAGATTTCCTGCTTTCTTCAGGAGCAGACACTTTAGTTATCGCCTGCAATGCCGCAAGCTGTTTGTATTTGGATCAAACATATTATAAGAATGTTCTTTTAATTAACGTTATTTCACCCACAGTAAAAAAGCTTATCGAAGTCAGCTCAGAAAATGACAAAGTGGGGGTATTGGCCACAAGCTTTACTGTGAATTCAAATGTATATCCAACAGCCATTCAGCCTTTGAATCCCAAGCTACAGGTTTTTCAGGAGTCAGCACCTGAGCTTGCTCCATTAGTGGAAAGGGGTTTTGCTCATCATCCAAAATGTAAAGAGACTTTAAAAAGACATCTTGAGCCTTTGCTTAAACAGGAAATAGATATTTTGGTTTTAGGGTGTACTCATTATTTTTTCCTGAAAGATGAAATAAAAAAACTTCTTCCATCTCATGTTAAAATTGTGGACCCTTTGGATTGTTTGATCTTGCCGGATGAAGAAGATATTAAAGAAGAAAAAACGTCTTCAAAAGTTGAAATGTATCTCAGTCAAGAACAGCCTGAGTTTATAAAATCAGCCCATCAAATTGTAAAAGACCCACAAATCACAGTGTTAAAATCTTTTTAAGACTAAGTTTTCTGATCTTTTTTATAAATCTCTTCAGCAATCAAACTAATAATATACATTTTGAATGCATATTCCACTCTATTGCCAATAATCTTCTTTAATCCAACATACATTAAAGGCACTGGGGTTGCATACCCTATAGCAGTAACGAGATTAAAAGTGTCTCCTGTCTTAGAGCTTATATCTTTGAATTTTATTACCTGGTGTAAAGTTATTCTTCTTAAAAGTTTAGGGGTTCTTTTCCTTATCCTATACAAAACCATATAAATATCTTCCAAGCTTACTGATTTTATATCTTTATTATTATTTTTTGCAATTTCATCCACACACGTCCAACACAGCCTTTTAAACTCTTCATCTGTACTGACTTTAAATGCTTCTTTGGTGTACTTATTAAAATATACGAACCGTTTTAAAAACTTATATTTTAATAATTTTCTTTTGATCCACTTAACCATACTATATTTAATATTAAGTTAATTTAAGTTATACATCAACCTCATGTATTATTTTGAGAATTTAAAAACTCATTTTACTTTTTGTGTTGATTGAGTTCTGAACGCATTGTGCGTAGATATTCCTTTAAGACAGGAAATTTTCTTTTAGCAAAATCCAGAATATAAAGATGCTTTGATTCTTTTATAACTTTTATCGAATTTTCATCTAAAGGGTGAATGTTTGAATACTCTTCACCTTTTTTGAGAACATATTCAAATCCTGTTTCTGTTAAAATATTAATAACCTTCTTTCCCTTATCATTACAAATTTGAGTCGGACATATTATTCTTTTTCCTGTATTAACTATGTAAACCACAAGATATAAATCATGATCTAATTTTACAGCTGTTTGATTCGGTGATTTTTTCTCAAGTATTTCCTTATAAGTATCCTTATTTATAATAGATAAATCAGCATCCAATGAAGGAAGCTCTGCCTTGTATGCTTTATAAAGAATATAGACAGTGAGTAAAAAAAGTAAAGATATACCCGCTATGCCCATGTGATCAAAGAACTTACTGAATATATCAAAAAAGTCCATAGCCACTATATAGCAAAACTTTTCTGAAACTCATATCACTTATTTTGAAACAGAAAATTAACACAATTTAAAAGATTTATTTTACAGTATTAAAGTATTTTTAAAGGATTTATTTCTAAATTTTAGACACAAAAAGCAGTGGTATTACAACCGGAAATAAGTGGCTTCACAGTTTGCCCAATTGTCTCTTTAATAACTCCTCTACCTTTTCCGGACCTAAATCTTTAGCTAATTGTAATAAATCTGCACCGCTTGTTTGGCCATGTAAATACACACCTTCTCTTTCTTTCAACAACAAAGCCTCCATCTTTTTATGCTTCTGCCAAACAGCAAAGTGCAAAGCTGTTGCACCGTTTTCATCTTGAATGTCCACATTCGCACCCCCCTGTAATAACAACTCTGCTACTTCCAAATAATCTCCCTTGCTTGCCAAATGCAAAGCTGTTTCACCCTTTTCATCTTGAATATCCACATTCGCTTTGTTTTCTAACAGCAAGCTCACTATCTCCGGATGGTTTTTATCACTTGCTCTATGCAAAGCAGTCTGCCCTTCTTTGTTTTGAGCATCAATATTGATATCTTTTTTCAACATCTTCTTTACTGTTTTCACATAACCGCGATCACTCGCTAACCTTAGCATATATTCATAGTATTGCTTTCGAGGCGAAAAAGAATTGGAACACTTTTCAGAAACACCCACACCAGGATTTAATAAAAACAATACAAAAATATATTTTATGCTATTCATTTTCTCTACTACAAAAATTTTTTAAAAACTCAACCTTTATATATGACGACTTTGACTTTTTTCTAAAGCCTTTTTAATGGCAGGAACATGAAGTTTTAAAATATCCCGAAAGCTTGCTCCTCTTTCCACTTCGTATGTAATTGTTGGAATATTTCGCTCCTGACCGGTATAAGTGCCTAAACTGCCAGGTGTGGGATAACCGATATCTTCAACAATTTTATAACCTGTTTCTTGAGAGATCACCTCTGCCTCCGGAGAACAGTTTCCATTAACGTTAATTACAGGCTTCCAGGAATGAAGAGAAATAATAAGTTGTGGTTTATTTTTTTCAATCCAGTTTACAAGTATTTGGTTTTCCGGTTCACTGTTTGGCTTAGACCCCGGGTGATACTTTTCTTTAGAAAAAGATTTGGTCCAATCTGTTGTTGGAAGATTTCTGTTTAAATCTACAAGATTTTCATTAGTTCTTCTGTTTTGTAAAATCCCGTCCGGATTAAAAAATGGAATAAGAGTCAACTTCATTTGATAGGAGTAATTTTTACTAAACTCTCCCAATAATCTGTAGCCAACATAAACTCCTTCGACCTCATCTCCATGCACTCCGGACATAATGAAAATATGAGGCCCTTTTTCTCCCCATTCATAAGCCATAATCGGAAACCCGGAAACACTATGTCCTAAAGTAATTGTTTTCATGATTCAATTCTCATACTTTTACAAACTTATTCTTGTCAAGAAACAATATTCTAATTGATTGAAACCCCTCTTTATTGTATGAAAGCTTTAAACTTTTTTTTAAGGGAAAACCAAATGTCAGAATTTTCAAATTTAAAACAAGTGATTAAAGAAGTTTTTGAGTCCAAACAAGTTGAAAAAGCAGGCTCTGAAATTGAAACAACGATCAGTCTTTTGGATCAGGGGAAAATTCGGGTTTGTGAAAAAAAAGAAGACACATGGCAGGTCAATGAATGGGTGAAAAAGTCCATCCTGCTTTACTTTCAATTAAAAAAATCCACAGTTATTTCTATAGGAGAAGACTTTTCGTATTTTGACAAAATCCCATTAAAACAGTGGACTGGTAATGAAGGAGTAAGAGTGGTGCCTCAAGCACTTGTGAGGCAAGGCTCTTATGTTGCATCAAACACAGTGCTTATGCCCTCTTATATCAATATTGGAGCTTATGTGGATTCAGGAAGTTTAATCGACACGTGGGCCACTGTAGGCTCTTGTGCTCAAGTGGGAAAAAATGTGCATGTTTCAGGCGGTGTAGGTTTAGGCGGAGTCTTGGAGCCTTTGCAGGCTCAACCTGTGATTATCGAAGACAATGTGTTTATTGGAAGCAGATGTATTATTGTGGAAGGTGTGCAGGTTAAAAAAGGAGCTGTGTTAGGGGCTGGTGTTGTCATCACAAAAAGCTCTAAAATTATTGATGTGACTTCAAAAGAAGAAAAAGTTTTTACAGGTATTGTGCCTGAAAATTCTGTTGTAATTCCAGGAACAAGAAAAAAACAATTTCCATCCGGTGAATACTCTATTCCCTGCTCTCTTATTATTGGAAAACGATCCAGTTCTACAGATTTAAAAACTTCTTTGAACTCTGTCCTAAGAGATATTCCAGTTTAAATTTAACTGCTTAAGCTCTACATTTCCTCTTACTGTTTTAATTGATATTCATCAAATGTATGACGAGTGTTCATCAGAAGTTTGAGGTATTTTTCATGTATGAAAACTAGTTCTTTTCCTACCTTTTCTTCTTTCAAGATACCTAAATCAACTAATTGTCTTAAATATTTCCTGCTGGTAATAGGGCTTTTAATCCCTAACTCTTGTAAATTGTAACTGCGGCAATAAGGATAAGTAAATAACACTTCCAATAACAAACCCCTATAGTGAGGTGCATTTAAAGTTTCTTTTATGTATTTTTTTGTATGATCCATTAATTTTTTAACAGATTGTATATGATGTAAAGTCCACACAGATGTTTGCTTTACAGCAGACAACATATAAAGAACCCATGCACTCCAATTTTTTTGCTCTGTAACCTGCTTTAATAAAGTGTAATACTCAGTTCTATTTTCAAGTATATAACGACTTAAATATAAAATTGGCAAATCAAGTAATTTTTTTTGTACTAAAAACAAAAGATTTAATATTCGGCCTGTTCTTCCATTGCCATCCGGAAAGGGGTGAATAGCTTCAAACTGATAATGTAAGACAGCCATCTGTACAAGAGGATCGATATTAGAGTTGTCTGCAAACTTTATCCAGTTTGTTAGTAACTGATGTATGACTTTTTTATCATCCGGAGGAATATAAACTGTTTCTTTTCTCTCATTTGCAATTCGTAGTGCTTTGGACCTTAAATTTATATCTTTATTTTTTATAATCGAACATATTTCTTCCATCAGTGAAATACTAATGGGTTTGCCAACAGTACGTCGTAAAGCTGTTCTGTATCTCAAAGCTTCTTTTGTTGCAGGATCTGCAAGACGATCCAAAGCACTAAAACGAAAAAGATTATCTTGGGTAGTAACAACATTTTCAATCTGGTTACTGCTATGGGTTTCAAGCAAAGGAATAGTATTAATTAAGACCGCAGGGTTTGGAATGATATTTATAGCTCCTTTTAATTCTGCTAAAGCCGCTCTGGCATCACTGCACTTTAACCCTATTTCAGAAGTAATTTTTAATTTAGGTGGTAATTTAGGCAAATTATTGTAAGGTTTTCTAGGGTTCATACATCCTCTCCATTTAGTTCATATAGATATACAAACAGCCAAATCGTATATCTATCCCCAGAATACATATATATCGTATATCTATCAAGATAATAGATATACAAAATCCGTTTTTGTATATCTATCATAAGAAAAAATCGATCAAAATCCCACCAAAATGTAGTTTTCAGTCTCATAGTGTGTTTATTAAGATTTTATTTCATAATCTGAAAATAGTGTAAAACAGCTTAAAAATAAGCTTTTCAGTTTCTTTAATATCTACAGAATCAAAATCATAAGACCAATTATAACAAGGGAATAATAAACCAAGTCAGTCCAAGCCTTTCTATTCAAAAAAATGTAAGAACAAATAATTAAGAAGCCTTACTTTCACTTTCTTCAACTGATTCAATCTCTTCACTTGATTTTAATAAAGCTCTTACTTCCCCATACGAAGAAAACACTAGGTAAATTCTACAAAAAGTATGAAAAGTTTACATATATATAAATTTTAGTGCACACATTTTATGCACTGGCATAAATACACTTTTAATTATGAAGTGTGTATTAAGAGCTATCTTATATTTATCACTGATAAGTGCTTTCGGTTGTAACAACAACAGCCCGCTCAACTCAACACCAGATACAGACGGAGTGGTCTCACAACCAAACATCTTAAGAAACTTTGATCCAAGACTCATCTCCACACTGCAAGACAAACAAGAACGATCTATAAAACTGAATGATCTGATAAAAAACTTGGAAACTTCCAGTTTCTACATCAATGACAATATTGTCTTCTCAAAAGATGAAAATGGACAAGCAAACAAAAACATTACACTACATGTTCACACACAATGTATTGAATCAGAAACACAGAAAAAATTTACTCAAAATGTTTCCATGGAATACAAAGATGCAATTATGCTGATTGAACTTATTCCCGAACAACTTTTTTCTTACGGCAACTCCTGGTGGCTGAATGAAACAACTTATAACCCCACTTGCAGTTTTCAATTTGAAGCTAAAAATAAAGCAGGTGACATCCATATTTTTGAACTCCCTCATCTTCCTATTCTCTCTTTTGACAATAGCCAAAACCTCAGTCTTATTGAACAGCAAATCCCTTCTAACGAAGTTGAAAGAGTTTCACAGTTTCCTATATTAAAATTTGATCAAATTGAAGATTATGCAGTGATCTCTGGCAAAAACACCACAGTAGATCAACTCAAACTGATTTGTGAAACTTTTAATCTCTCTTTTGATGTTGATGATTTAATTCATTATGACTTGTGGAAACTCCAAGGCTGGGCATCCATTGAACAGGAAGCTAGAATCAACCAGCCCTGCCGTTTTGTAAGCTTTAATGACGAGCATGTTGTAGGTATTTCACAGCTTTTTCCCATTGTGTTTCAAGCACAAGAAATGACCACTCAACTGATCACAGATTTTACAGAAATAGAGGCTTTAAAAGATCACTATCCTTTAAGTGTTGAAGGCTACGACTTTAATGGAATCAGTCAGATGATGTCTGACTTTAAAAAAGATAATAGTTTAGGTTCTTATCACAATCTTGCTGTTTTAAAAATTGAAAACTCCAGTGCTGACCAGGTTCATCTATATATACCTAATACAAGTTTTTATACAAACACTCATTTTTTCTATAACGACTTTTTTCATGAAGTTCTGATAGAAGATCGAATGTACCTTATGTACGACAAAGGAGTTTTTGTGACTATGCCAGAGTCTGCTCAATTTATTTTGACTCCAAGTCTGATCAAAGCAAAAGATCAAAACATGGAAGTTAGTGATGAAGGTTATCATATAGTTTATGAAAACAATCATGCTCTACTTACTTTAACAGCAGGGGCCACAGCTCTTATTCCACTTTCCGTGAATATAGAAAGACAGTGCGATTTCAAAAATAATTGGACAGGTGAAGAACGAATGCTAAACAATATTCAAAATGTGGGTATGGTTTTCGAAGGGGATATACTTCCGATTTACAGAGTTCTTGATGTAACAGATGTTGAGTCTGCTCAAAAAACAATTATTGGCTCTATAATGAATAACCCTCAACAAAATGCTTTTCGTCTGGATGTAGGATTAACTCCCACAAGAAATATAAATAAACATTTTTATAACAATACATGCACTGCATTTCAAACGAGCAGATTTGACCCAATATCTATTGCTCATCAAGGCACATGGAAACTACAGTCCAAAAACAAAAAGATTCAATTTACCAAAGACCCCAATCACTCTTTATCAGAAGAACAAAATAAATTTATTAGAAATAAAGTCAATGAAATTATGGAACATCAAGAGCTAGCACGCAGAAACTAAAAGCCCCAGGCCACACCATCTCCGCGGTGATCAAAAGCAGAGCTTAAAATCTCATCTCTTCTAACACCATAAATCTTTCCAACACTCTTAGCGTCCTCAATTTTATGTTTTCTTTTAGAAAGCATTTTCAACAAATCCGGACTAAAACGGTTTTTTTCCACATAAGTTTTTCTCGGTAAAAACTGATGATGAATGCGTGGAAACTGAATAGCCTGATCAATATCCAGCTCGTTCACTAACGAACGGTAAAGGACCTGTAAAACTCCGCTGATAATACGAGGACCTCCGCTTCCCCCTAAAGCCATAATAGTTTTTTTGCCATCCTTAACTAAGGTGGGGCTCATGGAGCTTAAAGGCCTTTTTCCCGCTTCGACCTTATTGCCCTGCCCTTGAATCAATCCAAAAGAGTTGGGTTGATTAAGTCTTGTTGTAAAATCATCCATTTGATTGTTTAAAACAATTCCGTATTGAGGAGTTACGACCTTTGAACCATATCTTAAATTAAGAGTTAATGTCATTGTGACTGTTTTTCCTTCTTTATCCATCACTACAAAATGAGTGGTTTCTTTTAAAGGCTTTAGATTTTTTACTTTTTGGACAGCAATAGAGTCGCTCATCTTTTTTAAATATTCGACAGAAAGTATTTGATCAAAAGGAGTAGTATAAAAATCCGGATCTGCAATTAAGCTTCTGGACCTGAAAGCACGAGACATAATCTCTGAAAGCAAATGTATTTCATTAAGGCTTAAAAGCTTTTGCTTGGATAATTTTTTTTGATGAATGAGATCCAAAGCACCTGCAAGAACAATCCCTCCAGAGCTTGGCGGAGGCATACTGTAAACCGTATAGTGCATAAAATCTTTTTCTATGGGTTTGAGCCACCTGACTTCATAATCTTTTAAATCTTCAAGACTTAGAGACCCACCATAATTGTTTACAGAGTTCACAACATCCTGAGCTACCTTACCTTGATAAAAACCTTTGATGTTTTTATCCCGAATGAGTTTTAAAGCTTTAGCTAACTTTTGCTGTTTAAATAAATCTCCAGATTTATAAGGATCACCTCTTTTGAAAAACTGAGCCATTCCATAATCCAGTATAGAAATTTCTTTAGTGATACGAACCCACTCAGTTCCCACAGGATGGCCTTTTTCAGCCAGCTCAATAGCTTCTTTAAATAAAAGCCTCCAGGAAAGTTTTCCGTACTTTTGATGAAGACTCCAAAGACCCGCTACAAAACCCGGAACCCCTACAGCGCTTCCTCCTTTTACAGAGCTTTTATCTTTGTAATAATCAGGGTGAAAAGATTTTGGAGCCATTTCTCTAAAATCCAAAGCTGTAACGTCATCTCCCATATCCACTAAGGCAAAACCCCCTGCACCCAAAGAAACATAAAAAGGAGTCACAACTGAAAGAACTAAAGCAGAAGCCACTGCCATATCCACAACATTTCCTCCAGACTTGTAAACTCTTTCGACAGTTTCTTTCATATGTATGGAAGGGCCACTGATAGAAACGTTTTGGCTCTCAAAAGGTAAAGCACTTGATAAAAAAGGAATGAGTAAAAAGATAAAAAAGAATTTTTTCATAAAAAAACCTCCAGCGTTCTTTTTGTGGCATATTTTTTTGAAATGGACAAGAGCTACATTGTCATTCCGGACTTGATCCGGAATCCAGTCATGTTTGCCGGGATAACATTTTTTTAAAGGCATGCGCTTGACAAATTAAAAAAGCAACACACCTTATGGATGAAAATCTAAAAATAGGAGGTAAAGTATGAAAACTTATAATTACAAAACACCTGTAAAATGGCCAAGCCTGTGGTTGAGTGATTTTGAAGAGTTATTGCCTTCTTCATTGGAGGATCAAAAACTCTTTCACTCTGGAGTGCCTTACGATGTACAGGAGACAAACGAATATTATCGCCTACAATTGGATATTCCGGGAGTAGATCCTAAAAATATTTGTGTCAAAGTGCAAGAGCAGACTTTATCAGTGTCCGCTGATGAAAATAAAAAAGAAAAAGACTGGAGACAAAGTCGAACGTTTAAAACTTCTTTTTCACTGCCTACATATGTAGATGCTGAAAACATTTCAGCAAACGTGGAAAACGGTGTGATGGATATTGTTCTGCCAAAAAAACAAACAGCGCAGATAAAAGAAATTCCTGTGCAATCTCATTCCTCCAAGGGCTTTATAGAAAAAGTAAAAAAGCAATTTAATAAAGCTCATTAAAAATCACAGGATGATGACATAAAAAACAGCGCTCTATTGGGCGCTGTTTTTGTTTCTGGATCCCCGCCTTCGCGGGGATGACGAAGAATGCGGGGATGACGAAGAACGTGGAGATGAAAACGAAGTAGTGTAGGTGCCAACCGAAATCACTGAGCAGAAGGATTGAGAATAACAGGTACGACCGGATTCTGAATCAAGTCCGGAATGACGTTCTTTCGTAGGAGTATGGAGCAAGAAACGACAGTAAAATAGTTTGTATAAGCGGCTCAAACGAGTTCGGATTTGAAGTGGAGCAGATTCTGTGATAGCATTCGCTCAGCAGTTTCGGTTGGCACCTGTACTGCTTCGTTGTTTGAGCTTTGAGTTGCTTATACAAAATATTTTGCTGATAATGACTGGATTCCGGATCAAGTCCGGAATGACGACAAAGAAGAGGCTCTGTCCAATACTTTTAGAGAAGCCTGAATAATGCTTGAAGGATCCAAACCATGATACTCATAAATATCTGAAGGTGTTCCGCAGACAGAATGTTTTCTCACCGCCAAAGACTCCTGAGGAAGACCTAGTATTGATCCAATATTATCCAGTAAACCAGGCTCCCCGTCATGCACACTCACAATAGGAGCCGAACTTAAATTCTCTTTCAAATGAACATATTCATTGCCATGAGCTAATCCCCCCAACAATAAATCAGGACTGGTGACAATAATCACATTGGCATAAATACCCTTTTTTAATAACTCCATAGAAGCCTCGCTGGCTTCCCTTCCCAATGCTCCCATGGCAAAAATATTGACTACATTTTCATCCACCCGGTAATCTGCATAATTTTTAAAATCAATCAAACGATAAGCCCCTTTTAAAACGTCTTCCCGAATCACAGACATCATTTCTGTTTCTGAGATAGATTGAACTTGAGATTCATCCACTGCAGATGAAACAGAAAAACCTTTGGGATGAAGTTTTTGACCTCCTAAAGATTTTTTAAATCTGGCCTGCTGGCTCAAATAATGTACAAATTGTTTTTGATCCACACCACGAGTCACAGCTCTTAACAACACACCTGTTCGATCCTGATTCTCACCCGTCATATGGCGATAAAGAGCCTCTGTTAAAATCCAATCCACCTCAATACAAAAATAAGGCTCGAAAGTGACTTGTCCCGGAATTTGAAAATCAGACTTCCAGCCATGCTGAGCCCCCTCCGGAGAAAGAGTCACACCAGACGGAGTTCCTGCTAAAATAAAATTGGATTTCCAATAAAGAGCATAGAAGTATTGATCCAAAGCTCTCTTGATGAAAAAATCATAAACAGTCATAAAAGGAACAAGTGGAACTCCAAGTATATCTTTGATTTTTCCAAAAGCAGACAGACAGGAAATTGCAGAAGCTTCTGCAATTTCAAATCTTAAGAAACGATGATCCGGTTTTGTATCCGGTTGCACATCAGGGGTTTTCTTATCTTCTACAATCCACTT
The DNA here is from genome assembly GCA_028819545.1 of Bdellovibrionales bacterium. Lineage (GTDB taxonomy): Bacteria > Bdellovibrionota > Bdellovibrionia > Bdellovibrionales > UBA1609 > JAPPLG01. Next base: position 158,256 of record JAPPLG010000028.1, on the reverse strand, counting down.
GGAATCTTCTGAAGTAAGATGAGACGTTTGATAAACTTTTTGATCCATACTGAAAGATAAATTTGTAGATGTCGCCACATCAGGAGATAAAGACACAAGCATTTTTGAAACTTTTTGAAAAGGTTTTTCCTGCTCTTTCAAAGTAGAGCTTTCCGCAATACGACTGAGCTTGGACATCCACTGCCCAAACATCCACTGTGTGTGAGGGTAACTCATCATCTTCAAAGGAATACCCAATTCCTGAGGAAGATTTGTTGCAATATCTTCAAATTTCTTTTTATTTTGATTACAAATTTCTTTTTGATTTTTCATTTCTTCAAAAAGATCTTCATGTCTTGCTTGCAAAAACTTTCCTTCTGAAGATTTTTTGTCAAATTTAGGAAAATCCTTTTCACTTTTAGAAAAATTTATCTTTTTCTTTAATTCTGAAAGCTCTTGAGCTGAAGGCAGTGTGGAATGGTTTCCGCCTTGAACAGCCATCTTTAAACCCCACCCCTTAATGGTGTGGGCAATAACAGCACAGGGTTTTTTATCATTACGTTTGGATTCTTCTAAAGCCTCAGCCATAATTTTTATATCGTGGCCGCCTAAATCATGAACTGCTTCTTTTAATTCTGAATCGCTGAGATTTTTTATAAACTTTTTAAGTGCCGGATTCCCTCCTTCGCGGGAGCGAGACGGTGAGACGCCAGTCGAAACCGCCGAGCCAAGGGCAGAAGATGAAGACTTAGTTAAAATAAATTCACGAATTTGAGAACTTTCAAATTGCAAGAGCATCTGCAAATCCCAATCAGAAAGTTTTTCTAAAAATTCTTTAAAAAGAAAGCCTTCTTGTTTTTTAAACAACTGAAGACGTTTCTCACCATGTCTGACTTGAAGAACATCCCAGCCATTGGCTAAAAAAGTCTGTTCAATTCTTTTATCGTCTGTTCCCATAGGAGAAAAGGGCACACGATGTCCATCCAGACTCTGCCTGTTGTAATCAATAATCCATGTGAGAGACCCAAGCTCTCTTTCAGCAAAATCCGGAATAGCTTCAAACAAAGAACCCTCCCGAAATTCTGAATCTCCAATCAGCGCCCAGAAATGAGCAGAAGGAGTTTTATATCCCTGATCCCTTAAATAATTATAAGCCAAAGCCAAATAACCCAACACCACTGGAGGAATACCCACAGTACCGGAAGGAAGAAAATTATGGTGATCCGGATCATAATGAGAATGATAGGATTGAAAAACATAAGGCTGATCTTTTGTTGCAAAATCCCTTAAACAGCCCATGGACTGTTCCGCCTCTTTTTCAGAAAGAGGCTGATTGTTTTCTTTATTTAAAAGTAAATTTAATAAATAATGATAAGAATGATCTGTCGGCGAAGCATGAGGTTTATTCACAATAAAATCAAAACCTCTTCGAACCACTAAATGCAAAGCTCCTAAAATATGAAGAGCACTGGTGCTGGCAGAGCTGTGTCCTCCAACTTTAGGATCCCCTTTTTGTTTATCAGGGCGCGAGTTGGCTTTTAAAATCATTTGATTCAATAAGTAATGAGCCCCCATTGCAATAGAGTTCATCAGTTTCCAGTTTAAGTTATGGGAGGAGTTTTTCATAAAAGTTTACAAAGATGAAGGCTGGCGGGAAGGACTCTGGCTTGTTAAAGCAAATGTGTACTGCAGACGAATTTTACCGTCTTCTGAAATAAGAGGCTCTGGAGGGTTTGGAAAAGGATGCGCTCTTTTAATAGCTTCAAGAGAAGCTGTATCCAACTCATTCAATCCGCTTTTTTTTCTTAAAACAAGAGAGCTTAAACGTCCTCTTTCATCCAAAAAAGCTTCAACCCGAGCAGTGATAAGCCCTTTTGCAAAAATAGAATCTATTTGTTTTATATCTTGTATTTCCATTTTCAACTGCCGAATCCAATGCCAATAAATTTGATATTTTACTCTGGAATAGAAAGTAAAAAAAGAAACTTCTTTTGTATTTAAAAGAGTTTGATCGCCTTCCGTTTGAACAGGGCCCAAATAGTCAATGCGCCCCCATAGAGGCAATAAGGAAGCATTTGGAATCGATATTAAAGAATCCCCCTCTTTTTGAGAAAAATTTTGGAAGAATGGATTAGGACTTTCCCCTAGTTTACCTTTCTGCTCTTCCGCAGTAGTATTATTATATTGGCTAAGATAACGGGTCTCTTCAGGAGCTTGCTGATTAAACTGATTCTGTTCAACAATTTGCAAAGACTGCGGGTCCTCTTTTTCCTCCACCTGAATAGACACATCATACTCTTTAAAAGAAATAGGACCTAAGTAGTTAAAAGTGAACAGTAAAAGCAAATGAAGGCAGAGGGAACAAAATATAAAGAAAATAAATTTCCGACTCACTAATATAACCCCTTACAACGATCGGAGAAAGTACAGAGTAACACAAAGGATAAGTAAAAACAATGGGATTACAACTGGAATACTATTCAGGCATTGATATTGGATTGAGAAGAACGAATAATCAGGATTCTTTATTTATCAATGAAAAATTGAATATCTTTTCTGTCGCTGACGGATTAGGAGGACACTTGGGAGGCGAAGTGGCTTCTTCCATGGCATTAAGTTTGATGAATGAATCTATTATAGAAAACATGAGCGGTTCCTTCAGAACGAACCCACCTTCCCTCATTAAGAAAGCTTTCAAAAAAGCAAACCAGGATATTTTTAATCAAGGCCAGATGTACACCAGTTTAAAAGGAATGGGCACCACTTTGGTTATGATTTGGGTTCAAGATAAACAGGTTTTTATTGGCAATGTCGGCGACTCCAGAGTGTATCTTTATCGAAACTCCCAGCTCTGGCAGTTAACTGATGACCATGCCATATTTACAGAAGCTTCAAAAAAAGGTTTTGATATTCAGGAAAATATTGCCGCAAGTCGAAATTTACTTACCAATAGTGTAGGTTTTAGAGAAAATCTGCAGGTTGATATTTTTACTCGGGACACCACCGCTGGAGATATTTATCTGCTTTGTTCAGATGGTCTGCATGGCATGATTTCAGATCAGGTTATTTTAGATGTATTCCAGTCTGAAGAATTAAAAAATATACCGCAAAAATGCATAAATAAAGCCCTATCTGCGGGAGGATACGACAATGTGGCTGTTATCGCGGTCAAAATTATTTCTTGTTGAAAATATGGGTATTCTGGCTTATTTCATAAGTATAGGGACTCAAATATGAAGAAATACTCTATTTTCATTACGGATAATTCTCAAGCAGGCTCCATGCGCTCTCTTTCTTTGTCCACTCGTCAATTGAAGATTGCACTCGGAGGAGCTTTAGTTCTTCTTCTGCTTTTTGCTGTGGGCACTTTGGATTACTCCATGGCTGTTTTTAAACAAGCCGAATTGAAAAAGCTTCGTGCAGAAAATGGAGAGCTCAACCGTCATGTCAAAGTGATTTCTAACAAAACAGAACAATTAGAAATTCAATTACAGCGAGTGGAAGATTTTTCGATGAAACTGAAAACTATTGCCCGGCAAGGGGCTGGAGCTATAGGACCTCTGCCTTACAGAGTATTGTCAGATACTTTTAATAACAACAGCTTTTCAACAGATTCAGTGGAAACCACTCCCCCTTACTCCACAGACAAAAAAAAAAGTCTTTTAGAGAATAATAAAAATTTTGAAAATCACTTGGATCAACTGCAAAGGCACACTCACCTTTTACAAAAACAAATTTGGGAAACCATAGGAGCCTTGGAAGAAGTCAATCATCTTCTGGCTTTTACTCCGACAGTAAGCCCTGTACAACGCGGATGGGTCACTTCACAGTTTGGCTACAGAGAACACCCTATTTTACACGTGGGGTTTTCTGATAACCCTCACTTTCATAGAGGCTTGGATATTGCGGCCAGAAGAGGTGAAAAAGTGATGGCTCCAGGAAATGGAGTGGTTCTGGCTGTAGGTTACGATGCAGGAATGGGTAATTATATTATTATCAACCACGGTTATGATTTAAAAACTTTATATGCACACCTGGATCAAGTCTTCGTAAAAAAGTCCCAGACAGTCACAAGAGGAGATTCCATTGCAACTGTGGGCAACACAGGACGCTCAACAGGGCCCCATCTTCATTATGAAGTTCGTATTTCCAATAAAGCCGTTAACCCTGAACACTACATGTTAGACTTTTAAAAGAGCACACTTTTGAAATTATTACTATTTTTATTTTTCTTAACTCTCTCCTGCAAGGCTCCCCAGCAAGAAAGGCCAAAAGGAGGTGAGCATGATAGAATAGGCCCTCCGGGATCAAATCAAGATGATACACAAGCCCCTGGAACAAATCCTCCTCCCCCCGCTGTACCCTCTTCTCCAAGAAATACTATTAATGTTCCTATTGAATTTCCGGGAGCCCTATCTGTTCCGGTTTGTGACAGAACACCGGCTGTACGAGACGCATTGGAATTTAAAGCAACACCTATGTGGAGAAGATATATATGGACAAATCTTTCATGTGAAGAATTGAATGCTGACAGTTTAAAACATATAGAAGAGCTGGACCTATCAGAAAAATCCATCCCTGGAATAAAAGCAGGTGATTTTTCAGATCTGCCGTCATTAAAAGAATTGAATCTTTCAGAGAATAATATCTCTCATATAGGCCCGGGCTGGTTTGCGGAATTAACGAACCTTGAAGAGTTAAACTTTGCAAAAAATAAGATCAATCACTTGGACCCACAGGCTTTTGCAGGCCTTAACAATTTAAAAAATTTATACTTAGAAAACAACAAAATTGAAATTCTGCCTGATACATTGATTGCACATATGATTTTATTGGAAGATATTAATCTTTCAGATAATGCAATTAGAAATCTTCCTCCAGGCTTTCTTTCCAATTTCAGATATTTAAAAGTTGTTAATCTTCGAAACAATTTATTTGAAGGCCCGATAGACTGCGGCTCCCGGCCGGTAAACTCCCTGGACAGAGAGTGTTCTTACTAATACAATTGAGTTGTGTCCATATTTAAAATATTATTTTTAATCCTTTGTACATTTCAGTTTCTAGGCTGTGTCTCTACACGTCTTGCAGAGCCTCATACAGCCCGCACCCTCGGCAAAGGCAACAACGAGTGGGAGCTTTCAAGCGGAGTGCTTGATGTACTGACAAACAAAGATCCAAATAAAGACCACAGCGAAATCCCCTTCCCTTATTTTGCAGTAGGATATACAAGAGGAATCTTCAATAACTTTGACTTGGGTGTATTTATAGAAATCCCCGTTATTCACACAAAAGGAGCTATTGGCTTAGAAGGCAAATATCAAATAGCCAACAGCTCAGGATATGCTGTATCTTTACTTTTTGGCGGAGGATCCACCCCCAATGAATGGCACAACCAATTTAGTTATATTGCTTCTGTTTACAGTTTTAAACCTTATCAAAGCTATGAAATAGCATTGAATGCAAAAATACATCAACATTCTTCAAGTAGATCTTTTCATATTATCCAATCCGATCAAACAGGGTCTTTTACCCCTGTTCGCCTTGGGTCTATTTCACCTCTTGAAACAGCTCTGGTCAGATATAAAAAATATAAAGAAGTGGATATGTCAAAAGTATCTCAAAATATTGATCACATCTTATTTTTGATCTACGGCTCAGTGGATATTTCCAATACTCTTTGGTTTACTCCTAGGTGGGGAGTCACTCTATCTACCGGACTGGCTTACTTATTTTTTGAGAGGGCTTTACAGAAAAATACAAAAAAGCGCACTCGACTCATTGGCAAACATCCTTTATTCGGCAAAGCAGGATTAAAACTTCATTTCAATCATTAACAAGAATAAAAGTTTAATCTTCAGCACCTAAAAAATGTTTCCAGTTTATCCAGCCCTCTTTATAATATTTTAGTTTTGGAGTTGATGGAAAATTCGACGGCCTCTTCCCTGAAGAAGACCACTTACTAAATTCTGTACTAGTGCTTAGGTTAAATGGCTTAATGTGTTCACGCGCCTCCTCAAAAGTCATATCCTCTTTAATCCCCAAATAATTTTCCCAGCCCTCCCATTCATCTGCGTACACCACATCAGGATTTATCGGTAAATTACCCAGCCCAACTCTCTCTTCTCTCACCCACCTTTTATATTGATTTCTACTAGTAAATCCCTGTTGTCTTACTTGCTCCCTGGCTTCTCTAAAAGGCATATAATTTGTCTTTCTAACTACAGGGTTCTTTTCTGGTTTTTTCTTTGATGCCTTTGAATGAGGTTTTGGCTTTGATGTTCCAGTTGCTCTTTTTTGTTCATTTCCTTTTGCACTGGGTGAATGAAATGCCATAACATTATTAAGCGGACTTTGCCCATGCGGCCTTTCTATGGCAAGTCTCAGTTTTTGTTCTTCCGATGTTTCACGTAAATGATCGTCTTTTTGAATATTCAAAAACTTATCAATACCCTCCCACTCATCTCTATATGCTTTACTCGGATGCTTTGGAAAATCATTCGGTCTTTCATCACTGAACAGCCATTCATAAAAATCTTTCTTGCAGTGTGGGTGAACAACTGTCTGCACATAAGACTTAGCTTCTTCATAACTCATGTATTCATCTAAAGAAAAAACATCCGGACAATCTTTTTGAAGAGCAAAAGAGAATGGAACAATAAACAAAATAAAAAGCACTCGATACATATATATATCTTTCACTTTCTTTGAAAATTCCCAATAAAGCAGTTCACTTTAATTGGAAAGGACGTAACTTATTATGATCTGAACATAGATGTCAATTAAGATTCACCCAGAAGTATAGGGCGCATAAATAATTTGAAATCTTCAGTGATTCTAAATACTTTTTTATGCCATCTAAAAAGTAAAAAACTATCGAACGCCTTTACTGCTTCCAGAACGTCTTTCCTGAGAGTTTCGATTGACAGATGATTCTGACTGACTTGGTTGACTTAATCGCTTGCTTTTTGAACGTATTCTATACCCATATTCTATCTGAATACTTCTCTTACAATCGTCACCTGCTTCTTTAAAAAAAGACATAAGTGCTGTCCACTCAGGTAATGGCTTGGAAACTTCTTCTAAAGCCTTATCCGCTTTTTCTTCAGCTTCATAGGCTTCTATATAAGCTGTGTACTCAGGCAAAGCTTCACGAGTTTCTGTATAAGCAGCCCGGGCTTTATCATAATTATTTTTAGCTTCCGAATAGACGGTATATTCCGGTAATGATTTTCCAGCTTCTTTAAGAGCAGTACGAGCTTCAAGATAAGCTACTATCTGTGCTGGTCTATAAGCTTCATGATCACCTTTTTTAGCATTTCTGGCTGTATCATAAGCATTGCGAGCTTCTATATAAGCTGTATATTCTGGTAAAACTCTCTGAGCTCGTTCATAAGCAGAGCGAGCGTTGTAATAAACATCATAGGTTTTTCGATTAGCAGTATATTCTGGTAAAGCATCAGAAAGATCGTGAAATGCCGCAAAAGAGTCAGTCACAGCACGTTTAGCTTGAAGATAAGACGTATACTCTGGAAAAGATTCACGAGCTCTATCCAAAGCTTCGTATAATTCTAAACCAGAGTTTTCTGTAGCTTTATCACATGTAAGGTGGTGGTGGTGTTCAGAATTTGATGTACCATGTGTATAACCAACAACAGGGATAAAAATCAAAGCACTTATAATTAAAATCAATGATTTATTCATGTTTCCCTCCCAGACTACTTTAATAACAATCGGAATTTATCGCGAGCCACATAAACCTTTTTAATTAAAAAAATACAATCTATTACCATGAACCCTATCAATTAAGATTCACCCAGAAGTATAGGGCGCATAAATAATTTGAAATCTTCAGTGATTCTTTCATTGCCAAAATCTTCATACATTTGATGCAGACTTGCTGAATAGGAAATTAATTTCTTAGGGCGTGAACTTTTTACACACTCAAAATAATGTTTGGCTACCCGATTATCCACAATCACATCATTTCCAGCCAGCTGTATCAAGAGACGGGTGTTTATCTTTTGAGGAACACATAAAATTTTTGGATTTTTAAAAACAGTCAAATAAACTTCCGGAGAAGCTCTATTATGACGAAATCGATCATGTTCAATTAAATTTAAAAAATAAGGGTCGCGGCTTAAATGAACAGATAAAATTTTATTGTAATAAGCCCACCAGGGAAAAACAGTATTGGTCAAATAACTCATTGTTAATTTAAAAAGAGATAAATTAATGCTCAATCCAAAAGCCGGAGCCGCAAGACAAATTCCATTTGCTGAAGAAATAATATCCTCCTCATGCAACAACCCTCTGGCAATAATTAAAGCCCCAAGAGAATGTCCAAATAAAATAAAAGGTAGTTTTTGCTCACGAGTTAATACAAAATCCAAAAAACGAACCAAATCTCTTTCATACAGCCTGAACTTTCTAATGTACCCTCTAATGCCGCTTGAGCGCCCATGCCCCCTTAAATCCCAGGCATAAACATTCCATTTATCTTTATTCAGCTGAAGGGCTAAACGGTCATATCGATCTGTATTTTCAGAAAGACCGTGAGTGATAAAAGCAATACCCTGAGGATCCTTGATTTTCCATGATTGATAAAAGAGCTTCCTTTTATGTTCACCATAAAAATAGCCTGTTTCATTTTTAACTTCACTCACTGGTATATTCTCAAATTATTCATCATCTTTAAAAAAGGATATAGACTTGCTGATTAAACCTTTCGTGGAGGAAAATGGAGAAGATTTTTCTTTCTCTGAATTCTCACTGGCCAAATCCATACTGAATTGAGGCTTTTCCTGCATTTCCATTTGAGGCAGATTTTGACCTGCTCTGTAGCTTTTAGCTTTTTCCAACAATCGATCTCTGGGAAGAACTTTATTTTTTTCTTCAGCAGGAGCAGGTTTTTTAGTTTCGACTGTATTTTTTAAAGATGAATCAGATTTAGAAGTTTGTTTTTCTGTACCATCGAAGCCTGTTGCAATAACAGTGACTCGAACCCCTTGGGTCTTATCTCCATTCTCATTGATCACAGCTCCGAAAATAATTTCAGCATCCGGATGAGCCATTTGTGTTACGATACTTGAAGCTTCATTCACTTCTGTTAAAGAAAGCTCTTTATCTCCTGTCACATTGATAATAACCCCTTTTGCACCGCTGACAGAAATGTCATCAAGCAAGGGAGAGGAAATAGCCTGTTTGACAGCATTGACGACACGATCTTCCCCTTGGGCTGAACCGACACCCATAATAGCCACACCTTTTTCAAACATAACAGTGCGAATATCTGCAAAATCCAAATTAATTAAACCATGCACGTTAATTAAATCAGAAATTCCCTGAACAGCCTGCAGTAATACTTCATCCACTTTTCTGAAAGTGTTTAAAATAGGTGTTTCACGGTCTGAAACTGTAAGAAGTTTATCGTTTGGAATAACAATTAAGGTATCCACTTTTTCTCTCAAAGCTGAAATTCCAAGTTCAGCGTGCAAAGATCTCTTGCGCCCTTCAAATGAAAAAGGACGAGTCACCACTCCAACAGTCAACACCCCTTGTTGTCTGGCAATATCTGCAATAACAGAGGCGGCCCCTGTACCTGTGCCCCCTCCCATGCCTGCTGTGATAAACACCATATCCACATTTTCCAAAGCTTCTGCGACAATTTCACAAGATTCAATAGCCGCCTGCCTTCCTATATCCGGATTGGCGCCAGCACCTAATCCACGCGTGAGTTTTTCACCCAGCTGAATTTTCATCTCTGATTTATTTTTTTCCAAAGCCTGCATATCCGTATTCGCGGCAATAAAATCAACGCCGGACAATTTAGAGGCAATCATCGTCTGAACAGCATTGCCTCCGGCACCCCCCACACCAATGACTTTAATACGGGCCCCTTCACGTTTAATATTTTCATTTACAATTTCAAACATCTTTCCCTCTTTTTAATTATGGAATCAAATCTTTAAACCAATTGGTAAAAGTTAATGTTTTTGGTTTTGTTCTAAAATCCAATCGATCATCTTTAGCATATTGAATAAGACCTAAAGCCGTACTGTATTTCAAACGATCTCCAAAAGAAGAGGAGTTTTTCCCCTGATGAACAGGTTTTTCAAAATATTCTCTGGCCCAGGCAACAATATTTTTCAGCAAACTGCCTCCGCCTGTTAAAATAATGCCGCTATAGATTTGATCGAGTAATTTCTTTTCCTTCAACTCTTCTTTAATATGATAAAAACAGTGAGATAGAGATTGAGCTAAAGCAGAGTACAATTCCTGCCCCTTGATGGAAAAATCTTCACTTAAATTAATTGTCTTTGAAAAGTCTCCAGCTAAGGGCAAGCCATACTGAATTTTTAAATTTTCAGCAAGCGCAGGTGAAACTTTTAAGCGATTGACCAGCTCTCCTGTAATATCATCGCCGCCAAAAGGGACTTGCGACATATAAACCACTCTGCCTCTTAAAAAGACAGAAAGCTGAGAATAATTTTTTCCAATATCAATAACACAAACACCCTGGTTTTTATCTTCTTCAGAGGCCACCGCCAACCCGGATGCTAAAGCCTGAACCACAAAACCTCTCACCGTCCGCCCGGACTCATTCAAGCAACGTCTTAAATCCTGAATAGAAGAAGTGTCACAGGTGACTAACAACACAGATGTTTCCAATCGCAGTCCGGAAAGGCCAATAGGATTAAAAACATGATCTTTTCGATCCACCTTAAAGTAGCTGGGTAAAATATGCACAACCTCTTGTCTTTCAGGCAGAGGAACTGCACGGGCTGTGGCAATAGACTGCAGAATATGTTTCTGAGTCACCCCTCCTCCGGTAATAATAGACATGCCTTCTGAAGAAAACATTCGAAACGAATTGCCCAAAGACACCCATAAATTTGTAATTGAATTTTCAGAAACAATTTCAACTTCCTGACAAACTTTTCGAATAGCTTCCGCCACATTTCGAGTGTCAACAATTTGTTGATTTTGTATACCTTGGTGTTCAACTTCAGCAGAACCGATCACCTCTACAGCTTCGCCGATAACTCCCATCACGCATTTGACAGAGTTTGCTCCCAAGTCCAAACCCGTAATGATTTTACGATCATCCATGTTAAATTGCTTCAAACTCATCCTAAGCCTTCACATACGGTGTATATACATGGGCCGCCTAAGCTTTTAAAACTCCAAGGGACCTCTTAAATATAATCACAAAATCTTCAGCTGAAGAAAAGACTAAATACCTTTAACTAGACTCACTACGACTTTCTGAGAATATCTGGCGTCTATAACGCGCCAATTAATTTTCTTCTGTTCCAGATATGTTAGCACTTTTTCCACACGGTCCGGGCGAAATTCAGATAAACTTTCTCCCACACGTACAACGGATCCGGAGTGTACAAGATATAAATGAAAATTCGAGTCTTTAGTCGAATACTTAATTTCAGAAATATTTTTTTGAGAAAAAAGCCCTTCTTCCGGAAGGTACTGAAACAACTGAACAACTTTTTTTCTTAAATCCTCTTTTGTGCGAAAAATATCCCCCCTCAATATAGGTAAATTAGGGATATTTGAGCTGGCCAAAGGGCTAAGCAACTTCCCCTCATCCGTGACTGGATAAAAAACTTTATGGCCCATCAGCAAAAGCACAGGCTCACTGGATGACAACATTACAAAAAAACGATTAGGCCAAGAGCGGCGTACTTTGACCTCTTCCACTTTAGGATGCTTTTGTACTATTTGATGAAGTTTTTGAATAGATAATTGCCAAAACCAACTGTTTAAAAGAGGGCGTGTTTGCTCTTTCAGCTCATCAATTAATTTTAATTTTTCTTCTTCTTTCAGCCATAAATCCTGAGCGGAAAAAGAAATTTCATTAACACGAGTCCAATGAAAGGAAAAAGAATAAAAAAGAGCCACACTAAAAATAAGTAAAAAAGAATAAAGAGCTATTTTCATACTGACCCCAAACAAATGCTAAGAGAATCTAACATTATTCAATAGAACCCATCTAAACATAGCACATTGCACCAAATAAAAATGAGAGCATTCAGCACGCCATAAGGAAACAACAAAGATAAGAATAGTCCTGAAAACCAGTCCAAGGCTTGTTTTCAAATCACTATATGACTTATCTTTAATTTATGTATTTATTTCGAAATATTCTAAGAATCTCTGCTGTTCTTTCCTGTTTATGCCTGGCTGTTTTTCTTGTCCTGGAAGGATGTGGAGGTATGTCTGGAGGCGATGATGACCTAAGGGACGACAATCGTCTGGATAGACAAGATCGGCTATCAAGAAGAGGAGGCCCTGATGGCAGGGGAAATCGAAATAGAGGAAACGAAGACCTGGGAAATACAGACGACTCTGGCGGTCAAGGCTTCCGCTCAGATGATGACGAAGAAATCCATCCCGATTCAGAAGAAACAAGAGAGGTCATAACAATACATCCTTCAGATGACCAAAGAAATTTATCTAACAAAATTGATTTCTTATTTATTTTAGACGCCTCTCGCTCCAATCAAGACTATATTGAAGAGTCTGTCATTCAAAAAAAACTTGGAACTTTTATTGAAAAGCTTGATCAAGAAAACATTAACTGGCGTATTTATACAACCTCTGGAGAGACAGATAAAGACGAGCCTTTGTATAATGGTAAACTGCACGAACTAGAACACCGAGGCACTATTATTCCATTCTTATATTTAGATAATGAGGTTTTGAGTGCTGACAATGCCAGAGATCCTAAAGCTTATATTTCAGAAGTGTTTATAGACACCATAAGCCATCCAAAAAGGCGAAATTGTGATATGCCTCCTTTCTGCTACAAAGATAAAGAAAATCGCCCTTTAAAAGCTTTAAGCGGCTTTCTAAATGTTGCCTCCAGATATGAACTTTTAAGAAATGATGCAGACCTTGTGGTGATCATTATAAGCAATCAAGACGAGAGACCTTCGGAAACAAAACCAAAAGAGCCTTTTGCTCCTACATATATTCAAGACCAGCTACAAGAGGATTTTTCAGACAAAACATGGCATGCCATCACTTTTGTCGTGAGATCAACAGACTCCAATTGTACAGACGGAAAAGCTTCTTCCAATATTCCACAGCTTGCAAGACTTACCGGAGGGCTGACAGCCAGCATTTGCTCAAATACCTACGCTCAAACTATTATTGACTTTATTAGAGAAAAACAGGGCAAAGCTGTTGCAAGACGAAGAGTTTTCCAGCAAAAACAGGAAGAATCCCACAGAAGCCTAAAAGATGATATTTATGGCGGTTTAAAACGTCGCTAATCTTTAAAAATTTAAAGAGAATATTGTGAACCACTCAACACTTTTAACTGGAATCAAGCCCACTGGAGTTCCCCACCTTGGAAATTACATAGGGGCCATTCAACCTGCTTTAGAAAAAATTCAAAATTTAAAAGGTCAAAGCTATCTGTTTATAGCGGACTACCATGCCTTAACAACTCTCCCCGACCCCCAAGAATTTAAACAAAATGTTTATGAAGTGACTTCAGCCTGGCTGGCCTGCGGAACAGATCCAAATAAAACCATTATTTATAAACAATCAGATATTCCTGAACTGTTTGAACTGTATTGGGTTTTATCCTGCCTGACCCCAAAAGGACTTTTAAATCGCTCTCATTCCTATAAAGCCCATATTCAAGAAAAAAAAGAAGACTTTCAAATTCAAATGGGTGTTTTCAATTATCCTATTTTAATGGCGGCGGATATCCTTTTGTTTCAGTCTGATTTTGTTCCGGTGGGCTCTGATCAGCTTCAACATTTGGAAATTACTCGTGATCTGGCAGGTAAATTTAACCACACTTTTAAAACTTCTTTAATGGTTCCTCCGGAACCTTTAAAAGAAGAACAAACTTCTTTGCCGGGCATAGACGGAAGAAAAATGAGCAAAAGCTACAATAACCACATTCCTCTTTTTTGTTCCTCCGAAGAACTGAAAAAAAAGATTATGAAAATTAAAACAGACTCTTTGCCCCCAACAGCTCCAAAAGACCCTCAAGCCTCTATTGTTTTTCAGATCTACAAGGAATTTGCTGACGCTCAACAAATCCAAGACTTAGAACATAAACTCAAGAAGGGCTGTAGCTGGGGTGAAGTTAAACTGGAATTATTTGAACTACTGGAAAAAAAGTTTCAAACACAAAAAGAGACGTATCAGGAATTTTTGTCAAATAAGAAAAAATTGGATCAGATTTTAAATGAAGGAGCTGTAAAAGCTCGAATAAAAGCTAAAGAGTTCATGCAACAAGTGAGAAAAACTACAGGCATTATTCATTGAAGGAAAAATCACTGACGATTTGTTCCGCCACTTCCTGATAAGACGGAAGACATAAACTAAAGCTTCTCCCTTCTGTCCAGTTTGCTAATGCAACAATACCTGGAGCAAAGTTTCCTTCTCTGAAGAACAATTGCTTATTTCTAATTTCAGTCTGACATTCTGTATCTAAAATAGTGAGTGTGTAAGCCTTAAAATTTCTGTCCGGATACCTCTGATCAAAAATACTCAAAACATCTTCTACTTTAGTCGCCGGCTCAACCCTAGATTTTTGATTTTCTTCATTATCTGTGATTAAAACAACAGCCAACCCTTCACTCTCTTCCCTAATAAAATGATCTACATGATCAGAAAAAAAGTAGGCCTCCAAAGCTCCTAAAGGCCGTTCGCTTCTTCCACCGCAGTAAGGAGGCTTGTCGCACTTATCTCCTTTTCCGCGCACCAAAGTATCTATCAACACCTGAGTGTCTGTCTCCGGATTCAGAAATGTTTGCTGTGTAAAAATGCGTCCTCTGTATTCCAAAGCCATTAAACGTTTATCCTGGTTGGGATTGACCCTGGCACTTAAAAAGCCAATCTGATGATCAACAAAAAGATCCAAAACCTCTTTAAAAGTCTGCATTTTCCTGCCAATACCTCTTAAAATAAATTTCATAGAACCTGAATTATCAATGACTATCAAAACATCCACTTTAGGCTTAGGAAGCTTCCAATCTAATATCTCTTTTTGTGTTGTTTCAGCTGAAACAGATTCTTCTACTTGAGATATTGCTATTTCATCAGCACTTTCTGTTTTAATTTCCGGTTCAATAAAATCCTCTTCTTTTTCCGGATCTGCATCCGCTAACTCTTCTTCTGCTAAAGGAGTTTCTTCTACAACAGCTGACTCTTCTTCAGGTTTGGGGGCTTCAGAAGAAACAAGAATTTCTTCAGGCAATACAGAAGGAGCTTCTTCTTCAACAGACTTCGGGGTTTCAGAAGATTCAGAAGAAACTACAGCTGTTTCAACATCTGGTTTTTTTGTATCTTCGACGTCGAAGAACTCTTTAGGAGTATCCTCTACTGTAAACATCACTCTTTCTTCTGAGTTTTCAGAACTAGACTCTTCTGCTGAATAAGCAAAAAAAGCAAATAAGAAAATAAGCAGTACGAATTTCATCTAAATACACTGAATAATAAAAACCAAAAAACTGCAAGCAGAAAAAAACTTCAAATTTCAAACAAAAACTCAAAGAAAACAAAAAAATGAAAATTCACTGACTTCAAATCTTTCTGGACCTGTGTCAGGTGGACTTTATTTTTCTATTCTACATGTAATGAAGCAATGAAATACTGTCTTATTTTGATATTCTTCTTTCTCAGTCCATCTCATGCTCAAACAAAAAAAAGATCATAATAATAAGGAGATGAAAAAGACCCTCATCAGGCACAATAAGAGACTCCAGCATAAGTCACTGTACTATACACTTGTACATTGGAGGACAGCACAGCGTCTGTAAAGAGAAATATGTTGTTTCACTCTGTGAATTATGTAAATTTTATGAGGAGATGAAAACAGGCCAAAAAATTTTCAATTGGTATCAAAAAAATAAAAGGGATCTTCCTTGGAGAAAAAACACCAATCCTTACCATGTGTGGGTCTCAGAAGTGATGCTTCAACAAACTACAGTGCAGGCTGTGATCCCTTATTACAAAAAATTTATTAAAAAATTTCCTGATTTAAAATCTCTGGCAAAAAGCCCTCTGGAGGAGGTACTGCCTTATTGGGCCGGTTTGGGTTATTACTCCAGAGTGAAAAATCTGCATAAATCCGCTCAAATGTTTTTTAAAGAAAAAAGAATACCAAAAACAGCAGATCAATTAAAAAAATACCCTGGGTTTGGACCTTACACATCCAAAGCTGTCAGCTCCATTGCCTTTGGTGAGTTTGTCAGTGTCGTTGACGGAAATGTGATTCGTGTTCTTTGCCGTCATGAAAATTTAAAAATTCTTTGGTGGAAAAATACAAAAAAACTTGAACAAATTGCTCAAAGCTGGAGTAAGAATCTTCCTATAGGAGATATGAACCAGGCTCTTATGGAGCTTGGAGCCACTATCTGCACACCCAAGTCTCCTTCATGCAATCAATGCCCTATAAGTAAAACCTGCCAGGCTAATAAATTAAATAAAATCCATACCCTGCCCCTCAAAAGACCTCGAAAAAATAAAGAAATCTGGATTTGGAAGCCACAGGTGATGTTTAAAAATAATAAAGTTCTTTTAACTCAAAAACATTCCTGCCCTTTTTTGAAAAACTCATGGCTTTTCCCGGGCTCTATCCACAAAAAGAAAACCCCCCCTCAAAAATATGCTCTCAAACACTCTATTACTCATCATGATATTTTTATTTGCTTAAGTGAAAAACAAAGCTCAAAGGTTCCTTCAAAGTGGTATGCCGTTAACGAGATTCAAAAAGTTAACCCCTCTTCTCTTTTACAAAAAGTTTTAAAAAGAATAAATCAGTAAAAAAAAATTGTTACCGATGATACAAAAGGCGATTCAGTTCAAGTTGGGAGCGAACATGTCCACGTTCTGCCGCTTGCTGATACCAGTAAATAGCATAGGAAAGATCTCGACTCACTCCAATTCCTTGAGCATACATACTAGCTAAATGAAATTGAGAATTATGGTAACCTTTTTTAGCCGCTTGTTGAAACAACAAGAAAGCCTTTTTAAAATCTCGTTCCACTCCATCTCCTTTGTAATACATAACAGCTAATTGATGTTGAGCTAGAGCAAATCCCTGACGAGCTGACAGTTGAACCCAATAGAAAACCTGCTCAAGATTTTGCTCTACACCTTTCCCTTGAGCATACAGACCAGCTAGACTAAATTGAGCTTGTGCAAATCCTTGTTCGGCAGACTTCTTATTCCAGTAAAAAGCCTGTTCAAAATCTTGTTCCACTTCTTTTCCCTGACCATACATAGCAGCTGCCTTGTATTGAGCTTCCATATGTCCTTGTTCAGCGGCTTGTTTATACCAATAGAGAGCTTGTTCAAAATCCTGATCCACTCCCGTGCCCTCATCATACATACCAGCTAAACTAAATTGGGCCTGAGGATAACCTTGTAGAGCTGATTTCCTATACCAGTGAACAGCCTGCTCAAAATCTTGCTCCACTCCTACTCCGTGCTGATACATATTGGCTAGATTGTTTTGACCCATAGAATTGTCCTGCAAAGCCGCTTGTTCATACCAGTAAAGTGCTTGTTCAAAATCCTGATCTGTTCCATTTCCCAAAAAATACAAACCAGCTAAGTTAAACTGACTTTCAGCATGCCCCGCCACAGCCGCTTTTTCATACCAGTAAAGTGCCTTTTTAAAATTTTCTTCCACTCCCTCTCCAACATAATACATATTCGCAAGAACCACTTGAGACCTAATATCCCCTTGCTTAGCAGATTGTTCATACCAGTAAAGTGCTTGTTCAAAATCCTGATCCACTCCCTCTCCAACATAATACATATTCGCCAGTACAAATTGAGCACCAGGAAACCCTATTTCTGCTAAAGGTTTAATACCTTCTATACTGTTTATATTTGCCATACCCCCATCAACGCAAAACATACCCGGACAAGTTATAAGATCATCTTTCAAAAATTCCGAAGGCTGAACAGAGTCACCTGCTAAACTTGACGAAGGTAAAGCCATTACAGCTCTATCACTTGTACTGGTAGAGTTCAAAACAGCGTAGGAAATTACAGGCACAAGTATTAAGAAAATAAAACAGATATGTCTTATTGAAGTTTTGACAGTTTGAAAATTTGTCTTAAAAATATTTACACTTTTCAATTTTTAAAAAACCTTTGCTGTGATCTTAATCAATTTGTTTGAATATTACATGATGCAGTCCATATAATAAAGATAGAGTGTAAACTTTACATGAAAAACAAATATTTAGAGTACATTAGCAGTGGAATACTGTTACGACGTCAAGAGACGATCTAATGCCAATTGAGCCTGAGTATGTCCTTGTTCAGCGGCCTGTTTATACCAATAGAGTGCCTGCTCAGAATTTGCTTTCACTCCTATTCCTGATTCATACATTATGGCTAAATGAAATTGAGCCTCCATATATCCGTGTTCGGCAGATTGATTATACCAGTAAAAAGCCCGCTCTAAATTTGCTTCTACCCCTATTCCAGATTCGTACATAAAAGCAATTATAAATTGAGCTTGATCATGTCCTTGCTCTGCCGCCTGCTCATACCAATACAGTGCCTGTTCCAAATTTTCTTTTACCAATTCACCAGTTCCGTAAATGACAGCTAAATGAAACTGAGCATCCGCATACCCTTGTTTAGCAGATTGTTCATACCAGTAAAAAGCTGTTTCAAGATCTCGCTCCACTCCTTCTCCAAATTCATATGCATTAGCTAATAAGAATTGAGCATAAGCATGCCCTTGTTCAGCGGCCTGCTCATACCAATAGAAAGCTTGTTCAACATCTGGTTCCACTCCCTTTCCTGCTCTATACATAATAGATAAATTAAATTGAGCATGAATGTACCCTTGATTCGCAATTTGATGATACAAATCAAAAGCTTTTTTAAGATCCTGATCCACACCTATTCCGTCCCGATACATACTGGCTAAATTGTATTGAGCTTGAGTATGCCCTTGTTTGGCAGATTGTTTATACCAATAAAAGGCCTGTTCCAGATTTTCCTCTATCCCCCCTACTCCTGCTTTATATACCATTGCAAGACTAAATTGTGCAGAGGAAACTCCTTGTTTTGCCTTTACTTCAAGACGTTCTATTTCTTGTTCTATACATACAAAATCTATACAATTCAACACTACACCTTCTTTAATAAAAGTCTGTAACTGCATTAAGTTTATTGAGAAAATATAGTTATCCAAACCAGCAAATACAATACCTACAACCTGACCTTGCTCATCAACAACAGGACCTCCACTGAACCCAGAAAGACCATCATAATAATTAACACTAAAATTATATATATTTTCATCATAAAAAATATGGTTGTCTGTTGCTTTCATTGTATGAAGGCTTCTTTGTCGATAACCGGTAACAAAAATATTTTCAGTTTCATCAAGCGAATGTTCTCTAATTTGCAAAAAAGAATCAACCTCCGACTCTACTTCAAAGAGAGCTAAATCATACACAGCAGATAAAGATACGATCCTTTTGATGCTGAGAGTTTTGTCATTGTCATCTTTTGACAAATTGATATGATCTAAATTGTCATGTTTAATAGCTCCCAAAACATGAAAATTAGTAACAAATAAATTAGGAGATATAAAAAACCCTGACCCCACCCCTTTTCTCACATTTGCTCTATCTATAACATTCATTTTCCATACAGAACTCTTAACATGCTCATGAATGTTTGTATTTTTTATGTGAGGTATTTTCTTATCCTCATTCGATACGGACAAACTTGCTTGCGGTTGTGTATGATTTGAAGAAGCCTCTGTAACACTGGGCTGACTATAAACAGCAACCGAAAAAAATAATAAAAAAACACAAAACACATTTGTTATAAATATTTTTGCAGTTTTAAATTTATCTTCAAAAACCCACATATTTTCCATATTTGAACACCTGAAATATAAAATTGATCATACTGGAAATGATTTAATTTTTACACCTATTTATTTATTTTAATTATGGTAATAAACAGCCCAATTCCTCACAGTATGTGTAAATTTTACATAAAAAATAAAACTCTTTAAAGGGGATCGACGAATAAGTTATTTTATATTAAAGTGCACTTGTTTCAACTTGAGATAAATATGAAAATTTATATAATCATTTTTTTTACTTATTGCTTTTGTTTTCCTTACACTGTGTTAGCAACTGATGACGATAACTGCTCTCCTCATTTTACTCCTCTAAGGTTGATTACAAATAACGACAGTGTCGCGGCCCCCGTTGCAAATTTCCCTTTAGATGTGAAATTACAGCTGATTAAAACCACTTTACGTTATAACGCTGGGTTTGACTTCAGAACAGCAGAGAAAGAAGATTTCATAGACACACTTCCTCCGATTGGATTTACTGGAAGCGAATTGACTGAGCAGTATGATATAATTCTTGAATGGATTGTTGATCAATTGAGTTATATAGACCAAAAATTAAAATATAGAATATTACAAGCTCTATATAAATCCATCTTCAGAGGAGAACCTAATATAAATATAATATATCCCAGCTTCCCTTCACCTGTTGTAAAACAACACTTTGATTCTATACTATATTTTCTACTGCAGTATAAAATAACAGGATCATTAAGCATCTCTAATTTTTTTAATGCCCCAAATCTAGAACAAATGACAGTCAAGGAAAAAGCAGAACATAGAATTCAAATAATTAACCAACTCTTCTACCAGGAACCGGAAAAAGTTTCATAACAATAGTTATTAATTTAATAGACGATTTAGTTGAGATTGGGCTTGATCATGTCCCTGACCCGCTGATTGCTGATACCAATACACAGCTTTCTCAAGATCCTTTATCCCCTCTCCCATCTCATACATGCCCCCCTTCGCGGGGGTAAGGTGGTGAGGCTTGCAGGGTACGACTGGATTCCGGATCAAGTCCGGAATGACTTTTACATACAGGAATGACGTTCTTTCACTGGGATGACGTTTTTTTACAGAGATGACGGGTGTACAAGCGTGAAGGATCTATTTATGAGAAATAAAACCAATTTTTCTGGCGGGCTATAGAGAGAAGAACTTGCTCTGATTCATACTGCCTCTCTTCTTTTTGAGCTTTAGCCACAACACATTTAATATGTGTGGAAGACTCCAATAAATCCAAATCAGAAACAGTATTGCCAGAAGCAAAAAAGGGATAAATATTTTTAGATCTTTCTAAAAAAGCTGTCACCTTTCCAGAATCCATCGACAAAGGATACACCAGCTGATCTGTAATCACTCTTTTATCATCTACAACTGTCTTCAACCCCACGACAACATCAACAGGCAATTCATAATGTCTAACAGCCTGCTGAACCACCCACTGAGGGGAAGCTGATACCACATAAACAGTCACATCCAATTTTTTTAAATACTTGATCAACTCTTTTTGAAAAGAAAAAATTGTTAACGGATCCGTTTTAAAAAAACTCTGACACCAGGAAAGATACTGATCAAACAGCACACCTTTGTTTTTTTGAAGTATAATTGAACAAGTTTTTATTTTATTTTCTTTGTAACATTCATCAATACTTTTAAAAAAATCTTTGTAAGGCAATAAATTATTTTTAACCTGGTATTCAAAAAAACCAAAACCCACATCTTCCGGCCACAAAGTCCCATCAGCATCAAAAACAGCAATTTTATGAGACAGTCCGCGCTGAGCCTGCTCAATAGAAACCATCAACTTATCTAATGAAGCTTTCATATAAATTTAAAAAAGTTAGTTTATGGAAAGTCTTTTCAAGAGATCAATTTGATCCAAAGCTTTGCCTGCACCCAACACTACACAATACAGAGGGTTCTCAGCAATAGTAATAGGAAGCCCTGTTCTTTCTCTTAAAAGTATATCCAAGTTACCCAGGTTGGCTCCTCCTCCCGTCAATACAATGCCGCTGTCCACAATGTCCGCCGCCAATTCCGGAGGAGTTTTTTCAAGAGCTGTTCCCACAGCATTAACAATTTCATTCAAACAATCTGTCAAAGCCTCATTAATCTGATGATTGGTAATTTCAATGGTCTTTGGAGTTCCTTTAATTAAATCTCTTCCTTTAATTTCCATAGTTCTCTTGGCTGTATCAGGATAAGCCGTGCCTAATTCAATTTTAATATTTTCCGCTGTCCGCTCTCCAATCAGCAAATTAAACTTTTTTCGAACATAAGAGATAATGGCTTCATCCAGCTTATCTCCGGCAACTTTAATAGATTCACAGTCCACAATGCCGCCCAAAGAAATAACAGCAATACCTGTTGTACCCCCTCCGATATCCACAATCATATTCCCTGTAGGTTCAGTAATCGGCAGACCTGCTCCTATAGCCGCGGCCATAGGTTCTTCAATCAAATACACATCCCTGGCTCCAGCAGAAAGAGCTGACTCTTTAACAGCTTTCTTCTCCACTTGAGTAATGCCATAAGGCACACAAATAATAATACTTGGACGAATCAGTTTCGGAGTATTTTTATTCGACTTGGCTATAAAGTACTTAAGCATCTTTTGAGTAATTTCAAAGTCAGCAATAACCCCATCTTTAATAGGTCGAACAGAGACAATGGAGCCAGGAGTACGACCCAACATATGTTTGGCCTCCTGTCCAACAGCCAAAACACGATTTTGATTATTCTCATTCTTCTGAACAGCCACCACAGAAGGCTCATTAAGAATAATACCTTTGGATTTGGTGTAAACCAAAGTGTTGGCAGTTCCCAAATCGATAGCCATATCCTGAGTGAAATACTCATACACCTTTTCAAAGAAAGTTTTATTCTTTGGCTTTAAAGTCTGATTGTCCATTTCCACGATTTCCACAGTCCTCTCTTATACACTTATTCAACTACCATATCACTAGAATTAAGGTTCTTGAAATAATTTTTTATCAAGTTTTTGATCAAATCGAATAGAACGAAAACGATAGAACTCCTCTCCCAAGTCCGAATCCCAGTGAATACGAAGGCTTAATATACGATCCCTTTCCACTTGAATAGAGAGTTTTTGAGGAGCTGGGGGGTTTCCCCTGAAAGAATAAATCTGAGTTCTCCCTTTTTGATGCACCCCTTGATAAGTAAATTTTTTATAGAAGGCCTCTGGATCCAACAAGGTCGATAAGATCATCTCTTGCCCGCTTGGAGTGTGATGCGAAACATTATTTGCAAAATAAGTGACCCTCTTCCCATCATAAAAAATGACAGATGGGTGAGGAGAGGTCACCTCAAACCGCCAAAGCTGATTTGCAAAATAAAATGTTCCCTGCGATTGAGTCTCCCTTTTTAAGACCGGCTGAGTGAGAGTTTTTGTCACTTCCATTGTGACAGACTCCCTTCTTTGATAATCAGATAAAATTTTATGAATAGGAACATCTTTATTGCTTTTAGGCTTCTCCGAATCTTTTGAAAGAGAAAATGCAAAAGTTTGAAAGAGTAAACAAATACAGAAAAGAAGTTTTAGCATTGGTTAAAATTCCTTCTCCAAAAAATACTCCAAACCATAAAAGACTCAGGTTTTCCAAAAGCCAGATAAGCCGCTTTGGCTGTTGCTCCGGATGTCACAACATCATCCACAAATATCAGATTTTTATTTTTCAAATTCTGTTTATCCTCCTTTAGCAGAAATTTTCTATCCCCCCTTAAAGAGAGTTTCTTTGTTTTCTGACTTACATGAGAGCCCAAAGGACTCAAAGCCTGATAAACAGACAAACCAAATTGTTCACCTAAAGCCTGCGCCCAAAAGAATCCATGATCTTTTAAAGAATCTCTTGAAGGACATGGAATTAAAATCAAAGGATGGTCCCTTTTTAAAGATGGAAGGTATTGAACTCTCATAAAAAATTCTTGCGCCAACACCTGAAAAAATAAGGAACGTCTGGGCCCTTTCAAACTCATCAACACAGCTCGAATAAATGAGTCATTTTCCTGCGTCCAATCTATTAAACGAAGATGACGAAAAGAAGACTGCATACGCATTAAGTTTTGAGGCTCCAAATAATTTTTCTTTAACTTTTGTAAACAATGAGCACAAAGCCATTCCATTGGAGGAAAAGACTGACGGCAAACCGGACAATGCCTAAACCAATTCCAAATTTTATATTCTCTTAGAGGTTCAAAAATTCTCTCAAACAACGGGCAGTCACTCCTTTTTTACTTTTAATAAATTTTGGCAAAGGACTTTGTTCAACTAAACAACCGCCCTTTTCCCCTGCAAAAGGACCTAAATCAATAACATAATCACAATGAGAAATCAGCTGTAAATTATGCTCCACCAGCACCACTGTAGCCCTTTGATCCACCAATTGATTCAACACCTGAATTAATAAATCCACTTCTTTAAAGTGAAGTCCAGTTGAAGGTTCATCAAAAATATAAAGAGTCCCATCTATTTTTGAAGAAGACAGTTCCCTGGAAAGCTTGAGCCTTTGAGACTCTCCACCGCTCAAAGTGGAAAGGCTTTGCCCCAGTGTCAAATAACCCAAACCCACCTTATTTAATATAGATAAACGACTAAAAACAGAAGGATAAGCTGTAAAAAACTCCATGGCCTGCTGAACAGTCATTTGTAAAATTTGATGGATGTTTTTATTTCTAAAACGGACTCCTAAAACAGAAGATTGAAATCTCAACCCTTTGCACATATCACAAGTCAATCTTACAGGATCCATAAAAACCATTTCAATTTCCTGATATCCCAATCCTTTACATTCAGGACAGCGCCCCCCATCCACATTCAAACTAAAATCTCTAGATTTAAAAGATTTTGGATAAGCATTGGAAGCTGTCGCCATAAGTTCTCTGATAAAAGTATAAATCCCAATATAAGTACAAACTAAACTTCTGGAGTGCTGTTCTGCAGGAGATTGATCCACCAACACCACTCTCTGAAGGTTTTCACATCCTTCAATGTGAGTTAGAAAATAATCCTTTAATGAAACTGATTTCTTTTTTAACGTATTGTCAACCACACGATACAAAGTATCTGTAATTAAAGATGATTTGCCGGAGCCGCTCACCCCTGTACAAACACTCAAGCGTCCTAAAGGAATCTGCACATTAATATTTTTCAAATTGTGCAAGTGACAGCCTTTAAGTTTTAAAAAATATTTAAATTTCTTCAAATCAATTTCCCTGTGTGACCCCATCTTTCTGGAAGACAAAGCCTGAACAGTTAATGATTTTTTATTTTTAAAAAAAGAACTTTTAGAGCCATTGTAGATCACCTCTCCACCTCTAAATCCAGAATGAGGTCCCATTTCTATAATATGTTCAGCTGTTTGAATCACTTCAGGATCATGTTCAATCACCACCACTGTATTGCCTAAAGTTCTCAATTGTTTGATAATTAACATCAACCGATGACAATCATAAGCATGAAGCCCGATAGTCGGTTCATCCAAAATATAAAGAATTTCAGAAAACCCAACACCCAGCTGTCCGGATAAGTTCAGCCTTTGAAGCTCTCCTCCCGACAAAGTGCGAATGGGACGGTCCAGTTGTAAGTACCCCAAGCCAATATCATTAATAAACTGAACTTTTCTAATCAGAGCTTTTAAAGGTTCTTTAATAAGAGCTTTTTCAGACGAAGATAACTTTAAAGAATTTAAGTTTTGTTGTAAATCCAACAAAGTCATCTGCGACCACTCATGAATACTTTTTCCCTGAAACAAAACCCATTTGACCTCTTCTCTTAAACGGCTCCCCTTACATTCTGAACACAGTTCAGCTGTCTTATATCTGGAAAGAAAAACACGAACATGCATTTTATATTTTTTAGTTTCCAAATAATCAAAAAAACCTTTAACTCCAAAAAAACTTTTATCCCCTTTCAAAATAGCCTCTCTTTGCTTTTTATGGAGCTGACGCCAGGGAGTATGTGTATCAATACCTTTTTCTTTACAGAAGGAATGCAGTCTTCTTCTTTCAAAAGCCGCCGCAGGTGTAGAAAAAACATGAACACACCCTTCTGCAATAGTAAGATGAGGGTCCGGCACCACTTTATTGATATCCACAGTTAAATTATTTCCAAACCCTTTGCAGACAGAACAAGCCCCTAATGGAGAGTTAAAATTAAAAAGAGACGGAGTTGAAAATAAAGGAAACTCAAAAAGACAAACAGGACAAGAAGGTTTTTCATTAAGAAAAAAAGAAACTCCTTTTAAATCAAAAAGCAGAGCCTGTCCTGCATGAAAGTGGGGGTTGTATTGAAGAGAAGCCTTGTAACATTGAGATAAAGAGTCAGACACACGAGAAGTATCTGAAAAATTCAGGCGGTCCACCACCACATAAAATAAAGAAGAGGGAAGCTGTTTGAGATGACTTAATTCTTGAACATCAATTTTATTTTTTTTTATAACCGCAATTCTATTAAACCCTTCTGTAATCATTTGTCTTCGAAAAAACTCTCTATTTTTCTTGGAAATTCTTTCTATAGGAAAAAGCAAATAGCCTCTATCAAATTTTCTGCTGATCTCTAAAGCCCCTTGAGAACTGGAATATTGTTTTAAAGGAACTTTGTGTTTTGGGCATTGAACAACCCCCACTTTAGAAAAGATAATTCTTAAATGATCCAAAATTTCTGAGTGAGTGCCCACAGTGGAGCGGGAAGAGCGCACATTATTTCTTTGACTTAATAAAATAGGAGGAGGCACATTTTTTACACTTTCCACTAAAGGTTTCACAGCTTCTTTAATATACTGTCTGGCATAATTGGAAAGTGTTTCTGTATAACGTCTTTGTCCTTCAGCAAAAAGAGTTTCAAAAGCCAAAGAACTTTTGCCGGAGCCGCTGGGTCCGCAAATCACTGTAAAAGTATGAAGAGGAATATCAACGTCAATTTTTTTAAGGTTATTTTGTTCTGCTCCTCGAATTTCAATACACTTTTTACTTTTCATAAAGCCATATCTTCTCTTAGAAAATCCTGATCCTCATGATCTGTAAGAGTCTCCTTCTGCTCTCGAGGCTCAGTTCCCTCTAAAAAAGCTTGCTTGACTATATCTGAAGAAGAAGAGCCGGCCAGATATCCCGTTTCATTGTCTATATGAGCAAACACAATAGATTCAGGCACTTTAAATTCAAGGGGCTTCAGATCCTTATGAACGGTGTTCATAAACTCATACCATATCGGCAAAGCCGCCCTCGCACCCGTTTCAGACTGCCCTAAACTGTCTTCATTATCAAAACCCACCCACACTCCTGTAACAACTTGCGGAGAATAACCAATAAACCAGGCATCGTAATAACCGTTTGTCGTGCCTGTTTTACCAGCAACAGGACGATTGATCCTCTTAGCTCTAATACCCGTTCCCTCTGAAATCACTCCCTGAAGCAAAGAAGTAATGAGATAAGATGTACTCTCGGAAATAACCTGCTGGAGATCTTTAAAAAAGACATTATTTTCTTCTTCATTGGACTTCCAGTAATCTTCCCAGCTGATTTTAAATTCTTCCTGCATTTCTTCTAAAGGAAACTTTCGATCCAAACTCAAATGAGAAACAATCACTTGATTTTGAGGGTTGGTCACTTTTCGAATCATAGAAGGAAAAACATTTTTTCCTCCTCTGCCAAAAATAGAAAACACTTTTGTCATTTCATATAGAGTCGTCGAACTTGAACCCAAAGCCAAAGTATAATCTGAATTGAGCGAACTGGTGACGCCTAATCTTCTGGAATAAAATTCCACCCATGGGATACCGATTTTTTCAATTAATTTTACCGTAGGAATATTCAAAGACTTAATCAAAGAATTTCGAAATAAAATATCCCCGGTAAACTGCATGGAGTAATTGGAAGGCTTCCATTTTTTTTCATCTTGTTCCATATCTGTCAACTCTTCCTCATCTTCATCATCGGCCTGAGCCTTTAATAACAAATCCGCCTGTTCGTCTTCATAAACCACAGGTTCATCTGCAATAATTGAGTTAGGCAGGAACCCCTTATCCAAAGCCGCCGTATAAACAATAGGCTTAAAAACAGAACCTGTTTGCCTTTTCGCCTGATAAGTTCGGTTAAATTGAGATCTTGAAAAGTCGTAACCTCCAACCATAACCAGAATATCACTGGTATCCTGATCAAAAGAAATTAAAGCTCCCTCCACCAAAGGCTCCTGCTCCAAAGAAATCAGCAGGTGATCTTTAAAGGTATTTTCTCCTAAAGAAGACACTAATTCTTTTTCCTTCTGAATATCCTGAACTTCCACCCATATCACATCACCTTTTTTGAGAGCGCTTTCCATAGAATCAATCTGATTATAACTGTAATCCAATTTCTTATTGGGTTTTCTGGCCCATCTGGAAGTCTTCAGAGGGATAACCCCCTTCAGTCCAAACATAAGAGCAACATAAGCCCGATCTGCTTTCACTTCCTGAACAACCCCCTGCACTTGTTCTCCCGCATTTAATTTTTTTAAATCTGAATAATCAAAACCGTCTGTTCCGTCCGCTAGAACA
The DNA here is from genome assembly GCA_028819545.1 of Bdellovibrionales bacterium. Taxonomy (GTDB): domain Bacteria; phylum Bdellovibrionota; class Bdellovibrionia; order Bdellovibrionales; family UBA1609; genus JAPPLG01. Next base: position 129,837 of record JAPPLG010000028.1, on the reverse strand, counting down.
ATCCGATAATTTTTATTACGGGAAATCCAACTCTTTTCCTGTTCTTCAAAAAACTGCAACTGCTCTTCTGAATTTGAAATATTTTTTATAGACCCCCTAAAACCCTGCCTTTTATCCAAATCCTGCAAGCCTTTTTTCAACTCAATTTGAGCTGTTTTTTGCATATTCAAATCTAAAGACGTATGCACTTCCAACCCAGCTGTGAGTAAAGCCTCTTCTCCAATTTCATCATTTAACAGCTGACGAACAGTTTCAACAAAATAAGGAGCTTTGCTTAAGTAATTCTCGCGCATAAAAACCTTTACAGGTTTAGCCTGACTCTCACGAGCCAGTTCTTCTGACAGGTACTCTTCTTCCACCATTCGAGATAAAACATAATTTTGACGGCTCTTGGCTTTCCCGGCATTTGATATCGGAGAAAATCTGGAAGGAGCCTGCGGAAGTCCAGCCAAAAGAGTGCACTCTTCCAAAGTTAAATCTTTGACTTCTTTTTTAAAGTAAATACGGGAAGCCATGCCCACTCCATAAGCTCCGTGTCCTAAATAAATTTGATTCAAGTATAAGTATAAGATTTCCTCTTTAGTGAGATTGGCTTCCATTCTGGAAGCTAAAATAGCCTCTTGAATTTTTCTTGTATAAGTTTTTTTTCTGGAAAGCAAAAGAGAGCGGGCGACTTGCTGAGTGATCGTGGATCCCCCCTGCACCTTCTTCCCCGCCTTAATATTTGCAAGCAAAGCCCTAAAAATAGCTTTGTAATTCAACCCTTTATGATCGAAAAAACGTCCATCCTCAGCTGAAATAAAAGCCTGAATCAAATAAGGAGGAAATTCTTCAAAAGGCGTGAGTATACGCCTTTCTTTAAAAAACTCTCCTATTAGCTCTCCGTTTCTATCAAAAACCAAAGTGATCAAAGGAGGATTGTAATCCTCCAAGCTGTAAGCTCTGGGCAAGTCTTTATAGAGAATAAAAATATAGATTCCTATTAATAATAGGAAAACTAGAGGAGTTAATAAGAGCCATTGCCGTGTTGTTAATCTCATTTTTTATGATTTTGCCATTAAACTTTCAATTTCATCTACTTCTTTTGGAAGATGACAGGATAAAACCTCTGAACCTGTTTCTGTCACTAATACGTTATCCTCAATACGTATTCCTATACCCTTAAATTTTTCCGGAACCTCAGCAGATCTAGGTATATAAATACCAGGCTCTACAGTCAAAGTCATCCCCGCCTGCAAAGTGAAAGTGGCGTCATCTTCGTCCAAACAATACACATCATGCACATCCAATCCTAATAAATGTCCAAAACCATGTGGATAAAAAGTTCTAATATCTTTTTTATTTTTAATAACCCCTTCCTGCTTCAACACAGCAAATATCAATTCCAATGCTTTTGTGTTAATACTTCTATGTGTGACCCCCGGACGAACTGCCTGAATTAATTCTTTTTGAACATTAAGCACATGATTGTAAATAATTTTTTGTTCTGCAGAGAATTTACCATTAACCGGAAAAGTCCTCGTCAAATCGGAAGCATAGTATTCCCACTCAGCGCCTGCATCCACAAGCATAAGATCTCCATCCTGACAGGTGTCCGCATTATCCATATAATGAAGAACTAAAGCATGATCTCCGGAAGCAAAAATACCCCCATAACTTTCTCTGACAGCCTGCTGGCTCATAAGAGACTGAATAAATATCCCATGTAAATGACGTTCAGTGACCCCGGGTTTACAGGCTTTCATCACTTGAGTATGCGCTAACGTTGAAATCTGACATGCCTTTCTGATTTGTTTGATCTCAAACTCACTTTTTATCATTCGTCTTTTTGAAATTAAATCCCTTGCATCCAAAAAACGATAAGGTGTGCGCCGATCCGGATACTTTGCCTTTTGTTCTACAAAAACCTGATCCAATTCGTGGTCAAAAACTTTATTCACTGAGCGAATACGATAAATATTTGTAATATTCTCCAACAGACTCAGAAGAGTGTCCTGGAATTCTTCGACATCAACACAAGCATCCATAAGAAAAGTTGATTTGGCTCTATCAGGGCCAAATAAAGCTCCATCCCACAGCTCTCTTTCAGGATCATTTTTCTGCACAAATAAAATACTGGATGGAGACTTTTTTCTTAAAACCAAGCAAGAATTTGATTCCTCAAACCCTGTTAAATAATAAAAGAAACTATCCTGCCTATAAGGAAAAGCAACATCGTGCTGTCTAAGATAAAGAGGCTGGGAAGATAAAATAATCATTTCATTATCTTTAAGAGAGGAAATCAATTCATCTCTTCTTTTCTTAAAAATATCCATTGAACATTGAGGTATTTTCATTGTCGGCTCCTTCTCAAAAATTTATTTTGCAGTTTTTCTGCAAAAAACACACCTTCTTTTTTACCTTTTGCAATAATCTCTCTCATTTTTGAAAAATCACTCAGATAAAAACCGCCTAAAGACGGAGCTATTTTATATACAGAAGATTCTTCAGGAATCAAACGAAAAGAATCTGCCAATTCGTTCCATAAAAATACAGTTTCCGCTGATGAAAATTCACGAGGAAAGAAAGGGGTTGTATCCAAAGCATGGATCCAAATAATAATATCTATATCTTTCTTTTTTAAGTAAGAAATTGCAGAACGTACAGAAAAAAGAGACCCTGTACTTTGATCAAGCTTAAAGAAAGGTGGAACAGCTAGACAGCTTCGAACAGAATTTTCCAGAAATTTTTCTGTCTGCCAAATTTTTTTTCCTCGTTTATTCATCACAGGACATGAAAATTGAATTTGAGTTTTTGCATTCAAGTTTTCTTCCAGACTTTGATTCATTAAATCCAGACTCTTTGGCTTTAAAGGATGCTTTAATAAAGAGGCTTCAAAAAATCCTCTCTTTAACAGTTTATAAAAACTCCACTGTACTTCATCAATACTTTGATTTTTAGCATAGACACCAGCCAGAAAAGCCCCCCATCCCATTCCTACAATGTGATGAACAGGAATATTATTTTCTTCAAAAGCATTCAACACCCCCAAAGCACTTAGCGTTCTAGCACCCCCGGGGCCGACAATAACCCCCACTTTTACATCTGCGTCTTCTGTTTGTAGTTTTTTAGGCAGTAAATGACATCCTCCTGATATAAAGACAATGAAAGCAATAAAAAAGATTTTGATCGTCGTTTGCAAAGACAGGAATCTAGAAACTCCGGGATTATTTGCAAGCCTTCGCTCAGCAGTTTCGGTTGGCACCTGCACTGCTTCGTCCCCTGCTTTTTTTGTCACCCCTGCTCTTTTCGTCACCCCTGCGAAGGCAGGGGTCTTTTGACATAAATAACTGGATCCCCGCCTTCGCGGGGATGACGGATGTTGCGGGGATGACGGATGTTGCGGGGATGACGGATGTTGCGAGGATGACAGATGTTGCGAGGATGACAGATGTTGCGAGGATGACGGACGAACGTCATTCCTGCGAAGGCAGGAATCCAATTGCTTTTGCAGGGATAACTTTATTTTCCGCATAAACTCACCTATCAACACAGACACGGGCCTGATTAAAGAGGATCGCCTTTTCCAATAAAGGCTGTCCTTTTATAAGCTGTAAACTTTTTTGAGTTAACTCATTCAACTGCTTTAGAGTTTGATCTTTACCTAATACATTTAACATATTTGATTTTTCATTGGAATGAGAATCTTCCAAATCATCCGCCAACTGAAAAGCTTTCCCCAAATAATAAGCAAAAGATTTTAATTCCTGATGACTTCTTTGTTTATGAGAATCAAGTAATAAACAGCCTTCAACGCAGGCTTGAATCAGTGCTCCGGTTTTCATCCGATGCAATTTATTCAGATAAGACTCCTGAACAGGATTCTGCACCCGAAGATCCAAAGCTTGCCCTCCCATCATGCCGCTTAAAGAAGAGGCATTGGCAACCACCTCAACGACAGAAGACTTTTGATTAAAGTGACATAGCAAAACAAAAGCTTCAATCAACAAGCTGTCTCCGGCAAGCAAAGCCATATCCTCATCAAAGACAATATGATTTGAAGCCTGCCCTCTTCTTTCTGAATCATTATCCATACAAGGAAGATCGTCATGAATAAGTGAGGCCGTATGAATCATCTCTAAAGCTGAAGCCAGAGGAAAACACAATTTGTAATCAATTCCCAAAGTTTTGCAAACACTCACCGCTAAAGCAGGACGAAATCTCTTGCATGAAGAAAATAAAGTGTATTGAATAGATTTTCTTAATTCCGAAAGACCTTTTTCAGGGTTGGACTCTTCATCAAAACGCTGTTCCAGATAATTTCTCAAAAACAGTTCAAACTCTGAAATTTCCTGAGATAAATCCTGTAAATAAGAATGTGTCATGAGTCGTCAGGTACGGAAAAATCTTCCAGCTTTAAATCTTCGTCCGTATTGGAATTAATAATTTTCTGTATTTTTTGCTGTGCCTGAGTCAGCTCTTTTGAACAACTTTTAGATAAAGACATTCCTTTTTCAAATAGCTCAATAGATTGTTCAAGAGAGAGTGTATTTTGGCTCATTTTTTCTACAATACTTTCTAACTCTTTCATATTGGATTCAAAGTTCACTGTCTTTTTCATGTTTTCTCCTTTTTAGTGACTTGAGCTTTCACTTTTCCTTTAAAAAATCTGATGTCCACTACATCTTTCAAAGTTAATTCAGCAGAATTTCGAATCACCTGACCCTCTTTTAAACACAGGGAATACCCTCGACTCATAATTTGTTGAGGATCCAACTGAATGAGAACGTCTTTTAACTTGTGCAACAAATGTTTTTTTAATTCAAGAAAATTCTTCAAATTTTGTTCCATTCTGACCACATAATCATCACATTTCAATAAAGCATCTTCAACTTTAGAAAGAGGAGAAGCCAAAGTCCTTTTACAGCTGTTTAAATCTTTCACTTTTTGCTGAACCACTCTTACCAGACTATAAACCAAACTTTTTTTATTGCTTTGAATTTTCTCTAACAACTCCACATTGCTTTTAGAAATAAGCTCTGCCGCAGAAGAAGGAGTAGGCGCTCTTAAGTCGGCAATAAAATCCATAATTGTAAAATCAATTTCATGCCCTATAGCACTCACTAAAGGGACAGGACACTCAAAAGCCAGGCGAGCTAAAGCCTCATCATTAAAAACCCAAAGCGACTCCGCACTGCCTCCCCCTCGAGTGATTAAAACTAAATCCAAATCTTTTAATTTCCATGCTTGTTTTAAAGCCAGCTGAACAGAAGCACTGGCCTGACTTCCCTCCATCAAAGCAGGAACCACTGTAATACGAATTCCCTTGGACCTTCGATTCAACACACTCAAAACATCACGAAGAGCCGCTCCTGTAAGAGCTGTCACAATAGCAATATGGCGGGGGAGATAAGGCAAAGGACGTTTTTGATCAAAGAGCCCTTCATTTTTAAGCTTTGTTTTAAGCTGTTCAAAGGCTTTCTGCAAAGCACCATCTCCAGATCTTTCCATTCGATCTGCAAGTATTTGATAAGTCCCCCTGGGTTCATAAACAGTAATACGCCCCCATAAGATCACCTCCTCACCTACTTTAGGTTGAAAAGTCATTTTCTGATTAGCATTTCGAAACATCACTGCTGAAATTTGAGCAGAAGAATCTTTTAAATTAAAATACCAATGTCCAGAGGAATGACATGTAAAACTGGACACCTCCCCTTTTATACCAATTCTTGAAAACTGAGCCTCCAAAAATTGACGGATATTGGAAGTAATTTCCTTAACACTAAATAAAGTCCGACTTTGAGTTATAGCCATAAGATATATGAACTACTCTTAAAAACTTTAAACAGTCAATAGTACAAAAAAAGTTTTTATTTTTAAAAAATTTGTGTTATAAATAAGGTGCTTGCTTAGGGTGATGTTGTAAAGAAATCCCTACAAGTAATGAAAAGGGAGTTGCCTCTGTTGGCGGTGTGCAAGCCTGATTCTATTATAGAAAAACAGGAAGCCTAAAGCCATCAACGTGACGCCCACCTGAAGCAAACACGGGATTTTCTTGAAGACCTCTCCCCTTCTGCGAGCACTCTTTTATCTAAAAATCAAAATTGTTATTAAGTATAAAGTATTTATAAACTTGGAGATCTGCCATCTATTATGCGGATCTGGCTTCCCATCACTTGTTTAAAATAACTTCTGTATGAAAGCGGAATATTATTATTTGAAATAGACATCTCTTTTAAAGAATGAAGTTCTAAAAATACTTCGGCTGACAAAGAGGATAACTGATTGTTGTGAAGACGTAGAGTCTCCAAAGCCGTTAAATCCGCAAATATCCCCTCAGGCAAAGAGACTAACTGATTATGTGAAAGACTAAGGTTTGTCAGCGAAGTAAGATTTGCAAATATACCAAGAGGTAAAGAGGACAACTGATTGTGATTCAAAAAAAGTTTTTTTAAAGAAGTGAGGTCTGAAAATATTCGCATAGGCAAAGATGACAAATGATTAGTATGAAGCACTAATATCTCCAAATTATTCAAGCCTGAAAAATCATCCTCATGAAGTATCTCTAACTGCTGTGAGCTTAATGTCAGTTCTTTAATTATTTTTAAATCTTCAGCTGTTATCTCTGAGCAATCCACTTTTTTGATACTATCTAAAATAGCTTGTTGAACCACTGGAGTTCTATTGCAAATACCTTCTTGAATATCCTCTTGAACACTTTTTTGTTGATTCTCCAACTTTGAAGCATTCTCATTACAACTGATAATAAAAAATAAAATGAATAAAATAGATTTTGGAAAATTTTGTTTAATCATTTTAAATTCCTTAACAAATAACAAACAAATAGTTCACTTGGATTTGCCCTAACAAATCCAAAAAATATTTATCATATGTTAAAGAAAATAACAATAAACGCATACTATGTGAGTATTTTTTACACACTTATATAATAAATCTAAGATTTATCGAGTGCCGTTACTGCTTGCACCACTTCGACTGCTTGCCCGAGTGGAGCTTGGCCCGCTTGCCGAACGAATCGCAGGCAAAGGACGGGCAAAAGCAAATTGAAAACGGGAAACATCCTGTTCATAACGATTAAGTAAAGCACACTGCTGAGATGTTTGCTGTGGACTGACTGAATGACAGCAGGAAACTCTTGCTACAACCAACTGTTCTTCAAAGTGCCTTGCAGGATCTGAAGACAACAAACGAATTTTATCTCTTTCCAGTTGCAGAATACTGTTTTCTGCTGTTTCACGAACTCTTAACAGTGCATTCTCTGCTCTTTCATGTCTTTCTTTAAAGTCTTGTTTAGCCAGCCTTAGATTTTCTTCAAGATCCGCTAAACCTTTGGCCATCCATTCCTTGTCTTCTCTATGCTTTTCTTTTAATTTTTGGATATGCTCTATAGCTTGTTCCCTTGCTCTTTCTATTTTTTGTACATCTCTGTCTATTTGCCTTAATTGTACCAAAACTTTTTGTTCAATAGCCTGTACAATTGGAGTTGACGGGCATGCTCGCTGAGTATTGTTTTCTTTGCAATCCCTGGCTCTTTGCTCAAATACCTGCAAATTACAGGGAATCTGAGCGGCCAAAGACTGACCGGGATCAGGAAGGCTCTCACCTGTTTTTTCTGAAAAACAATGAGCATGAAGCGCATCTAAACGGCTTTTAAAAGTTAGATCAATATTTTGAGCATCCATTTGAAACAAATTACTGACGTTAGCGGCTGTATATTTTCCTGAATGAATTCTTTTAAAAAGCTCTTCTCTTTCTGCTGTAACTTGCACTAATTTTTCATTATAACATTCGACTGAAATTTTTAAATATTCCGTTGAACGGTCAGAGCAAACTTGTTCCTTAGCTCTAGCGATATCCTCTAGCGTAATGTCACTGTTAAAAAGATCCTCTTCAATACCTTCAATAGCCTCCTGTAAAGCTCGATCTCCTTCCTGCTCCATTTTCTCAGCTTCCATTTTCTTGCTTTTAAAGCTATTCATTGCCTGACGTTCTTCCATTTTCAATTTTAAAATTTCATCCCGAACTCTATCCTCTCCCTCGGAAATAGAGGCATAATGTGAAGTAATAGCATCTTCCATTTTATCCATCTGTTTTTGTATACTTTCCACTTCAGATTCAATTCCACGTCTTTCGCGAACAACAGCATCATAAGAGGATTTACACTCATTTCGAGCCTCCTCCATCATTTTCTGTTGCTCTTCTAAAGCTCTTTGTCGTTCCTCTTCTGCTTTTTCAGCCTGCTCTTTTGCAAACTCCAACTGTTCCTCTTCTTCTTTTTCTTTTCTTTCTCGCTCCTCTTCTTCTGCTTTTTCTTTATCACTTTTCCAATCCTGGCATTCCCTATCTCTACGCTCTAATTCCTGATCATCATAAATTTCAACCGTTCGACATCTACCACTAGGATCCCCACTGCTATTTTGTGGCCCGCAAGGGTCGCCCTCACTACCACATACCCCTTCACCCACACTACATCTCAAAACTGATTCTTTTTCTAAACCATATTTATACTCTTTACAGTTATCTTCATCAGCCACCCAGCCAAAAGCAGAAAAGTGAAAAGCTCCAGCTAAAGTAAATAAAATAATTTTTATGAGATACTTCATCCCCGTGTGTTGTTTCGTCATCCCCGCAACACCCGTCATCCCCGCGAAGGCGGGGATCCACCTGCCGCATACACTGTCATTTTCGCACACTGGATTCCTGCCTTCGCAGGAATGACGTTCTTTATTAAACTTATTCATTTAAAAACTCCTGATGGATGGGATTCCAGCTGAAAAATACCTTATTTACTTAACGGAAAAAACCCTCTATTTCTCAAGCCCTTTTTTGATTTTTCACTATATTTATGGTTTAGAAAAATCCGTGTTTAACCGATAAATATTAATATGAAAAAACTTTTTCTTTTTTTCTTTTTCTTTTATAGCTTATTTGCTCAATCCTCAGAGAACTTTGAATTGCCTGATAATGCTGTACCAGACTCTGGATCTTCAGAAGATACAATGAAAGCAATTGATGAGTTGGCCAGTGGGTTAGGAGTAAAATCACATGAAGTACAAGATATAAAAAATGAAATAAAAGATACAGAACAAGGCTCAACAGGTGATGGCATGACAAACTTTATGATAACTTCAGCTATTGCCAGAAATTTAGCCACTCTGGCTTTTGATGCAGAAACAGCACAAAAAGTTACAGGAATGATAGATATCACTACAGGAGGAATTCTGATACCTAAGAGTTGTCCTCCCCCTCACACTCCAGGTCGAGTGCTTAAATGTATTTATGGAATATCTGCTGTAGCAAATGGAGCCGCCTCTATGAAATCCTCCAAAAAATCAAAAGATGCCGCAGAAGATTTAGGAGGAACTGCAACTGCAGGAAACACAACTGGAGGAGATGAAGGCCCTTGCAATCCTTTTACAGACCCACAATGTAGATTAATACATTGCCAGGAATCTCCACACTCACCTCTTTGTCAGTGTCCTGACGGATCTGCATGTCCTGCAAACGGCATCTGCCCTGACGGCTCCACCTGCGGCCCTTCTACAACTACCTGTTCAAACAACTCCGATTGTTCTAACGGACAAGTCTGCAGTAACGGCACATGCATTAACACCAACACCTGCTCAAACAACTCCGACTGCTCTAACGGACAAGTCTGTAGTAACGGCACATGCATTAACACCAACACCTGCTCAAACAACTCCGACTGCTCTAACGGACAAGTCTGTAGTAACGGCACATGCATTAACACCAACACCTGCTCAAATGACTCTGACTGCTCTAATGAACAAATTTGCAGTAACGGTACGTGCACAAACCCTACTAACACCTGCTCAAATGACTCTGACTGCTCTAATGAACAAATTTGCAGTAACGGTACGTGCACAAACCCTGATACCAGAATTGATCAGGATCCTGATGATAATGACTTATGTATAGAGCTGACCGGAAATGACTGTGACACAGCTATAAGAAATGCGTGCCTGCAGGCAAATCCTCATTGCAAAATTGATCCTTCAAACGGCAATCCTGTATTTTATGACCCTGATGGAAATCCAATCACTCACGGCAACCTGGAAGATCTAGCCAGACAATTAGGGGTAAATCCTGATGAGATGGAAGGTATAAAAGATGAATTACAGCAAACTCATAAAAATGCCTCAAATCAAGTGGGCGCCGGTTCAGGTTCAACAAGTGGATCGAAAAATTCAGGAATCCCCCTTTTAGCTGATGATGATACAGGAGAATCCTCTCTTTCTGGTGAAAACTTTGAGCCTTCTCTCAGTAATGGAGGAGGATCTTCTGCGAACAAAGGAAACTCAGGCGGCAAAAGAGGAGCAAGCGCTCCAGGTTTTTCCAGACAGCTTCAATCCCTATTGGATCAACAAAAAAAGAACCATCAATCTTCAGTAAAAAAACATGGATACAAACCTGCAAAATTAGGCAATCAACCTATCGGAACAGCTCATGATAATATTTTTGATATGGTTTCCCGCGGTTATCAAGAGCGTGAAGACTCTTTAAATGCACGTTAATTGATAAAACTGTTCCTCTCAGACCGTACTCTTCTGCACAAATTGTTATGAATTTAGTTAAAAAATGGATTAAAGACTACAATAATGTGGCTCCACACTCTGGACTGGGTATGAAAAGTCCTGTAGAATATAGAAAATTAATTAACCAGGCTGTCTAGTTGAAACGGGGGCCGCGACACTATAATAGAATCTTAAAAGGTAAAAAATGTCTAAAAAAAATTATCATGTAGTTAAATCAGGAAACCATTGGGCTGTGAAAAGTAATGGTATGACTCTATCCGGTCACAATACCCAAAAACAAGCTATTGAATCAGGAAAAGTAATTGCAAAACTCACACATGGAGAATTATCAGTTCATGGCAGAAATGGCAGAATAAGAGAAAAAAACAGCTACGGATCTGATCCCTTTCCTCCAACAGGTTAAAATTGCCAATTAACATTTTAAACCCTCAACTGACTGAGAGTCAGAAAAAAGTATTTAATTCAATACTTCAGGACATTTTCTATTTGGAAAACACTCTAAAGACAGTTGAGAATAAAAACTTAATACATTTGTCCCGTATTTCAATCATATTTAACTACATTTCTTTAGAGACTCTCCGTGATTTTTATTGTGAAAAATTGTCTATAAAAAAAGATAAAAAGACCGGAAATTATAGATGGAAATCTTTTTTTACACATATAGATCACACAAAGAAAATTGATCTTCTTTTACAATCAAAACAATATATAGATTTCAGAAAAACAAGAGATATAGAAACTTTCATTGACAAACTAAGGAGACAGCGAAATTTAATTCTACATAGAAGCTTTTCGCCCAATAAAAAACGCAACAAAGAATTACAGAGTTATTTGGAAAATATAAAACGTAAAAATATCGAGAGAATTTTTATAAAATCTAAAAACTGTATTGAGATCATGAACTACATTATGGAATTGAATTAAAATATTTATCGCTCATTCCATTTAAACAAGACAGCAACCAAGGCAAAAGCCGTCACACTAAAAATCACCATTGCAGATACATTAAACCATAACTCAGACAACATAGCTCCCTCTAACATAATTTTCCTTGTGGACTCCACCAAATGAGTTAAGGGCAAAGAATAAGCAAAAGCCAACAGCCAGGAGGGAGCACCCTCCAGAGAAAACCATATGCCTGAAAAAATAATCATAGGCCATGAAAATAAATTCAAAGCTCCATCTGCAAACTCTTTGCTTGTAGTTCGTGTGGCCACCAACAATCCTATAGAAATTAAAGACAACACCCCAAAAAGATAACAGATAAACAAATCCAAATAAGAACCCTGCATTTCAAAATCAATAAACCAAGCTCCTACTATAAAAATAACACTTGTCCCGCAAAGAATAATAATCAAGCGGGCAAGCATCTGACCCAATATAAAATGATAAACTTTCAAAGGAGTGGCATTTAATCTTTTTAAATAACCATCATCACGATACTTCACAATCAACCAGCCCACACCCCAAAGACAACTGAACATAATATTTAAAGCCAAAATGCCTGGAAACACCCAATCCACATAACTGATAGTCCGGCTCAGAGAAGGATTTTTTTCAATGGATTTGTTATAAGAGCCTTTAAGAATTTTTTCCAAAAAATAAGCTTTCCGATTAGAATCATTAACCCAATACTGCAAGGGCTGTCCCGGTTGAACCAACATATCCAAAGTGTGATTTCGAATTTTATCTAAAGCGATATCTTTTTCCTGAGGAATAAACTGAATATATTTTAATTGAAAAAATTCTTCCGAATCATTTAAACTCTCTCCAACAACCCCTACTTTATATGAAGGGGTTTGATCAGAATCAAAAATAAAATAAAAAGAAGCAATAATAAAAAAAGGAAGAACCAGGTGCCAATAAAAAGCGGCTTTGTCCCTGTAAAACTCTTTTAAACGGGCAATAAAAATAGCTTTTACAGCTTTGATAAAAGTTTGCATTGTTACTTTTTAACTTCTTTTAAAAAAAGAAGCAAAAGTTTTATCTTCTCTTCGTTATAGAACTTCATGTCTGTCCTTTTTAGCTTTAATTTTAAAAGATCGGAAATACATTTGTATAAGTGACTCAAAGCTCAAACAACGAAGCAGTGCAGGTGCCAACTGAAACTGCTGAGCGAAGGCTGTCAAAGAATCTGCTCCACTTCAAAGCCGAACTCGCCTGAGACACTTATACAAATGTATTTCAAATCGAACTTATGTAAACTCTTAAAACCAAATACAGCGTGAAGGCCTGTTAAACTCATCAAAACCTGTAAAGGAAAGTGTATAAGGACTTAAAACTTAGTCACCTTTTAAGCTCTTCCCTGTCAAATGCAAAAATAAATCATCTAAAGTATAAGGACGTATTTCTATCTCCTGAAGAGAAATCCCTTTGCGCATCAACTCCTCAAAAAAGACAGATAAATCTCCTGTCTGCACTTCCAGCTTTGCTGTATCCAATTCTCTAAACGAAATCCCCTGCCTGCTCAAAGAATCCTTGTAAGACAAAGGAAACCAAACCCTATTTCTATCAAAATACTTCTTCAATAAAACATCCGGAACCCCTTCTGCAATCACCTTGCCGTGGTCTACAACAATCATCTCATCACACAGCAAATAAGCCTCATCCATATAATGAGTGGTTAAAATAATGGTGCGCCCCTGCTGTTTAATGTTTTTAACCAACTCCCAAAACATCCTGCGGGATGAGGGATCCAAACCTGTTGTTGGTTCATCCAAAAAAACCAAATCCGGATTGTTAATCAAAGACAAACCTAAAAGAAGTCTCTTTCTTTGTCCACCGGACAAATGCCTGTGATCACGATCCCAAATATCTTCCAGCTGACACATTTTTACAATATCTTCAATTTTTGCAGGAGCTTTATAAAAATCAGAAAAAGTTTTTAAAGCCTCTCCCACTTTCATAAAATCCTGAAGAGATGTACTTTGAAATTGAATTCCAATTTTTTCCTTATAATCAGAAGATCTGGGTTTTTTATGAAATAAAATTTCTCCTGATGTAGGATTTTTAACATCCTCTAAAATTTCAATGACGGTGGACTTCCCTGCTCCATTAGGCCCTAATAAACCAAAACAAATACCGGGCTTAACGTGAAAAGAAACTCCTCTCACAGCTTGAACAGGTCCATAATTTTTATAAAGATTTAAAACATCTAAAGACATGGTTAACGGCAACTATTATCTCGACTGCATACACGATCACACACAAGAGGAGTAATTCTGTCCGTATCTATACCTAAACCATAATTAGGATCTTCTTCAGAGATATAATCAAAGAAGTTAGCATTTTTCATCACATGAGAAATAAAACTAAAATCATCACGATGAATGTACATACCACCCACCTCATGACAATAAACTCTCAACATACAAGTTTCATTGAAGTCATGTACACTAAAAAAGGGATACTGATGACGAATGTGACACAAATCATTTGCAATCACTTGATGAGCCATATACACAGCATAATCATTATTTTGTGCATTAGATATCTGATAAAAATCTCTTCCTCTTTTTAAAGAAGTATGAAAGGCATATTCCAAAACGATAGGATCTACGGACTGCATTAAGTTAAGAAAAATATTTCTATATTCTTCAGGTCCAAGAGAAAAAATATACTTGGCAATATCTCTTTCTTCTGCAAGCCAGGCTAAAACTCTTTTGGCTTCAGGAATTGTATAGTTGTAGACGTATTGATTAAAAGTCTCTGTTCCTACTGCAATAAACAGCCCAAAGCTATCTTCATTGATTCGCCTTAAATCACGAATGACCGGCTGTTGCAGTCTATAAGCCACAGTATGAACACCTTCCACTTCATACACACTTAGATCCAAGCAACGTCCTCTTTCTGCAGGGTGAGTGTAAATTCTATTACAAACATTTCGGCAAGTTGAAAAGTTATAACAATAATCCACTTTTTCATCAGATCTATCCAAACGGTCAAAGCGATCAAACCGATCTGTATCTCTTAAATCAGGGCGCCTGGATCTATCGCCTAATTTACCACAGGCGACAACAAGAAAGGATATTAAAAGGATTCTTAAGTAAACCATACTTTGTATTGTCTCATAAATAATAAAGTTTCGTCAAAAAAAAGTACCTCTAATAATAAAACTACAATTTATAAATAACAATTGTTGTGGGAACAAAAAGAATCACACATTCTCTCATTTAATTCTAAATTTGCTAAGTCTGGTTCACTCAGATCCCCATCATAAATCAAATTTTCAATATAACTCCAAACATCCGGACCCTGTATATAGCAATAATCCGAGCGGTCTCTAGGCCCTAAGTAAGGACAAAAATTAGAATCCCTATCCCTGGAAGACCTTCTTCTGGAAATATCTTCTCTGACACAAAGGACTTGCTGTTTACATTGTAAGGAAGAGCATTCTCGAGATAAAAGCTCAAAAACAAACTGCATGGCCTCTTGATTGTCTGAGTTTCTAATCAGAGTCAGCACTGTTTCCCGATGCCTGACAACATTCACGGACAAAGCTGAAATGAGACTGGCATTGTTGTGTCTTAATCGAGCAAACTCAAGCAAAATATTTTTAAAAACCTCTTCGTTATTGCCATAACGAAAAGCTTCGATCATTAACGGACTTCTCATTGTATGATTAATAAAAGCAGAAATACCACTGATTCCCCAGTCGTCTCTAAAAAAATTAATAAACCTATCGTCCATGTCAATCAAAACAGCCATTGCAGAAGGATCCATTCTCTGAAGACTGTCCATTGAAGCATGCTTTAAATTTTCATAAGCTGAGTACAAAGCCTCAACCATATCTTCAGGAAAACTTTCACATTTGTCCTGAGCTATACTTCTTGAAAACATCTCATCACATAAGTCCTGACATTCATTAAACTCATCACAATCTTCCCCCTCAAATTGACTTTGTGAAATAGGCTCAAAGCGAACGGATGAAGAAGTATTGACTTCTCTTAAATCTGAATTATTTCGATACCGATTTGAACTGCCGTTATAACGGTTGCCATATCTATCGTTATCATAACGATAATAATAATCATCATCATATTGATTCTGACAATTATTAAAAAAAACTAAAAATAAAATAAAAAGTGCCGGGTATATTCCATAGCCCAGCACTTTTTTTGTTTTAAAAATCATTTTATCAAACTATAAATCAATGACCATCACAAGAGGCGCTTTGAATTCTACGAGAATCGCTACTACTACAAATAACATCCCCACAAACTACATCCAGATCATCATAATCTGAAGAGGCAATACCCAAACCATCTGCAAAGCCGGATGTACTCCCTCCTCTAATAAAGTTATCTATTTCATTGTCCACTACATCATCAAACACATCTTCAAAAATATAGTCATCATCAGAATCCAGCGTACAATAAAGCTCCCCTAAAAGACAGGCTGAATTTTGATCGTCATCATCCTGTATACTATTATAAGCAGTTGAGCTTGTATCACTTATACATTCTTCCCAAAGCAATTCATGTATCAGATCCACAGCTCGATCATTCCCTGTCTGACGCGCCAACACAAGGAAATTATCATCATCTTTAGGGTCATCTCCCAAGGGTTCCTTTGCCGCCGCAATAAGGCCGCCATTATCCACTTGATCAAAGAGGTCTTCCATAAAGTTTTCCAAATCATCTTGTTCATCAAAGCTGTCTTCTATAGCCTCATAAATACATTCATCATCTGCAATCCAATAAAGAACATCACCAGCTTCAGATGTGCTGTAATCATCAACAAATTGATCCCAAAGACTATCATCTATCTCCATAGCGTTTTTAATATCCTCCGGATGAATATCTTCTAAATCATCGTCATCAGGATCTTCCAATATCCCTTTATCTTCATCAAAAGCATTCCACATTCCCTGCACTTCATTTACAGAAAGATCCAGGCATTCTTCATAATCACGACCGTTAAAAAGATCATCACACTGATCTTCACAGTCATTGTCGCCTTCGCAATTTCCACCGCCTTCCCGAGTGGACTGTTCACAGCCAGAGCCAATTCCTCCTCTAAAATCTCGATCATCCCTTCGTCCACCATCTCTTCCAAAATCAACACCATCCTGGTAGCCTCCGCCATCATTGGATCGAGCTGTATTTCTGTTGCAAGAAGAAAAAATCGTAGATAAAAGACCGATTGAAAATAAAACTACACAAACAAGAATAATATGCTTTTTCATAAGTCCTCCAGTTAAGACGAGCTACTATGTTTCATTTTAGGCCTACCTTAGTCATAAAGTAAATACTTTAGGCTATAGCAAAAGACACATTTCCAATAAATAAGCTGTTAGTCCAGTATTGTCTTAATTTGGAACAGCGAAGTAGTGGAACTGCCAAGCGAATTCACTGAACAGTAATAAATTAAAAATCATTTCGGACTGCGAAGCAGTTGCAGGTGCCAAGTGAAACTGCTGAGCAAATACCTTCAAAGAATTTGAAGATACAGTTGTCCACCACGAAAACAAAATCAGTCATATATTTAGAATCCATCTATGATAGAAGGCAGATAAATTTTTGCAAGACATAGCTCAAAGCAAGTTCGGATTTGAAGTGGAGCATCTGTAAAGATGATCCACGGCAAAACGCATGTTTGAAGCTCTTGAGTTGTGTCTTGCAAAATTTATCTGCCTAATAATTTACGACGCTCCAGACGCCACTTCCTTCTGATTTCAGCTTCTTTGAATCTCTTTTTTTCATCTTCTGTTTGAGGCTCCAAAGGTGGAATCAGAGTAGGTTTTTTATTTTCATCCAAAGCAACAAAAGTCAGGTAAGCCGACACAATGTGACGAAATTGATTTGTCAGAGGATTTTCTGAATCCACACGCACTCCAACTTCCATTGAAGTTTTGTGAACAAAATTCACCAAAGCTTTTATATTAATAATATCCCCTTTGTAAGCTGGAGCAATAAAATGCACATCATCTACGCTAGCTGTAACAACTGTTTTACCGCAGTAACGAATTGCTGAAATGGAGCCTGCAATATCCACCCAGGACATCACCACACCGCCAAAAACTGTATCAATAGCATTTGTATGAGAAGGATAAACAACCTCGGTCATCACCACACGAGATTGAGCTGAGTTTTGAGCTTTCATATGTATGACTGGATCCCTGCCTGCGCAGGGATGACGACGAAGCAGTGCAGGTACCAAACGAAACTGCTGAGCGAAGGCTTGCAGTTACGACTGGATTCCGAATCAAGTCCAGAATGACATAAACGCATACAGGAATGACGTTCTTTCAAAGTGATGATATTGAAAAAGGAATTAGTCTGTAACGTCACTGACGACTCGACGGCCTGTTGGAATAGAAATTTCCACTTCATCCTCTTCACAAGAAGAATCTATAGATGAGGAAGCTGGTTCAGCCGTTTTATTGGAAGCTGTAGATGTATTGTATTTAAATTTTTCTACAAAATCCCCCAAAGGTAAAGTCCATACGATCTGAGAGCGTCTGGAAATTTTCATCCTTTTATAAATATTGGTCAGGTGGAATTTGACTGTTTTTTCAGCAACACAAAGTTTATCAGCCACCTGCCTATTGGTCAGGCCCTGAAGAACCAAGACCACCACTTCTGTTTCTCTTCGGGAAAGCCCCTGCTCCGACAAATGAGTTTTTAGATAACTCATTCCTTCTTCTGAAAATAAAAAATCTTTTTCTCCAGCTGTCACATTGAGCATCCGTGCTCCTCCTTGAAAAACTCCATTTGATAATCAAATTGAATCATCAAATACAAACCGGAGCAAGCCCTATGATTAGAAAACTAGACCTGAAGTCTGATGCTCCACGGTAAAAAAGAATTTAAGAATTTTGAAAGTGAGAAAGCTTTTAAAATCTTAAACTGGAACGTCTAAAGAATCTTTCACCTATTTGAAAAGGAGTGAGTATATTTTTCCCACTTCCTCCAAAATTAAAAGAGCTCTGTTTGTACAGGTTCTTCAGAATTTTTTTCAAATCTTTCTATCAACTCCTTTGCTCTTGTAATGACTTTTTTCGGCAAACCCGCTTTTTCACCCACTGCAATCCCATAAGAACGTCCACAAGCGCCTTTTCTCAGAGTGTAAAGAAATTCAATGTCATCCTTGACTTCCTGCACAGCCATGTATCCATGTTGGATACACCTCGTATGAATGTTAGTCAGCTCATGATAGTGTGTGGAAAAAAATATATAACTCTTATTATAAGTAATTAAATATTCCAAAATAGCCTGGGCCAGACTGAGGCCGTCATATGTCGAAGTCCCTCTTCCCAGCTCATCCAATACAATTAAAGAGTTTTCATCCGCTTGGTCTAAAATTTCTCCAGCTTCTTTCATCTCCACCATAAACGTAGATAAACCTGAGTGCAGACGGTCACTGGATCCAATCCTTGTAAATATCTTTTTAAAAACAGGAAGCCTCATCTCTGAAGACGCCGCGTAAGAACCTATTTGAGCCAATAAAACGTTTAAAGCTGTCTGCCTCATTAATGTGCTTTTACCAGCCATATTGGGTCCTGTTAAAAGCAGACATTCTCCTTTTTTCATTGCAACTGTATTCGGAGTAAAACTTCTACTTTGTTCAATGACAGGATGCCTGCTGTCTTTTAAATACAAGTCTTTTCCAAAAACAGGCCTTGTATAATTCCTCTCCACAGCCACAAAGGCCAAAGAAGAAGAAACATCCAAATCATTCACAGCACGGGCAATGCAGTGAATCTCAGGGAGGCAATTATAAATATTTTCCAAAACCTCCTGAAACATTTTATATTCTCTGTCAGCTCTTTTTGCACGTGAAGTCAAAACTTTTTCCTCCAGAGATTGAAGATCTTCTGTGGTGTAGCGTTCTGCCTGAGTGAGAGTTTGTTTTCTAAAATAATGAGCAGGCACTTTTCCTGTATGCACTTTAGTGACCTCAATAGAGTAGCCAAACACCTGATTGTAACGAATCTTCAAAGAAGGAATATTTGTTTTTCTTCTTTCCTCATCTTCCATTTGAGCAATCATTTTTTGAGAGTTTTCAGACCAATCCACCAAAGAATCCAATTCTTCATCCACTTCTTTATTAAAGAGCCCGCCCTCTTTTAAGGATAAAGGAGCTGAAGGGCAGATTTGTTCAATAATCTTTTGGCTGAGATCTTTTAACGTTGAAAAATGATCCTGTACTAATTGTTTAAAGTAAGGGTCATAATCTGCCAGCTTTAAACTTTCTTCCAAAGCACGTCCCAAGCTTAAAACATCTCTTGCATTTACAGAAGGACTGCAAACTTTTCCTGCTGTACGCTCTAAATCCCCCACTCCTTTTAAAAGCTCTCTTATTTGATGACAGACTTCCATATGACGAACAAAATACTCCACACGATCCAATCTTTTTTCTATAGCTTTTTGATCTGCCAATGGAGAAAGAAGTCTTTGTTTAAGCAGTCTGGCCCCGGAACTTGTGACTGTGCGATTAACAGCTGAAAATAAACTGCCTTTGGATTGAGCCTCAAAAGTTTGAAGAATTTCCAAATGCTTATGGGTGGTATCCGAAATAAATAAATTTTCTCCTGTATATCTTTTTTCAAAAGGCCTTAGGTTTTTTAAAGCTTTTTCACCGCCCATATTTTGAATATACGACTGAAGCCTTCGAACACTGTCAGGCGCTGTTGTAGAAGACAAATTTTTATGCAGAGAAAAATGTGTATTTTCCAAAGAAAAAGGCAGTTGGTTTTTTTGCCTGTCATCAAAAACAATTTCCACAGGCTGAATCAATAATATTAAACGATGACATTCCTCCAAAGAAGAAAAGCTGTAAGTAAAAGCTTCACCTGTAGTGTGATCCACAAAACTGACAGTGCTTTGATCAAAGGCGCACAGGTAGTGAGATTTTAATTCATCCAAAAATGAAGGGTCATAAGTCATACCCGGACTCAGAATACGACTCACCTTTCTTGCCACTAGACCTTTTCTTCCGGAATTTCCGGAAACCTGATCACAAATCACCACCTTGTAACCGGCAAGCAATAGCTTTCCAACATTTTTTGGCATGGCGTGTAAAGGAACTCCGCACATAGGCACAGGATCTTTTTTACTCCTGGACGTTAAGGCAATACTTAGAATAGGAGCCGCTATTTCAGCGTCTTTATAAAACATTTCAAAGAAATCACCCATTTGAAACAAGACTATTTTCTCAGGATGCAGACTTTTAACATCCCAATACTGCTTCATGACAGGTGTGAGAGAGTTTTTCATTTCACTTTTTTATGACGTCGAAATTTTCAGGTCAACTCACAAACTAATTTATTCAT
This sequence comes from Bdellovibrionales bacterium, assembly GCA_028819545.1. Classification (GTDB taxonomy): domain Bacteria; phylum Bdellovibrionota; class Bdellovibrionia; order Bdellovibrionales; family UBA1609; genus JAPPLG01. The sequence goes on along the minus strand of JAPPLG010000028.1, from coordinate 109,005 downwards.
TTTTTTGCGTTCCGATAAGGGGATAAAGGGAGTTCTAATGTTGATTCGTATATTATTTTTAATGCAGTGGTCTTTATTTCTCTTAAGCTGTTCCCCTGTTATGTCCACCGACGTCCTTTATTCCTCCAATAATTTACAAACCAGTCAGTTAGACTCCTCTCCTAAAGATTTTGCAGGACTGCAGGACCATACACTGAGAAGGCTGTTCGACAGTGTGAGCTGTGAAGATTTTAAAGGGCATATATGGAGTCATATTCACACCACTCTTTTTGACCAGTCTCCTCCCCCCTCTCCAAACCTTGTGCAAAAACAAGTGAAGTCTTACGCTCAAAATTATTTGCTCAATACGGGAGCCAGTCCGAATACAGTCAGAACATTTGCACGTTATTTTTCAGAAATTTATACATTGGCCCTCACATTTTTTGCCGACAAACCTATAGACATAATTCAACAGGAATTAGCAATGATTGAATTCATAGGAGAAAATGAATCCAATCCCTATGAAGATGCTGAGCTTAAAGCATTTATAAAAAAAATGAATACTCTCTTTAGAAATTTAAAAGAGCTTATCACTCCATTAAAACTGGAATGTCATGTGATAGCTCCTGAATCTATTACTGTACAAATTCCTGAAGCCCCTGTGGTTGTAGACAACTCCGAACTTCACCCTTTGGTTTATGGAGCCAGAAAAGTTATGGCTACAGCCTATCAAAGCTGTCAGGTCTTAGACGTCAATGTAATGCCTCTCGTTCCTGACCACACTCCCGATATAGAAGGTATTACAGAAACTTCCTGGCATGGCATTGGAGACGGCATCCGAAGAGATATTTCCTCTGTAGAGCATGTTAATGCAACACACTATTACCTGAGAAGACTGCAACAAACATCTCCATATCAGGGCTGTCCAAATATTTTCCAAACTCCCTTAATTTTTGACTTTGGAGGAAAACCTTATTTAACTTCCGATCCGTATCCGCAGGTCAATTTATTTAAAAATTATGGGTCAGGCACTTCTGCTCTTGGTGTGGACTGCTCCGGTTTTGCGGTGGCGGCTTTAGCCAGCTCCGGATTAAGAATCAAGAGAAATCATCCTATTGGAAAGAACATGGTGGGCTTAAGTTCTTGGATGTTAAAAGACCCTGAGGGAAGCGGATTAAATTGTTTACAAAGAGTTCACTCAACAAATAGATACCCTCTTTTGCCTGGAGATATTATTTCTGCAAAAGGGCATGTGGTTATTATAGATCGGGTCTATACAGATCCAGCAAGCCAGCTCCCGGATCCCTTCGGTTTATCCAAAGTCAGATCTGCTGGAGAATGCAGAAGTATGAGTCTAGGTAAATTTCAATTTAGTATTATACAAAGCACTTCAGAATTTAATGGAATGGGAATCAATCGTATTCATATTAAAGCTACAGCTCATCCTGAACTCACATCAGGCCTCATTCAATATGCTACAAATGCATGCTATGAAAAATTCAGAATATCTGCCAGCAAACCTGCCCATGAGATTACTATTTCCAGACACACTCAAGATGCTCAGTGCATGGAAAATGAGTGGTATCTTACAGGACAGGAGTGCATCAGAGACTGCTCTCTTTAGTCTTTGTTTTAATAAGATCAGCTAGAAATATAGTATTCTTTAATATAAAAAACGCTACATATTAATGTATTTGAATGTGTACTTAAGACGTTTTAAGCCAGGCACGAATATTTTCTTCCAGCACTGTTAAAGGTAAAGCTCCGTTTTTAAGCACCTGGTGATGAAACTCCTTAATATCAAACTTGTCGCCCAATGTTTTTTTAGCCAATTCACGCAGTTCTAAAATTTTTAAAAATCCAATCATATAAGCTGTGGCCTGCCCGGGATTGACAATATATCTTTCCACAGATCTTACTGCTGAATCATAAGAGACATCTGAATTGCGAATGAGATATCCAATAGCCCGATCCCGACTCCATTTTTTATAATGAAGACCTGTGTCCACAACCAAGCGGCAGGCACGCATCAACTCATAAGATAAAGCTCCAAATTGATCATACTCTGTCGTATAGAAACCCATTTCACCCGCCAATCTTTCAGCATAAAGAGCCCACCCCTCCGTAAAAGCAGTAAAGCGAGCATAACGTTGAAACTGCGGAAGAGATTTTAAACTCAAAGCCGTAGAAATTTGTAAATGGTGACCAGGCAAAGTTTCATGAAAAGTTAAAGCTTTTAAAGCATACTTAGGACGTTCACTCATACGATAAAGATTGACATAAAAAATTCCAGGGCGGCTCCCTTCAACTGCAGGAGGCTGGTAAAATCCCCCTCCTGTAGTTTTTTCTCTAAAACTTTCCACTCTTTTAACTATGACAGGATATTTAGGCAAATTCTTAAAAAACTTAGGCAATTCTTTTTTTATTTCTGAAATCGCAGTATTGGATTTAGTGATATAAACCTCTCTGTTTCGATGATAAAACTTTCTGCTGTTTCGAAAATGATTAAAGAAATCCAATAAACTCCCATTGAAATTTAATTTACTCTTCAGCTGTTCTATCTCCAAATGCAGACGCTGAACTTCTTTTAAACCTAATTGATAAATGTCCTCAGGAGTTAAATCCGTAGTGGTTCTTTTACGAAGTAAAAAAGCATAATACTTTTGACCGTCCGGCTGGCTCCAAACACCTACGTCATTTTTGGATTTTGCCTGTAATTCTAACCAAGTTGCTAAAAGATGCTCATAAGCCGGTTTGTAAAATTTTAAAAGAGCCTGCTCCAGCTCTTCATTTAATTTTTTCTTTTTTACAGGGCTCAAATTCAAAGCGGAAATTTTTTTATTAAAATCACGAACTAAAACATGATCCCCTTCAGAACCCACAGGGTATCCTTTTAAAAGACTTCTTATATTGCCCTCCACTCTTGAAAAGATAAATCTGGGAGGAACAATACCTCTTTTTGCAGAAGCTTGAAGACGAGACGTCACTTGAGCAAAATTATCTTTTATACCTCTTACACGGGTTATATAATCTTTAGCATCCTGAATATTTTCAATCGTATGCATATTAATTAAAAAAGCTGTGACACGAGATTGACGGCCAAACAATGGATTAACTATGTAATGATGGAATCGAAAATCAAAGCTGTTCTTTTTCTCTTCCATAAGTAATTTGAAAATCTTCCGGCTCAACTGAGATCTTTGGGAAAAGGCTGAAACATCAAACTCAGACAGCTTCTTTAGATTTGTTTCAGCTGTTTCATATTGTGCTCTTAAAAAAGACTCTGATAAATCATTCCATTGACTCTTGCCTGAACTTAAGCCCAGTACAGTGCTCAACTCCGGGTGTTTTTGAATCCGTTCATCAAATTCCTTTTGAACAAACTGATTAAACCTTTTTTCTTCGCCAAAGTAAGCTCCTGAACAGGAGATCAAGAGTGGAAACAGCCATAATAAGTGAAATAATTGATTCATTACTTGGAAGAAATATAACCTTCCGGGTAGAAAGTGTCTAGTTTTTGTACAGTGTTTCAAAATATAAAGGCACGCCATTCAGTTATTTTGATTAAAAACAAGCCATAATCTGCTGAAGTAGAGAGGGCCCCTCACCTTCCTGCTCATATGTTTCACAAGAGTTATCAGCAGACATAATCTTTGAAGATTGAACCCTCATCACCTGTACAAGATGAAGAGCTAACTCCATTAACCTTATACGGTCTATTTGAGCAGACCACAAATCAGTAAATTGAACAAAGGCTTCAACCCCATAAGTACTGGCTTTGTTAAACAAACAATTCATATCGGGGCCTCGAGGAGGCAGTATAAGATGCCTCACAATATAGTTATAAACAAATCCAATTTGCTCCTCAAAACTCTGAGGATCTCTACAAAATAAATCGACTCCAAAATATTTAATTAAACCATCATAAAGTTGATACGTATTTTCTATTAACTCATCTTCATCCTTCACTAATTCCACTTTATCCAGCAAAGTATTTTCATTCAAATCATAACGAGTTATTGTAACTTCCTGATACATCAAGGCGAATACTAAATTTCTGATGTGAACAGGAGCAATGAACTCCAATGTTTCTATCTGCTCCGGATCCACTACAGATATTTTAAATAAAAGATCTGCATATTTACCTGCTTCTTCCTCTGTTATATTTTCTAAAAAACTGGAAAGTTGAGGCATTGTAAAAGAAATATTTTGGATAAGAGATACAACATTGTCTATAAAACAAGAACGACTGATCGCAGACGGACAAATATGATAGAATCCCTGTGTTAAATCTTTTAGAGTTTTTATAATAAACCCTGTCATGGCTAAAAACTCTGTACCCTCTCTTTGAGATACAACTTCCAGTCTTTTCCCATCAGAATCAATAAGCTCATCTGTTCCGTGGAAACCCTCTGTCTCATACAACATAAGATGGCCTGCAATAAATTCTGTTCTGCCATAGTTTGCAACCTCCACATCTGAAGCCTCCAAACCACTCAGATCAGAAATAAAATTTCTAAAATCTATCAGTAAACTTCCAAATTCACTTTCTACAAGGCCATAATCAGGATACTCTGCATACCCCCCTAAAACAGCTGAAGTAGCCTGCCAATAAAGAGAATGCATACTTAAATTTTTATAAATAAACTCTTCAGACTTTTCAGATTCCCTATCTTCCAGAACCAGAGAAGGATACCTTAAGTAAACATTAAAACCTGCATCTTCCACACGATACAAGGGTTTAAATTTTAGCAATTCTGCAATAACCCCGCTATTTTCTTCAGAGACTTTCTCCTGCCAATCCGGATCTGAAACAGCCAAGCGAATATCTTTTTGACGCTGATTCCATGTCTGATAAAAGTTTGCCAGCCACAAAAACTCCTCTTCACCAAAAGAAAAATCTTCCTCTATTTGAGCAATAATTTTTCCAAAAACAACATCAATAACCCTTTCCAAAGAAGAGTATCTCATCCTTTCAGGAATGATATTTTCTTCTTTTAAATTTTGAACCAACTGAAGAAACTCTGATCTGGAAATTGACCCCTCATCTATTCTATTTTTTAAGAACACCAACAAAGTTTCAAAAGACTTGGAATAATGAAGTATTTTTTGAGAAAAAGAAACCGGACTGAGAGTTGTTCTCACATGAAGCAATATAGAAGCAAGGTCTGTCATAGACTCAGCCAATACAGGCCACTCTTTAGGCAAAATAATATCTTTTTTAGCAGAGGAGTTTAAAATGAAAGGAGCAAGAGCTTTGACAGCTCCTAACCACAAGAAATTTTGATCTGAAGAAAAATCCATCAGCTGACTAATCCCCTGAAACAGTTGGCCTGCTGATTTCAAAGAGTAGGGATTTTGAAATATCTGATCGGAAAACTCACTTGAAGTCTTTTTTAAGACCTGCACACCCTTGTTCAATTCCTTAAAAGATAATTTTTTTTGATTAAACAAAATATGGTTATAAGGGTAAATATTCGCCATAATTTTTCCCATAACCTGAATACGATTATTAAGTTGGTCAATTTCATCTAAAGTCAAAGAATCTGTACTGCCTCCAACCAAAGCCGCTTTGAAGACCATCAGATGATGTAGCAATTCATCACTGACTTCACTATCCTGAAGGAAAAATTCATGCAGGAAATTCCTCAGCTCTTCAGGAGAGTAATTTCCTCTTTTTTCACCTGAAACATGGTGCTTAAAGATAGTCAAAGCAGTTGTCAGACACTGGGAAAATACACCCAACTCACCTTTTCGAAGATTCTGTTTAACATAATTATCAAACTGTTCTCGAAGTTCATTCATACACCCCAGGTTTGTTCCTGAGAAAGCCGGATCTTTGTAAGACTCTCCTACACGAAGCCCAAGCCGGTCACACCCCGCTGAAAAATAAATAAAAATGCTTATACAAAATATTTTAAAGACTTTAAAAACCATACTGCACCTTTAGAGATAAGCGGTCATTATTCCCATACCATGTAAAAAACCCTTTCTTCTCATCCTCAATAGACCCAATCACTATCAGCTCAAACAAGAGTTGCAGTTGAGAATGAAATAAATAACTAAGCTTCCATTGAAGCCATCCGCCTTTTTGATCTATGGCATACCAGTACCTTAAAAAGGAATGAACTTTGTTTATACCCTCCCATGAAAAACGAGTATCCCAATCTATAGCTATTCCTTCTCTTAATTTAAATCTCATCAAAGAAACTAAATTATCTATATTTCCTCCAATGAGAGATGAGTTGTCATTTTCTTCAATCCATGACCTTAAGTAAGCGACACGAACGACATTTCTATTCCAGGAAACAGGTGAAAAGTCTGCAGAAACAGACGCAGACGTAAAGAAAACATTATCAGGGACATTGGGAACCATCCAATTGTCAGGCAGATCAATAGGATCCAAATCTTCATCCATAAGACCCAGTTCAACAGTCCATCGATTCCATTTCAAACCGGATTCCACATTTACCAAACGATGTTTAAAAGAGTGATGATAAATGGCACTGTCTAAAAAGGACTTGGAAGATTCATCAATTTTGATACCGCTTTTCACTCGGTAAAAGTTTTGGTTTAAAGGCTTATGTGCATAAGAAAAGGAAATCCACTTGTCTTTTTTATCCCCAAGAAAGGCATTAAAAAGATAGCTTCCCTGAAACAAAACATTTGTCAGATAAGGTTCCTGAACCCAATAATAAGAATTTAATTTTTTATCCAGTATAGATAAATTCGAAGCTGGAGGGGTGGCCCATCGTGATTTTGATTTAAAAGCTCCTGCCTTATTTTTGCCCATAGCTGACTGCTCATTGGGTATAAAGACTCCTCCTATCAAGCTTGTTAAAGACCACTGATCTCCCTTGGCAGTAACAACCGAACCAACAATCCCTAACTCTTCCGGATTAAAATAATCAAACACATTACGTGGATTCCATAAACCCAATTCCCAATAACTATCCATCCAGCTCCAATGGTTTTTAGAGCGGCCTATTGAGGCATGAATGGAGTTGAGAAAGGACAATGTCTGAATGTCCTCCAATTTATATCCTACATTGGCATACGGCACAGACACGAAGTACTGCTCACTCTCATCTAAGGAAATAAGCATTCTTATATCTGTATTGTAAAAAATATATTTATATTCTTTCTGCACGGTAATTTGACTTTGAATATTCAGATATTGGTCTAATTGATCCGGATAAGACTTAGGACTAATATACCGATCTCCTTTAGCACTGAAATTGAAATGCAGTTCATCTTTGTCTTTTGCCTGAACAAAAAGACACATTAGCCCTACAACAAAAATAAAAATTCTTTGAACACACATAGTTTCATTCACCTTAACTCATTGAAAATAAGGGAAGCATTATACAATATTTTCCAACCCTTACTCCTTAATTTCCTCGAAACCCCTCTATAATACACCTATAAAGTGAAAATATTACACTCTTTATATATAAGGATAAAAAATAAGGATTTTTCTTAACAAGATATTTACACTGTTAAGCTGGACTTATTTCTTAAAACCCAGTCAAGAAAATTTTATTTTTTTTCATCCTTACACAAGGCAATAAAAGACATTGGCCAAGATTTTAAAAATACTGCAAATCCCACCTACCATTTTTCCACAGATGTCATAAAAATTATAAATGATGCAAAACTTAAAACCTGACTTCACATTTAAAACAGCAGATACTTGCTTGTCCATGACAAGAACGAGGATGGTATGTCACAGGATATGATTACAGAGCCCAATCTTAACGAAAACAACTCCAAAAGACCGTCTTCTGCAAGCGATCAAACCACACCCAAAATAATGAGCGTCAAAAAGAGAGATGGCTCTCTTGAACCTGTCAATGTTAACAAAATTATTAATGTTGTATTGGCCTGCTCCTCCGGACTGGACGAAGTGGATCCCATGCGGGTGGCTACAAAAGCTATTAGCGGTCTTTACGACGGAGCCTCCACAAAAGAGTTGGATCAACTGTGTATTCGTACAGCTTCCCTGCTTATTTCAGAAGACCCCCAATATTCCTTACTGGCTTCACGCCTGATGGATCGATATATTGAAGAAGAAGTCACCAGCCAGCAAATTACAAACTTCTACAAATCCGCTAAAAAAGCTTATGATTTAAACCTTATCTCCAAAGAGGCTTTTTCTTTCATTAAAGAAAATAAAGAAGCTTTCAATATTGTTGTAAATAAACAACAATCACGTCGTCTGGAATATTTTGGCATTCGAACTATTTATGACCGTTATCTTCTTAAACATCCGGACACCCGCTTGGTGATTGAAACTCCTCAATATTTCTTTTTACGTGTAGCCTGCGGGCTTTCTAAAACTTTTAAAGAAGCAAAAGAATTTTATGACTTGATTTCCAGCTTGGATTATATGCCCAGCTCCCCTACATTATTTAATTCCGGCTCTACAAAATCACAACTGTCATCCTGCTACCTGCTGGATTCCCCTAAAGACAGCTTAAGCTCTATTTATGACAAATATAAAGATATTGCCTTATTATCCAAGTATGCTGGAGGAATTGGAGTTTCTTTTTCCAGAGTGCGCTCAAGAGGCTCTCTTATTAAAGGAACCAACGGACATTCCAACGGCATTGTCCCCTTCTTAAAAACCCTGGATTCTTCTGTTTCTGCAGTCAATCAGGGCGGGCGTAGAAAAGGAGCCGCCTGCATTTATCTTGAAACATGGCATGCAGATATTGAAGAATTTTTAGAGCTAAAAGACAACACGGGAGACGAAAATCAACGTACGTATAATCTGAATTTAGCAAACTGGGTGCCTGATCTTTTCATGAAACGTCTGGAAAAAGGTGAAGACTGGTCTTTATTTGACCCTAAAGATGTCCCTCATTTTACAGACCTTTTCGGAGATAAATTTGAGGAAGCGTACTTAAAAGCTGAAAAAGAGGGGCTTGCTGTACGCACTATTCCTTCACGTAATTTATATTCCAGAATGATGAAAACCCTTGCTGAAACAGGAAACGGCTGGATGACCTTTAAAGACCATGCCAATAAAAAATGCAATCAAACAAAAGAAAAAGGGAATGTTGTACACTTATCCAATCTCTGCACTGAAATTTTAGAAGTAACTTCAGAAACACAAACAGCAGTCTGCAATTTAGGGTCTATAAACCTCAGCAACTTTTATCACCCCCAAGATAAAGTACAGTGGAAAAAGCTCGCTAAAACAGTAAAGATGGCCTGCACTTTTCTAGACCGTGTCATTGATATTAATTTTTATCCTATTGATACCTCCAAAGCTTCCAACAGCCAATGGAGGCCTATTGGCTTGGGTTTAATGGGCTGGCAGGATTTGCTGTTTAAGCTAAAACTTCCTTTTGACAGCCCGGAAGCTTTAGCGCTTTCCAGAGACATCCAAGAAGAAATTTATTATCACGCTGTGAAAACTTCCTGTGATTTATCCGCTAAACACGGACCTCACCCTGCTTTTAAACAAACCCGAGCCTCAGATTTGACACTGCAGTTTGATTTATGGTCTGAAAAACCAAAAAACCAAAAAAGATGGGCTAAACTCAAAGAACAAATTTCTGAACACGGTTTAAGAAATTCTCTAATGATTGCCATTGCACCTACAGCAACAATTGCTTCCATTTCAGGCGTATATGAAGCTATTGAGCCGCAAATTTCAAATTTATTTAAAAGAGAAACACTTTCCGGAGAGTTTATTCAAATCAACAAGTACCTGGTGGAAAGCCTTAAAGAAATAGGTTTATGGAGTGAAGCTATCCAAAACGAGATTAAAATCAATGACGGCTCTATTCAACAGATTTCATCTATACCGGAGTCCTTAAAGAAAATTTACAGAACAGCTTGGGAGCTTCCTCAAAAAGCCTTAATTGATCTGGCTAAAGCCAGAGGGCCTTTTATCGACCAGAGCCAGTCCCTTAATTTATTTATTGAAACTCCTTCTATTGGAAAGCTTTCCAGCATGTATATGTATGCATGGAAGCAAGGAATTAAAACAAGTTATTATTTAAGATCCCGCCCTGCCACACGCATTTCAAAAGTAACAGTACAAAAAAATAACCTAAATAATTTAGAAAACCCTGAAATTTGTGAGTCCTGCCAATAAACTTTTTAAAGCCACAAAAATTACTTTTATTCTAGTCCAGTAATGAATTTTTTACACAAATAATATATTTTACTTGAAAACTTATTCCTTACAGATTTACTTATAGTGGACTTTTGCAATATTAAAGTGGAGACATTATGAGCAAAATAATTATAATCATTTTATCTCTTATTATCTCTTATTTCCCGTATACTTCATATGCAGAGAGCGCCTGTGCACAAAGTTTAAGCTTTGTTGAAATACCTAAATCCAAAGAAGAAAAAAAAGCTCAAAAATCAGGATATACAGAGCCGGGGTTTTATGCCGGACTCAATGCTGTTCATAATATCACCGAATTAGGAAAATTTTTAAAAAGTCGCCTTATAGATCCAAAAAGAGTTCATATTGAAAATCTGATATTTTTTATCTACAAACATCTCACACATATTCAAAAAGGCCTTATAGACACCCAACAACACAAACTAGGTACATTAAACAAACTTAAACAGGAAGCTTTAGAACGAATTGACAACCGACAAGTGACTCTTCACTGGTGGCTGTTATTTAATATAAGATTAGCGGCTCTAGCTTCTCATGAAATCTCTGAAAGTTTGTCATTTTTGGTTAGGTATAAAACCCATGATACACTTGCAGGCTATATTGAAAATACTGAAAACTCTAATAAAGATTTAGATCTTATAAAAAAGGCTCTTACCGTTTTTCCAAAAAAAGTAATTCTGCCGACAACTTCTAATTTGGGAGTACTTGCATTAAATCAACCAACAAAAACTGGTGCGCAAATTGTCCCTTTTGAATTATCCCGACAAGGAAGGTATGTAGACGGCACTTACATGACTCCCCTTGGAAATATACTACATGAATTTGAACATATCATCATTGACCAATACGACACTCCTCTGTTTCCAGAAAATCCCTCAATAAACAAGAAAATTGTTGCCCATATAGATCAGCTTCCAACAGAAGAAAACAAGAAAGCAGAAGTTATTTACTGGATGATCACACATGAACTAAACCCACAAGAACGCCCCACACTTAGTCAAATAACAGACAGCCAATCCTTATTACAAATTTTAAGGTTTTCAAGTATAGCCAACCCGCTTGCTATTTTTGCTGAAACTCAACTCCTTAATACCTTCAACACTCATAATGTAGATGTATATCGCTCAACAAATGCGACAGATATGGAAGTAGATGCCCTCTTTGAAAAATATGAACTTTTATTGGAAGAAAGTGTAAATATTTTTACTCAAACAGTACGCACAGCTCTTAATTCGAATACATAATGGAAATTCAAACACAAGTTTCTCTTAAACAGTTTAACGGATGGAAAGTGGGAGGGCCTGCTGAGTACTTTTATTCCCCTAAAAATTTAAGTGAATTAAAAAAATGCTGTCTATGGGGAAATGAGAAAAAGCTTCCTATTACCGTACTCAGTGGAGGAACAAACAGTCTGATCAGCGACCAAGGCATCAAGGGTCTTGTGATCCACTTAAAGCACCTACAGTCTTTTGAAATAAATAAAAGTAAAGATTATATTCAAATTTTATCTTTATCCGGAACACCCAAGTATCAAGTCTTTAAAATTTTTTCTGAATTAAAATTAGCTCCTGCCTTATTTCTATGCGGCCTGCCTGGAGATATGGGAGGCGGAGTTGTTATGAATGCAGGGGTAAGTTACGATGTACACCCCTATGAATTTTCTCAAATTGTTGATTTTATCGAAGTACTTTCTTTTAAAGACCACCAAATAAAAATCTTTAAAAAAGAAGATCTGCGATGGAATTATAGATCCTGTACAGGGTGGGAGGAAGGAATTATTTATCGGGTAAGTTTGAAATGGCCTTTTAAAGAAATGGAAAATTTTCATCAGCAATTACGTCAAATCAACCGCAAAAGATTAACATCTCAGCCTCTGAATCATCCGAGTTGCGGCTCTGTTTTTAGAAACCCTCAAAATAATAAAGCTGGAAAATTGATTGAAGAGTCCGGTTTAAAAGGTCTTCAAATAGGCGGCGCTAAAATTTCAAAAAAGCACGCCAACTTTATTATTAACAAAGACTCAGCAACAGCTCTTGATATTCACCAAATTATTTGTCATGTTCAAAAAACAGTTAAGGATAAATTTAATATCCACCTACAGCCTGAAGTGCATTACATAGGCGAATGGGATCAGACATGAACTCTATAAACACAAAAAAAATTGCTCTTATACAAGGAGGATTTGGAATTGAAAGAGATATCTCTTTGATTACAGGTCAAAACACAGCTCAAGCTTTAAAAAGATTAAAATTATCTTTTGAAGTTTTTTCAGCAGATACAAACCTTATTGAAAAATTAAAATCCTATAAACCTGGCCTGGCTTTTTTAGCTGTGCACGGCCCCTATGGAGAAGATGGCACTTTACAAGGGATTTTAGAGTATTTGAAAATTCCCTATACAGGAAGCGGCGTCTTACTAAGCTCTCTGTGTATGGACAAAATCTTATTTAAAAAATGGCTGTCTCTTCAAAAAATAACAACACCATCTTTTATTCATCTACAAAAAAATTCATCTCATGAACATTTGAATCTGGATTACTCTCACCTGGGCAAAAATATTAAACTTTCTGAGCCTTATAAACACGTTCCTTTTTATATTTTAGAAAAAGAAATAATGGAACACCCCTGTTTTCTTCCTTGTGTAGTGAAACCTTCCCGATCCGGCTCCAGTATTGGAGTATATATTTGCCGCTCTCCAAAAGATTGGACAAATGCCCTTAAAGAAGTATTTAAAATAGACAATAATATCTTAATAGAACAATATATTGAAGGAATTGAAGTGGCTGTCCCTATTTTAAATGAAAAGATCTTAACTCCTGTAGAGATTCAACCTGCTAAGGGGCATTTTTACGATTTCAAAAGAAAGTATGAAAAAAACCAAACTCAGTACTTTGTTCCTCCGCGACTGAATACAAATATGATTGAAAAATTAAAAGAGATAACAAAAGAAATCCAGAAGTTGTTTCAAATCACATCTTATGGCCGCGCTGATTTTCTAATAGATAAAAAAGAGAATATTTATCTTTTGGAATTTAATACTTTACCGGGTTTGACTCCTCTCTCTCTTCTGCCCAAGTCCGCTCAACATGATGGCTTCTCTTATGATGAAGTGATTTTAAAAATTCTTGAATCCGCCAGCCTGGACTACCTATAAAGAAGAATAACAACCCAAATAGAATAAGCCGCAAACAAATGAATCAGTTTCATCACCACAGGAGAAAGAGTGAATAAAGTCACAGCTCCCGTCAAAAGCCCTATACATAAAAAACACATGAGTAAAAAAGGACTGTTAATACTTAAACTGGATCCCTGCTTTCGCAGAGATGACGAACGTTGCAGGGATGACTTCTCAAGATTTTTCTTCATAGAAACAAAACCCTTAAAACTCCAAAATAAATAAAGTAAAACACCGCCCCCAATTAAAACAGCCACAACCGGATGCCATAAACGAAACGGCACAATCCAGGGTGCATTTTCATCAAAATCCATCAACCACCCTTCTGTTAAAGAAGACGAAGGAAAGAGTGTATTGGACAAAGAAGCCACCGAACCCGTTAATGCAATCACAATGTACATCAAAGCTAAAGACCCCACTTTTTTAAATGGAATTGGAAAAGCCTCGATAGAAGATCTTAAACAAAACACAAGAGACCCCACTAAAAATAAACTATTTAATAAATGTGCATTTAAGATAAAAAGCCTTAGCACCGAGGTATTTTGGCCTGTAAGGCCTTTTAAAACCAATAAGGCTCCAATAAGAGCTTCACTTATTGTAAAAACAAGAGTCATCAATGACCAAAATCTAACTTTATGATTTTTAGGAAAATATTTAAAACCAAAAACTGTCAAAGCTAAAACAAATAAGCCAAAGACAGAAGAACTGGCGCGGTGAAACCACTCAATCCATGTTTTTCCAGAACTTTCAGGAATCCATTCATCGTGGCATAACGGCCAATTCATCCCACATCCATCACCAGAATGCGAAAAACGAACCCAAGCTCCCCATAGAATAACAAATAAAGCCAAAAATAACGTGATCAAACAAAAAATATGGAAGTATTTTTTCATCCCTATTTTCTATATCCGATCTCATTCGAAAAAGGAAGCTAAAGTGGATCCCTGCCTGCGCAGGGGTGAAGTGGTGAGATGCCAATCAAAACCGGTGAGCACACAAAGGACGAAGCAATGCAGGTGTTAGAAGAAAGATTGTGTTATCTATATCTGCCGAGCTTGTGAATCCACACTTAAAGCGGCCTCTCTGACCACTTCAGATAAGGTGGGGTGTGCATGAAACCCTCTGGCAATATCTTCAGTGCTGGCACTAAACTCCATAGCTATCACAGCTTCTGCAATCATATCCGAAGCTCTTGGACCAATAATATGCACTCCTAAAACTTCATCCGTATTTTTATCGGAAATAATTTTAACAAAACCCTCTGTGCAACCTAAAGCTTTTGCCCGTCCATTTGCCGTAAAAGGAAATCGCCCTGTTTTGACATCCAATCCCTGTTCCTTTGCCTGCTCCTGAGTCAAACCCACAACAGCCACTTCAGGCCAGGTATAAATCACTGAAGGCAAAGTTTTGTAATTCACATGGCCATGCCCTCTTGCAATCCTTTCTGCAACAGCCACTCCCTCTTCTTCAGCTTTATGAGCCAGCATCGCTCCTCCGATCACATCTCCAATGGCATAAATAGAAGGAACTAAAGTTTGATAGTGTGAATTAACAGGCAAAAACCCTTTTTCATCCGCTTCAATGCCACAGGTTTCCAGGCCCAATCCCTCCGTGTAAGGAATACGCCCAATAGATACTAAAGCAATATCTCCATTCAATTTTTGAGACTTGCCATCCTGATCAAACACCACTTCTACTTTTTTTCCCTTAGATTCCACTTGGGTGACTTTTGAACTTAAATAGAAATTTAAACCCTGAGCTTTTAAAGTTTTCAAAAGAGCTTGAGAAAGATCTTTATCCAAAGCAGGACATAAACGATCTGCAAACTCCACCACATGAACATCCACACCTAATCTCTTCCAAACTGAACCTAATTCCAGACCGATGTAACCTCCTCCTATAACCACCATGGATTTCGGTAGCTTGGGAAGATTTAAGGCCTCTGTAGAAGAAATAATATTGGTTTTATTAAAAGGAGCAAAAGGTAAAGCCCGGGGCTTGCTTCCTGTAGCAATCATAATATTCTTTGTTTGAACAGTTTTTGAATCACCGATTTTTATTTCATTAGGGCTGATAATCTGAGCATGCCCCCGAAATATTTCAATTTTATTTTTTTTCATCAAGTAATTCACGCCGCCTGTAAGCTCAGACACAATTTTATCTTTTCTTTTCATCATATTGGATAAATTCAATTGAACTTTTCCAACATCCACCCCGTGGTTTTTCACTTCATTTTCCAGGAAGTGATAATGTTCACTAGAGTCCAGTAAAGCCTTTGAAGGAATACACCCCACATTTAAACAGGTGCCTCCCAAAATCGGATATTTTTCAACAATCCCTGTTTTTAAACCCAACTGAGCCGCCCGAATAGCCCCTGTATAGCCCCCCGGTCCGGATCCAATAACAATTAAATCAAAATCCATTTTTCCCTCTTTCTGATGAGATAAATAAGAAAATAACGAGCATACTCTACAAAAATTTTAATGATGAGTCTAATAAAGAAACAATGTGCTATTTAAACATAGCACTTATTTTTTTGAATTATACAGTTTTGGTTAATAATTTAAATATTTCATGGAAGATCTAAAAAGTTATGTCCGCTCAGTCTGAGCTGATTGAAGTGGTTGCTGAACTGAAACAAATTATTTGTGTTAAAGGATAGATTTTTTAGAGGAGTTATGAAGCTCAATTTTCATCTACTTCTTCTATATGAAGAGCAACTTTAAAAAGGCCACATAACTCTTAAGCCACTCATTGAGTGTTCTTCTACAGGGAGTGCATTTTCCGGATAAAAAACTCTACAATCATCAGGAAACTCTGAACGTGGAGAATGAGTAATTAAATCAAAATTATCAAAGACCCCTAACACATTATTCTTCTCACCAACAATTTCATAGTTATTAAGTCTGCCTCCATTTAGAATTACTCTATGAACATTATCTTCTTCATCATTAATTAACAATGTAAACTTTTTGTCATCAAAAAGTGACCCTCCACGATTTACATAGAACCAATCCACACACCTTAAAATAACACCAGTACGAGGTGCTTCACATGAATCCAATTCGTAATTAAATTGTATTTTATCGATTTGTATACACTCTCCAGCAGAAATAACTTCCTTCAAGTAAAAAACATTTCTCTGTGGAAAATTATTCCACAGCATATACATTTCCACATCATAATCAGTGGAGTTTATAATAGTATAAGGAAAAGAGGCCCAAACTGTTCCACTGAGAGCAATAAAGGATAAACTAAAAAGTTTTTTGATTATTTCCTTCACTAATAAATACAGGTACATCACAACAACTATTAACGCAATCTAAACTTCTTATAGCGAAATTTTTACTCAAATTTGAATCAGATATCCAGAAGAATGCGGGTCGGCTCTTCAATGCACTCTTTCACTGCAACTAAAAATCCAACAGATTCTCTGCCGTCAACAATCCTATGGTCATAAGAAAGAGCCAGATACATCATAGGCCGAACAACAATATTATCCCCAACGACCACCGGACGTTTTTCAATTTTATGCATACCTAATATACCGCTTTGCGGTGGATTTAAAATAGGTGTGGAGAGCAAAGAACCAAAGACCCCTCCATTACTGATCGTAAAAGTGCCTCCCATTAAATCATCAGGCAAAATATTGCCGTCTCTGGCTTTCTTTGCAAAGTAAAGCACTTCCTTTTCAAGTTCCGCAACAGACTTTTGATCCGCATTCCTAATCACAGGAACAATCAAACCTCTTTCTGTACTAACGGCAATACTGATGTGACAGTGGTCATAAAAAACCAACTCCCCTCCATCAATCTGAGCCCCCACTCGAGGGTAAGCTTTCATAGCTTGAATTACAGCTTTTATAAAAAAGCCCATAAAACCAAGTTTAATCCCATACTTTTTTTGAAAAACTTCCTGATAACTTTTTCGAAGAGCCAAGATACGAGTCATATCCACTTCATTAAATGTTGTTAAGGTGGCTGTGCCTCTTTGAGAAGCCACAAGTCTTTCAGCAATTCTTTTTCGAATAGTGGTCATTTTCTCACGGCGAGCTGACAAACCGGTTTCCATTGTATGAAAAGAGGCAGGTTGTTGTGCAACAGAAGTTTGAGGGACAGCAGTTTGTAAATCTGATTTTTTTATTCTTCCCCCTTTACCTGTTCCACTCACAGTTGTGGGATCTATATTTTTTTCTAATACAGCATGACGGACAGCAGGCGACAACTTTGAAAGGTCTAATGAATTACTGGAAGTTGGAGGTACAACAGATAATGTTTTTTCAACTTCTTTTTGTTGTATAGCATCACTTGAAGATCCAGAAGATTTTTGTTCAACCTTTTTTGAAACTCCTTTTGGCTTGGAAACAGAAGTATCAATGGCGCCGATCACTTCGCTAATTTGAACTTCTTCACCTTCTTGTTTCAAAATTGTCAGTTGACCGGAAACCTCACTTGGCACTTCCATAGAAGCTTTATCTGTTTCTAAAAGCAAAAGCACTTCATCTTTGTCAACATAGTCACCAGAAGATTTTTGCCAGGAACCAATAACTGCTGAATGTACAGATTCCCCTACAGCTGGAACTTTTATCTCTACTTTCATAACTTTAAGACCTATGAAGATACGACATAAACATAACACTACTACCAGAACACTTGGAAATCAACCTGCATGAACTTTTGCAATAACCTCTTGTATCAGCTGAGCCTGCTCCTCTTGATGCATTAATGAAGAGCCTGTAGCCGGAGATGCTTTTGCCTTTCGTCCTACATATTCCACACTTACTTGTTTTTGCCCCAATTCATTCAACAATTCCTGAAGATGCGGAACCATAAAAAAAGCAGAACCCATATTCTTTGGCTCTTCCTGAAGCCAAACGACTTTTTCCAATTCAGGAAAACCATTTAAATATGGACTTAAAGATTTTTTAGGAAAAGGATAAAGCTGTTCCACTCGAATAAGAAGCACATGCTTAAAATTTTTAGGCAGTTTATCTAAAAGCTCAAAATAAATTTTACCCGTACATAAAATCAAAGAACGAACAGAACCTTTAGGCTCCTCTGCAATCACTTCTTTAAACGAACCTTCCTGCAAATGACTCATAGGCGAAATCATCTGAGGGTGTCTCAGCATAGATTTAGGAGTCATCACAATAAGAGGTTTAAAAATTCCTCTTTTAAGCTGTCTTCTTAAAACATGAAAGAAATTTGCCGGAGTTGTAGGATAACAAACCTGCATATTATATTGAGCGCACAACTGCAAATATCTTTCTAACCTTGCACTGGAATGTTCCGGCCCCTGCCCTTCATAACCATGAGGAAGAAGCAAAGTCAAAGCACAAGACTGAAGCCATTTTTCTTCTCCGCTTGAAATATATTGATCAATAATAATTTGAGCTCCATTTGAAAAATCACCAAACTGAGCCTCCCAGATATTAAGCTTGGAATGATCTAAACAGGAATTGCCGTATTCAAAACCCAACACAGCCATTTCTGATAAAGGAGAGTTATAAATACAAAACTCAGCCTGATTTTTATCCACATGAGCTAAAGGAATATGCTCCCCTCCACTTTTAGAATCATAATAAACTGCATGACGATGAGAAAAAGTGCCCCGCTTGCAGTCCTGTCCAGACAAACGTACAGAGTGGCCTTCCAAACATAAAGTTCCATAAGCGAGCAACTCAGCCAAAGCCCAATCCACTTGCTTGGAGTCTATCAGTTTTTTTCTGGCTTGAATTAAACGTTTTATTTTTGAATGACAATGAAACTCAGCAGGCTCAGAGGTCAATGCTGACACAACTTTACCGATATGATCTTGGCTGGCTTTAGTGTCAACCGCCTCTTCCATTTCTTCTAAAGAAGGTTTGGGGTTATAAGGCCAAATGGAGCCTCTAAGCATTTCTTCATCCACAGTAATAGGAGTTTTTCGAATACGATCCAATACAGACTGCAGTTCGTTTGTATATTTCTGAAAAGCCTGATTTTTGTCATCTTGAATAACTTTTTCTTTAACCAGCTGATCTTTATAAAGACTCATCAACGTAGGATGATTTTTAATTTTATTGTACATTAGCGGCTGAGTGAAGGCAGGCTCATCCCCTTCATTATGCCCAAAACGCCGATAAGAGATTAAATCAATAATAACATCCTGTTGAAACTCCTGACGAAACTCCAAAGCCATATTCATCACCTGAATACATTTTTCAACATCATCTGCATTCACCAATAAGACCGGCGCTCCAATAGATTGAGCTAAGTCCGAGGCATAGCGGGAAGACCTGCCGTCTATGGGATCTGTCGTAAAGCCCACTTGATTATTCACAATAATATGAACAGTCCCTCCTACTGTATAACCTTCCAGTTTTGAAAGCTGTAAAGTTTCACTCACCACTCCCTGACCGCAAAAAGAGGCATCTCCATGAATAAGAAGAGGAACAACTTTATTTCTGAACTTTGAATCTTTGGCTTTATTTTGAAGAGCCCGCGTCACCCCCTGCACAACAGGGTCAATAGATTCCAAGTGACTGGGGTTAAAACCTAATAAAGCCTTGCAGGTTTTTCCGGATAGAGTTTTCTTTTCACAGGAATAGCCAATATGATATTTCACATCTCCTGTAAAATCCATATCTGAAAAAACTTCCCCCTCAAACTGAGCCAAAATAGTTTCATAAGGCTGATTCATAAAATTCGCCATCACATTTAATCGGCCTCTGTGGGACATTCCAATGACAAATTCCTTTACACCCTGTGAAGCCCCCTGATCCACAGCATGCTCCAGCATAGGAATTAAAGCATCCGCCCCCTCAATAGAAAATCTTTTAGCTCCTAAAAAACGATTGTGTAAAAACTTTTCAAAAGCTTCTGTATGCACCAATTTATCCAAAAATTGTTTTTTTCTTTCTGGATTTAATTGAAAAGTATTTTGTTCAAATTTTCTAAAAAACCAATGGCGGATTTCAGGCAAACAGCCTCCCACATGAAGAGCCTTCTTTGAACAATAAGTATTTTCCAAAAAAAGAATCATCTCTTTTAAATTTTTAAAGTCTTTATGAAGAAGTGAGAAAACTTCAAAATTTTTATCCAGGTCTTCCGACTCCAACTCAAAGCGGGAAAGCTCCAAATGCTCCCCTACCTGCTCTTGAAGGCCCAAAGGATCCAGCTGAGCTTTGAGGTGGCCGTCTTCACGATATGTCTGAATAAGGTTGTAGACCTGAAGCTCTTTTTTTGAAAAAGCACCGCGTTCAAGGTGGCTAGCCATCTCCACCCCATCAAAAAAGAGTTTCCAGTCATGATTGACAGACTGCGGATTGCCCCGGTATTGCTCAAAAAGATTTTCAATATAGTCCAAATTATTGCGATCCATCTTTGAAGGCACTTAAAATACTCCCTTTTTTGACATTTAAGTTTAGTTTTGTACCAAAGTTTGCTCGGCCCGTCATCTCCATATTGAAGACTTTTTTATTTTCTGAACCTCGCATTAAGGCTTACTTCTTTTTCCATCTTTTTGTAGAAACGATACCCCTAGTCCAGAAGAACGGGGAGAACAAAGAAAGTTTATACCTTAAATTAATATTTAATTTTAATCTTATAAGGAACTTATTAAAAGGAGGAAAAAGTATTATGTTGTTGGATCCAGGTTTTGAACTGACATTAAGGCCGATGAAATATCCAGTCTTTTTTGAAATGTACAAAAATGCTATTAAAAATACCTGGACTGTCGATGAAGTGGACTTTAGCTCCGATGTTATCGATTTAAAAACCAAACTGACTCCAAGTGAAAACTTTCTTATTAAGAGGCTGGTGGCTTTTTTTGCTACAGGAGACACCATTGTTGGAAACAATCTCGTTTTAAACCTCTACAAACACATCAACTCCCCCGAAGCTCGTATGTATTTAGGCAGACAGCTTTATGAAGAAATGCTTCATGTACAATTTTACCTCACTTTGCTGGACACTTATATTCCTGATCATGATGAAAGAAGTGCGGCTTTTACGGCTATCCACAGTATTCCCTCTATTAAAAAGAAAGGGGACTTCAGTTTTAAGTGGATGGACTCTATTGAAAAATTGGAAACACTCAACACACAAGAAGACCGCCGTCGTTTCCTAATGAACTTGATTTGTTTTGCAGGAACCATTGAAGGTTTATTCTTTTTTGCCGCTTTTGCCTATGTGTATTTTCTTCGATCTAAAGGTCTTTTAAACGGCCTGGCCACAGGCACCAACTGGGTTTTTCGGGACGAAAGCTGTCATATCGATTTTGCCTTTAAAGCTATGGAAATTGTGGTTAAGGAAGAGCCTTCTCTTATGCAGCCTAGTATGAAAAATATGATTATTGCCATGTTTAATGAAGCCATTGATTGTGAAATGATGTTTGCTGAAGAAATTCTCTCTCAAGGTATGGCGGGCATGAGCTTAAAAGATATGAAGACTTATCTTCAGTATATTACAGATCTCAGATTGGAGAGAATTGGCATCCCCGCTCAATTCAAAGTGAGAAATCCTTTCCACTTTATGGATTTACAAGACACTCAAGAGTTGACCAATTTCTTTGAAAGAAGGGTCTCCGCTTATCAAACAGGAATAAAAGGCGAAGTTGCTTTTGACGAACACTTTTAATAAGAGTCTAATTCGTTACGGCGTCGATAGATCAAATAGAAGTAAATTCCAACACCAATTAAACTGATTGCACTTAGCCATTGACCTCGGGTGAGACCCAAAAGACCAAAACCAATATGAGCATCCGGTTCACGGAATATTTCTCCAATAACACGCATAATAAAATAACTGGCCCCCCATACACCTGCAATGACACCTGTTTTTCTAGGTTTCAGCCACAAGAGACTGACAACAATTAAAGGAACCAAGCCTTCCAACACAGATTGATAGAGTTGTGAGGGATGTCTAAGAGGCAGAACTTCCTGAAGAGCTATGATAATTTCCTGCTGGCCGGATTCCACAGCAGAAGTTATTTGATTCAAAGCAGATAGAATCTCTGCTGTAAAACGATCTTTAGATGAGACCCAAACTTCCCAAAGCACTTCTGACGTTTTTAAATCCCCCTGTCCGTAAGGATTTTTAATAAACTGTAATTCAGCAACAACTTTTTTCAAAGAAAGAAGCTTTTCAGCATTCCAATAAGTGAACCATGAGAAAATTTCCTGAGGAAACTGTACACCAAAAGGAGCTGAGCCTTGAATCACACGTCCATAAAGTTCTCCATTGATGAAATTGGCAATACGTCCAAAGAAAAACCCTATTCCCGCCCCTATCACACTTAAATCAAGGAGATGAAGCAAAGAGTATTTTTTTCGATAAGAAAACAGCCAAAAAGCTAAAAGGACTCCTAAAATACCTCCGTGACTGGCCATACCTCCTTTATGTATTGCCAGCACTCCCCAGAAAGGAAACTCCGAACTCCACTCCAACCAGCTGTCAGGTTGATAAAATATACAGTGGCCCAAGCGGCCTCCAATAAGAACACCTAAAATGGCATAATTCACAAGGCTAAAAACATCTGCTTTGGAAAGAGGAGTTCGATTACGTTTTAAAAGCTCTAATAAAAAATAATTTCCTATAATGAAGGCTGTGATATAAGCCAGCCCATACCAGCGAATGCCAAAGTCACCTGTAAAAGCTATCGCAAAAGGATCTAAATTATGTAAATAAGTCCACTTAGCCATAATCTATCTCTATAATTTTTCTTTTTAAAAGTAAACTATTATATAATTTTCTGTTAGAAAAAGAAGTAAAATTATCCTCACTAAGTATGATGAAAAAGACAAATATTATTTTAGCCAGTCAGTCCCCTGCCAGAAAAAAGCTTTTAAATTCCATAAAGCTTTCTTTTACTGTTATTCCCCCAAAAGTGGATGAAGAACTTTACAAAAAAAAGATCAAAGATCCAAAAACCCTTTGCCAAACTTTAGCCCGCATGAAAGTGGAATCCATTCGAAAGACAAACTTTTGGGTCATAGGTTCTGATCAAATTGCTTATTTAAACGGACAGGTGCTTGGCAAACCTGGAAATAAACAAAAAGCCATAGAAACTCTAACTTTGCTACAGGGAAAAACTCATCAGCTAATGACAGCATTTTGCCTTCAAAAACCTGATAACTCTTACTTTGAAGAGCTTGTCATTAGTCACATGAGTATGCGCACTCTTAACCAAAAACAAATTGAGTTTTACTTGAATCAGGACAAACCTTATGGGTGCGCCGGTTCTTATACTATTGAAAAAAGAGGAATAAGTTTATTTGAAAAAATTGATTCGCCCGATTTTAATGCCATTATTGGCCTGCCATTAATTTCTTTATGTTCCCAACTCAAACTCTGGAATCCTGAAACCATTTAAGATTCATTGTTAAATGTTATAGAAAAGTTTATGATATAAATTCTCTAAGGAGCACCTTATGTTTGAATGGACGCCACTGGCTGATGCCGCTCAAATGTCTGAAATAGACCGGCTGTCTGAAGAAAAATATCAAATCAACCCTGAAACTCTTATGGAATCTGCAGGAGCTGTAACTGCAAAAAAAATTCTATCTTCCAATGACTTTAACACTCAACAAGTGATGATTTTATGCGGCCCTGGAAATAACGGAGGCGACGGCCTGGTCGCAGGAAGATATTTACTCTCTTCTGGAATAAAAACAGATATATTTTGTCCTAAAGAATCCAATTCCCCCTTAATTCAAAAGCAAAAAGAAAAATTAAAAAACCATAATCTTTACTCCATTGAAGATTTAGAACAAATTAAACAAATTGGTGAAGAAGCTACACTTGTTATAGATGCTCTTTTCGGGATTGGCCTTTCTAAAAACATAAAAGGTGTTTATTTCAAAATTATTGAATGGCTGAATTCTAAAAAACAAATCATATCCTTAGATGTCCCTTCCGGCTTGGACTGCAATACAGGTCAAGTAAAAGGCATTGCTGTAAAAGCTCATCACACTTTTACTTTTGAATTGGCTAAACCAGGATTTTACTTATCCAAAGGCCCCTCACATACAGGAAAATTAAGTGTTCTTTCTATTGGTTTCCCCAATGAGTTAATTCTGGAAAAAGCCAACTCTTACTTTCTCATTAATGAGTCCTGGGTCTCTTCAAAACTTCCTCAAAGAAAAATAGATGACCACAAAGCCAAACAAGGACACTTACTCATCTTAGCAGGACACGAAGGTTTCTGGGGGGCAGGTCAGCTTGCTTCTCTTTCTGCATATCGCATGGGTGCAGGTTATGTCACATGGGCCGGAAGAGGTAAAAATCCATCTTTGGATTCTGTTCCGGAAGTTTTAACAAAAAACATATCTGAAAATCTTTTTGAAAATAAAACAGCTGTAGTGATCGGCCCTGGTCTTGGAGTGCATCCTGAAACTAAAAATCTGCTTTTGGAATTAAAAAAACAAAAACTTCCTGTACTTGTGGATGCAGATGCTTTTACTGTTTGCGTTCAGGAAAATCTTTTTCCTCTTCCATCAAACTGGGTGGTCACCCCTCATAGCGGAGAACTGGCCAGACTCTTTGGGTTAAAGGGAGAAGATATTGACCAGGATCGAATTTTATTTGCAAAAAAAGCTTTTCAAAAAATAGGAGCTTTAGTCCTTCTTAAAGGGCTCCATTCCATACTAGTAGATCAAGACAAATGTTTTATTATCCCCACAGGAAACTCTGCTTTGGCTAAAGCCGGAACTGGAGATGTTTTATCAGGCTTTATTGGAGCCTTAATGGCCCGCTCTCTTTCCACTTTTAATGCCGCTTCTGTTGGTGCATTTATACATGGCAAACTTGCTGATGAATGGGTCCATTCCGGAAGAGATGCAGATACTCTAATGGCTCAGGACTTAAAAGATCTTCTCCCTATTCTACTGAAAAAGCTCCGCGTGGAAGATATTGAAGATATAAAAGCAGTCCGTAAAAGAAAAAAAGAACCTTCTGTAGATTTTGATACTTTTGTAAAAAAATTAAAAAAAGATGGCAAAGTATAAAATCAGAGTCAAAAAATCTGCTGAAAAAGATATTCTTTCCTATGACAAACAAATTCGTAAAAGAATATTAAACACCATACATAAACTCAAACAAAATCCCTATTTGAAGTCTAAAAAACTATCTATTTCAGAAAATTTATATAGAGTGAGAGTCGGTAAATATAGAATTGCATATGAGATAATAAAAAAAGATTCTATTATTATGATTTATAAAGTTGGGCATAGAAAAAACGTTTATGATTGACAATAATGAATGATTTTCTGAAGACCTTGAGGATCATAAAATTTTTTGATATGAGTTTCCAGTTCCCTCTTTTTCTTACCGTGAATACTCATAATCATCTCAAACAAACGGGCGCCACTTAAATCTTCCTCCAAAATCATCTCAATAGCTCCACCTTGATATAAAGCCTGAGCATTTTTCAACTGATGATCGTCTGAAGCAGAAGATAACGGAATAACAATACTCGCCTTACCGCAGGCTGAAAGCTCTGCCAAAGTGACAGCCCCTGCCCGAGCAACAATCACATCCGCCCATCTATAACAACTTCCCATATCTTTGTAAAAAGGAGAACATTCAATACGATCTTTATACATAGAATGAATAGAGTTAAAATCTCTCAAACCTGTTTGATGACGTATTTTCCAAGTCTCCATTTTCTCTTCGCCATACATATCCATAACCGCTTTATTAATCGCATGAGAACCCTGACTGCCCCCTAAAATCAAAAGATGGGAGTAACCATCTGCCTCTCTTTCCTGAGATCCTGTTTCTCGAATTTCTTTTCGAACAGGAAAAGAAGTTAATTGGCACTTTTTTCCTGAAAAATATTTTTCTGTAGATGCAAAGCCAATAAAAATATTTTTTACAAAAAAAGATAAAATTTTATTGGCAAAACCAGGAACTGCATTAAGCTCCCAAATAACAGTTTCATATCTTAAAAAACAAGCCATCAAAAGAATTGGACCGCTAACCGCTCCTCCGCTTCCTATCACTTTATCCGGCTTAACTTTAAGAAGAATAAACAAAGCCCGTATTAAATAATAAGGAAGCAGAATGAAAGTTTTTACTCTTTCAAAAAGAGCGATATTTTTTCTAAGTCTTCCAATAGATAAAACAGATACAGGAAATTCAAACAAAGCTGTCTTTTCCAATTCACTGCCAGAACTGACAATATGGATATCATGACCCTGGATTTTCAGTTCTTCTGCAACAGCTAAAATAGGAAAAATGTGTCCTCCTGTAGAACCTGCTGTCATTAGAAATTTCTTATCTTTGGACATTTGAATTCTCAATTTGAATAAGCCAGGCAAAACTTAAAAGAGTGCAAAGAAGAGCATTTCCTCCGTAACTTAAAAAAGGCAGAACCAATCCTGTAGGAGGAAGCAACCCTAAGTTCACGCCAAAATGAACTACAGAAGCTGTTAGAAATAAAAAAATCATACTAAAAGCTACAATTTTTTTTGACAAATCCTCTGTACGAAAAACCACCTTCATTCCCAAGTACCCCAAACAAACATAAAGAAAAAGCACAAAAGAAAAACCAATAAAGCCCATCTCCTCCCCCAAGACTGCTAAAGTAAAATCTGTATGTGCTTCAGGAAGAAAAAATAATTTGCTTTGGCCCTGTCCCAAACCCTGCCCCCAAAAACCTCCTGAATGAAAGCTCAATAGACTTTGTATAATTTGAAAGCCAATACCGAGAGGATCCTGCCATGGGTCTAAAAAAGCCTGCAGACGCGCCATACGGTATTCTCTCAAAGTGATTAAAAAATATAGCAGTCCAAAAGAACATATAAGAAATCCAAAGACATACCTCCACCTTAAACCCAATATAAAAAACAGAGAAAAAATAAGGCTTAAAAATAAAACCACTGCACCAAAATCCGGCTGACTCATTAAAATTAATATAGGAAGCAGAATAGAAGAGCCTACTATCAGCCAATAAAGATGTGAGTGAAGAGGCCATTTTTCTTTCAAAGCCAGAAAATAAATAAAAGCAAAAGGACAAGTGAGTTTAAACCATTCTGAAGGCTGTAAGCGAAAACCAAAAGGCACTTGAATCCACCTTCTGGAACCTCCAACGGAGACAGAGACATCCGGAATCAAAGTGAGAACCAAGGCTAAAATCGAAAGAAAAAAGAGACTAATCCCAATAAAACGACTCTGAGCCCAAGAGAGATGTATAATAATAAAAAAACCAATAAAACCCAGAGCTGTAAATAAACATTGTTTTTTAAAAAACAAAAGTCCTTGTTCAAAAGTTTCCGTCGCAAAAATATAACTGGAACTATAAACCTGCACTAAACCCAAGCCGGAAAGAAAAACCACAAGAAGTAAAATTTTTTGACTCAGAGAACTCATTTGTTAAATCTCTCCAGAGAAGAATGTAGGCTCTTTAATGAATTTCTAAGAGACTCAGCCTGATCTTTTTTATCTTTTCGCACTCTTTCAGGAACTTTTTCACTAAAAGAAGTGATCTGGTTTTGAAGTTTATTTAAATTTTCTTCACATTTTTTTATCTGCTTTTCGAGCCTCTTCTTCTCACTTGCCAGATCCACCAGCCCTTCTAAAGGAATAATAATTTTAACATCCGGAGATAAATTCATAATGGCACTGGGTTTTGGATTTATTTGATCAACTATTTTTAAGCTGTTTAACTTTTCCAAAAAGAAAATATTAGAGATAGATCCTTTAATTGTTTGCGTAATTTTTTCCAAATCCTTCACATCTTCTAAGTAAAGCTCCACATCTATTTGTGCGGAAGGTTTAATATTGTTCTCCCCCCGAAGAGTGCGAATAGCAACAACAATATCCCGAATAAACTCCACCTGAGTTTCTTTGGAAGTTTTAGAATGCAAGAAATGACCATCTTCCCCAGGATAAGTATCCAACATAATACTTTCCTTATCTTTAATCGGCCAAGTTTGATAAATTTCCTCTGTAATAAAAGGAATAAAAGGATGAAGGAGACGAAGGAGACGGTTTAATGTATAGCAAAGCACATAATAACTAACAGAAAGTTTTTCAGTGTTTTCCAAAGGCTTTTCACCAGCCTTCCAAACTGTATAGTTATCTTCTGTATTTTCTGAAATGACTTTGCCATAAAGAACAGATCGAACCCATTCCAAATACCAATCACAAAATTCAAGCCAGGCAAAACGATATAACTTTGTACAGGCTGAAGAAAATTTATAATCATGCAGTTCTTTACTCACTTCTTTTTCAGTTTTTTGGAGCTTTTGAAGAATCCATTGATCCATTATAGAGAGTTCATCATTTTGAGGTTTTTTTAAATCCATTTTGAAATTTTGATGAACAAAGCGAGCGGAGTTCCAAATTTTATTCATAAAATTTCTGCAAGTTTTTAAATTCTCTCTGGAAAACCGAATATCCTGACCCATTCGATGCTCATCCAATAAAAAAAGCCTTAAAGCATCCGCCCCGTATTCTTCAATCAAATCAATAGGATCTTCCCCATTGCCCAAGGTTTTAGACATTTTTCGACCTTGAGCATCCCTCACCACACCATGCAGGTACACATGGCGAAAAGGCACCTGGCTTTGAAACTCCAAACTCATCATAATCATACGAGCCACCCAGAAAAATAAAATATCCGGTGCCGTAACCAAAACAGAAGTGGGGTAATTATCCTGATTAACTGTCTTGTCCGGCCAGCCCAAGGTACTCATAGGCCAAAGAGCTGAACTAAACCAAGTGTCCAGCACATCTTCATCCTGTTTAATATTTTTGGAAGAACAAGAATTACATTTCTCAACAGCCTCTTCACACACTGTGACTTCACCACAGTCCGAACAGGTCCAGCAGGGAATACGATGCCCCCACCAAAGTTGTCTGGAAATACACCAATCCTGAATATTGTTCATCCAGTGTTCAAAAGTTTTTAGCCAATATTCAGGAATAAACTCAGTTTCTTTTTGTAAAACTTTTTTCAATCCGTTCTCTGCCAGCTGATCCATTTTCACAAACCATTGCTCAGACAAATAAGGCTCCACTACAGAACCGGAGCGTGAACAAAATCCGACCTGATGTTTATAAGACTCAATTTTTTCCAAAAGTTTTTGATCTTCTAAATCCTGAACTACTTTTTTTCGAGCTTCTGCAACTTTCAAACCTGTATAGTTTCCTGCATTTTCATTCAGCCTGCCGTCTATGTTTAAGATATTAAAATTTTCCAAACCATGTTTTTTTCCTATCTCATAATCGTTAAAATCGTGAGCCGGAGTAATTTTTAAAGCCCCTGTCCCGAACCCTTTATCCACATAAGAGTCCGTAATAATCGGAATCAATTTGTTTACCAAAGGCAAATGCACCTTTTTTCCATGATATTCTTTATAGCGTTCATCCTCCGGATGCACCGCTAAAGCCTGGTCAGCCAAAAGTGTTTCCGGACGTGTGGTTGCAATCACCAGATAATTCTTTTTATCTTCCAAATAATATCGAATGTACCATAACGAAGAAGATACTTCCTTGTGCTCCACCTCTAAATCAGAAATAGCTGAAGATAAGGCCGGACTCCAGTTGACCAGACGTGTGCCTTTATAAATCCACCCTTTTTTATAAAGATGCACAAAAACTTTTTTAACCGCTTTTACTGAGACATCATCCAATGTAAAAAGATGCCTGTTCCAATCACAAGCAGACCCTAAACGTTTCATCTGATGAACAATTTGGTTTCCATATTTATGTTTCCATTCCCACACTTGTTCTAAAAACTTTTCCCTTCCAATCATTTGCCGGGTCTTTTTCTGCTTTGCCAAAGCTTTTTCCACCTGCATTTGAGTGGCAATCCCTGCATGGTCTGTCCCTGGAAGCCAAACCGCTCTATAGCCGTTCATTTTCTTCCAGCGTATAAGACTGTCCTGAATAGTGTGGTTTAAGGCGTGGCCTAAATGAAGAGACCCTGTGATATTTGGAGGAGGCAGAACAATAGAAAAATATTTATCGTTTTTGTCATCTTCAGAAAAATATCCATTTTTCTCCCAGCGCTCATAAAGTTTTTGTTCTACTTCACCAGGAGAATAGCGGTCAGACATTTTCATGAAAATTTTCCTTTTCGTATTTCAAGAGACCTCCCTCTAAATAAAATACATTAGTCCATTTCTTTAAAAGTTTTAAGGACAATTTTCGAGAGAGCTTACCATCTTCACAAACTAAAACAACAGGATTGTCCCCTAAAGAACGTGTTAAGAGGTCTTGCTCTGTAATGCTCTGGCTTAATTTCAATAAATTTTGAACAGAAAGTGATGATGATTTTTGAGATTTTTTTGTTTGAGAAAGATAAAAGAAAGAAAAAGGCACTTGGTTTTGAATAAGATTATTCAATTGAAAACTGTCAATAGCTCCATAATCATCCAGCGAAACATCCTGCTTTTGAGAAGTATTTGGAAGCCATTTTCTAAATAAAAAAGACAAAAGAAAACCTATTCCCACTACAGCTCCTGCAAAAAGAAAAAGAACCTGATAACCCCATTTGCCGTACATCCACCCTCCCAAAGCAGGCCCCAAAATACGGGAAACAGAAGAAACACTTTGGTGAATACCCAGCACACCCCCTTGATGGGTTTTCTTGGTAAGCAAGCTAATCATTCCGGTCAAACAGGTATATGAACAGCCAAAACCCAAAGCCAATAAAGTGACTGCAAAAGCCACCCCCCTGAGATCAGGAATACACAGGCCAAAAAGTCCAAAAGCCAATAAAACCAAACCCCAAAGATTGACTTTGCTCTCGCCAAAAAGAGGAATCCAGGAACGAACAAAAAAGCCCTGAGTTAAAGCCAAAATAAAACCAATATAGGCAAAACCTAAACTGGAAAAAGATTGAGGCCAATCAAATTGATCTTTCATTAATAAGAACAAAGGAGCTTCTACTAAAGTGAGACCAATAGATACAATAAAAAAGAGAAGTAAGAGTTTTCTGAGTGATGGATCTTTTAAAGCAATAGAAAAACGTTGAACATAAGAAGCTTCAGATTTCTCAGAAACTCTTGAATAACTTTCCTTAATTTTAAATACAGCAACAACCAAGCCCAATAAACAAACCAGAGAAGCAACTAAGGCCACAATTCCCTGGTTGTAGGAAGCAAGCACTCCTCCTAATAAAGGGCCAATAACAAAACCCAAACCAAAGGCGGCTCCAATCAAGGCCATATTTTTAGAACGGCTGTCCCTTTCAGTTAAATCAGAGATAAAAGCAAAAGAGGTGCTCACACTCACACCTACAGCTCCTGCAAAAGCTCTGGATAAAAACAAATGAAGCAAAGAAGGAGATAAATAAAACCACAAATAAGAAAGAGAAGTACAAACCACACTCAGAATTAAAACAGGCCTCCTGCCAACACGATCGCTCCATCTGCCCCAAAAAGGACTCACCAAACACTGCACAGCCGAATAAATACTCATCAAAAGTCCTACCTGTAAGGCATCAGCCCCATAATTTCTGGCCATATACGGGATTACAGGAATCATCATTCCTAAAGCTGAAAGCTCCATCAGCACTGCCAAAAAGACCCAAATGATTTGAGAAGAATTTTTCATACTATTTTATGGATATCCAATGGTTTCAGAGAACTTAACACCATTCATTTTTGAAGTCTAAAGTAAATTTCCACTGTAAAAATAATAAATGCAGGACTACAAACCCTTTTTAATTAAAAATGTACATAAAAAAGTTTGAAATTACCTTCATCCTCCCGGATACTTATAAAATGTATCCATTTTTTAAATATATATTATTTATTGGAATTACACTCAGCGCCCTGCCGGCTTTTGCAGAACTTCTGCTTCCCCAAAAGCGCATTCCAAGAAATAATTCTTTATATGTTGATTTTTCAACCGAGCTGTTCTACTCGCACAGCAACTTTGACAATGACGGATATCTTAAAGATTTAGAAGACCAAAATTACATCACTTTTTTTAATTACAAACTCCATTTCATTTATGCTCCATCTAAATGGGTGCATATTGAACCTTATATTCATGCACAAACTCATATTGTACAACAAGACACCAGTACAAATTACCAGCCTTTCAGACCTACAACAGCCGGACTCAAAGGAAGCTTCTTTATTAACACACCTTTTGTTGTGATCTCTCCTGAATTAGACTTCTCCTACCCCCTGGACGCTCAAACAGATGGAGTTTCCCGCATTGTCACCAATGACAGAGTGTTGAAGCTCACTCCAGCTTTGTTATTGCATTTGTCTTTTCTTGGTTCTTTTATCCCTTTTGGAAAAATAGCTTACCAGTACAGACAAGATCTTTCAGGTTTATTGATTTATCATGCAGGTTTTATGTATCAAGATAATGTTTGGGAGCTTGGAGCTTTATTTGGAGGTTTTTCCAGTGTGACCCAAGATCAAAATCCCAACCTTAGACACCGCATTTTAAATCAATTCAGCGCAGGCAGTTTAAAATTTCACTCTGCAAATCCCAATACTCTTGGAACAACTTTCTGGGTGGATTTAAAGTTAAGCAAGAAAACACAACTCTTCGCCCATTATGGAATAAATTTTCTTGGTTCAAATTACGCTCAAGGACACAGCTTAAATATAGGAATCAGAAGGGGCTTTGTAAAACCAAAATCTTCACATTCATATAGAAGAGCTGTTCACGGGTTTGAAGAAAAAACAGAAGACATGGAATCACTTTTTAATGAAAGTGATGACTCTATATCCCCTTATTAAAATGGAAAAGCTTTGACTCCCCTATAAGTCTATTGATAAAATTGCTCTTAACTTGTCAAAAGGAGAAAAATAATGAAACAAATAATATTAACAGGTTTGCTTGTTTGTGGACTGTTCGCTCATGCGGATACGGACCGCAGTAATGACAATAGTGGATTCTTTGCTCTTCGTTTTGGTCTAAATATCAATCAAACTGAACTCACAGTGAAAAAACCTCGTTACAGCCTCACTTATGGAGCAGATTTACATACTCAAGATAACTACATAGGGTTTTTTGAGTTGGGAATACAGGAGGTACTTGCACTCAGTCTGCAGTACGGCTACGAATTTATGAGAGAAAATACTCTGTCTCTTGGTTTACAGATTTCCTTATCAACTCAGGTCTTGGATGATGATGCTTTAGGTTTTGGAAATGACATTGGAGCTTTTACAGAAATCAAAATTTCAAACTCTGTATCCTCTCTGGTTCACATCGGTGTTCAACAACAAAGACTTATTAAAGATGGAGGAGACTGGAACTTTTCACCCTATATTGATGTAGGCGTCAGATATTATTTAAACTAACAATTTAACAAAAAGGAGAAGATGTAATGAAAAAAATAATATTAACAGGTTTGCTTGTTTGTGGTTTTTACGCTCAGGCAGGTATGGGAGATAGTTATATCAACGTCGAAGCAGGTGTATCCGAATTCAGTCGTATTGGTTTGGAGGACAGTCGAATTGTTCTAAGCTATGGAATGAATATAGAATCCGGCATGAGTTATGCAGGTTTTTTTGAGGTAGGTATTAAAGCTCCTGTCGCTCTAGCTTCCTTAAAATACGGATATGAGTTTATGAGAGATGATGAGTTTTCTTTTGGTGTAGACATAGCTGTTCTTATTGGAATACCAGGAGACTCTCTTCGTACCAACAGAATGAATGACATAGCTTTAGGCAACGAAGTGGGAGTTTTTGTAAAAATGGAAGCAACAAATGACATTTCTGTTTTTGTCCGAGGTGGTGTACTACATGAAACACCTATTAATTACCTCAATAGATGGCAGAATAGCATCGCACCTTTCGCAGACATCGGTATTCAATATAATCTATAGTAAAACATCCTAAAATTAGGAAACAATAGCATTTGAAGATGTTATTGTTTCCTATTGTCGCGGCCCTATATCAAGTAAGGATTACTAAATCTGTTTCTTTTCTCTTTAAAACAGGAGGATGGGCTATATACAACCTTTATTCTCGGGATCATTCTCCCAATCCAATGCTTTATGTTTTATTGAGTGCTCGATACCATATAGGAGAATACGCAAGCATAAAAATTATAGAATCTATTTCTATCCTCCTCAGAACCAGAGGAGGTTTTATGTTCGGATCTTATCCAACAACTCACACTTTTGTATTAGGTGTTCGACACCTGTTCTAACAAAGTAATGAAATTTTAATTGAACTAAGCGACAGAAAGATTGGCTACAGACTTTTCTTTATAAGGTGATGGAACCAAAGCATGCTCAAACACCTCATCTAAAGTTTCAACAAATATAAATTCAATATTTTCTTTTAATTCTTTTAAAGTTAAATCCACTTCTCCATTTTCTTCATCTTCCAAATCATACTGGTTGTTTTTTGGAAGAATCATATACTTGATGCCATGGCTTAAAGCCGCTAAAGCCTTCTCTTTAATACCCCCTACCGGTAATACCTGCCCTTGAAGACCAATCTCTCCTGTCATAGCAATATCTCTTCGTACAGGAGTTCCTGTAATTAATGAAATTAAAGAAGTGGCTAAAGTCACCCCAGCAGAAGGACCATCTTTTGGAACAGCACCTGCCGGCAAATGAATATGCACTTCATTGGATCTGAACCAGGAAGGAGGAACTCCTAAACGCTCTGAATATGAACGCACATAAGAGAAAGCCGCCTTTGCAGACTCTTCCATCACTTTTCCTAATTGACCTGTTAAAGTAAAGCCGCCTTTGCCGGATAATTTAATAGACTCTACATAAAGAATTTCACCACCTACTTGTGTCCAAGCCAAGCCTGTTGCAATCCCCACCTTATCTTCTTTTAGCTGATCTTCTTTAAAGAATTTAGGTGTTCCAAGAAGTGATTTAATTACACCTGGAGTTACTACTGTTTCTTCTTCTTTGCCCATTACAATTTTCTTAGCCACTTTTCTGCATAAGGAACCTACTTCCCTTGTTAAATTTCTTAAACCTGCCTCTTTTGTATAACTGCTGATTAAAAATTCTAATCCCTGACGAGTAAAAGACAAAAACTTATCTTCAACGCCTGAGGTTTCCATTTCTTTCTTAACAATATATTTTTCTGCAATTTGAAGCTTTTCGTTAGGTGTATATCCAGGTATTTGGATAGTCTCCATACGATCCCTTAAAGCCAGAGGAATATTTTCAAAAACATTAGCTGTAGCTATAAATAAAACATGACTCAAATCAAAGCTGGCATTTAAGTAGTGATCTTTGAAAGAATTGTTTTGTTCAGGATCCAAAACTTCCAGCATAGCCGCCGCCGGATCCCCTCTAAAATCGGAACCCAACTTATCCAGTTCATCCAATACAATAATAGGGTTTTTAGACTGCACTTGTTTTAAAGCTTGAATAATTTTACCTGGCATAGCTCCCACATAAGTTCTACGATGCCCTCGAATCTCCGCTTCATCTTTAATCCCGCCTAAAGCTACACGAGCGTATTTTCTTCCAATAGAGCGGGCTATACTCTGGCCTAAAGAAGTCTTTCCAACTCCCGGAGGGCCTACAAAACACAAAATAGGAGCTTTTGCAGATTGATCCGGTTTTAAACGGCGAACAGCTAAAAACTCCAGGATACGTTCTTTAACCTTATTTAAGCCAAAATGGTCTGCATCCAATACTTTTTTCGCATTTGTAAGATCTAAATAATCTTCAGTAAATTTATTCCACGGAAGAGCACACATCCAATCCAAATAACCCCGAATAATAGATGCTTCAGAAGCTTCCGGATGCATTTTCTCCAAACGATACAAATTCTTTTTAACTTCTTTTTCTACATCTTCAGGCATTTGAGCTTGAGCAATTTTTTCAGACAATTCTCTAATTTCTTCAGATCTGGAGTCTCTTACATCCATACGGTGAGGAGGATACTGAGTCTGAGGATTATCTTGTTGTGAATGTTGTCCCAGCTGTTTATGCACCATTGTTTTAATACGATTTTGCATTTGTGAGATTTCAATCTCTTTAATTAAGAAAGTATGAAGAAGCATCATCCTTTCAATAGGATCAAAAGTTTCTAATATTTTCTGCATATCCAAAACTTTCAGATTAAGGTTACCTGTAATAAGATCTGTCAAACGTCCAGGGTCCATGACCTGATGTAAAATATTTACCAAGTCAGGAGAAAAAGTTTGCTGTTCAAATTCAGATAATTGCTTAATGGCTTGTCTGACTTGTGTGATTAAGTTTTGCGCTTGATCATCCAGAGTAACACTTTGCTCTTCAACAATATTAATATGAACTGTTTGACAAGCATTGTCCAAATCACACTTTTCAATTACTCCGCGACAAAGCCCTTGAACTAAGATTTTCATTTTTCCATTTTTTAATTTCCGCATTCTCATCACAATTGCGGCTACACCAACTTTATAAATGGAATCCTCTGTTATAATAGAGGTATCTGGATCTTTTTGGGACGTTAAGAATACAACACGATTGGTTTTTAAAGCTTCTTCTACAGCTTTTTTAGAACTGTTTCGTCCTATATATAATGAAAGAAGCATATAAGGAAATGGAGTGGTTTCTTTAATGGGAAGTAAAGGAAGTGTTTTTGGTATATCTATTTTATGATCCATTGAAATCCAGTCCTTTCGTAAAAATCATCCTGTAGAAAACTATTCGGAAAATACGAAAGGAGTCTTTAGCTTTCTAAGACGAATTTTTTTTTAAAGACCCAGATCAACGATCTGTTTGTTTTTCACACTAAAGTTGGTAATTGGATAAATAAATTCTCTTTTTTTTGATATCTTTATTTGCCCTATGGGAGAGTCTAGGTTTTTCAATTTTGTCAGCCCTTCCCTTAAATCCTCTCTCGACTCCTTGCCAGATAAAATAACTTGCCTTAGGGCCAGCGCCGATTGATATGACAAGAACTCAAACAAACCTGGGTCATATTTAAACACTTCTTTAAATTTTATAAAAAACTCAGATGTTTTAAATTGAGGATGCGACACAATTAAAGCATCTGAAAACACTGCTCCTTCCAATTGTTCTTTTTTTTGCTTTAACAAGCGCGGAGAATTCCACAAGCCAGGTCCGGCAAAAACCATCCCTTTTATGTTTTGAAAAGACATATAAGGGGCAATGTGATGTAAAGTCTTGATGGAATCAGGAATAAACAGAACTGAAAAATCAACAACAGGAGGTAAAAGATCTCTAAGTTGCTTTTGACTTCTTTTTGGCCTTTTCTTTGAAAACCAGCTTTGAAGTTTTTCCCGATATTCCTCATCTCTGTCTTCAAAATAATAGGTTCCTGTCAATCTCCTAATAGAATCATTAAAATCCACTTCACCAGGTTTATATGTCTGGACACCGACAACATCTCCTCCCTTTTCATTCACATAATCCCAAAATAAATTAGCATATCCAACTCCAAAGGGATCATTAGGATATAAAATAGCAAAGCTCTTATGGCCCTGCTTATCTATTAAAGTATTCACAAGACTTTGAATGATATATCTTGTGGAAACTGAATTTTGAAATACAAAGGGTTTTTGATGAGTTAAATTGGATTTTTGTGATAATAAAATACTTGGAATCATAAAGTCTTGAGCTAGACTTGATAAAGAATCAGCAACTTGAGACACCACCCCTCCAACAATGCCAATCGCTTTGTGCTGAAAAACAACCTCTCTCATGGATTCCCGAATAAAATGAGAACTCCCTTTAGAATCCACAACTGCCAATTGAAAGTCAGAAGGGTTTTCATCATATAAACCTAAACCCAATTGTAATCCATTTAAACAGCGAATTCCGATACGTTCATGATCTCCCGTTAAGGGCAATAAAGCCCCAACTGTTCTGACATTCACTTGTGTTCTGGCTGTAAGCGCTTGAATATATTGCCTCACTCTTTCTTCTAATGCGGTATT
The DNA here is from genome assembly GCA_028819545.1 of Bdellovibrionales bacterium. Classification (GTDB taxonomy): domain Bacteria; phylum Bdellovibrionota; class Bdellovibrionia; order Bdellovibrionales; family UBA1609; genus JAPPLG01. Next base: position 70,881 of record JAPPLG010000028.1, on the reverse strand, counting down.
TTGATGGGTATAATTTAAAAGCTCTTTAAATTGAGCAAGAGCTTTTCTAAATTTTTTATCTTTTACTGAGTTTTGAGCCGTTTTAAAAAGAAGCAAATCGTAAATATCAGATAAATTATCATCTTTCTGTAATTTTTTAATTTCCGCATTGTTTAATTTTTGAATGATAGATCCAGCTATATCCCTGGCTTTTTGTTTTTTCTTCAAAGAAGATTCATAATGAATCATTTGGCTTAATATATATAATGTTTCCCTATGATCTTTTGTTCTCTGGTTTTTGATCAGCTTCCACTGTAAATACAAACTTCTCAGTTGTATTTCTGAAGGAGTTTCCTTTGAAATTTCTCTTAACTTTTTTAAAGCGCCTTTAAAATCTCTTGTTTTATATAGAGTTAAAGCTATATAGAACTTGGCATAAGGAAGTGTAGGACTATTTAAAGATTCCTCCTTTTCAAATAACTTTTGAGCTTCTTTATACTCTCCTTTATTAAAAAGAAGTTTCCCTTTAGATAAAAATTTACCAGTTTTTTCTTTTTCTGACAGATGAACTTGTTTTACAGGTTTTTGGATACTTTTATACTGCTTTTCAATAAATGTACATGAACAAAGAAAGGTGCAGGCTAAGATGCCCGCTTGAGCAAAAGCTTTTGCATTTGAATATTGAACTGAGCCACAGAAGAAGGCAGAGTTTCTCTTATTTTGAATTCTTTGAACCATTTCCTATCTTCCTCAGTGATTTGAGCTGGAATGTCAATACAGATTTCTAAAATTAAATCACCACGCTTCACTCCATCTTCATAAAATAAACCTTGATTTTTCAAAATTAACAAGGAGTTGGACTGTGTTCCAGGTCGAATTGAAATTTTTGCTCGACCAGTCAAAGTAGGAATACTCATCTGTTTTCCCAAAACAGCATCACTTATAGAAATAGGCATCTGCATAATTAAGTTTTTTTGATCACACCTAAAAAGAGGATGTTTTTTAATTCTGATTTCAATAAATAAATCGCCTTTCTTACCTCCTTTTTGGTGGCTTTGCCCTACGAGTTTTAACTTCTTTCCTGATTCAATTCCTTTTGGAATTTTGACAGTTAATTGCTTCTTTTCTTTAGAACTGTTGTTGATTCTATTAAATACAATTTGCCTTTCACATCCCATACAAGCCTCTTCTAAATTTAATTCCATAATAATCGAAGCATCCAAGAATTCTTTTTTAGGAGGAGACTTGGGAGCAGGTTGAGCTTTTTTCTTGTAGTCTGTTTTGTGCGCTTTACTAAAAGAATCCATATGAACCACTTTTCTGGATTGATCATATTCTTTCCTTCTTTCTTCATTAGAAAGAACATTATAGGCCTCTGAGATTTGTTTAAATTTTTCTTCAGCTTCAGCAGATTGATTTTTATCCGGATGAAATTGACCGGCTAATTTTCTATAAGATTTTCGAATAGCTTGTTTGGTGGAAGCAGGGGAAACATTCAAAATGCGATAATAATCTTTCATGATTCTTGATCCTCTGAAGAATCCTGAGCTTGAGAATTTTTGCTCACAACCACTTGTGCCGGTTGAACTAATCTATCGTGAAGCTGATATCCATTTCTTAAAATATGCAAAATAGTGTTTTCCTGATGTTCATCATTTTGTTCTACACTTACAACTTCATGTACATTCGGATCCAACAGGTCTCCTTTTGGAATGATTTCCGTCACACCATGCTGTTGTAAAATCTTGATAAATTTAGAATGGAGCATTTCCACTCCCTTTTTAAAATTTTCAAAATCTTTACTCTCCCAATTTTTTTCCATAGCACGATTAAAATCATTTAAGAAATTTAAAATTACGTCCTGAAGAAAGCTAAAAGCTGAATACTTAATAGCTTGTTCATTTTCTTTTTGAGCGATTCTTTTAAAATTAGCAAACTCAGCCTGCAAATAACGATACGACTTATTGAGTTCTTCCAACTCCTGTATTTTCTTTTCCAATTCTTTATTCTTTACTTGAGGTTTTTTTAAAACACTCGTTTTAAGTATAGAAGGTTTGGAAGATTTTTTTACACCAGACTCACTATGCTCAGAAGCCTTACTAGACCCTTTAGTTGATGAATTCTCTTTAATATTTTCAGATGAAGTTGTCGTCTTCTGTTTCAAATCTTTTTGTTTTTCCATAGGTAGCCTTACTCTTTAAAAATACAACTCTAACTCTCCACTTTTCGGCTCATCACCCAAAGAACATAAACAGATACCATCTCACAACACACTTAATAAAAAGACCTGCCCTTAAGTTTTAATATAAAAAGGGTTTTAAGACATATTTTAAAGAAAAAGAGGTTATTTTACATAAAAAATGATTATAATTAAATTTTTAGAGACTATGACTTTAGAAGAAATATTCAAATCTATTGTAACTGACGGATTAGATAGAATGAGAATCGAGGTTTCTCTACCCGTTCAAAGCTATTTAGGAAACCTTCTGCACTCATATATTCAATCAGATCAACTCTTTGAAACAGATACAAACTCAGGTAAAAAAAATCTTACTCCTTTAGCACAAATTTATTTGAAGGCTCAAAAAGTGTCGCTCTCAGAAAAGCTTTTTCTTTTAAAGCAAGTAGGAGATAGAAGCCTTTATCTAGGAGGTTTCTTTAGAGAGTCCTTAAACAAACAACTCATCAACCCCAATTACTATTCTCATATCGGCCAGGGAGCTTATGACAGTCTTGCAGATTATCACCCGGAAGAAGAAATCTTTAGAGAGCTGTCTTACCATTTTATCGATCTTATGGATGTCCTCTCTTACATTGCCTGCAAACACTCTATTCGAACGGATGAAGATTTGATGAAAGTTTGTGTAAAATACTTGGAAACCGGATCCAAAATTGCCGGATATCAATTGGAAGATCATGGTTTTTCAATGGAAAAAAATAATAAACCTCACTGAGATTTTTCATTTGCTTTCTCAATGGAAAACTTATAATTTTTCTTCATGTTTTCTATTGGTATACTTGAACTCCTTATTATATGTGCACTTGCCTTGGTGATTTTAGGCCCAGAGAAATTCCCAAAATTAGCAAAAGAATTAGCACGTTTAATTCATCAACTTAGGTCTGTCAAAGATGACGTTCAAAAGCAAGTTTCATCCATAAATGACGAAGCATCTGCAATTCTCCAAAAAAAACCTTCAACAAAAAATAAAAATGACAAATCCTAATGCTTCCATGAGTCTCACCCATCATTTATCTGAGTTAAGATCCCGGCTTATTTCTTTCACTATTTTTTTTACACTATTTTTTATTGTCTGCTGGTTTTTCAGCGAAAATATTTTAAACTGGATTGCCCAGCCTATCTCTCCTTATTTAAAACAAAGCGAAGGTCATCTGATTTTCACTGCTCCTATGGATGAGTTTTTAGCTCATATTCGAGTGGCCTTTTTTGGAGCTTTAGTTTTAAGCTTTCCAATTTTCATATTTCATTTATGGAAGTTTTTATCTCCAGGGCTCTACAAAAAAGAAAAAATATTTTTTATTTCTTTGCACATAGCATCCACTGTTTTATTTTTTTCAGGCATTTTATTTATTTATTTTATTGTATATCCACTTTCATTTAACTTCCTGATGAATGTCGGCTCCTCTATGGCCTTAATCTCTGTAAAAGAATATTTATCATTTTTTATTCTTACAACCCTTATTTTTGGACTTTTATTTGAAACCCCCCTTATTATTTTAGGTCTGGTATGGGTAGGGGTTTTAAGTATACAACAACTTAAGCATAGCCGGCGCTATGCAATTGTCATTTTAGCTGTCATCTCTGCTGTAGTGACTCCTCCGGATATTATTAGTATGATTTTTTTATTACTTCCCCTTTACTTATTATATGAAATGGCCATCTTCACAGCTGGTCTCTTATTTTCATCTAAAAAATAATCTAGAATTTTCAGATTTATTGCTCAAAGAACTTTCGACCATAAACCCTGGGGAAAGGGATAGCTTCCCGTACATGATCCAACCCACAAAGCCAGCATACCAAACGCTCCACGCCCAGTCCAAAAGATCAAATCATGTATATTTCAGAAAGGTTTCAAATTATTATTGACAAATAATGCCACATATGGCACATTTTTTAAATGAATATTCTGTCCACTAAGGAGTTTAGTGATTGGTATAAAAAAATAACTTTTCGAGAAAAAGTACAGGTGGACGCCCGTATTGCTCGAATAGAAGAATATAAGCATTTAGGAGATTGGAAATATATTTCAAATGGATTAGCAGAATTAAGATGGAAGAATGGAAGAAGAATTTATTTTGTAAAACTACAGAGTGATACTATTTTATTACTCACTGGAGGGTTAAAAAATGAACAAAAAAAAGATATCAAAAAAGCTTATAAACTCCTTAGAAGATATGCCGAGTTTGAAAGCTAAAACTCGCATGAAACTTATTACATTCAAAGCTTCTAAAAGAATGAGAAATAAAAAATATGTTTCTAAAGCTTTGTTTGAATGCTTATCTGCTGGAGATACAGATGGATTTAAGGAGATTATTCGTACTTATCTAGAGCTTGAAAATAAGGAGCAATTTGCAAAAAAAGTGGGGCTTTCAAAAAGAACTCTTTTTAGACTATTCTCTAAAGAAGGCAATCCAACCCTCAAAAATATTTCTCGAATTATTTGTGAACTAAGTTCTTAACCCCATTTTTTAGAGTATCTTTAAATATAGACATATCAAGAACTAGGTTGCTCGAAGAATTTTCGACCATAAACCCTGGGGAAAGGGATAGCTTCCCGTACATGATCCAACCCACAAAGCCAGGACACCAGCCTCTCCACCCCCAGTCCAAAACCAGAATGAACAAAAGAGCCGTAGCGTCTCAAATCCAAATACCACTCAAAGTCTTTTTGATCCAACTGATGATGTTGAATAGCTTTGATAAGAACATCTTTATCTGTTTCTCTTTGACCTCCCCCGACAAGCTCACCGTACCCTTCCGGAGCCAGTAAATCACAACTTAAAGAGTACCCTTCTCTGTTATCTTGTTTCATATAAAAAGCTTTCACCTGAGAGGGGTAATGATGGACAAAGACAGGTTGATCATAAAGAGAACTGATTAAAGTTTCATCCGCCCCTCCAAAATCAGAACCTTTGATGAATTGAGGGTTTTTCTTTATTAAATGTTCACAAGCTGAATCATAATGCAATTTTGGAAAAGGAGTTTTGATTTTTTCCAACAGGCTCAAGTCCCTTCCTAATGTGTTCAACTCCTCTTTTGCACTTTTTAAAACATATTGAATAATTGAAACAATAAATTCTTCAATCAAAACCATATTCTGATTGAGATCACAAAAAGCCATCTCAGCTTCGCACATCCAAAATTCCATTAAATGTCTTCTCGTACTGGATTTTTCTGCACGAAAAGTCGGGCTTAAACAATACACCTGATTGAATGCGGCGCTGGCCGCTTCCAAATACATCTGACCACTTTGGCTTAAATAAACGGAGTCCATAAAATCCATTTGAACTTCAAATAAAGTGGAAGTTCCTTCACAAGCTGTTGGGGTAAAAATAGGAGGGTCTATTTGTGTAAAATATTTATAATTAAAAAAATTATGAATAGCATGAATGATATGGTGACGTACACGCAAAACCGCATGAGTTTTTTTAGAACGCATCCACAAGTGTCTATGGTTCATCAAAAAATCAATTCCATGTTCTTTTTTGGAGATAGGATAAGGCTCAGATGTGGAAATTAAACGAAGATCAGAAGCCTGAATCTCAAATCCGTTTTTCCACTTTTTAACAACACCCTGAACTTCAACAACACTTTCTTGTGTGAGAGTCTCACATACCCCAAATGCATTTTTGGTTTCTTCACTATATTCCAAAACACACTGAGTAATCCCTGTACCGTCCCTTAAGAGAATAAACCGGATCTTACCGCTAGAGCGCAGATTATAAACCCAACCTGTAAGTTTAACCTTCTGATTGACAGAATTACTCAAATCTGAAATAAACACTTTGTTACTTCACAACCTTATTTGTTTGAACTTAGTCCCAAATGAACTGGACAACTTATAATAAAAATCATGCCTACTAAAGTCAATAAACAAGAAAGAAACCTGACACATTCAGAGTTATTTTATGTTAGAAAAATCTAAAATTCTAATTTCAGCTCAACCTAGCCCAACCAGAGCCGTCCACCTTAAAGGAGACTCTGTTATTCAATTCATTGCAAACACCCAACCCACCCTGGTGGGATCTATCTATAAAGGTAAAGTCACTAAAGTACTGCCCGGAATGGGAGCTTGTTTTGTCAATATTGGTTTGGAGCGGGATTGTTTTCTCTATGTTAAAGAACTGCTCCCCTTTAAATCTGAAGACGGGGTCGAACAAAAACCGAATATTCAAGATATTAAAGTCAATCAGATGATTCTAGTGCAAATCATTAAAGATCCTATCTCTACTAAAGGCCCACGTATCTCGATGCAGATTAGTTTGCCGACTCCCTATCTTATCTATATGCCTTATTCCAGCGGTATCGGAATCTCTAAAAAAATAGAAGATGAAGAAGAAAGAGAAAGGATTATAAGCCACATTAAACAACTCAAACCGGAAGGAGGAGTGATTGTACGCACAAAAGCGGAAGGCCGTTCAGATTTTAAAAAAGATTTAAATAATTTAAAAAAATTATGGAAAACCATTCAAAAAAAACAAACACGAAAAACTGTTGGATTAGTTCATAGAGAAATTTCTCCGGAAATTCAAATGATCCGTGATGAATTACACTCTCTGCAAGATCAGGTATGGATAGACAATAAAGAGATACATTCTCAAGCTTTGACATTTGTAAAAGAATTTATGCCGGAGTTTAAAAAAAATATAAAAATTTACGACAAGACCCCCCCTTTATTTGAAAAATTCAATATTGAAAAACAACTTTCCCATGCTCTAAGCAGGACTGTTTATTTAAAATCAGGAGGATCTATTGTTATTGACGAAAATGAAGCTTTAGTCAGTATAGATGTAAATACTTCCAAATTTTCAGGAAAAAAATCCCAGGAAACAAATATTTTAAAAACCAACCTTGAAGCAGTAAAAGAGATCTCCAAACAATTAAGAATTAGAAATTGCGGAGGTATTATTGTTATTGACCTGATTGATATGAGTTCCAAAACCTCAAAAACCAAAGTTATGAAACAATTCGAACAAGAGTTAGAGCAAGATCGAGCTTACACTGAAATTGTGTCTCTTTCGCCCCTTAATGTCATTCAAATGACTCGTAAAAGAACCAGGCCCAGTCTGAGAGCCTCTTTGTGCCGCCCCTGCGCACTTTGTGAAGGGCAAGGTTGGATTAAATCTCCCCATACAGTCTCCTGTGAACTATTCCGAAGCATCCAAAACACTTATGGAGACAATAAAGGCTTATGGAAAACAAAATCAACTAAACTACAAGTCTTTCTTCATCCCTCCGTTCACTCCTGGATACAAGAAAACGAAGGAGACCATCTCTCTTATTTGAAAAAAAAGTATCGTATTACACTGCAATTTAAAGAGGATCAAACTTGTTCCCCTGCACATTTCGAATTTGATGAGTTGTAAAAAGTTGACAAAAACCCTCGTTTTATGAGAGAAGTTGCTTTCCTAAAGAGGAATATTATGATTTCCACAATTTTAGTCGGTAATAAGCAATTCTCCGTTCGTCTTGGCTCTCGTTTAAGAGTGGAAAAATTGGACGTAAAAAAAGGAGATTTATGGCTTGGGAAAGAAGTCTTAGCCATCCAAAAGGATAATGGAGAAGCTGTTTTTGGAGAGCCTTTTATTAACAAAGCTCAAGTTAAAGCGCGAGTGGTCAGACATGGAAAAGCCAAAAAAGTCTTAATACTGAAAAAAAACAGAAGAAAGGGTTATCGCAGAACATTAGGCCATAGACAGCTATTTACTGAAATTCATATTGAGGCTCTTTCCGATTCCGCTGGCCAGTGGGTCACTAAAACCCCTAAAAAATCATCCACAGAAAAACCTAAAGTCAAAGCAAAACCACAAAAAAAATTGCAAAAAAGTAAAACAAAAACTACAACAAAAGTTCAAGCAACAGCTAAAAAAACAGTGAAAAAAAGAGGTTCATGATATGGCATCCAAGAAGGCTTCAGGAAGTACGAAAAATGGAAGAGACTCGAAAGGGCGGCGTTTAGGCGTTAAACGCTTTGGAGGCGAAACAGTCTTACCAGGTACTATTATTATTCGACAAAGAGGTTCTCGTTTCTATGCCGGACAAAATGTAGGCATGGGCAAAGATTTCACTTTATTTGCCTTAAAAAAAGGACGAGTTTTCTTCAAACAATTTCGAAAAAAATCCACAGTTCATGTACAATAAGAAAGCATGATCCATAAAATCCGCTTAAAAGTCAGTTCTGGAAAAGGCGGTAGAGGGTGTTTAAGTTTCGCTTCTTCCCGAAGAAAGGTTCGAGGAGGACCAGATGGAGGAGATGGAGGACGAGGCGGAGATGTGTGGATAGAAGTCAATAACCAGAAAAGTTCTTTATCTCATTTAAATAAAAATAAAATTTATAAGGCTGAAGACGGCAGGCCTGGAAAATCCAGACGCCAGACAGGGCGTAAAGGAAAAAACCTGATTATTGAGGTGCCCCCTCATACATGGCTAAAAACCAAAAATCTTGAAATTTTAATTGGCGAAGATGCACCTTATCTCCTTATAAAAGGAGGGCGAGGAGGGCGAGGAAACAACTATTTTAAAAATAGTATCAATCAAGCTCCCAATAAAGTGGGAGTATTTGGCAAAAGCCAAAGCTTGGAAATTGATTTACAGATAAAAAAGAAAAATACAATATGAGAAGAAAAATAGGAATATTTGGAGGCAGTTTTGATCCTCCTCATAAAGGACATAGATGGGTTGTTGAAACTTGCATACAAGAAATGAATTTAGATGACATTTATATCATTCCATCTTATCAAACTCCGGGTAAAGATCTGTCTCAAATAAAACCTGAAGAGCGTTTGGAAATAATTACAGAATCCTTTAAAGACATCCCTAAAGTTAAAGTATTAGACCTTGAAATAAAGAGACGAGATACCAGCTACACTATAGACACTCTTAATCAACTCTCTTTGGAAAAAGAAGAAGTCTATCTTATTCTTGGAGAAGAGCTGTTTTTTCAACTTCACTCCTGGAAAAATTTCGAGCAAATTCTCCATAAAGTAAACTTAATTATTTTCTCTCATACAGATTTTAAAAAGAAAAAAAACTGGCCTGTCATCTTTCAAAAATATCTAAAAAAATTGGACAAAAATAAAGGAGAATTAAATACAGGGAAAACACTAAATTTAATTGAACCCATAAGGTTTCAAAATATTTCTTCCACTCAAGTTAGAAATAAACTTAAGTTGGATTTACCTGTTTCAGAAATGTTACATCCTAAAACCACCCCATTGATCCAAAAGCATTATAAATATTTGAAAGATACATCTTCTCAAAATCAGGTATTTAATGACATCACCACTTTTTTAGCCGAGAAAGGCGCTTTAAACCCCCAATTATTTCAATTTAAAGAAACAATTTATGAATCCATCTTAGTGACATCAGGTTTAAACACCCGCCATGTACGATCACTATGCCTATCCGTACAAAACTATATCCATAAAATGTATGGAATCTCCCCACAATACATTGAAGGAGAAACTCTATCTCAATGGATTGTATTGGATTACAATTTTTTAATCATTCATATTTTTTACGACTATCTCAGACAGTATTACCAATTAGAAGATTTATGGAAAAAACGCTCCATTCAGAAATAATTAAACCTCATTTAAGCTCAGACAGCACCCTTGACTTCAAACCCCATTATTTTTGAACTTTCCGAGAATATTTTGTATTAATATGCCTCAAGGCTCAGACATGCGTTTTGCCACAGAGCAAACTTATACAGTCTGCTCTGTGATCAAATCTGAATTCGCTTGAGACACTGATACAAAATAGCTCTCGTAACAATTTTACTTCTCTTTTAATAATAAAACGGAGAGGGTGAGATTCGCCCACTACAGTCACTCGCTTCCTGCTCATTCCTTGCGTAGGCTCCCTTCACTCACTAATCAAAACATCCTGTTTTGATCCCTTATGACAAAAACTTTCGCTTTTGTCATAAGTCGTTCGCTCACTTCGAATCCTGAATTGTTTTAGGTGCCAACCTAAAACAATTCAGACCCTCTTAGCTTGAAGAATCATCTTTTATTGATTTGTGAAAGTTGTTTTTTATAAAAATAGTCCATAGGACTATTTTTATATCTTCGCAACCTTTGCACAAAACGGAGAGGGTGAGATTCGAACTCACGAGACCCGCGAAGGTCTGCTGGTTTTCAAGACCAGTGCAATCAACCGCTCTGCCACCTCTCCATTTTGAAACAACACAATTAGTTAAGTTATCCTCTATAGATACCGAAATCAATATAAGACAATAGTGTTATTGACATAAAACCCTCATATTGTTTACATTTTTAAGGATTTTCAGGTGTAGCTCAGTTGGTAGAGCAGGTGGCTGTTAACCACCCTGTCGGGGGTTCGAGTCCCTCCACCTGAGCCAATAAAAAGTGGGTCCATACCGGAGACATGGGTTACATTTTATACTGAACACATAGCTGAAAGACATCAAAATATCTTGCAGATTACTTTTACTCCAAAAAGATCTAATCTCAGTTAAAAGTACACCCCTATGTAAATAAATTTTTATTCTAAATCACTTATGTCGATTTAAAGTGTTGCGACACCCGTTTCAAGGGGTATAGTATCAAAAGCTCCAGCAATTTCCATACCATCAGAAACTTCAAGTATTTCTGCTATTTCATAAATGTCCTCTGAAAATTTTTCTAAGACCAATTGCATTTCCATTTCATTTGCGAAGGCAACAGTCATGGTGCTTCCGATAATAGCAAGATAAGCCCCAGTAGTTAAAGCACCTACTACGGCAACTCCTGCTCCTCTAGCGACTCTATTGAAGCGGGAAAGTACACTGGCTTTAGAAGAGCCGGTAATGTGAGATTTTAGTTGTTGTGTTGTTTCTTGAAATTGAAACATATTTTGTTGAGCTAAAACTCGCCTTGCTCTCGCATATTTATTTCGCCTCACTCTTGCAGAATGTGTGCTTCCATACTCAACCAAGTCATCTAAAGAAGATACTTGATCTATGTATTTGCTTAAATAGGCATTAGCCTGCGGAGTGACTGTGCGGGTAGAGCCTATTGTATTATAGGCAGAGTTTGAGGCAAGAGCTACAGTAGCAAGGGCTCCAACAGATAAGGGAATAGACACCATCTTTTTTTGATCTTGGTTTAGTTGATCCACCCCTAAAGCTTCGTTTGTGGATTGAAATGTTTTAATAGCTTCTACAACAGAATGTGTGACAGCCATTTCCGCCCAGAGAACGTATTCTTCAGTGTCAACAGAATCCAGAATATTAAATTTTTCTTCAGCTAAAGTATAGTTGGATAGTATGAAATTAAGTAATATAAAAAATATTTTATTTTTCACTGAATGCCCCCTTTTTTTAAGACTGTAATGTCATATTTAAGGTTTGCAAATTCTATGACAGAAAGAGATAAAACATTGATTTATCTGAATAAATTGAGATTCACCTTAAGAACCTCTAAAATAAAGTGACTCAAAATGAAATAATTATTTGTAAAGTTTTTTTACAAAATTACAAAGTTTTGTTTATGATAAATCTCTTTTTTAATTTTAGATTGTTTACATAATTACTTTTTATTTAATAAATATTTGGAATCATACTGTAGTGAAAATTCATACAGTTTTTCTTTCACTATATTAATGAAAACATTTCTTTTTTTATCGTGAAACATATTTATTGGCAACCGGCAATTTATATACACGAATCACTTCTATACTGGATGATGTTTTACGTAAATAAAAAGAACTTTAATTATCTATTAGAGATATTTTCTTCAGAGGTATTGTTCAAAAGTTCTGTACATACTTTACCTATCCGTAAATTGGCTATAGAACAATCCGTATAATCTTCACCAAGAGTTCCAGGTAGAAAAAACCTGACAGTATCAATACCATCCTCCTTGAAATATTCTATCATACCAACAGTTTTCATATTTACTTCATAGCACTTGTGAATAGGTTCTGACTTATCAAAATCAAGAAATTTATATTCAGTATATCTACATGACACCCAATCTGGATTTCCTATCCAATCTGTTACCCAACCAATTTTCCATTCATCAGGCGAATGTTCTTCTAAAAAATCCATAATAGAAGATCCTATATCATCTAATCGCTCCTGAAGCTCCTCCTTTATATCAGAAGGCTCTGATCCTAATATATGAAAAGGAAATAAAATGAAGACACTAATCAAAGCAATTAAAAATTTATTTTTAGAAAAAAACATATAAACACCTGTCTGCAAATAAAACAGAACAATAATAAATTATTCGCAGAAACATTATAAATCAAGAAAAAACATAATCACGTTTTTGTGCTTCAATTAAAACACATGAAAAACAAAATTTTTCTCAATAAATCTCATGAATATGTAAATATTACACAAATATTAAAAAAAATAGTATTTTTATAGCAAATATAGTAGTCTTGCTCACGCAAGGGGGTTTTCTATGAATGTCATAATAAAGTATCTTTTTTTAACAGCAGTATTCTTATTGTCACAATCTGCTTTTTCAATAGAACCTTGCGAAGACATGGATCTTGAAATAGGAGAAACAGAAGTTTACTGCAGTGAAAACTCAGCAATAGGCGTAGAAATAACGTACTTGGGGAATAATCAATGTTTAGTTACACAACACTCATGTGAAGAAGATACTGAAAATACAGACAATACAAAAGGAGAAGGATACGTAATAAAATATGATAATACAAAAGTGTGCGCAGAAGAACGCTCGCCAAGCAATGAGTGTCCATATATTGCAAAAGAAGCTGAAAACATAGATCATTAAAATGATCTATGCTACATCAGATGGTAACAGACTGTGATCGAAATTAAAGGAATTGGAAGGTAATTTTCCAAAAAAGAATGAAGCTTACTAAAAAACAACTTTATCTCTATGTAAAAATCAACTTTCTTGTTTTAGCTCTTTTTGTTGTATTAGTTCTCATGTATTCCCTTAGAAAAAAGGGGTTGCCAAATTCTGTTACCGAACCCCTTCATCTAAAAGATCGAAGTGCTACAATTATTCACACAAAGTAATATTTATTTTTCAAAAATAACTTTTTTTCCATCCATATAAGGTTGAATCACTTTGGGAACTGTGACACTTCCGTCTTCATTTTGATAATTTTCCAATATTGCAATTAAAGTACGTCCCACCGCTAAACCGGAACCATTTAATGTATGCACAAAAGAAACTTTTTTATCTGATTTAAAACGAATTTTAGCTCTTCGGGCCTGATAGTCCTCATAATTAGAACAAGAGCTGATTTCTCTAAAAGTATTTTGTGAAGGAAGCCAAACCTCCAAATCATAACATTTCGAAGCTCCAAACCCCAAATCCCCTGTACAAAGACTCATGACACGATAAGGAAGCTCAAGGTTTTTTAAAATACCTTCTGCATGAGAGGTTAAGTTTTCCAACTCATCATAAGAAGAAGAGGGGTGAGAAAACATAACCAACTCCACCTTTGTAAATTGATGCTGACGAATAAGTCCTTTGGTATCCTGGCCGTAAGCTCCCGCTTCTGAACGAAAACAAGGAGTGTAAGCCACAAACCTTATAGGTAAATCTTTATCAGATAAAATTTCATTTGCAAAAAAATTAGTTACAGACACTTCTGCAGTTGGAATTAAATATCCTTCATAATTTGAAAGGTGAAATACATCCTCCTTAAACTTAGGAAGTTGCCCTGTATGTCTTAATGAAGAGGCATTGACAATATAGGGAGTATGCAATTCTTCATATCCATTTTTTTTAGTATGCACATCCAGCATATATTGAGCTAAAGCCCTTTCAAGCCAAGCCGCCTCTCCCCTTAGAAAAGAAAACCTGGCGCCTGTAACTTTAGCCGCTCTTTGAGTATCAATATGTTGAGCGGCAACTTCCAAATGAGACAATATAGGAAATGTAAATTGACGAGGACTGCCCACTTCTCTCACAAGCTGATTATCCTCACTTGTAGATCCTACAGGAACACTTGAGTGACAAATATTGGGAAAATGCATGAGATCATGATCAATTTTTAATTCCAGATCTCTAAGCTGATTTTGAAGATTAGAAATTTGATTCCCAATGGATTGAGCTTTGGATACAATTTCCTTTTTTTTATTAGAATCAGAGGCTCTTAAACTTTTTTCAAGTGTTCTTCTTTCAACAATAAGCTGATCTATTTCAAAAATCATCTTCTTTCTGGATTGATTTAACTCAATCACCTTATCCAGAGGAGAAGCATCTTCACCTCTATTCTTTAAACTGGTTAAGTATCTTTGTTGAAAATCTGAATCTTTTTCATATAATTTCAAATCAATCATAGTTTAGGCCGCAGACATATTGACATAGAGTTGAAATAATAAAAACAACGAGATAAACACCAAATTGCAAACAATAAGCCCCATAAATTTATAGTTCCACACGAGCTTCAAAAAGGCCAAAGCCATTGTTATTGTGACAAAAATAACAGAAAAAATACCAGACTTTAATAAAGTCTGAACAATGATGGCTATTGTAAATCCCAGAATAAACCCGGAAAAAATTTTTAAAAACAATAACAAAAGACATAAAATAAATTTTGCATCAGTTTTAGCGCCCATTATAATCCAAACTGTTTAATACGTGCTTCAATTTCTTTTTTATCCTTAGCCTGAGGTAAAATATCAAAATAAATAGCATAAGATTTTCTGGCATTATCATAATCCTGTTTCATCTCGTATAAAGCTCCCATCTCTCTATAAACCTTGGGATTTGAAGTTCTATTCTTCCCTTGGGATATGCTCCTCAACATTTGTAAAGCTAAATTTAAATATCCTGATCTTCTATAGCACTCAGCCACTCTTAAGTAAAGTTCAGAATCATCCGGCAACAATTCTATAGCTTTTTGAAACGTTTGAGCACATAGCATATATTTTTTTAAGCTAAAGTAAATCTCTCCTGCCAGCTGATAGGCATCCGGCAACAAAGGATTTAACTGACTCTCTGTTATGGTTTCTTTAAGAGCTTTATTTAAGTTTTCCGTCCCCCCTTCCAGAAAATAGGTCCGGGCAATATAATAGTGCACCTTAGGATATCGAGGGTAAGACTGGGATATGCGCTGTAAGTACTCTCGAGCATCGCCATACCTACCACCGCGAATTAAAGTTTGAGAAAGGTAAAACATAATCGTTGGACTATTGGGCTCTAAAGACAAAGCATTAATAAACTCTTCATAGGATCTCTGAAGATTATCTTTCTTATCATATATCTGACCTCTAAGACTAAAGTAACGAGCTGGTTTTTCTGGAAGACCGGACAAGTTATCTATAACACTTAAAGCCTGATCATATTTGTTGTTATCATAAAGAAAATCAGACAATCCCAAAATATATTCAATATAGTTTTTAGAGTTTACTTCCGAATTAGATATTAATTTTTCAAAATAATCAAAAGCTACATCCACCCCATAGATATATCCTAAAACTTCGCCATAACGAAGCTGTACCTGTCTGTCATTGCTGTCAATTTCTAAAGCTCTTTGAGCCGCTTTCAAAGACTCATCATATTTCTCCATAGACTGATAAGCTCTTGAAAGCAGAATATAAGACTCAACATCAGACTCATAAAGAGCTAATGCCTTTTGAGCATAGGAAATAGTAGACTCAAAATTGTTTCTTCTTAACTGTAGTAAAGCATACCCTTTAAAAATATCCAGGCTGTCTGGAAATTTTCTATATGCTGTTTTTAAAATTTTAGAGGCGTTATCAAAATCATAAATTTGAGAATAATAATCTGCCATTAAAATATAAGGAGGCATATGATTTGGGTCTGCAACAACAGCTTTTTTAAGCCACTGAATAGCTTCTGTTGTTAAACCAAAGTTCCATAAATTCTCTCCCATTTTAGTTGCCGCAATAGAATTCTTGTCATCATCTATTTTAAACGCCATTTTATAGTAACTACGGGCTTCCAGGTCACGCCCTTCTCTCTCCAATTGATCCCCTTGTTCGATGAGCCTTCTGCTCTTTATTTGCTCATCTGAAACAATTCTAGCTCCCTTCTTTTTAAATTGAGAAAGAAAATCTCTTAACTCTACTGAAGATGGGTTTAGAATAAAAGACTGTTCTGCATATTTTTTTGCTTGTGCAGTATCATTATTTTTCCGAGCAAGCTGAAATAACACAAAGTAAGCTTCTGCCAAATCTTCTGGCAAAACTTTATCCGGTAAATTCAGAGCACCTTGGATAAGGGTTTCACTCTCTTTATATTTTTTTAGAAACTTGTAAGTTAAAATACCTTTTTTCAAAGACGCTGTTTTATGCTGTGGATTAATCTTTAAAGCAGAGTTATAAAATTTCAAAGCCTCACTTAGGTTATTTAATTTTTCCAAAGTTTTCCCACTCACAATATAAGGGCGAACCCAGTTAGGATACGTCGTCCGAACATGCTCCAAACTAATTAAAGCTTGTTTATAATTTAATTCATTTATTTGAAATAAACTTTTTATGTAATAGAAAAATATTGAAACATTTTCCGGATTTTTATTTTTAGAAAGCTCACTAATAGCCGTTTGAACGAAACTGCCTAAACGTTCATATTTTTCGTGTATAAGAAGTTCTACAGAACGACAAAGAGCTGAATACACCCCTCCTTGATCTACAGTATTAATCTTTCGAACAATAGAAGAAACTAACTGAGTATCTTTAGAGCTTCTTTTTGAGTAAGGCCAAAGTTCAAAATAAGCCAGGCAGAGATAAGCCATAGCTAATTTATTGTTAGAATCCCCCTCAACAACTTGTACAAACGTACTTTGAGCTTTTAAATAAGAAGAAACTTCATCTTTTAAAAAAAACTGCATGCCATTTCTAATTCTTTCTACAGTTTCCTCTTGGGAGACAGCAGGCTGGTTTTCCCTGGGGGAGATCAGTTGAATATCTCCTTCAGAGACATCTTCTTCTCTTACAAGTACATTAAAAATAATATAAAAAAGAAGAGCCCCTACAATAAGAGGAACAGAGATTCTTCTTATAAAACTTTTAGATACTTCTGACTGAACATCAGCCATTTCGATAACAGAGTTGTCTGCACTTTTTTTTCTAACCTTAACCTGATGGGTTGGAGTTTGATTGGAAATATGTTCATTATTGCTTACTTTAGTTTTTCTGGACATAGATCGTTTTTTAGAAGAAGACTTCGTCGTTGAAGGTTTTATAGTTTGTTTATCTGTATCAGAAAGAGGGGTTTTTGGATCTTTTAAACTAATTGTAGAATTAGGTGTTTTTGTGTGTGGACCATCAGATAAAACTTTTAATAATTCTTTATAGAAAGGAGGGTGAGAAGATAGAGGTTTCCAAGGCCCTAAAGAATTTTTGGAAATTAATTCATCTCCACTTAATCGAAAAGAGTTAATTTGCTGACAAATATCTTCATCAGAAAATGGCCCTAGAATTTGAGAATTTTTATCTTTAATTAACCACATGATTAAAGTCTATCATATCCTTTTAATATCAGCTCCCAACAAGGCTAATTTACTTTCCAATTTATCATAACCTCTATCTAAATGGTAAACACGACGAACATAAGTTTCCCCTTCTGCGGCCAGACCAGCTAAGATCAAACAGGCGCTGGCCCTTAAATCAGTGGCCATTACAACAGCGCCTTTTAATGGACTAGGGTGAATATGAGCTTTATTTCCATGAGTTGTAATATGAGCATTGAGACGCATCAATTCAGGGACATGCATAAAGCGATTTTCAAAAATACATTCTTCAATAATACTCTCCCCTTCAGCCTGCGTCATTAATGCCATAAATTGTGCCTGAAGATCTGTGGGAAATCCCGGATAAAAGGAAGTAGATATATTTACAGCAGAAAACTTTCTAGGAGATTTTAAGTGAATCCGGTCTTCCCCCTGTTGAATATCAAAACCACTTTGCTCTAATTTCTCAATCACTTGAGTTAAATGTGAAGGAGCACATTTAAAAATACCCACTTCTCCCAGAGTGATTGCTCCAGCCATAAGAAGTGTTGCTGTTTCAATGCGATCTGGAATAATTGTATGCTCTGAAGGTTTTAAAGAGGAAACCCCTTGGATAGTAATAGTACTTGTTCCACCCCCTTCGATATCAGCTCCCATCTTTTTTAAGTAATGAATTAAATCAACAACTTCAGGCTCACGAGCAGAATTTTGTATTTCAGTCCGTCCTTCTGCCAATACACCAGCCATTAATAAATTTTGTGTAGCTCCTACAGAAGGTTTTTCCAATTTGATTTGAGCCGCTTTTAAAGGAAGAGCGCTTTTGCCATAAATATAGCCTTTTTGAATTTCAATGCCGGCTCCCATTTTTTTTAAATTCTCTACATGCCAATTAATGGGTCTTGTCCCGATAGCACAGCCTCCAGGAAGACTGACCTGCGCCTTACCGTACCTGGAAAGGAGAACCCCTAAACACAACACTCCAGCTCTCATAGTTCTCATTAAATCATAGTGAGCAGTAAAGTTTTCAATTTTGTCAGGTACAATGACAGTCAGTGAAGTGCCTTTCCAATAAGCTTCACAGCCAAAACTTTGTAAAAGTTTAATACCTGTATCAACATCTTTAACCTGTGAAGCATTATGAAAAGTATGAGAGCCTTCAGCTAACAGTGTTGAAAATAATAAAGGAAGAGTAGAATTTTTCGAACCTGAAATCTCTACTTCACCACTAAGTGTTTTACGGCCTTTTATATAGATTCGATCCATTTCAACCTATTTTCTTTTAACAGAGCAATGAATCACACGTTTATAACCCTGATAATCTTTATATGAAGTAAAATATTTCACTAAATGTTTATTTTTCAATATATTTTTTACTTCTTCATATTGATTATATCCAATTTCAAAGAAATAATTTCCCCCTTCTTTTGACAAAATGGAACAGGCTTTATCCAACCATGTACAAATCGCCTTCAAACCCGACCATTCAGAAAATAGAGCTGTTTCAGGTTCATATTTTTCCACAGCAGGTTGAAGGCCA
This sequence comes from Bdellovibrionales bacterium, assembly GCA_028819545.1. Classification (GTDB taxonomy): domain Bacteria; phylum Bdellovibrionota; class Bdellovibrionia; order Bdellovibrionales; family UBA1609; genus JAPPLG01. Next base: position 51,709 of record JAPPLG010000028.1, on the reverse strand, counting down.
ACATCCCCCTTTGCTATATAAGGAGGATTCGCTGTAATTAATTGAATAGGATGCTTAATTTCTAAATCTATAATATTTTGAAAACACAAGTGAATACGTTTTTCCAACTTAAACTTCCCAGCATTTTTTAAAGTTAAATTTAAAGCATATCTATTTGTATCCACAGCCAGTAATTGAGATTTAGGCCAGCGTTTCAGTAAACTCAAACCAATAGAGCCGCTTCCACATCCAAAATCAACAAAATGACGTGGATAAGAATTTTGATAATAGTTTAAAACAGATTCTACTAAAATTTCAGTTTCCGGCCTTGGAATAAAAACTTTTGCATCTGTGAAAAATGTATCACTGTAAAATTCCACTTCGCCTAATATATAAGCCAAAGGCTCCCCTTTCTCATGTCGAAATAAAATGTCTGAACATTTTTTCAGCTGATTTTTAGGTAAAGTCTGCTCCCATAAAAGATAAATCTCACTTTTACTTTTATTCAATACATGCTGTAAAATATACTCACGATCACAATAAGAAGAAAAGGAAGGAGATCTCAACCACTGCCCAATTGTTGTGTTCATATCTCTCCTTTATTGTCAGCTTGAGTTAAAGGCTCAACAAGGAAATCTAACTCCCCTTTCATCACACGATCCAGTGAATGCACACTTAAGCCAATTCTATGATCTGTAATTCTTGATTGTGGGAAGTTATAAGTTCTAATTTTTTCTGAACGATCTCCTGTTCCAATTTGTTTTAGCCTCATTTGAGAATCTTCTTTTCTTTTCTCTTCTTCCCTTAAAGCAAAGAGTCTTGCATATAAGATTTTTAAAGCTTTTTCCTTATTGGCATGCTGTGATTTTTCATCCTGACAAGAAACAACTAATTTTGTTGGAAGATGGGTAATACGCACTGCTGAATCTGTTGTATTCACGTGCTGGCCTCCAGCACCACTGGATCTACAAACATCGATTCTTAAATCTTCATTTTTAATTTTAACTTCAGTTTGAGTGACTTCAGGCAAAACAGCTACTGTCACAGTAGAAGTATGAACACGCCCCTGAGACTCCGTTTTCGGAACTCTCTGAACACGATGCACCCCTCTTTCAAATTTAAAATGTGCATATACATTTTGACCAGAAATTTTAGAAACCACCTCTCTGATTCCCCCCGAAGGTAAATTAGAAAGGGATAAAGACTCTACTTTCCAGCCTTTTGAAGAAGCGTATCTTTCGTAAGCTTGGAGCAACTCTTTACAAAAAAGCCCTGCTTCCTCACCTCCTGCCCCAGCCCGCAGTTCCAAAACAATATTCTTCTTATCCAAAGCAGACTCTGGTTTAGCAGTTAATATATTATTCAATTCTATTTCTATTTCATTTATTTTTTTTTTAATAAAACTAATTTCTTCTCGAGCTAAAACTGCAATATCCTGATCTTCTTTTGCCAGCTGATTGTGAGATATAAGATCATTTTTAAGTTTTTTATATTCCCTATACAATTCTACAGGAATTTTGAGTTTAGAAAATTTTGAAACTGTCTGATTGTATAGATCTCTATTATTTAAAAGTTCCGGATTTTGAAGCTGTTGTTCTAAATCAACGTATTGTTTTTCCATCTCCTGCAATTGATTCCACATGACCGTAAAAGATCCTTAAAAACTTTTAATTGCTCATATTTTCTAAAAACTCAGAATTAGTTTTAGTCGATTTGAGTTTATCTAAAATGAATTCCATACTATCAACAACATTCATTGGAGCTAGAACTTTCCTTAAAATCCAAAGCCTGTTTAATTCATTTTCCGGAATTAAAAGGTCTTCTTTACGAGTGCCGGATCTATTGATATCCATACAAGGAAAGATTCTTTTCTCCATCAATTTTCTATCCAGCTGAATTTCAGCATTACCAGTTCCTTTAAATTCTTCAAAAATAACTTCATCCATTCGAGAACCTGTGTCCACTAAAGCTGTAGCAATAATTGTAAGACTGCCGCCTTCTTCAATATTTCTGGCTGAACCAAAAAACCTTTTTGGCTTATGTAAGGCATTGGAGTCCACACCACCGGATAAAATTTTTCCAGAGGGAGGAACTACAGTATTGTAAGCTCTTGCCAATCGGGTAATGGAATCCAACAAAATGACAACATCTTGCTTTTTTTCCACTAGTCTTTTCGCTCTCTCTATAACCATTTCAGCAACTTGTACATGTCGAGATGGAGGTTCATCAAATGTAGATGAAATCACCTCTCCCTTAACGTGCCTTAACATATCTGTAACTTCTTCAGGCCGTTCATCAATCAACAAAACAATCAAATGAGCTTCTTCATGATTTTTTACAATAGCATTAGCAATATTTTGCAACAACACTGTTTTACCTGTACGCGGTGGAGCTACAATTAAAGCTCTTTGCCCTTTACCCATAGGAGCCATTAAATCAACAACCCTAGTGGTCACTTCAGACGGGTTCCATTCCAATTTCAATTGGCTATTGGGATAAAGAGGAGTGAGGTTATCAAAAAATATTTTTTCAGAAACATCTTTACGACCTTCCCCTTCAGAGCCTTCCGCTTTTAACAAAGCAAAGTACCTTTCTCCATCTTTTGGAGGACGTATAGTCCCATTAATAAAATCACCTGTTCTTAAGCCAAGCCTTCGAATCTGAGCAGGGCTGACATAAATATCATCAATACCCGGCAAATAGTTATAATCCGGAGAACGGAGGAACCCATACCCATCCGGCAAAATTTCTAATACTCCATTGCCATAAATATCTCCTAATTGAGCCGCTCGCTTTAAAATTTCAAAAACTATATCCTGTCGTTTCATAGATGCAGGATTTTCAATTTTCAACTTCTGTGCCAATTGTGTAATCTCACGAATATCCTTTGATTTAAGATTTTTAAATGCCAAAGCTTCTTTTTCTTGCTCTGTTAGAGAAATCCCTGTGAGATCAACAGGCTCTTGATTACTGTTATTATTCAAATATTCATAATCCACATCCTTTTTAGGATAACGATTATGATGATCTACATTATTATTTTTATCTTTATGATGATATCTGTTCGAACGAGACTTTGAGTTTCTTCTACCGGAATGTTTAAAAGAATCATCCCCTCTTTTACTTTTAAAGGTACTTTTAGGTTGATCCTTTATACTACCTGATTCTGAGTTCATTATTCTAAAACCTATATCCCATTGTTATTTAAAAAAAAGAAAACTAGAAAAAATTCAAGAAATAAAAATGTAAGATCAAAACGAAATTCTATGAGAACTTATTCTAATTATATTTAACGGTCTTTGTCAAATTTTATTTACAAAAACCATCTTTTCCATGCTTTGAAAATATAAGAGCATTTATCCCTGCAATAGTCAGAAATTATCCAAAAAAATTTTGTATTTTCAAGTATTTACAGAGCTTCATCAGACATTATTTTCGCACATAAAAAAGATTTTCTCACTCTTCAATGTTGTCGATATCAATATGAGTTTGAGAAAAATCAAAGTCAGCACGATTTTTTCGATTTCGAATCATTCGAATAAAGAAAGCCGCTAAAATCAACAAAATACCCGCAATAGCAATCACTTTGATTTTACCTGCATTTTTAGAAGCAAATGAAGATCCATCACTGTCTGCACCAATACCCTCAGAAGGAGGGATATTTGGCTCTGGAGAAGGAGCTGGTAACACTTCTTCAGGCATAGCTAAATCCTCAGCTCCGCCATCCAAAGTTGGAGGTTCTTCTGCAATAGGCATTTCTTCTACACTTTCAGGTTCAGAAGGTGCTTCAGGTTCAGGTAAAACTTCCGGTTCCGGTGCTGTATTTTCTGCAACCATTGCGGCTGAACCAGGCCAATAATATACAGTTACAGTTTCACTGACAGTCCATTTAGATTCCACCTGAGGATTCGTAGCCCAAATCTCTTTCCATGAATCCTTATGCCCCAAAAGCTGAGTGGCAATGGTTCGAATATTCTCTCCTGCCTGAATATCATGAGTCATAGCTGTTTGATTATTATCCTCATAATAATGTGAAAATTTTACACCATCATTAGGACGATTTGGAGAATTGTAATAAATTTTATCTCCTACTTTTGGACTTCTTCTTTTTAAAAATGGATTAAAGTTTCTTAACTCATCAATTAAATTAGTATGCCCATATATCTTAGCACTAATTTGACTGAGATCTTCTCCATCGCGAGCTATATAAACAGCATTCACCCACTTGCCATCTTGTTTCCATGATTGAGTGGGGATCTTTTTTAAAGGAACCCAAGTTTTCTTCTGTAGCTGGGAAGTTCCAACATTAACCAGATTATCTGCTCCTGTCGTATCAAATTCATCCGATAAACTATCATCAAAATCACCTGTTGCTTCTCCATCTATAGAAGTATCCCCTCCCATAATATCAGATTCATCACCTGCTAATATCTCACCATCTATTTCTTGTTCTTCGTAAATATCGTCTGCGCCTTCATCATCCTCACTTAAAGCAACTTGACTATCGCCACCTTTGGACTCCATATACTCTTCTTCTTCTGCTTGAAAGGCTTCATCATCAAAACCCCCAGATGAAGTGCAAGAAGAAAAGATAAAAATAAAAACAAATTGTAAAAGAAAATGTTTCAGAGTCATGAGACAATACTTCCTAATCTAAAGTCTTTAATTGATCACAACATAGACAAGGTCATAGAGGCAAACCTTCTCTAGACTTTAAGATGGATTATCTAAATATAAAATTAAGTTGCGTCATATCATTAGACAGTACAGCTTATTGTTTCTCTAGCATCTTCTTTAATAAGGAATCTGTTTTTACAGGATCTGCCTGACCTTTGGATAATCTCATCACCTGACCCATTAAAAATTTATAAACTCCGGTTTTGCCGCCGCGATACTGTTCCACTTGCTTGGGAAACTCATTAAAGACTTGGTTGATTATTTTTAAAAGGTCTTCTTCACTATCTAATTTTGTTAAATTTAAATCTTTAATCAAAGTGTCCACTGATTTACCTGTATTCCACATCTCTGTAAAAACATTTTTAGCCATTTTAGAAGACAAGGTTTTAGCTTCAATTCGATTCACAAATTCAGCCATCTGATGGGGTTGAATTAACATTTTTTGGATAGATATTTTATTTTCATGCAAGCGGGCCATCACTTCATTTATCAGCCAATTACACAAAGTTTTTGCATGAGCGGTTTGTTTTAAAGCCTCTTCAAAATAAGAACATAATTCCATCTCTCCTACAATTATAGAAGCTGAATTCAAAGGAAGTTTATATTTTGAACAAAAACGGTTTATTTTATCAAAAGGAAGCTCTTTAATAGAAAGAGCATTAGGCTTTTTGATCATCAAAGGAGGCAAATCCGGCTCGGGGAAATACCTGTAATCACTAGCCTCCTCTTTGGAGCGCATAGGAAAAGTTTCATTCTTTTTCGGATTAAACAATCTGGTCTCCTGCTGAACAGACTCTCCATTGTCCAATAAATGACTTTGTCTTTTAATTTCAAAATTCAACGCTTTTTCCATAAAGCGAAAGGAATTTAAATTTTTTAATTCCACTTTTGTCCCTAGTTTTGAAGAACCTTTTGGTTTTAGAGAAATATTACAGTCAAAACGCATAGAACCTTCCTGTAAATTACCGTCACAAACTTTTAAGTAAAGTAAAATATTTCTAACCATCTTTGCATACTCAGCGGCTTCATTAGGAGAAGAAATCTCAGGGTAAGAAACAATTTCCAGCAGTGGAACTCCAGCTCGATTAAAATCCACCAAAGAATAATCTTTATGATGAAGCAGTCGGCCTGCATCTTCTTCCAGATGAATTCTTTCAAGATGCACTTTTCTTTTTTCCCCTTGTGAATAAAACTCCACAAAACCTTCTCTTAATAACGGAAGATCAAATTGGGAAATTTGATATCCTTTGGGAAGATCCGGGTAAAAATAATTTTTTCTGGCAAATATAGACTTTTCCTGAATTTGACAATGAAAAGCCACACCCACCTGTAAAGCAGACTCCACCACTTTTTTATTAAGACAGGGAAGCACTCCTGGAAACCCCAAACTTACCGGATGAATATTCTCATTTCCTTCAGAGGCAAAATCAGCAGAATCCGGAGAAAACATTTTACTTTGAGTTTGAACTTGAGCATGAATTTCCAAACCAATAACGACATCTCTCTTATTCGAAACTGTTTCCACTTTTACTGACCCTCAAAAGTTGGTTTATTTTTATAAGCCTGCAGTTCTTCTTGTAAGAAGTAAGCTGTGTTAAACAATGTTTGTTCATCAAAAGCCCGGCCTATCAACTGCACTCCAAAAGGAAACCCATCAAAAATACCAACAGGCACACTTAAACTGGGCAAGCCTGACAAATTAGAAGGAACTGTAAACATATCACTGGTATAATTTTTAATTAAATCCTCAGAAGAATCTTTTATAGGAGGAGGAAGGTCCGGTGTGACAGGTGCTAAAATAACATCCACATCTTTAAACAGTTGGTTAAACTGCTCCCGAATTAAGCGTCTCACTTTTTGAGCTTTTTTAAAGTAAGCTTCATAGTATCCTTCAGACAAACAGAAAGTTCCCATTAAGATTCTACGTTTTACTTCAGAACCAAAACCCTCCCCTCTTGTTTGAGAATAGAAATCTATTAGTGATTGAGAAGGTCCTCGAGAAGAAAATCCATACCTTATACCATCATAACGGGACAGATTACTGCTCGCCTCACAAGAGGAAATTAAATAGTATGTATGAGGAAAATAAGAAGACAAAGACAGAGAAACCTCTGATATTTTTGCTCCATTTTTCACCAAAACATCTTGAGCTGTATTTAAACTTTTTTCTACAGTTGGAGATACATTTTTTAGAAATTCTTTTGGTATGCCAATTTTTAAATTTGCAACATCAGCTGATAAGTTTGTATGCCAAGGAGGCACTTTCTCATTACTGGTTGTTGAATCTTTTTCATCCTTCCCGCTAATTAAATAAAGAATCAAAGCACAATCTTCCACAGTATGAGCTAAAGGCCCTGCCTGATCCAGACTGGAAGCATAAGCCACAATACCAAAACGGCTCACTCTGCCATAAGTCGGTTTAACTCCAACCAAATTACAAAAATGAGCAGGTTGACGGATAGACCCTCCCGTATCTGTACCTAGAGAAACAGGAGAAAATCCAGCAGATACAGCTGAAGCACTTCCTCCACTTGACCCTCCTGGAGTGTAATTGAAGTTCCAGGGATTTTTACAAGCACCAAAATAAGAAGTTCTTGTAGAGTGCCCCATAGCAAACTCATCCTGATTGCATTTTCCCAAAACAAAAGCTCCAGCTTGCTCCAGCCTCTCCACCACAGTCGCTGAATAAGGAGGAATAAAATTTTCAAGTATTTTTGAAGCCGCCGTGGTCTTCACTCCCTTTGTACAAAACATATCTTTAAAGAGAATAGGAACTCCTGCTAAAGGTTTTTCATCAAAGTTTTTAATATTCTTAGATAAGTGTGAGGCCTGCTCATTAACTGTAATTACCGAATTAATTTTAGGGTCCAATTTTTCAATTCTTTTTAAAAATTCAGCAGTCACTTCAAAAGAAGAAACCTTCTTTTCTCGAATATCTTTAGCTATTTGCAAAGCAGATTTATTCATCAGTCCACCCGTTTTTAATCTGTTTGCACAACTAAAGGAACTTTAACAAAAGCCCCTTCTGAAGAAGGAGCCTGATCCAACAATTTGGATTTTTCACAAACTTCATCTGCTCTAAAAGGAAGAGGGTCTTCCATAGGGGATATTAAGGGCTCCACATTTTCTGTAGACACTTGAGAGATATGATCAAAGAAAGCCACAATATTTTGCACTTGCGGAAAAATAATTTCCTCTTCTTCTTTTCTCATTTTTAAGTGTGCCAGTTTTGTAATGCGAGTCCATATATCCATTGTAAAACCCTTTGAAATTGATTCATTATTATCATGAGTTATGTTAGCCTAATCCTTAATTTACAAAAGTGCAAACAGATGTCTAAAAAACTACTAGAAAAATTAAAACAGGAAATACAAGCTCACGACTATAAATACTATGTCTTAGACAGCCCTTCCATTTCTGATTACAAATATGACCAGCTTTACAAAAAACTGCAAAAATTGGAAGCAGAAAACCCTCAGTGGATAGAACCAAACTCTCCCACACAGAGAGTGCCAGGACAGGCTTTAGACCGCTTCGAAAAGCTCCCCCACCGGAAAATGATGCTTTCTCTTGAAAACAGCTACTCTATTGATGATATTCACCAGTTTACAGATAAAATCTCAAGCACTCTAAATAAAGAAAAGGTGATCTATTTTTGCGAGCCTAAATTAGATGGAGTGGCTATTGAATTAATCTATGAAAAAGGAATATTGACTTATGCTCTAACCAGAGGAGACGGACAGTTTGGAGAAAATGTTTTAGAAAATATTAAAACTATTAAATCTGTCCCTCTTCTTTTAAAAACAAAAAACCCTCCTCCTGTTTTTGAAGCCCGAGCTGAAGTTTTGATGTTCAAAAAAGATTTTATAAAACTAAATGAAGAACATAAAAAGAAAGGAGAAAAGATTTTTGCCAATCCGAGAAATGCATCAGCCGGCGCCTTAAGAAACTTAGATCCTCGGATTGCCTCTACCCGAAAACTCCGTCTTTTTTGTCATGGTCCTGGAGTTATTTTCAAAGCGAAAACACAAAGTGAGTTTTATGATCTGCTCAAAAACTTTCATCTTCCTGTACTTCCATATTCCAAATCTCTAAATAAAACATGGACGAGTCTTTCTAACCCCCTTTGCTTAATTTGCAGTAAAACTGAAGATTTAATTTCTTACTATCACACTTTACAAAAACTCAGACCTCTCATGCCCTTTGAAATTGACGGTATCGTCATCAAAGTAAACTCTTTTGAAGAGCAGGAGACATTAGGTTCCATCGCCCGCAGTCCCAGGTGGGCTACCGCTGTTAAGTTCCCGCCTGAATCCGCTTACACTCAAATTGAAAAGATTCATTTACAGGTGGGCCGAACAGGCATTGTCACCCCTGTAGCGCGTATGAGCCCCACCTCTGTGGGTGGAGTAATTGTCAGTCAGGCCACCTTACATAACAAAAGTGAAATTAGAAAAAAAGATATTCGAGAAGGGGATTTTGTATATATTAAAAGAGCCGGTGATGTCATCCCTGAAGTGATTGAAGTTGATTTAAAAAAACGCCCTAAAAAGACCAAAGTTTTCAAAATGCCGGAAACTTGCCCGTCATGCACCCATAAACTTACAGAAATAGAAGATCTCATATACTGCACCAATGCCCATTGCCCTTCTATAGCCTTAAGAAAGCTTCAGCATTTTTGTTCTAAAAAAGCTATGGATATTGAAACTCTCGGCTATGCCTTAATTGAACAGCTTTTCAACAATAAACTGATTCAAAATTTTTCTGATATTTATAAACTAAAAAAAGAAGATTTAAATGGTTTACCCGGTATTGGAGATAAACTTTCAAATAAAATCCTCCATAATATTGAAAAAAGCAAAAAAACATCCTTCAACCGATTTTTATTTGCTCTGGGAATTCGACACGTTGGAGAACAAATTGCCTTAAAAATCGGGTACCACTTTGGAGAAAACAAAAAAGGCTTGGAAAAACTGTTAAAAGCAACAGAAGAAGAGCTTATTCAAATTGATGATGTGGGAACAGTTGTAGCTCAATCTTTATTGACTGAACTTAAAAACTTATCTTCGGAAATTCGAAATTTATTTCAATCAGGTATCACACTAATTTCAAAAAACAAAGGACACACATTAGAAGGAAAAACCTTTGTCATCACAGGGAGTTTCCAGCAAAAAAGAAATACTATTTCAGAACTCATTCAATCCAATGGAGGACGTGTTTTATCCTCTGTAACATCCAAAACAAATTATCTTCTTTGCGGAGAAAACCCAGGATCTAAATACTCCAAAGCTAAAAAACTGAACATCCCTTGCATAAATTGGAAGAAATTCAAGCAAATCCTACAGGATTAAGAATCAGAATTTAAAAGGCCGTCCAAGCTAGGCACATGATTAGCTTTAACAGTCTTTAACTTATCAGCCACCACATTATCTGCGGCTTTATGACAAAGTTTTTCAAACTGCTTATTTAGAGCTTCCATAGCCTCAGCAGAGGTTTTAAGCCCTCTTTCTTTAAATAAGTCTTTGGTTTTTTTCACTATAATTAATGACATAATACCTCCCTTTCCCCAGTCAGAAATTGCTATCAGATAAGAACTGTAAAATCCAGAAAAAAATCAGTTTTTCGGCACCCATGAACGGGGAATATTCAAAAAAACAAGTATAATCAATAACTTAGAAGAATTAAATAAAATATAAAAAACAGGACGATTTGTGAGTTTATCGAACACCCTGAGAAGATTGATCCTGTTGAGCCTTAGACCCTTTAGAATCACCGGCAACGACATTGCAACTCGAAAGGGTGGATTTAACAATACCGTCATTACAAATATTTGAATAACTTCTATCTGTAGCATCAAAAGCTGAATGAGCATGGCCGGAAAACTCACATTCCTGTTTATCAGATAAAATACTGGCCTGAGATAAAACAGATGCCAAACCTAGAAACAGTATAAAAAAGTATTTCACTGAACCCTCCTAAAAAATATTTTTACATTAATACTTCAAAAAACCTCTATAAAAATTTATCGGTATAAAAAGTTTTATACTTTAGTCTATAGAATGTCTTTTACATTAAAAAAACCTAAAAGAACACATAAGACACCCTTATGACTGACCACTCCTCCTTATTATGAAGGTGTATAGTCAATTGGGGGCCAAAACACAAAAAAACAATTTAATGCAAATCAGGAAGAGCAGGAGGTAGAGTGCCTTCCATATCATGCCATCTCATCAGAATGTCTCTAAATGAAGTTCGATGTCTATGTATATATTCAGATTGAGAAGAAGCCCTTGCAGTTGTTCCAAGTGTAGGATTTAAAACCTGAAGAGGTTGAATGGATCTCTTTATCACCAACATTTTATTAGGGTGAAGTACATTGTACTCTACAGCCAATGTCGCCAATTCTTCATTAATATCAAACAAATCTTCTTCTATAATTGCTATTTTAGATAAATCATCCTCCAATTGAGAATAGTCACTTCTAATCCTGATACCTAAATCAAAATCAGGTGAACTCCCATAAATGCTTTGAAATGCTTTTTGAAATTGAATTCCCATTTCTCCACTAATTATAGGACTAATGACATCTCTTAGAAACTTCTGAAACTTATTCTTCCAAAGAGCAAACTTTTCTTCAAACCTTTCATTAGCACTTTCTACTTCATTACTTAGCAGTAGAATTTCAAAATTTTTCTCACTCATTACCTTTCCATCTGAAAGTAAATCTAAACTGGATTTATCCAATAAATCCGACCATTCACTTGCCAGTTCTTCCACATGTTCAAAATCGTTGCTTAAATTACTATACCTCTTTCTCATGGATTCTGGAGGGTTTACAAGCACCTGATGAAAAGCATCACGCACCAATCTTATATTATGTCGAACTTTATTTATGGACTTCCTGACCTTTTTTAATAAGCCTTTCTTTTCATTAAACAAGCTTAAAGCCCTGAGTTGTAACTGTTGCACAGTTTCTACATTGTTTTCAATTTTTTTAATCTTTTCTGAATATTCTTCTAACTGCTCCTGTGTAAGGTCTTCTTTTGTCATACCCTTTGATTCAGCAAAATCTTGTACTGTTGGAATACGATCTCTGTCTATAAAACCTTCAATCTCCATGTGCTTATTATAATGAATTAAAATTTGCTCTTTGACATCTTTATCAAGAGGTTGAAGATCCAACAAAGTACGTATATTCCCATGGCCTTGAAAAACTTTACTGAGTTGCGCAATGGTTTTTTCTACACCAGAATTAGAGTAATATCTATCTCTGATAACAGAGTAAGGAGATAACTTACCAGATAAAACTTCTCTTAACTTATCATCAAGTGCAGAAGGAAAAGTTTCTATGTACCTTTCTAAAGTATGAGCTGATGTCATTTCTCTTAGAGTCTGGATCAAATCATAATGAACACTGGCAGGAGAATGAGCAACAATAAGCTTTTTAACAGCAAAAAAAACATCACCCTTATTAACAGTTTGTTTCATATTAACAATTTGATCTTGAATATCTTTAGGAAGTTGAAACTGCTCCAAATATGAAATTAAATTATCTTCTGTGAAATTTTCATCAGCCATAAGAGGTTCCAAACGAAATAAAGAGTAAGCTACCTCAAGGGGAAGAACAGGGTGATTTCTTACAATAGAGACAGCATGCTGTACTATTGCAGAATCTGACTTTTGCTTAATAAGACTTCTTAAGTCACGAGCAAGGTCACTATTATAATCCAGAAACTGACTTAATTTATCCAAATACTCCCTAAGTTGTTTATGATATTTTCTTAGAGGTTTTGAAACCTTGGATAAGCTAATTAGAGCACGATATAAAACTCTATCCAAATCATAGGTATTTATAATTTGATTTATTTCTTTCATTATTTTTCCACGAACCCATTGTGATTGAGACTCATTATATATTCGGTACAGACTTATCAGATGTTCCTTCTCCAAAGGAGAAAGGGAAAACTCCGAATCTACCGGAATAACTTGTCCTGATTTAAAAGGGAAAGAATCTACAGTTTCCATAAACAACCGCTCCCTCTCTTCTTTTATTTCTTGGTTTGACTTGTTTCTCTTGTTTTTTGCCACTTCTCCTTCAACAGCATTGATAATTGTGGATGCAGAAAGCTGTAGAAAAAATTTACCTAATAACTCTCTAGCTAAACCCTCCGCTTCTTTCACACTATCTGTTAACAATAAACTTTCAAACAAAGAAAATGATTGTATATTTTTAGGTAATGTTAAACTTGCCATCTTTTCCTGAACAGATCGAAGATCTCTTTTAGAGAATGAAGAAGGTGCAACAGCAATTTGTCTGAGTATAGCAAGCAGTTGATTTTTCGGTAAGTTGTCTCTCATCAAATGTGTAATTGCTTCACGTTCTTCAGTCATTTGATCATTCAACTCTTTCATAAATACCGATTCATGATCAATTCTATGGGCATTATAGTTACGGACAAACTCTCTAAAGGCAAGGTTATTGGAGTACAACTGTTGTATAGATGCTATATCATCAACATAGTTGGGAGTATTTTGAGTCCAGCGCCTTGTTTCTTCAACAAGATGTGCCGGTGTAGTCCCCAGTTGGCGTGCTATAAATCGAACAGCTAACTCTAAGTTTACAGGTGTTTTTATCTCTTTAGAAAACTGATAATCTGTTAATAAATGTCCTACCTTTATCGGCTCCTCTGTGTCAGAATGAGCATAATGTAAAGATTCCAAATAATGTGTTTCCACATTTTGTAACTGATCATAATAATTGTGAAACAAATCTTCAAAACCAAGATAAACAAGAGGGTCTCCTGTTCCAACAACCATTAAACCAGGAACATAATTTTTCCCTTTATGATCAGGTACAACTTGATCAATTTGAGCTAAAGTCGTCGATAAAAAAATACCCCCAAGCAAACTTAATTTCCCATTCCTAATCATATCTGACCAAATTCTTTGCTCTGGTTCAGGAGCTTGCTCTTCTGCCAAACTCTTTGCCTTATGATTATGTTCAACATAATTATTTACCTTTTCTTCAACGGACCCTCCAGGCGCTGCATCTACCGCAGGAGAAGTTATAATAACCCCTTTCAGTGCAGGATGAAAAAAATCAGCATCTTTATATTCACCTGTCATCCTCATAAGTTCGTCTGCAAACACAGCCCCCCAACTATGACCATAAACAAAGAGTGGTACGTGCGGAGGAATATACTTTTTTGCGAAAGCCCCTATAGCAAGAATTTCTTCCCTAAAACTACTTAAAACATTTCTCGAACCTCTGGCATGCATAGGAAGATCTATAGAAAGACCTTCTATTCCTGATCTTATAAAATGTGCAAGATTAGCGGCAAAAACCGAACTCCCTGTAGTACGTGTTCCTCCTCCATGTAGCATTAAAACAGCCGCCTTTGCATGAGGACTAATAAGCCACTGTTTATTTCCAGATAAGTGATCTCTAAAGACATTTTTTCCAAAAACAACATCTGTGGAAAAAGGAATATTATTATACGTATAATGGGCCCGGGCAATGCCGACCATATTCAAACCTTCTTCCAAACGCACAAGATAAGGACGAGGACTGTACTCAAGCCGCTGATGTATGTAATGTACACCTTTCGGGAGCTTTAAAAGGTTAGGAGTGTGATTCCTTCTGGTACCCCATTGTAATACCCGATTTCGATCCTCAAAAAAATTTGAGTGAGTGGGGTCTAAATGTTCATAACTCTTTTCAATAAATTTACGTTCAGCTACAAGGCGTGTGAACGCATACTGGCACTCATCTGCATAGATGGGAAAAATAAATAAAAATGAAAGGAAGTTCAAAAAGACTATTTGAAAGATGTTTTCTTTATTAAAAATCCAAGTGTTTTTCACAACTTACACCTTCAAAATTACAACATTCAAGAATACAAGCTAGAATAAGTAACAAAAACAAAACACTCTTGCAAGGAATACCTATAGACAGGTAATTTTTACAATGTCGATCAGAAACTTTGGTTAGTTCTTATTATATCTACAGTATATAAAACAATTTGATGTGAATTTCACATCTTCAGTCATCTAAAATAATTTAAGCTTTTTACAGAAAATACATTGATGTTGTTAATTTTTGCGTGCCTTTGCTTAGCGATTTCAGCTGGCGATTCATCGCTTCGCTCCTTTTTTTCATACGGAGGGAGGGGGATTCGAACCCCCGGTATGGTTTTACCCATACAGTTGTTTAGCAAACAACCGGTTTCAGCCACTCACCCATCCCTCCCGAATGAACTTAGCCTGTATAGTATAATTTCTAACTTTAATCACTTAAAAAATAAACCCATAGAGATAGACTATAATCATCTTTTTCATTTTTCCCGAAAAATTTTTGCTCAGTTTGTCTCAATTGTTTCATGAAAAAGAGAAAAAAAGACTTTACAGAAGTAAACTCTTGATTTTCAGTATAATTTCCAAGAATGATTGATATCAAGTACCCGTAGCTCAACTGGATAGAGTACCTGACTACGGATCAGGAGGTTGTAGGTTCAAATCCTACCGGGTACGCTTTACACAAAGTCCTCTTTTCTCTCTTATGTCATACAAAAATCAGTCCACAGGACTCATTTTTGTAAGAAACAATTTTCAAAATACGAGCCCACTCTCATATGAAAATAAGAGAACTTCGAGTATATAGACTGGCGTCTACACTAAGAAACAAGAGAGGTCAGGCAAACACTTTGTATAAGCAACTCAAAGCTCAGACATGCGTTTTGCCACAGAGTGGTCTTTCAGCCACTCTATGATCAAAGCCGAACTCGCTTGAGATACTTATACAAAGTGTTTGCTAGAGCAACAACTGGATTCCGGATCACGTCTGTAATGACGTTTGCAGAATAAAGTTTTGTATTAACTGGTTGTGTCCGCCAGATTCTTATTCGCATTCGGAAGCTTCGGTAAATCACCATCTTCTAAAATATCATGAGATGAAACTGTTGCGGCATTCACAATACGCTCCTCCAAAGAAGCTGTCGGCTTTTGCGCTGAAGGCGAAGAGCCTTCCACAGAAGCAGAAGCACTTTGAGTGGCTTGAGAAACATTCGGCACAGGTGTAAAAAGCCCTAACTCTGCAAGAAAGTTAGACAAACTTCCATCCCCTTTCATAATAATACTCTTCAAAATATCCAATGGAACCGAACAGGCCGCACGTTTTTCAGCTCCAAAAATAATCTGAGTAAACGTGGAATTGGTAATATCATCTTTTGTTTCATTATCAATAACACGAACTTCTTCGTTATTCTTAATCATCTTTGCAATATCATTTAAAACGACATAAGAACTCTGCTCCGTATCGTAGAGCTTTCTATTGCCGTATCTTTTAATAATCTTTGGCTGTCTTTCTTTTTTCTGCGGTTTATTAACAACGAAATCTTGATTCACTTCTTACCCCCTTTGAGATTGGAGGATCATCGTGACCCCAAGTAACACCCTATCCGTGGATGCATAAATAATCGAGCCCTACTCTAGTGATGATTAAAAGAATCTGTCAATACTTCATTAATATTTTTTTCAAACACAAAAAATGAACTTCATTCATAAAATGCATGAAGTTTGAACAGACCACGACTTTTGATGATCTATAGCTCAATCTACAATGGAATAAAAATACAATTTTTTTAGTGAATTAAGCCACAAAACAAATAAAGATACTTTAAATATTGCACCCAGACTTTCTGCCCCATTATTGTTTCTAAAAACCAAAAAATACAAATTAAAAATCTCTTTTTTTCTGTCAAGCTTTTTAATTAAAAAAAATTAAAGTCAAATTATCAAAAACATCAAGCTTCTTAATATCACGTCCGATTCACATATTATAATGATACATACGAGCAAATATATTTTCTTTGTATTTTTCTGTTTCTCTTGTGCTTCCAGTCTGAAATTTTCTACACAGCCGCAGATTGACATTTATGGTCAGAAATATCCTGACTATCACTATTTAATAGCAGAAATATCAAGTCTTGAAGGTCAAACACAAAAATCTATAGACTCCTTCAACAACGTTTTAAAAAATTCCCCTGCTAATATCGTACATTTCAGGCTGGCTCAAGAGTACTTGAAACAAGGCTTGATAGATCAGGCACAAACAGAATGCGAGAAATTCATTGCTCAAAGCCCTACCTCAAACAAACAAACCAAAGGATACCTACTGCTTGCCGGAATTCACACCAGCATGAATCAGCTTGAGCTGGCTTTAAAACAATATGAAAACATACTAAAAATAAATAAAAACAACAAATCAGCTCTCCTTCAATACGTACTGCTTATGGAAGAATTCAATCGTCCTGTTTCAGATTCAATTCTTCAAAAACTGGCGCATCAAACTGAATTCCACCAACACAAGGGAAATTTATACCTGTCTCAGGGAAAAGAACAAAAAGCCATCCATTCTTTTAAAAAAGCTTTAGAGCTTGAGCCTTCCAATCGCATGGCCGCTTTGAGACTTTTTCAAATCTATGGATATAAGAATCAATATCATCTACTCACTCAGTTCATGGAAAAAACAGATTTTCAAGATACTTACATAGCTTCACTCATGGCCAGAGCTTATTTAAGACAAGGAAAACAAGATAAGATGTTAGAAAAATTAGAGGATTTGCTTCTGGATCATCCTGTCATTCACAATTTATAAGCTGAAACTCACCAAACACTTTAAAAACTAGCCTTAAACGTATTCCTATTGTAATGGATAGATATGCTAGAAGAACACTTGAAAAGAGTTTTCGCACTTTGCTTTGTTGTTTTTCTAACGTCCTGTCAAACCGTTGAAAAAACAAATATCCTGTACTTCAAAGGATATTTCAATGTAGAGCAGGCTCAAAATAAACAGAGCTATCCTGTGGAAATCTACACAGATTCCACCCGGCCTGTTTTACTTATAAACCTCTTAACTCCTTTTGGAGGGGTTTTTGCAACATACTTATGGGATAGCCGTACACACCAAATCCTACTGCCCTCCAGAAAACAATACTTTAAACAGCCCAAATGGCCCTCTAACTTTCCTTTTCAAGGGATCATCCAAAACCCTCTATGGTTCTACCAAGCTTTACTGCAACAAACTCCAGACGGCTGGAATTGTGAAGAAACAAAAAAATGCAGTAAAAATAGTTCCATTATTGAATGGGAAAAGAAATTTTTCCGGAAAAATCAAATTCGCATAAGACTTGAAAAAGAGGGGTTTTCAGCAAAAATCAGAGAATATAAAAGCCCTTCTCGTTTCTCGTGGGACATAGAAATCCCCAAAGACTTTCAGCAAATTGATAAAATGGATTTTACCCAATGAAATTTCATGTGGTGCTTGTACATCCTGAAATACCTTCAAACACCGGAAATATTGGACGTTTATGCGTTAACACCAATGCACACCTTCACCTTATAGAACCCCTAGGCTTTGATTTAAGCGACAAACAGTTGAAACGAGCAGGCTTGGATTATTGGACCCATTTACAGTATACGATCTACAAAGACTATAAAGAATGGGAGCAAAAGTTTTCAGGTTTTTCCCGTTATTTCTTTTCAACAAAAGCAAAGAGAAATCTGTACGATCACCAATTTCAAGACCAAGACTGTCTTGTTTTCGGCTCTGAAACAAAAGGGCTGGGTCAAAAAATATTAGACTCCAACTCAAAACATTGCTTTAAAATCCCCATGTCTGAGTCTGCCAGAAGTTTAAATCTTTCCAATGCTGTTGCTATTGTATTATATGAAGCTATCCGTCAGCACTCATACTCAATCAAATCTTGAAGCATGATGTTTCTTTCATGTAATCTGAGCAAACTATGGTAACTTCTTTATTAACTCGTATTTTTGGCACTCAACATGAGAGGGAAATTAAACAACTTCGCCCTATTGTAAATGCCGTTAACGATGTGGAGCCACAATTTGCTCAAATGAGCGACTCTGAACTACAGGCACAAACAGGATTGATGAAAGAGCAAATCGAAAAAGGGAAAAACCCTGATGATTTGTTGATCCCTGCTTTTGCTGTTTGTCGGGAAGCCTCCAAGCGTGTGTTGAAAATGAGGCACTATGATGTCCAGATCATCGGAGGCTGGGCTCTCTATCAAGGCCGAATTGCCGAGATGAAAACCGGAGAGGGTAAAACACTGGTGGCGACCCTTCCTGTATATTTGGAAGCTTTAAGAGGAAAAGGAGTTCATGTTGTCACCGTTAATGATTACCTGGCGAAAAGAGACACAGAGTGGATGGGACAAGTTTATAATTTTTTAGGGCTAAGCACAGGCACAATCATTCACGATTTAGGAGATAAAGAAAGAAAAGAAGCTTATCGAAAAGATATCACTTACGGCACCAACAATGAATTTGGTTTCGATTATCTTAGAGATAATATGAAATTTAATGCAGAAGATTGCGTTCAAAGAGAATTAAACTACGCTATTGTGGATGAGTGTGACTCTATTTTAGTGGATGAAGCGCGAACTCCTCTAATTATTTCAGGCCCCAAAGACGAATCTATCGGTAAATATCAGGAAATCAACCGGATTATCCCCTCTTTGGAGCGCGATAAACATTTCACTATGGAAGAAAAATCAAAAACTGTCTCCCTCACAGAAGAAGGCAATTTAAAAGTTGAAGAACTTTTAAAAATTAAAAATCTCTATGACATTTCAAATATCAGCCGCCTGCACCACATCTATCAGGCCCTCAAAGCTCATCATCTTTATAAAAGAGATGTGGATTATATGGTGAAAAACAATGAAATCATGATTGTTGATGAATTTACAGGAAGACTGATGCCAGGCCGTAGGTGGAGTGAAGGGCTTCATCAGGCTATAGAAGCTAAAGAGGGAGTGAAAATCAGGAAAGAAAATCAAACTTTAGCCACTATTACATTTCAGAATTACTTTCGCCAATACAACAAACTGGCAGGTATGACAGGAACTGCGGAAACAGAAGCTGTTGAGTTTAAAAAAATCTACAATCTCGATGTCATGGTTATTCCTACAAATAAACCCATCCAACGAAAAGATTTAGAAGACGTGATTTATAAAACAGAAAAAGTAAAATTTAACAATATTATAGAAGATATCAAAGACTGCCAGAAGAGAGGACAACCTGTACTGGTAGGAACTATTAGTATTGAAAAGTCTGAAGAAATTTCACAAGTCCTCAAACAATCCAAAGTGCCCCATAATGTACTCAATGCCAGACACCACGAAAGAGAAGCGGAAATAGTGGCTCAAGCCGGTAGAAAAGGAGCAATCACCATTGCCACCAATATGGCAGGACGTGGAACAGATATCGTTTTAGGAGGAAATGCCGAGTTTCTGGCTCAAGCGGAAGCAAAGTCCAAAGACGTTCCAAAAGAGACATTAGAAAAATATCAAAAAATATGTGAAGCCGAGAAAAAAGACGTTCTTACCGCCGGCGGTCTTTATATTGTGGGAACAGAAAGACATGAAGCCAGACGAATTGACAACCAATTAAGAGGACGATCCGGAAGACAAGGAGATCCCGGAGCTTCCCGCTTTTATCTCTCTTTAGAAGATAATTTAATGAGAATCTTTGGCGGAGAACGTATGACAAAAATCATGAATACTTTAAGAATCCCTGAAGATGAAGCCATTACAGATCGAATGGTCAGTCGTGCTGTCGCCAGCGCACAAAGAAAAGTGGAAGGGCATAACTTCAGTATTAGAAAACATCTTTTAGACTACGATGATGTTATGAACCAACAAAGGACAGCTATTTATACACTGAGAAGAAAAATCCTTCGTGTGGAATCTTTAGAAAGAATGATCCTGGATTATCTCAGTGATGTGACCTCTGATTTACTGGATTCTTTTGTTAATGAAAACGTTAAAAAAGAACTCTGGGATTTAAAAAACTTATCTCAGTCTTTACTTAAAAGTTTTGGTATTTCTCTTGAATTTTCAAATGCAGACAGTGCAGATGTTATTACACAACAAGTACAGGAAGGAGTGAAACAAGCCTATGACAGGAAAAAGGAAGAGCTTGGTCGACACTTTTCTTCTGTGGTTCAATTTATTCTGCTTCAAACAATTGATTCTTTATGGAAAGAACACCTGGAAAACATTGACTACCTGAAAGAGGGCATCAATTTAAGAGGGTATGCACAAAAAGATCCTCTTATTGAATATAAAAAAGAAGCCTTCAGTCTTTTTGAAACAGTCAATCAACAGATTGCCAATGAATGTATTGAAAAACTATTTAAAATACAAATCTCTGAATCCACCAATTACGATATATCCCCTCATTACAACGAAGAACAGCTGGACTACAGTGATGGAGATTCCCCTGACAATAATTGGCAAAACCTGCAAATGGCCAGGGAAGAGGCGCTTAGAAAACAAAGAGCTCTTTCTTATAATCAAGGCAATACCTCCGAAGAAAGATCACAGTTAAATCGGGCTCAAAGAAGGATGCAGTCCAAAAAGAAACGTAAAATTAAAATCTAAAAATTATCTACCTGAAAGAGCAAAAAAACCATATACTATCCAATTATGGAATGCCCTCATTGCCAAAACCAAATTGAAGCACCTGATTTATGGGAATTTTTTGACTGTACAGCCTGTGGAGCTTCTCTACAATTAGAAAATAATGAACTTAAACTTTTAAAAGCACCAAATGAAAATACCTCTACACATTATGAGCAGAAGCCGCAACAACCAGAAGCTTCCCAAGAAGAGCGTCATTCCCACGAAGGCGGGAATCCAGTTCCAGAAGATTTTCCAGAACCCCCTATTTCGACCGATACACCTCCTTTCCCAGCTCAGGGCGAACATCATCTCCAAGAGGAAAACCACGCCCATGGAGAACACCACCCTCAAGACACACTTCATTCTCAAGGAGAACTTACCCCTAGCAAAGACAGGAGCGGGAATCCAGTTCAGGAAAGTTTTTCACAACCTTCTTTTTCGGCAGAAGAAAATCCGTCATCTCAAGAATCTGACAACCTATCCAACATCCTGGATTTTGGAAATGTCCACAATCAAAAAAATCACTTTACTTATTATTTGCACATCAATGAAATTTCTTCCAAAGCTGTGTTTGATAAAATCCGCCATATTTTAAAAAGTCCTCGAGTAAGACTAGACTGCCCCAATCAACCCTCTAACAACACCTTGACCATAAATAATCTCAGTGCAGTTCAAATGGTGTATTTGGTAAGAAAGCTCTCCCCTTTATCTGTGAAAATTCATTGGACACAAAAGTCCACATTGACAGAATAAGAGATAAGGTGAAACTGATTTTACACTGACCAAAATCCTCTAAGCTCAAGAAACAAAAAATATAGGTATTTTGATAGTGGACATTTGAAAATGGCCGGTATATGTTAAAAACTCCAATTTACACATAAATAATGAAGCAAAAAATAGCTTCTCTTAAGATGTTTGATCGTATTAAATAAAGAGAAGTTGTTACCTTTGCTTCTTTTTTAAAAAGGAATAGAGAGTGTCTGATTCATATAATAAATGGGGGTGGATTGTTCTCATCACCACTGTATCCTTCAGTGTTGTCTGGATCTTATACTTTATGATTGTACAAGTCCCTGTAGATTTGGGAGAAGAAACCAATATTCCACCTGTCATCATAGGCAGTGTGGATATAAGTCAGGTGGAAGAATACTGGGTGAGTGGAGAGCTGATGGTGCAAAAAGGAGCTGAGGTGTATGCGACTTACTGTGCTCTTTGTCATGGAACAGCCGGCCGGGGGGATGGAGTGGCAGGAAGAGGGTTAAAACCGCCGCCAAGAGACTTTTTTGAAGGAGACTGGAAATACGGAGGGGGCAGTATTGATTTATTCAAAGTAATTACTGAAGGTTCTGAAGGAACCTCCATGGCTTCCTTCGCTCACATTCCAAAACTCGAAAGATGGGCTCTTGTACATTTCGTCCGCTCTCTAACAAAAAATCCTGTTCCCGACGACCCTGTTCAAACAAAGGAATTTGCCACAAATGCTAAGTAATTCATCAAGATTCTTATTTACTATTTTAATGGGATGTTTAGTTCAACAATCCATAGCCTATGATACCACTCGAAACCTAAAAGCTTCTGAAGTTCCTCATGAATTAAGGGGAATTAATATTACTGAAAAACTTGGAGAGTTCATTGATCTTGATTTGGAATTTTCAAATGAAGAAGGTCAGAGAGTAAAAATAGGCCGCTATTTTAACCAAAATAAACCTGTTTTATTTACAATTATCTATTATAAATGCCCCAACCTCTGCCAGCTTCATCTTAATGGCTTGATGCAGGGAATGAAAGGCCTGGATATCGCAGATGATTTTGAATTTGTCGCTTTAAGTATGGATCATAGTGAACGCCCTTCTTTGGCTAAAGCTAAAAAAGCAAACTACATAAAACAATATCAATTACCCACACCAGAAAATTTACACTTCCTAACAGGCAGGGAAAAACCTATAAAAAAAATCAGTCGGCAGGTTGGATTTAAATTTCGATGGAATGAAGAACAAAAACAGTTTGCCCATCTGCCTGTAGCTTATGTATTAACCCCAGCAGGACAAATTTCCCGTTATCTCTATGGAGTGGAAATGGAAACCAAAACTTTAAAACTGTCTTTAGTGGAAGCTTCTCAAGGCCGGATTGGAGGTCTCATTGAACGTATTTTATTATTTTGCTTCCAGTTTGACCCAAGAAAAAATCGCTACACCATTTATGCATACAATGTAATGAGAGCAGGCGGACTCTTAACTGTTATTCTTATTTTATGTTTGCTCATTCCTGCATGGGTGCGAATAAAAAAACAGGGACAGCCATGATTTATATTTTCATCTTCCTATTATTACTTCCTCTTTCAGCATTCTCCAGTGCTTTTCCAAGCCCTGCAACACCCATCTCCACAGAAGTGGATCAAATGTACTATTTTATACATGTATTAAGCTTGGGGTGCGGACTTCTTATTGTAGGCGCTTTTATTTTATTTGCTGTTCTTTACAGAAGAAAAAATAATTCACAAGCTACAGCCACTGTTCACCACAATGCCTGGCTGGAATGGACCTGGAGTATTATTCCTTTCTTTATCTTTATGTTCATGTTCGCATGGGGCTGGCTGGTCTATGATAAAATGCGAACTCCTTATAAAAATGCTTTGGAAATTCACGTTTACGGACAAATGTGGAACTGGGATTATGTGTATAAAAACGGAAGAAAAACAGCTGAAGCTCTTTATGTTCCTGTCAATACTCCTGTAAAATTAATTATGACCAGCCGGGATGTTATTCATAGTTTTTATGTCCCCGCTTTTCGAATCAAACAAGATGTTCTGCCAAACAGATATACAGCTCTTTGGTTTAAAGCCACAAGAAAAGGCCTCTTTAATATATTTTGCACAGAATATTGTGGAACCGGACATTACAGCATGTTGTCCAAAGTTCACGTGATGTCTTTAGAGGACTGGGAAAAGTGGATTTCCACTGATCCCTATGAAGGTCTCAGTATGGTGGAAATAGGACAGAAAGTTTTTAGAGGAAGGTGTACAGCCTGCCATCAAACCACTACACAAAAAATGATTGGACCAGGATTGGCCGGAATATTTGGTTCTGTTCGACATTTTGAAGAACAAGACAGTTTAACAGCAGACGAAAATTATATTCGAGAATCCATATTAAACCCTTCAGTCCGAATTGTTAAAGATTTTCCAGATCAAATGACTCCTTTTGCAGGACTTCTTCAAGAAGAAGAAATGACAGGTCTTGTGGAATACATTAAATCATTAAAACCAGAAAAGTGAGGTATCAGTGAAAAATTACTTAAATGAAAAAACAGGTTTATGGTCATGGCTTTCCACTTTGGATCATAAACGTATAGGTCTGCTTTATTTATTTTCTGTTTTAACATTTTTCTTTATCGGAGGGATTTTTGCCCTTCTCCTGCGTCTTGAGCTTTTTACTGTTGGAGAAACAATTATGGGTCCCGAAGCCTATAATCAAATAATGACTCTCCATGGAGTAATGATGGTGTTTATGGTGATTATTCCAGGTGTTCCAGCTATTTTTGGAAACTTTTTTCTTCCTTTACAAATAGGAGCAAAAGATGTTGCTTTCCCGCGATTAAACCTGTTGAGCTGGTATCTTTTAATGACAGGAGCTCTTGTGGCTATTGTCTCTGTTGTCACAGGAGGTGTAGATACAGGATGGACTTTTTACACTCCTTACAGCATTCGAACAGATAATGGAACGATATGGGTGGTTGTCGGAGCCTTTATTATGGGATTTTCATCTATTTTAACCGGACTGAATTTTATTGTAACTGTTCATAAATTAAGAGCTCCAGGAATGGGATTTTTCAAAATGCCCCTTTTTGTCTGGGGAATTTATTCCACAGCAGTGATTCAGGTTTTAGCCACACCGGTTTTAGCTATTACTTTACTTCTTCTCACCTTGGAAAGAATGTTTGGCATTGGTATTTTCGACCCAAAACTTGGTGGAGATCCTGTCTTATTTCAACATTTCTTTTGGTTTTATTCCCACCCGGCTGTGTACATTATGATTTTACCAGCTATGGGGATTGTCAGTGAGCTGATGGCAACATTTTCAAGAAATAACATTTTCGGCTATAAAGCTATTGCTTTTTCCAGTGTTGGTATTGCTTTGGTTAGTTTTTTTGTTTGGGGGCATCATATGTTTGTCAGCGGACAGTCTGATGCCGCTAATTTTTTATTCTCAATCATCACAATGCTTGTAGGTGTTCCTACAGCCATTAAAGTTTTCAACTGGGTCAGTACTATGTATAAAGGATCTTTAAGTTTTGAAACTCCTTTTCTCTATGCCCTAGGTTTTATTTTTGTCTTTCTTATTGGAGGAATGACGGGGATTGTTTTAGCCACACTCGCTTTAGACGTCCATGTTCACGACACTTATTATGTTGTGGCGCATTTTCACTACGTGATGGTGGGGGGAACTTTATTTCCTTTGGTAGGCGCCATATTTTACTGGTTTCCAAAAATGTTCGGTAAAATGTATAGCGAACTTTTAGGGCGTACAGCTTTTGCTCTTATCTTTTTAGGTTTTAACGTAACGTTTTTCCCTTTATTTTTTGCCGGAACACAAGGAATGCCTCGAAGATATTATGATTACATCAAACCTTACGAAACCCTTAATCAAATTTCAACTGTCGGCTCCTGGCTGATTTCAGCTGGATTTCTTTTAGTTCTTATTGCCATTATCCATTCCTTATTAAAAGGCAAAAAAGCTCCTGACAATCCCTGGGATGGACGTACTTTAGAATGGCAGACCCAGTCCCCTCCTATTCATGAAAATTTTGAAAAGCAACCGGAAGTGACAAGAGGTCCTTATGAACGTTAAACATCACGCCGCTCACCATTTTAGGGATGCTTCTCATGAAGCTTCAGCCAGCAAACTTGGTTTATGGATTTTTCTATGCACAGAAATATTAATGTTCGGAGGGCTTTTTGTTGCTTATGCTATTTATCATAATCAATACCCTGAGATTTTTCTAGCAGGTTCCAAATTCCTGGATTGGAAACTAGGCTCCTTAAACACCCTGGTCCTTCTTTTAAGCTCTTTTACAATGGCTTTAAGCATCTATTATGCACAAAAAGAAAAACTTACATATTCCACTATGTGTTTATGGATCACTTTTCTTTGCGGTGTGATTTTTATGGTCGTAAAGTATTTTGAATATTCCCATAAAATTCATGACGGGTTGTTGCCGGGCGAACTTTTTTCTCATGCCGGAAGTGAAAACCTGGGACTTTATTTTTCTTTTTATTTCTCCATGACAGGTCTTCATGGTTCTCACGTTTTAGCGGGTCTGGCTTTGATTTTTTGGCTGATTATTCGCTCCCATAAAAAGCATTTTGGCCCGGGTTACGTTTTACCTTTGGAATGCGTTGGGCTCTTTTGGCACTTGGTGGATCTCATCTGGATTTATTTATTTCCCCTACTCTATTTGGTAGAGTAAAAAGATAAGGAGAAAAGGAAATGTCTGATCATATTGTACCATTTAAAACTTATTTTAACGTTATTTTAGTGCTTATTGCACTAACGGTAGTTACAGTTTTGGTCTCTCTCGTAGATTTTGGAGTTTTTAACTTAATTATTTCTATGGGAATTGCCACATTTAAAGCCGCTTTAGTATTAATGTACTTTATGCATTTAAAATATGATGATAAGTCTTATCTTGTGATTTTTCTTGTTGGAGTATTTTTTCTTGCAATTATTTTCTTATTTTCCAGCTTCGATATTATCACACGTGTTGTAGAAAAAAGTGTTTTGTAAAAGACTAAAAGGTAATGATAAAAAATTATTTAAAATTAAGTAAATTTGGTATTGTCTTTCTGGTTTTATTAACAACCTTACTTGGATATATCCTGGGGCCTAATTTTTCTTATTCTGTTCTGTGCTTTTTAATTGCCGGTATTTACTGGGTCAGCAGTGGCAGTTTTATTTTAAATCAAGCCAGTGAACATCTGCTGGACTCTCAAATGAACCGCACTAAAAACCGCCCTATTCCCAAAGGGGTTGTTTCCCCTGATGCTGCTCGTATTTTAGGGTGGTTATCAGTTCTCCTGGGACTTTTTCTTCTTATGTATGTAAATATCTTATCTGTACTCCTCGCTGTCATAACAATTTTACTTTATAACTTTTTTTATACCCTAAGGTGGAAGAAAAAATATCCCTACGGAGCTGTATTTTTTGGAGCTATCCCCGGAGCTATGCCCGTAGTGATTGGCTACTCCGCTAATACCTCTTCTATTTTATCTATTGAATGCGGCTATTTATTTCTTATTATGTTCTTATGGCAAATCCCCCACTTTTGGTCCTTGGCTTTTCACTATAAAAAAGACTATTCCCAGGCAAAAATACCTGTTTTGCCTATTTATTTTGGAGAAGATAAAACTTTTTTTCATATTGGCCTTTACACCTTGTCTTATGTAGGTTTGGCCCTACTAGCTCCTTTATTTCTTAACACAAGTTTTATTTATCTGATTATTGCCCTGCCTTTATGTTTAAAAATTCTTTTTGAATATTATTGTTTTTATCGACAAAAAAACTGGCTTCCTTTTTTCTCATGGTTAAATATCAGCCTTCTGGTTTTTCTCTCTGTACCCTTCCTGGACCAAAAAATGATCTCTTTTTATTTGAGTTTTTAACTAAAAAGTAAGATGCTTCCAAAAAATAGCAGGATATATTATTTATGAAGCCGCGTTTAGCCTTCTTATGTTCCGGAGAGGGAACAACTTTTAAATACCTGGCTGAACAAGCTCAATTCCAAGCTGTATGTTTAATCACAAATACCAAAAAAGCCCCTGTATTAAAAAAGGCTCAAAATTTAAATATTTCTTCATTCACCATTTGCCCTCACGAATACCCATCAACTGAGCTTTGGGATGAAGCTGTGTTGAAATGTTTAGAAAATAAATCTATAGATTTAGTGATATTAGCGGGGTTTTTATGCCGTGTCGGCCCTCTTGTCCTTTCCTCTTTTAAAAATAAAGTCATTAACTCACACCCTGCCCTACTGCCTAAGTTTGGAGGCCAGGGTATGTACGGCATACATGTTCATAAAGCTGTGCTTCAGGCTCAAGGAAAAACCACAGGTGTCACTATACATTATGTGAATGAAGAGTATGATAAAGGAACGATTATTGCTCAAAAAAAAATAAACGTGTTAGATAATGACACCCCTGAAATTCTAGAGGAAAGAGTTAAAAAAATAGAAAAAGCATTTTATGCTGAAGTCATTGAGCAAATTTGGAAAAAACAAAATGAAAGATAAACTTTTATCCTTAATTAAAGGAACCCTTTTAGGCATGGCCTTAATTATTCCGGGAATTTCTGCCGGAACTATGGCTTTGATCACAGGCCTCTACTCACCCATCATTTCTTTTTTATCTAACATTCAAGATACAGTCTTTAAAAGACAATTGGCAAAAACAAGTGATCTGTTTTTTCAGTTGATTCCTGTTTTTATAGGGGTGCTTTTAGGGCTTATTCTTTCAATTCAATGGGTTTATTCCCTCATCACAATGTTTCCTCTTTTTTCTTACTCATTTTTTTCAGGTGTTATCTTAGCCTCCATTCCCTTCTTATTAAAACAAACAACTATAAACATTCGCAGTGCATGGATTTTATTTTTATGCACTTTAATCAGTTTTTCTTTATCTTATTTTAATCCTGTTTCCCTCTCTTCTTATTTTTGGATTTTTCTTTCTGTATATCTGGCGGCTCTAGCCATGATTCTTCCCGGAACCTCCGGCTCCTATATCTTAATCTTAATGGGAACTTACACTGAAGTTTTGGAAATACTTAAAAGTTTTTCTACAAAATCTCTTCTTATTATTGGTATTGCTGTTTTTAGCCTTCTCTCATGTTCAAAATTGATCCAGCATTTATTGAATCGATATAAAAATTATACAATGATCTCTCTTACCGGATTAACCTTAGGCGGAGGGATGGGGGTTTTTCCTTTAAAATCTATAGAAGCCTTCCAACAAAAAGGGATAGAAAACTTTATTCTTTTATTTATGGGAATCTTTCTGGTTTTTATAGTACAATATCTATGGCATTATTTTTCATCTCGAAGAATACAAGGATAAACTCTACACTGCTTTGTTGTCATTCATGTATGTAAAGTTCAGTTGTATATGGGAGATTGTGTTTGTTTCTTCGACTGGATTCCGGATCAAGTCCGGAATAACGACGAAGCAGTGCAGGTGCCAACCGAAACTGCTGAGCGAAGGCTTTCAAGCACGACTGGATTCGGGATCAAATCCGGAATATAACGACGAAGCAGTGCAGGCGCCAGCCGAAACTGCTGAGCGAAGGCTTACAGGTACGAATGGGAACGATATGTGTTTATTGTAAATGTTCACTAATTCGCTGACAGAATTGGCAAAGTAAGAGAGCGTGTGAGTTCTCTAAAAAGGACCAAAAAGGGGGGATAGTGAGGCAAAACACACAGGATAAAATGATAGAAAGAAACTATATCAGTAAGTGGCAGTACATGATGTAAAATAGGATTAATCCATTATGAAATTATTAAGAATACAATATCTGTTTATTTTAATTTTTTTATATTCCACAGCCTATGGAAAAAATGATAAAGAAACCAGGATGGAAAAAGCAACTTTTGGCGGCGGCTGTTTTTGGTGTATGGAGCACCCTTTTGAAGCTCTTCCCGGAGTGAAGAGTGTTATTTCAGGATATGCAGGAGGAACTGTTGCAAATCCTACGTATGAACAAGTAAAAAGCGGTCAAACCGGTCATGCAGAAAGCATCCAGGTGACTTATGATCCTGCAAAAATTCCTTATAGCGAACTTTTAAACATTTATTGGAGAAATATTAATCCCACTCAAAAAAATGGACAATTTAATGATCACGGCTCTCAATACCGGACTGTTATTTTTTACCATAACGAAAAACAAAAAAAAGAGGCTGAATCCTCTAAAAAGCAATTGGAAGAAAGTAAAATTTTTAAAGCACCAATTGTTACAGAAATTACATCTTTTATAAATTTTTACCCTGCAGAAGAATATCATCAAAACTTCTATAAGAAAAATTCTATAAAATATGGCTTCTACAGAAAATTAAGCGGAAGAGATGATTTTATCAAAAAAACCTGGGGCAACACTGCTCAATGTTCAAAAACTTCCTCTACAGAAAAAGAGAATGCTCCCGCCATATGCACCTCTCCTACTCAAAAATCCGATTAAATCTATTCTTTAATTCTCTCTTGTAAATAAAGTGTCGCACCTGTTCTGTTCTTGCTCAGCAATTCTGACACTTCCTTGTATTGGAAGAGCTTCGCTTCCTCCCTTAGTATTCAGAGTTTCTTGCCTCACTTCAGAAAAGAAATCAATGACACCAGAATGAAGTGCAACCAATCTCTTTCTTCTTCCCAATTTCAAGTTCAGAAACCCGATCACTTCTCCTTTTTGATTAACTGCAACCCCACTAAATGTTATTCTAATTGCATCAAGCAACTGACTTTCTTTGAAATTTATCTCTGACTCTATATTCTGAACATCAGAGCTAGAAACTTTCATAATCAAACGTTTTTCATAAACCCTTCCCGCTGAAGAATCCCTGTCGCTATAATGGGCGTTGGTCAAAATAAAAACTGTATCTCCCGGGTGAAATTTAGAAAATTTTAAAAATTGTGTTGGTTCACGATTCAATAACTCATCTTCATTTTTTGTATTGACTGTAAAAACACCCCAGCCATATCGATCTTGCACAATCTTCACTTTTCCAGAAGTCACAGGGATAACCTCATCTTCTATAACAGGATAACCGTGGAGTTTCGCTTCTTTTGCAACAGCTTCCTGAAGTTGAGTGACATCATAAGAAACAGAAGGAGGTATCGTTTCTTCAATAGGAGCAATAAAGATATCTTTATCCATGAAGAACCCTACACCTGCATCAAGTGCATCGAGCTCCCCTATAGCACCCATTACACTTTTAACAGCATCTGGTATTTCCTGGTATTCCACAGGAACAATAACAAGCTCTTCTTCATCAGCCAAAGCAGAGACAGGAAGTAACATCAAACCAATAACAAATAACTTTATAAACATATAAATCACTTCTGTTATAATATTGTTATGTATTCTAGCACATTAAAAAAAACTATCCATATGGAATGTAATTTTTACATATTATCACAGCCTTTGGTTGTTGTGTGTCACAGGCCCTCACCTGTACAAAGTAATAGAATTACAATTGAAATACGACAATTTCCACCTCAGTCATGTCTTCAATAACAGCCCCAAGCCCGCGGCAGTTTACGTTATTGCACCAATTCAACCTCTTTAAAGTTTATTCCAGTTGATGAACCGGACAAACAAGGTTATGGAAAGTGGAAGATATTATTTAAATAACCTTTTCAAAGCACGGCATATTGAACTTATTTATCAAAAAATTTGGCGGCACTTCTGTAGGCTCCATAGATCGGATTATGGCTGTTGCAGACAGAATTTATGAATGTCATCAGTCCGGAGAAAAAATGGTCATTGTTCTCTCTGCTATGTCCGGAGAAACAAATCGCCTAGTCCAAATGGCTCAAGAGATAAACCCTGCCTACAAAGGAATGGCTTATGATATGCTCTTAGCCTCAGGGGAACAGGTCAGTATCAGCCTTCTATCCATTGCCCTAAACAAAAAAGGTTTATCAGCTGTCCCTTTACTTGCCTATCAGGTGGGAATTCAAACAGATTCTCTTTTTTCTTCAGCCCGAATCCAAAATATCAATACAGACTTGATTTTAAAACTAATCAAACAAAACAAAATTCCTCTGATTGCCGGGTTCCAGGGAATTAATAAAGACAATCAAATTACAACATTAGGCCGCGGTGGAAGTGACATTACAGCCGTAGCTCTATCCGCCGCTTTGAAGCAATCCACTTGTGAAATTTATACAGATGTTCCTAATATTTACACAGCAGATCCCCGCCTTGTAAAAACTGCTAGAAAAATAACCCAACTGAGCTTTGAAGAAATGATGGAAATGGCTATACTGGGAACAAAGGTATTGCACTTTAGATGTGTGGAATTAGCGGCAAAATTTAATATAAAAGTTCACCTGCGATCTACTTTCGAAAAAACATCAGGAACCTGGGTTCTGCCAAAGGAGGAAATCATGGAAAGTCCAATAGTCTCTTCTGTTATCAGTGATATGAACACCTGTATTATTAAACTTTTTCCCATTCCTGCAGGAGTGGAGTTTATCTCAAATGTTTTTAATAAATTATCTGAAAAATCCATTATTGTAGATGTCATCTCTCAAAGTTATAATTCTGAAGGGCAAAGGCTGGCCTTCTCTATAAAAGAGGAGCAGTTGTCATCCGCTTTGGAAATTCTTTCACCTCTATTGGGACAAGATAAAATAACAGTTATAAAAGATGTTGCCAAAGTTTCTATTGTAGGTGTGGGTATGGCGAATCAATCAGGAGTAGCCGCTCAATTTTTTGAAACAATAAAAAACAGCTCTGCTCATCTTCACTTAATCACAACATCTGATATTAAAATCAGTGCTATTGTAGATAAAAACAACTCTCTTCCTCTAATGAAGGGGCTTCATAAAACATTTAATTTGGAATGAAATATGCCTTTAACTTATACTCAAAATCACCTCACTCTTATTCAAGGCACCCATAAAATAGATCTTGTTGAATTGGCTAAAAATATGGATCAGGCCTTTTATCTTTACGATATAGACGGTTCTCTTGAAAGATTGAAATTATTTCAAAAATTAGTTGATCCGATAGAAATTTATTTCTCCTTAAAATCCAATAACAATAAAGCTTTAGTTCAATCCTTTTTAAAAGAAGGGGCCGGCCTGGATATTGTTTCCAAAGGAGAGCTTGAACATAGTTTAAATTTAAAATGCTCCCCTAAAAAAATTGTCTTTTCAGGAGTGGCTAAAACCAAGCAGGAATTGGAAAAAGCCTTAAGATCTCAAATTTTTCAAATCAACGTAGAAAGTTTGGAGGAATTGGAGCGTATTGGAAGCCTTTGCTCATCACTAAAACTTAAAGCACAAGTTGCTTGTCGTGTAAATCCTAACGTCACACTAGACACTCATGCTTTTATTCAAACAGGAACAAAAGATCATAAGTTTGGAATAGATGAAAATGCCCTCCCTCAATTTATCGAAATTGTAAGAAAGTATTCCTCGTTTGTTCAATTTCAAGGCTTAGCCATGCACATTGGATCTCAAGGGCTTTCTGTAGATCCACTTATTCAGGCTTCTGAAAAAGTAAAAAATATTTATGAAAGACTTAACCGAGAGGGGCACTCTCTAACAACATTGGATATTGGAGGAGGAGTGGGTATTGATTACAGAACAAACGATATGGAAGACGATATAAGAAGAATTGAATTTTATGGATCCAGCTTACAAAAAGTATTCAAAAATTTTGAGGGGCGTCTTTTATGCGAACCCGGACGCATCCTAACAGCACGCTATGGATGGCTCTTTGGTGAAATTCAATATATTAAAAAAACATCTTTAAGAAATTTTGCTATTTTAAATACAGGGATGCACCATCTGATGCGGCCTGTTTTATACCAAGCTTATCACCGCATTCTGCCTGTCAAACAATCCAATCAGGAA
This sequence comes from Bdellovibrionales bacterium, assembly GCA_028819545.1. Taxonomy (GTDB): domain Bacteria; phylum Bdellovibrionota; class Bdellovibrionia; order Bdellovibrionales; family UBA1609; genus JAPPLG01. The sequence continues at coordinate 17,947 of JAPPLG010000028.1, read as the reverse complement.
GAGAAAAATTATACAATAGCCGGCCCTATTTGTGAGTCTGCAGATATTTTAGCCAGAGACCGTCTTCTGCCTGCCTTGTCCAGCGGAGACTGGCTTTGTATTTGTGATGCTGGAGCTTATGGAGCAGTCATGTCTCAAACTTATAATATGCAGGATATCCCTTTAGAAATTGCCTATTCTCAGGGAGCTATAGCTTCCAAAGAAGAGTTTCAACATAAGACAAAGTAATTTTTAATAATATATTTTTTATTGATTAAAAACAGCCCTAGAATATATCTCATCTAAGGATAACTTTGGATACTCATCTATAACCTCTTGAATAAGGGGAACCCTTTCCGCCTCGTTCTGCATACTATCACATTCCTCCGGAGTTGAATTCCCTGAGAAAAAAGTGACTTTCGTATACAAATCCATTAAATCTCTAAAGACTTGACCTAAATGATGTTTAGCAATTAAAAGTGTCGCTGTATCACGAGGTCTTAGTGAATACATATCACACCATTTATTTGTTGAATTGACAAAACAATCTGCTCTGGCAAACACCTTATCATCAGGGTAGTCAGGAGGAAGCATTGGATCTAAATCTGATATCATAAGAAATCTCATATGCTCTTGAATATATGTAAACCTGTCTCCCATAATCTCGATAACTTCAAATTGCAATAAACTTCCACACTGTTCAACTTTAATTTGCTCTGCAATAGATTCAAATAAATCTAAAGTTAATTTCTCAGAACACTCTATACTCATATAAGCTTTTTCCTGTAATGAAGTAAAGTCTGTTTGTTCTTTACATATATGAGGCAATACGGTTCGTGCTCCATCCAGATTATTCCATGCACTTTCTATAGTTTTTACTCTTTCCGGTAAGATCTCACCATTATAGGTGTACACTCTTTTTAATAGATCAAATAAAAATTCTGTTTGATTCATTAAAGACTCCAGAACTCCTTTTGGAACTTCAGCACTGATAGGAACAGATTGAGAAACAACAGGGTAAACAGGCGCCCCACCAAAAGAAGAAGAGTAAGCCGCAGTATTATCCATAGCAGTATTTACAGTATAAACTTCTTTTGAATGTATAGGCTTCAAGAAATGATTGTTGTAAATTTTGCCGTAAAGATCTTCAAAGCATGCCATTAATAAAGAATACTGACTTTCCACTTTTTCTTCCCAGAGTTGATCAATATCGGATCTAATATTTTGAAAATCCAACACATACTCCAACAAATTTTGATATCTTTTATTTCCAATAATAATGGGAGTATCAAAAGCTTTAGAAGGGCTTTTATCACAAATACCGGCCGGCGCCTCCCCTCTAATAATTTTTGGTATATTCAATATATAAGAGGTCTTATTAAATACTTTATCAATAGAAGGCAATTCTTCTGCTAATTGATTCAAGTCATCCTGGTCTGTACATGTTTGATCTATTGGAGGGAAATAGGAATTCAATTCAGCTCCACACACCATTTGATACACAACATGCTTCATAGGATGAGCCGGCAAACCATCCATTAAGGGGGCAAACCAACCCTTTCCTTCTCTTTGATATTCTATCCCGGATTCCATTATTTGATCATTAGAGTTAAAGGCAAAAGGTGTGGAGTACGTACGAGGATCTTTTCCATTAAGAAAGTCTTTAAAGGAGTTACGAATATCTGCTATAAATTCCCAATGATCGGACGCTCCCCACTCGCCTCCACCTGCTCTATAAAATCCAGACACTAGATTTAAAAGATCAACACCCGCCGATACAGCTCTAGCTCGTAAAACAGCTTCATTACAATTCAAATTTCTTTCACACTCTTCTATTTGACGTCTGTCATAATAATTATAAACAGGCACACTAAAATCTACAGCATTAAATAAAGCTCTGAGAGAGCCTACTGTTTCTTCTTCTGACAGGTTAGCACTTTGTTTGAAATTCAGATAATTACTGTCATAAATGTCCGACAATATTTCTTTATTTAAGAGAAACTCACTGCTATTTCCTTTTTCAGCAATATATTGATCCAGTTCATTCACTGCCCATTTAAACAAGTTATAAGGTAAATTCAAATAATTTTCTCTAACTACAACTTCCATGACTTTACTTTGAACCCGCTCGCTATAATATTGGTGTTGCATTTCCTGATCTTTTCTTTGTTTAAACTGCTCTAATTCATCAGATTTGTTTTGACTCACTTCCAATAACATCTCATCTGTAATTTGACTTTCATCCACTCCCTGATCAATCAAAAAAAGAGTGATATATATTCTTTCTCTTACTAAGTTTTCTATGGCGTCTGCATTCCTATCACGAAAGTCTTGTATCGATTCTAATTGAACATCCTCCTCGCTTCCATACTCAAAAAGATACCAAGAAACAGTAGACTCTTCAATTTCCAGACGTTTTTCCTCATTCATTAACAAATCATCTTTTATTCTTTTTATTTCATCGCTTCCTTTTATATTCTTACGAGGATCTCCCCATGAAAGATTATGATATTGAATTCCTGTCCAATTTTCTTCAATTTGTTTAACCTGACGCTGAAAAGGATTTGTCTCCCGCCCTTCAGGCAATATCCCTGTACTTTCTAAAATGTGCATATTTTCATTATGCCAAAATAATAGAGGCGAAATATCTCTTGACCAATTTCCATATTTCTGCGGAAACATGCCCAATTGATTTTCTCTCCAATCAGAAAAGAGAGAAGAAAAATCATCCAATTGATGGGCTAAAAATCTTCCAGCACAGTTTCTTCGATTATTATTAAAAGCTACTTCTCCTATCAACTCAACATAACCCATCTCTGCAGGGTTGGATATAGAGCACTCCTGATCAGGCCAAAGCTCCCAAAAAGTAAAATCCCTCTTTTGATCACTCCATGTACCTGAACCTGTAATATAAGAATTCAGTTGATCTTTTTTATATACAATATCTTTTCCCACTCCATCTCTCAGTTTTTTTCCAATCAATGGATGCCAAAGATGATCCAGAGCGATAAATACACCAATGGAGAAAGCGCTAGAAAAAAAACCTCCAAATCTGCTGACCATAAACAGTAAAGAACGTTTTCCCGCAGAGAAAGTTCCATTTTTTATTGTATTTGCAACCCTTGATAAAGAACGTCTGTTATTTGAAATATCTTCCAGAAGAGCCTGAGGACGGGTATTTGTTGAAATCCTGGGATTTGTATTTTTTGTTTTCGAAGAAGATCCTTGAGCTGTTGAAGCTTTTTTAAGTTGAAAAGCATCATATATCCCCTTAATTTTTTTTAAAGACCACCCAAGCCCTTGTAAACTGAGTCCAGCTGCTATCATAGTCGCCATCATTGGAGCCCACTCTTTTAATTTACCCCAGTCTTGAAATTCACCATTGATCTCAAATGTCATCATTGCAATCCAGAGCATACCTATAACTCCCTTTGCTAAAGCTCTTTTATTCGGGTGCACCCATTTATTAGCCCCTACAAGAGCTCCAAATGTCATAGGAGTTACAATTAAAAATTCAATAAAACTACTCCAGTCCTGATAAAAACGATCACAGGCCGACATAAAATTATAACCTCTTTTATTTGGCTCCCTCATTCCATCCCAACAAGCTATTGCATTAGGATCATAATTTAATTCCATAATAGCCATACTGACCATCATCCCTGCAGATAATGACAAAGGCATTCTAAGAGATCGAATAGCGTTAGTAGCTCTTCTTGTAGATGTTTCAATTTCTTCAAAATATTTGCGACTGGCCGCTACATTATCTGGTGTTAGCTTGGACCCTCTGACATTCATGAACAGATCTTTATTTTTTCTAACATTAACGTATTTATTAATAGCAACTTCTATTCCCCGAGTCACTTGTCCGGACACAACCACAAAGGCCGCAAGACTAAATAATCCTAAAGGTGTGGAAATGGCAGTAACTATAGACTGCTCCCATTCCGGATCCACCTCAACCCCATCATACGTGTGAGAATCCCAATAAGTTCTACTGAACATATAGGCTCCCAGAGCCGCATAAAAACTCAGCATATTGGGGGGCAGTTGTCTCATTGCTTCTGTTAATTTCAATTGATGTGTGGAGTTTTCAGCAAAAGGATGAATCATTCTATCTAAAGTTTCAAAAGTTAATTGACTAGGACTTGCTTTAAATGTGACTTGTCCGGGACGAGTCAGATTTTTCCCTGTATGAGAAGAGCTTTGAGATCTTGAGCTTCCATCACTTGCAGAAACCACTGGCAAACCTCTACCATCCATATTGCGCTTTTGATTCATAACACGTGCCACTCGATCCCGAATTATTTCTCTATATTTATTTAACAACTGGGAAGTTTTTGATTCTTTTGCTTCTAATTCTGCAATATTTGGCTTTTCTATATCTTTCATATTTTCAAAAGATTCACCTGCATATTTTAACGTTGTATCAAGACGTAAAACATCAGTGATATGTGTTTCAGAACCTATAAAAGGAGGAGCTTGATTCATTCTGCGAATCAAATGAATTCTTCTGCCGTCATTTGACTCTGCTATATCGTACAACTTGCCATCATAACCTTCGAAGTAATGAACAAATAAACCTGTCCTCATATCTTTAAATGACAGAAAGGTTCCCCGAAGAGCCATCCGGCCGTCTCGATCCCACTGCTCCCTTAAAACTGAATGGGATAAAACCTGATGAGCCGAATAAAGTCTGTGAAGTTTTTGAATGATTTGATCAATTTTTTGCTCTAAAGGAGCTTTCTCCGCAGAGTCTCTTGGGGTTCTATGTAGCCGTCTAAACTGCTTATGTAAATCACGACGAAGTTTACGATCCAGACTGCTATATCCTCTGTTTATCTGCATTTCTGTTGCATTTCGTTCGACTTCTAAAACTTCATATGGATTTTCCAAAGGCCTGGTTTGAATTTCAACAGGCCGAGCTTCTTTTAAATAGAGATCTTTCAAATCTCTCGCATCTTTTACTTCCTCTGGGGGAGGAGTTCGTCCTTCAAAGTTTATGTCATCTTGAAAAACTCTATTGTCATTTTGCCTTGATCTTAAATCTGCATCATAAGCTCTTCTTGTTTCCGGATTAGACAATTCTTCATATATTCTATTAATCTCCGCCGTTTTTTCAGCCAGTTCTTTTTTCCTACTTTCACTCGCATTTGGGTGTTTATCCGGATGGTATTCACGCACCAAACTATTACGGGCATCCTTAAGCTCTTTTTGAGAAGCATTTGGAGAAACTCCAAGTATCTCATAATAAGTTTCCGCATAAGAAAAAATACAAAAGAAAGAAAATAAAAGAATCAGAACATATTGAAATATATGTTGAAATACAGAAAAAACATCCGTCTTTTTCATAATCGACATCCTTATTGATTAAAAGCAAAATACTATACGATACATGAAATATAAAATTTTTTTTCAATAGTGTGTAAAATTTACATATTTTACACTTTCTAATTTTTAGAAGAATACAATCATTAATAAAAACAGCTTTTTTGAACCTTAAAAGAAGACTAAAAATATTAAAAAGACTGAAAAGAGCTTAAAAAAACTTAACACAATCTTAATATTTCAGATATTGAACCACGTTGCTTTCAGGATTCTCTAAATCTTCATAAAGAGACTGTATAAAACCCATTGAAGATGTATCATACCCACTTAGAAAAAAAGACTCCACTTCTTGAAGGTTCCACTTAAATGCTTTTATTCTTTCTTTGAAAGCTTCTGCTTCAGCCGAAACTTCTAATGGCTTTTCAAAAGAATCCCCCAAGTGGAAAATAGCCCGCAAACCAAAATGGTCAGATAAAAATGTATCATTATAATGTTTAGGAAAAGCAAAAACATCCTGAGTATTAAAGCTCATTTGTGGTGAAGATCTAAAAAAAATGTAGTCTCTAATGCCTTCACCTACTAGAAAGTTAAAAACCTCATACCCGCCATCTTCACACAAATGAGTGCATTCAGGCTGTTTTCTGATTTGTTCATAAGGATTTTCAAATCGGAATAAACTCCTTATAATACGAAATTCCAGACTGTCAGGCTCAAAGTTAAAATCTCCACCTGCAATAATGGCTTGATTCAGATAAGAATTTTCCAAAATCCACCTTAAGTACAGCAAAAGCTGATTTACTCTTTCCATTTGAGAAATATGGTTTAAATGAAAATTAAAAACCAACAAAGAATCTTGAGGTGTCCAAGAGGAATGTACTTGTGCCATTCCAAACCCTTTATCCAGCGCTTTAAAAACATCAGATAAAAGACCTAAACCACTTTGAACAGCAGGAGGAAAATAGAATATATCACTGGTTTGAACGCCGCCCTTAAATAAACCAACAAGGCCGCTTTTTTTATCATCAAATGGTTTTCTAAAATAGACACTTTTCATATTTATATCTTGGGATAACTCTTTTAAATTCTGATAGTGCTCCTCCTGCCAAACTTCCTGAAGTAAAACAATATCGCAGTCATGTCGTCTTAAAAAACTTAAAGTCTGTTGATGTCTTTCTTCCAGATTGTCAGAGTAAAACATCCCATAGGTATTAAGTGTTTGCACACAGAGATCCTGATTGGAGTGAGAAAATTTTATTTCTCCTTCAATATAGAAAGTAAAATTAACAAATAAAAAAAATAAAACCTTTTTCATTTCAACACTTATTAAATTTAATCTTATTTTTAATTTCAAAAGAACCGAAACAAAGTCATTCATTATTATGTCTATAACTATAGGTATAATCAATAGGAAATACCTTCAAAAAACCAGGATTTAAAACAACATATCTTAAAAAGGCTATAAGATTGAGTTAAAACACCTCCGTATAAGTGATAAAAGAGTTGCATGTCTGACTTTAATTCCCTTGTACGAAGTCTTTTAAAAGTGAAAATAAAAAGTAGAATCGAAGAGAAATGCTCTACATAAAGGCTCAAACAAGTTGATATTCAAAAATTGAAATACTTTGTATAAGTGGCTCAAGCAAGTTGTGTGTCTGAGACTTGAGTCGCTTATACAAAGTATTTTCATGTGCTGGATTCCGGATCAAGTCCGGAATGACAGATTGGTTTTGCTTCTTTTTCTAAAAGAAGATCAAATGTGGCTCGGGACGGAATCGCCTACTATGGTCATTCACATCCTGTTCATTTCCTGCGTAGGCTCACTTCGCTCTCTCAGAAAATCATCCAGATTTTCTGCCTTGTATTAAACACTCTCGCGTTCAACACAAGTCGCTCTCTCATTTCGATTCCTTTTCCGATGAAAAATCAAATAGCTTTTCAGCTTCTTGATTTTTCAATATGGCTCGGGACGGAATCGAACCGCCGACACAAGGATTTTCAGTCCTCTGCTCTACCGACTGAGCTACCGAGCCTGATCTTCATGTTTTTTACGAAAACGATCTTTAAGTCAAGACCTCATATCTTTAGTAAAAATTTTATTGCAAATACAAATATAAAAACAACAACAACCCCAAAGGTAAAAGATAAAACCCAAATTTATAAAGACTAAAAACCCATGACCTCATCCAATACAGAGCCAAATAACCAAAGCCAAATGCACTTAAAAAACCAATCAAAAAAGGCCAATGAAATAAGGTATTTGAACCAGCTATAAATTCCAAAGCACACGCCGCAAAAAGAGAAAAAATCCCCAAAAGAAAGCTAAAGTCAAGGGCTGTCCGGGGAGGCACTCCAAGATAAAGACCTGTCCCTGTTGTCACACCTGCCCGACTTACTCCGGGAGCTAAAGCCAACACCTGGACTAACCCTATTAAAAAAGCTTTTGTATAAGAAATACATACAAAACTGGAATCCACGACATCAGATGAATATCTATTGCCCCTCTTGGCAAAAAAAGTTCCTAAAAGAAATAAAGCTGTAAAGATAAAACTAAAAGAAATAAAATACATATTATGAAATAACTTTTGTATAGAACTATAAAAAAAGAATCCAATTAACATAACAGGGATAGAGGCTACTACAAGTTTAAAAAATAAATTTTCTTTGGGTGGAGATAAAATATTTTTTATCAAACTCATACATTTATTTCTGTAGAAAACAAGAAGAGAACATAAAGTTCCAAAATGAACAGCAATAGTAAAAAGAAATATCTGATCCAACTGAAAAAAAAGGCCAGTCACCGCTAAATGCCCTGAGCTTGAAATAGGTAAAAACTCAGCCAACCCTTGAAGCGCCCCAAGGATAAAAGCTCTTATCAAATCTATCATAGAAATAACTTAGAACACTTTTTATTAAGAGTTAAGCAATACTTTTCTTTTCCAATTCGTAACTTTTCACTTTTGAAATTAAAGCGGCTCGACTAATTCCCAGTTTTTTTGCCACCCTGGTTTTATTCCAGCTTTCTTCTTTCAAACATCTTTCAATCATTTGCTTTTCCAATTTTTTTACAGCTCTTTTTAAGCTGTCAATTTTGGACAGAGCCGACATACTGTCTTCTTTCTCAAAAAACTTATTGGACAACAGCTCTTTAGAAATTCTCTCATTGGAATGTGATAGAATAACTAATCTTTGAATTTCATTTTGAAGTTCGCGCACATTTCCAGGCCATGCATAAGAGTTAAAAGACTCAAAAATCATAGGATCAAAAACTTTCTTTTGCCCCTTAGATTCCTGAAACAAGAAATATTCAGCCAAAAGTTTTATATCCTCTCCACGCTCTCTTAAAGAAGGCACTTTTATATTGATCACATTAAGACGATAATACAAATCTTCTCTAAAAGAACCTTGTTTCATCATCGTATTTAAGTCTTTATTGGTTGCCGCAATAATTCTTACATCTACTTTTTTAGGTTTGACAGAGCCTACACTAAAGAAAGTTCCTTCCTGAAGAACACGAAGCAGTTTGGCCTGCATAGTTAAGGAAGTGTCTCCAATTTCATCTAAAAAGAATGTTCCTCCATCTGCAAGTTCAAAAAGACCTTTTTTATCTTGAATAGCTCCTGTAAAAGCCCCTTTAACATGGCCGAAAAGCTCCGACTCCAACAAATTATCATTAAAAGCAGAACAGTTTTGAGCTAAGAAAGCTTCATTTTTTCTCTTGGAATTCTGATAGATGGATTGAGCAACAAGCTCCTTACCTGTTCCATTTTCACCTTGAATTAAGATACTGCTGTCTGAATCTTTAATTTTATCCAAGATAGAATAAAGATTTTGCATGGATTGTGAATTTCCAACAAGATCTCCATATTTGTTTGAAGAATTTAAAAACTGGTCTCTTAAATGTTTTCTTGATTTTTCCACTTCATCTACCAGAATAATTTCCTGAGTTAAACTGGATACAATAGTTTTCATTATTCCCAATTGATTAGAATCAACAATTTTCACAGAAAAATCACTAATATTAAAACTCTCCGCGACAGATTTAAATCGGGTGATTTGTTCTTCACGGCTCACAAAACCCAAAACCCCAACCGATCCCTGCCATTTTTGATTAAAGAAAACAGGTACAGCTAGTACACTCATTCCTGTTTCCTCCCATTCCAATAAAACCAATTCTTTGGATTTTGAAGTTTGATCCTGCAACAATCGAGATAAAGACTTATTTAAATGAGAGTCTTTAAGAACAGCGGCTACAGAGCTATTGTAAAAATAACTTTCATTTAACGGATTTGTAAATTGCCCTTCTTCATTTAAAAAAACAATGTCACTCTTCCATAGATTTCCAACTAAATCTCTCAAATTTCTAATCACATGAAGATGGCGGTATTGATCCCATTGCAACATAATAAAGTCCTCCGTACTGTAAACTAATCGTACAGCTTAGGCGAATTCTTTATGTTTATTTGTTTTTCAATACTATAGTCCAAGAAGAGTAAAAACTTCCATTTAGTGCTTTTTATAAAACTCAAAATACACACTTAAATACCGATTATAATATAAGGAGCATTGCATTCAGACTGTACGATGGTGTTTTTTATAATATTTTTTGCAATTTTATTAAACAGTTTTTCATGGTCAGAAGAAACTTCAGAGTTAATGTCTCAATATGAAACACTTTCACCTTTTCATGAAAATATAACCCTGCTTATGCCTGAAAGAAAATGCCATAATCACAAACACAGAGGCAAAAATAACACAGATTGCTGGATAGACATGCAATGGGAAGACAACTCTGAACCCTTTGAAGAACTGTTGCACAAAACTGAAAGTTCTGTTGATACGAAAAATCCTGATTTTATCAACACTCCTTTAGGCCAGGAATATCACAGGTTAAAAAGTTTTATAAATATTCACAAAAAACTAAAATCCTGCTCGAAAGAAAAATCCATAGCTAAAAACGATATTTTACATCGTACTCAATCCAATATTTCGATGGGTTTGGAAAATCCTGATGAGTGTAAATCTGTTTCACCTATTTCAAAGGACAGTATAGCTCTATTTGGAAAGCATTTAAAGGAAACCGTCCTCCCCGAAAATGTATCAACAGAATCTTCTTTTGAAGATGATTTATTTTCACAAGCACTCAAAACCAACATTCAAAGCAGAATAAAGTTTACCAGACAAACAGGAGACGACAATATCAACACACAAAGTTTCAAACAAAAACTTTTAGACAAATTTTGCACAGAAAATGCTCCTGCATCCACCCAGGCCCGCAGGACAAGAAAAAAAGAAACCTGGATTTGCAGTGAAAAAGACAAAGAAATTATAAACAACATTATTGACAATGCCGTAACTTCAGCCAATGCCAAGGAGTTGATTCAACACCCAACAAAATTTTCTCACCAGGATGAAGAGTGCTTTAAAGACCAAAGGAAGAACAAATGTATAAAGACAAGTGTTTATGAGTTTCAATCTGCTCCTCCTGAACCGGTGGGGGAAAATCAAATGGACTCTTTGAGTCCGCCGGTCATTACCGCTGACATTAATTATCGAATAGCCAGTCTTAACTCCATACTGGAGGATTATAATAATCATAAAAAAGAGCTGGAAGAACAATGGGCTTTGGAAAATCCGAGTATAGACCCAGCAGATTTTTTAAATTTACCTGAAAAAAGAAAAGCTGAACATGAATATTCTTTACAGCGCAAAAAATTTTATGATCAATTACAGAGGATTAAAAAAACATTCTTTTTGGAATATAAACGGGAGCTGGCTCTTTTGCACGCAAGTGGAGCAGGATCTCTCTTACAAACAGATGTCGTAAGAAATAAATCAAATTTTAAAGAGATTGAAAAAATAACAGCCAAAGGGTTGGGGTTGATGGGGTTTGAAGAAACCGAACTCACACACCATGAACCTTTTCCTCTCTTGGAACCCATTGATGACCGCACAGCCCGCCTGGCTGTACAGGAGCGTTTTCATCGTATGGACCAAAACATTGGAGAGCTTCTTTCTGATCAAAGAAATAAACATAAAACAGATCAGGAGTATCTGGACCGCCTGCAAAAAGACTCTTCTGAAGAAAAAGATTTAAACAAGTGGTATCAGGATCAAAGGTTTGACCGGCTGTCAAAATTGATTTTATTCAGTCCACAAACAATAAACCCTGTACTGCTGGATAACCCCGAATACTCCTCTGTATTATGCAAAGTCGCGGAAAAAATTGAAAATGACAGACAGTTCAAACGCACATTAAAAACAGGATTTTTGATTGGCTCTGTAGCGGGATCTATAACAGTGGCTATTCTCACCTTGGGAACAGGAGCTCCGATCTCCATGGCTACAAATCTTTCCATAACTACAGGCATAGGGCTGACTGCGGCTGATTTGAGTTTTAGAATATCTGAAATCAACAGGCATTCCAGAAATCAGGAGGACATGCTCAATGCTTATCTATCTCAATTGGGGGACGATCAAAGCATTGAAGATATCAGAACCGAATGGAAATCCAAAGTGAAAGAGCAGGTTCATGCAGGATGGACTCTGACTTTGGGGGTTTTTGACGCTTACAGAATTCGCTCTGCTATCAATAAAGCAAAGTCCTTAAGCGAACCTCCCGCTTTTGGTGTAAGAGACAATCAACTGCAAAATATCCTCAAGGAAAACAATCAATATGTGGAATCCATTCAAAGCTTACTCCAAAAACACTCCACACGCTCTGTTCAAAGACTTTTAAATGCCGTAAAAAGGCTACCTCCTTCCCAGCAGACAGACGTTTTGGACAGTTTTCAAAAAATTGCGGAGAAAAGCTCTTTTAACTTGAACGCTTTCTCCAGAGAAATTAAAAATTCATCCGCCAAAAAGAATATTTCAGAAACACTGATGGCCTGGGGTATTTGTCTCTCCTGCAAATTGAAACCAGGACAGAAAGCTCAAAGAGAGTCTTCCGATGCCCAATCAGTTATTGAAAGCTCTGAACTATAGCGGATACCTCAGCAGGTGGACCCCCGCATTCGCAAGGGTGACTGAACTATAATGGATGTTCCGGCAAGGGGCTAAAATCTGTCTCAATATTATTTTCAAAACGTCCATAATCAGGATGCCATTTTAAAATGGCTGTACCTGTAGGACCGTTTCTTTGCTTACTTACAATTAATTCTGTTTTTCCTTTTTTAGAAGAATTTGGATTATAGTAGTCATCTCTGTAGAGCATAATAATCACATCTGCATCCTGCTCAATAGAGCCTGATTCTCTTAAATCAGAAAGAAGAGGTCTTCGGTTGGTTCTGTTTTCCACCCCACGATTGAGCTGAGATAGTGCTATCACTGGCACAGAAAGTTCTTTAGCAATAGATTTGAGCAACCTTGATATTTCTGAAACTTCTCTTTCTCTGGAATCCATTGATTTTTTCATACTCATCAATTGGATATAATCCACAACAATAAGGTCCAAGCCCTGTTGAGCTTTTAACCTCCTGGCGCGGGATCGGATATCAAAGGGAGAAATATAGCTGGAATCATCAATAAAAAATTGGGTTTCACTTAACCGAGATGCTCCATCCATCAATCGATCCCAGTCCTTATTGATATTGCCGACTTTTAAAGAAGAAAGACGAATTTGTGTCAGTAAAGAAAACAAACGAATAAGCAGTTGTTCTTTAGCCATCTCTACAGAAAAGAAAGCGACTTTCTTTTCATCAAGAGCTGCATTCATTGCTATATTTAAACTCAAGGCTGTTTTACCCATGGAAGGGCGGGCGGCAACAATAATAAGATCCCCCGATTGAAAACCGGATGTAATACTATCGAGTTCTTCAAAAGAGGTGGACAGTCCGGTAACATTCAAGTTTTTTCCATGAAGACTTTCCAGATGTTCCAGTCCGCGGCTGACCAGTTGATTGATAGGAAAAAGATTTTGTTCAGTTTGATTTTGCGAAATCCTAAAAATCTCTGCTTCCATTTGGTCTAAAAACACTTCAATGTTTTCAAACTCTTGAGCTTTAGCCTGTTTAATAAAATTTTCAGACTGACGAATCACCGATCTTAAAATAGATTTTTCTTTAATAAGCTGAACACATGAAGCAATACTCACTCCGGAAGGAGCATAACTTATAAGCTCTGCCAAGTATGCAGAACCCCCGGATTGTTCTAATTTTCCCTGTTTTTCCAAAAGGTCAGAGACCGTCATAATATCAATAGGATTGCCTTTTTCTTCCAATTTTTGAGCAGTTTGAAAAATAAGAGAATGTGCAGGTTTGTAAAAATCCTCTGCAGATAAATATCCATGCACTTCGTCCCAGACATGAGAATCCCCCACCAAAAGCTGGCCTAAGACAGACATTTCAGCATCTAAATTATGAGGGAGTACTTTATCTTCCATTATTTTCCTCTTAAGAAGTGCTCCCTTTCATACCTTAAAGTCCTGGTTTTGAAAACGTATAACAGTGCAAAAACAATCTCTTTTAATAAAACAAAGGTGCTCTATTGAATCCTTGTAGATAGATTGTTCATAACTTTGAAATAAACCTTATTTTTAACTTTAGTTTCAAACAAGGTTTTTTTAGAATAAAAGTATGTCCTTTTTTGGAAAAACAGATGTACAAGGCACAATATACTTAGCTCTCGCCTTATTTCTAGCTGTAGCTTTGATGAGCTACCATCCGCTGGATCCTTCCTTAAATACCTTAGGGGAGGAACCTGTAAGAAATTATTGTGGGTATATTGGAGCCTTTCTATCCGATTTGATGTATCAGATTTTTGGACTGACTTCATGGCTATTGGTTGCCGCTTCCTTAAAAAGATCTTTTTCTTCTTTTGCCGGAAGAAAAAAACCTGGTTTACAAACTTATTTGGTGGAAGCAACCCTCTTATGTTCAGTCTGTGCTTTTGCTATTTTACTTTGGCCCAATGTCAGAGTCTTTCAAGATCACATCACAACCGGAGGAATCATAGGGCAAATGATTATCTCTGGTTTAACTCCTCTTATTCACGAAGCAGGCGCCATCATTGTTCTTTCCGCTTCTTTAACCTGTTGTTTGATTGCACAAAGCCATCGGCCACTTAGATTTTATGTTCAAGGCGGATTTCATTTACTAACATCTTTTGGAGTTGGGTTTAAAAATATCTCCCTTAACTTATTTAAAAGTTTAAGAAATAAATCCATTGAACTTCCTCCTGTTATTTTTAATCAGGAATCCGAAGAAGTACATTTTGATGAAAAAGATGTGTCTATGTTAAGCAAAGAACCAGAAGAGCCTGTAATGATCTCTCAACCTGTTTCCGGACAATGGAAAAAACCTCACCATAGTTTACTTCCTGCAACTCCTAAAAATACTTTCCGTATTTCAACTCAAGAGATCCGCCAGCAAACACAAAAACTTCAGGATAAACTGGCGCAATTTTCCATTACAGGCGAGATGGTGGGAGTGAAAAGTGGACCTGCAGTGACTTTATTTGAGTTTCGACCTGCTGACTCTGTAAAAGTCGGAAAGATTACACAACTCGCAGATGATTTAAGTATGGCTTTAAGCGCAGAGTCTTTAAGAATTATCGCCCCTATCCCCGGAAGAGATGTCGTCGGCATTGAAGCTTCTAATTCTTCCAGGGAAATGGTTTATTTTAAAGATTTAATCAAAGATCCTTTTCTTCACAATCAATCCTGGGATCTGCCTTTAATTATGGGCCGTCATGTAGAAGGCTCTGTATGCATTCAAGAGTTAAGCCAAATCCCTCATCTACTGGTGGCAGGAAGCACAGGTTCCGGAAAATCCGTTTTCATCACCAGCCTTTTATCAGGACTGCTCATGCATCACTCCCCGGAAACTTTACGTTTAATCCTTATTGATCCCAAACAAGTGGATTTAAGTTCTTTTGCAGATATTCCTCACCTGCTTTTTCCTCCTGTTGTAAACACATCAAAAGCTTTAGACACTCTTCTTTGGACTATTCAGGAAATGAATAAAAGATATCGATCTTTAAATAAATTTAATGTTAAAGGAATTAAAAATTTTAATTATGCTGTATCCAAACTCAGCTCAGCAGAAAAAACCCACCATGAAGAAGTGATGATAAATGAAACTGAAGACTACTACTTTGAACCTTTGCCCTATATTTGTGTTGTTGTAGAAGAGTTTGGCGACCTTATGGCAAGTCCAAAGCGCAATCAAGTGGAACAGGCTGTGGTGCGCTTAGCTCAAATGGCTAGAGCTTGCGGCATTCATCTAATTTTAGCTATGCAAAGTCCTAGAAAAGATGTGATTACCGGTCTTATTAAAACAAACATCCCCGGGCGAATTAGTTTTAAAGTTTCAAGTAAAATCGATTCCAGAGTGATCTTAGATGAATCTGGCTCAGAAAGGCTGTTATCTAAGGGGGATATGCTCTTTTTAACCCCTGGTTCAGCCAAGATAAAAAGATGCCATGGGCCTTTTATCAGTGAAGAGGATTTAAGCACTATTATTAATCACTGGAAATCTCAAGGAAGTCCTCAGTATCACACCATTGAAAAATTCGAAAATGAAAACTTCGATATCCACAGCAGTTGGAATGATTCCGATGAAGATATGGAAAAGTATATGGAGATACGCTCTTATGTGGCCTCATTAAAAACTATATCCACTTCATCTTTACAAAGAAAATTTAGACTGGGCTACCCCCGAGCCGCGCGTATGATGGAAAGATTTGAAGAAGAGGGAATTGTCGGCCCTGCTCAAGGAAGCAAACCCCGGGAAGTTTTACAGCATAAATAAATTTTTCTTGTATCTTAAAATAAACAAAATAATAGGTATGTCTAGTATTTTGCTAGTCGTATCTAGTATTTTGTTATTTCGTATATTTTTCGAAGAAGAAAAACAAGTATATACAAGCGTTTCTAGATTTTTTCATAACTTATAAAAGTGAAAGCAGGCTTTCGCCTGCCCACAACTCACCAGTCGAAACCATTGTTATAGTTATTTTTTTGTTTGCTCTTGAATTTTATCCATAACCTCTTCTGCACTAAAAACAGCTGTCACCAAAAGACCTGTCTTAAGCTTGTTAAAGTTTTTCTCAAGCGAGCTTTTTGGAACTGTAATCTTTCTGTTTCCATACTGAGACAATGTCACTGTGCTTTTATCATACTTCAGAACACGACCTGTAATTCTCGTCTCACCAATAATCCCAGAAAAAGCAAATTGAGAAACAAGCAATAAAGATAGAATAAATAATTTCATTTAACGAACTCCTGTTGAAGTTTTAATTGAAGAGCTGGAAGAAGGCTGGCTTTCTTCTCTTGTACTGTCTGATTCAACAACAGAGCGGTCTAAAACACATTGATCTGCTGTCGGGCATTCTCCATTTCCAAGAGCTGAACACACCACTTGATAAGTTCTTGATATAAACTCTGTATTTGGAGAAGAACCAATATCAAAAGAACAGGAGACTTCAGCCATACATAATCCTGGTTGATATCTGGTGACTCTCATTTCTGAAAGCATAGAAGTATATTTACAAGAAGAAACTTGTAGTCTTTCTTTCTCTCTTATATTTTGAACAGCATGAGACACATACCTATTATGTTCCATAGGTGTTTCTCCACCCTTATCTTTAGCATTTATATCTGCCCCAGCCTTCAAGAGTATTTCTGCCGCTTCTGGTGATCTAATCCAATGAAGAGGTGTCTGACCAAAATGGTTTCTGGCATTGACATCCGCTCCTGCATTCAGCAACAACTCCGTCATTTCTGGTGACACACCAAATAGAGGTGTATTTCCTCTTGTATTTCTCCCACTATCAGACACACCAGACCTAGCATTTACATCTGCTCCCGCCTCTATCAAAACTTTTGCTATTTCCGGAGATCTTGCCAGATGTAGAGGAAAATTCCCTCCTTCATACCCGTTAGCTTTAGCATTTACATCCGCTCCTGCTTCTATCAAAACTTTTGCTATTTCTGCTGACCTCGCCAGATGTAGAGGTGTTATTTTTCCTCCACCCCAGGAAGTTTTAGCATTTACATCTGCTCCTGCTTCTATCAAAACTTTTGCTATTTCTGCTGATCTCGCCCAATGTAGAGGGGAAACCCCTTCTCTTCCAAACCCGCCTCTAGTTTTAGCATTTACATCTGCTCCCGCCTCTATCAAAACTTTTGCTATTTCTGGTGACCTCGCCAAATGCAGAGGTGTTTCTTCTCCTCCATCCCAGGAAGTTTTAGCATTTACATCTGCTCCCGCCTCTATCAAAACTTTTGCTATTTCTGATGACTTCGCAAAATGCAGAGGTGTTTTTTCTCTTCCATCCCAGGAAGTTTTAGTATTTACATCTGCCCCTGCTTCTATCAAAAGTTCTGCCATTTCTGGTGACATTGACCAGTGCAGGGGGGTAAATCCAGGTCCTGTTTCAGCATTTACATCCGCTCCCTCTGATAACAATTCACTTACTTTTTCCAAATCATTATCCTTAACTGCATTATACATATTTGCCTGAACAAAAAAACAGGATAATAAGATTAAAACACTTATTTTAAATTTCAAAAACATTTATTCATCTCCTAAGGCTGTTGTCTTTTCAAGCAAGCCACAATATAACTATCGTAACTTTTACAAATCCCGTTTTGGGGGGGGGGGGGGGGGGGGGGGGGGGGGGGGGGGGGGGGGGGGGGGGG